>JAJZWA010000084.1 GCA_021846965.1 Pseudomonadota bacterium | reverse complement strand
TTCACGTCTTTCCAGTATTCGGTCTTGAGCCGCCACGTGATGAAGGTGAATACCGCCAGGAACAGCAGGACCACGACCCCGATGCGCTTGCGCTCGATCTGCGCCGGCTCGGCCATCCACTGCATGAAGGCCACAAGATCGGCAATCTGTGAATCATACCTCGTTTCCGACAAGACCCCCGGGTGAAGCTGCTGGTAGCCCAGGAACACCTCGCGCCTGGCCGCCGGATCGGCCGGGTCGGTCTCCAGGCGCATGCGCGCCGCGCGCTCGCCCTGCAGGCGCCACAGCGGGTTGGGCATGGCCACGCCGGGAACCAGCAGGTTGTTCCAGCCGGTGGGGCGTGCAGCATCGCGGTAGAAGCTGAGCAGATAGGTGTAGAGGAAGTCGGCCCCGGAGCCTTGTTCCGAGCCCAGGGCGCGCTCGATCACCGACAGGTCGGGCGGCACGGCGCCGAACCACTCCTGGGCCTGCTCGGGAGTCAGCGCCACGGTCATGGTCTCGCCCAGGCGTTGCCCGGTGAACATCAGGTTGGCCTGGATCTGCGCCCCGCTCAGGCCGATGGAGCGCAATTTCTCGTAGCGCATGAACTGCGCCGAATGGCAGTTCAGGCAATAGTTGACGAACAGGCGTGCGCCGCTTTGCAGCGCGCGCATGTCGCCCACGCGGTAGGGGGCGTGCAGCAGGCGAGGCGCCGTCTCGGCGCGCACGCCGCCGGCAAGGCCCAGCAGGCAGCAAAGGCTCAGCAGCGCGGCGCGCAGCAGCGCCACCGGGCGCGGAGCGCGTACAGGCAGGTCGAGGGGCATGGTGGCGGCCTTGGGTGGCGGCGTTCAGTGCGGGCGGTAGACCAGGCGCTCGGGAACCGGGCGGCATCGTCCCAGGCGGCTCCACCAGGGCATGAGCCACAGGAATCCGAAATACACGAAGGTGCAGGACACCGAGATCCAGTAGCCCATCGGCGAGGGAGGCGAGATGCCGAACCAGCCCAGCACCACGAAGGCGCAGACGAAGCCCAGCAGCAGGGCCAGGTGCCAGCGCGGACGGTAGCGCATGGACTTGACGGCCGAGCGGTCCAGCCAGGGCAGCGCGAACAGCGACAGCACCGCGCCGCCCATCACCACCACGCCCCAGAACTTGGCGTCCAGCGTGGCCAGCGCCCACAGCAGCCAGGCGGTGCCGGCCGCGAGTAGCGCAGCACGCAGCGGACGTCGGCGCGCGCGCCAGGCGGCGCGCAGCGCCGCCGCCCCCAGCACGACCATCCAGAGATGCACCGAGGTGCTGGTGGTGGCGCGCAGCATGGAATAGAAGGGCGTGAAGTACCAGACCGGCGCGATGTGCGGCGGGGTCTTCAGCGGGTCGGCCGGCATGAAGTTGTTGTGCTCGAGGAAGTAGCCGCCGAAGGTGGGGGCGAAGAACAGCACCGCGCAGAACACCATCAGGAACACTGAGACCCCGAACAGATCGTGCACGGTGTAGTAGGGATGGAAGGTGATGCCGTCGCGCGGGTTGCCGCGTTCGTCCTTGTTGGCCTTGATCTCGATGCCGTCGGGGTTGTTGGAGCCGACCTGGTGCAGCGCGATGATGTGCGCACCCACGATGGCCACCAGCAGCAGCGGGATGGCGACGATGTGGAAGGCGTAGAAGCGGTTGAGCGTGGCGTCGCCCACGACGTAGTCACCGCGGATCCACAGCGCCAGATCGGGGCCGATGCCGGGAATGGCCGAGAACAGGTTGACGATCACCTGGGCGCCCCAGAAGGACATCTGGCCCCAGGGCAGCAGGTAGCCGAAGAAGGCCTCGGCCATCAGCGCGAGAAAGATCAGGCAGCCGACGATCCACACCAGTTCGCGCGGCTTGCGGTAGGAACCGTACAGGAAGCCGCGGAAGATGTGCATGTAGATGATGATGAAAAACGCCGACGCACCGGTGGAATGGATGTAGCGGATCAGCCAGCCCCAGTCGACGTCGCGCATGATCAGCTCGACCGAGCCGAAGGCCAGCGCCGAGTCGGGCTTGTAGTGCATGGCCAGGAAAATGCCACTGACGATCTGCAGGGCCAGCACGAAGATCGCGAGCGAGCCGAAGTAGTACCAGAAGTTCAGGTTCTTCGGCGCGTAGTACTCGGTCAGGTGCGCCGACCACAGCGCGGAAAAGGGAAAGCGGTCGTCGATCCACTGGCGCAGGCCGACGCGCTGGCCGTCCTCGGCGATCTCGGGGGAACTGCTCTGGGACATGATCGACTCTCCTCAGGCCTGGGCTTCGCCGAGCAGGATCTTGTGCTCGCCGAGGAAGCGGTAGGGAGGCACCGGCAGGTTGGCCGGCGCCGGCATGTTCTTGAACACCCTTGCGGCGAGGTCGAACTGGGAACCGTGGCAGGGGCACAGGAAACCACCGTCCCAATCGGCCGGGAGCGAGGGCTGCGGCCCGGGGCGGAAGCGGTCCACGGGCGAGCAGCCCAGGTGGGTGCAGATGCCCACGACCACCAGGTATTCGGGACGGATGGAGCGCCAGCGGTTCTGGGCCCAGGCGGGGGTCGGCACGTCCTGGTTTTTCGACAGCGGGTCGGCCACCAGGGCTTCGGTGTGCTCGAGGCTGGCCAGCATCTGCGGCGTGCGACGCAGGAACCAGATGGGCTGGCCGCGCCACAGCACGGTCATTTTCTCGGCCGGGCGCAGCGCGGAGATGTCCACCTCCAGCGGCCCGCCCTCGGCACGTGCCTTGGCCGAGGGGCCCAGGGATTCGGCGAAGGGCAGCGCGGCGCCTGCGCCGCCCACGCATCCGGCCGCTCCCGCGGCGATCAACCAGATCCGGCGTTGCGAGTCCATGGGTTCCCTCGGGCGTTGTCGATGGCCGCCTGCGGCCGTTCGGAAGGGCCTGGCGCGAACACCCTGCCCCCCGTGCGAGGACCGCATTGTGGAACCCGCATGCCCCCGGGGGCATTAGGAAAACTATGTATAAGTAGATTCTTATTTACCGCAGCCGCCCCGGATTCTTGCGCGCGCGCAAGCGGGCGTCGCGCGGGGCGTGTCGGGGGTTTTGGATCTCGCGCTGCAGCATGACCACCAGGCCCGGGAAAAGCCCTGCCCCGGCTTCGCAAAGTTCGGTCCCTGCGTCAAAATACACTTCAGCTTCCTCGCTTCCATGTTTTTCTCACGCAGCTCTCACGATACGGAGACGGTTCCGATGAGCCTTCTGAAGGACTTCAAGGATTTCGCGGTCAAGGGCAATGTGGTCGATCTGGCCGTGGCGGTGATCATCGGCGGCGCCTTCGGCAAGATCGTGTCCGCGCTGGTCGGCGATCTCATCATGCCGGTGGTGGGCCTGGTGGTGGGCAAGATCGACTTCACCAACCTGTTCATCGTCCTCGGGGATTTGCCCCCCGGCACGCCGCGCACGCTGGAGGCCCTGAAAAAGGCCAACATCCCCGTGCTGGCCTACGGGGATTTCCTCACGATCACCTTGAACTTCCTGATCCTGGCCTTCGTGATCTTCCTGATGGTGCGCATGATCGCCAAGCTCAAGCGCGCGCAGCCCGAGCAGGCCCCGCCCCCGCCGCCCACCCCCGAGGACGTGCTGCTGCTGCGCGAGATCCGCGACAGCCTCAAGCGCTGAGCGCCGGCTCGGCCAGGCGCCGCGCCATGGTGATGGCCGAACACAGGCTGGCCTCGTCGGCCACGCCGCGCCCCGCGATGTCGAAGGCGGTTCCATGGTCGGGGCTGGTGCGCACGAAGGGCAGGCCCAGGGTGATGTTGACCCCCTGCTCCAGCCCCAGGTATTTCACGGGAATCAGGGCGTGGTCGTGCAGCATGGCCACGACCACGTCGAAGGCTCCCGGATGCTGGGGCGTGTTGCGGGCACGCATGAACACCGTATCGGGGGCATAGGGACCGCTGGCGTCGATGCCCTCGGCGCGGGCGCGCTCGATGGCCGGGACCAGGATGCGCGTTTCCTCGTCGCCGAACAATCCGCCTTCACCGGCGTGGGGATTGAGACCCGCCACCGCGATGCGCGGAGCCTGCAGGCCCCAGGCGCGCGCCGCCGCGTGGGTGATGCGCAGGGTCTGCAGCACGGCCTGCTCGGTGATCGCATCCAGCGCGCGGCGCACGCTGAGGTGAATGGTGACCAGCACGGTGCGCAACTCGTCGTTGGCCAGCATCATGCGCACCGGCGCGCCACCGCACAGATCCTGCAGGATCTCGGTATGTCCGGGAAAGCGCACGCCCGCCGCGTGCAGCGCCTCCTTGTGGATGGGCGCAGTCACCAGGGCCGCCACCTCGCCGCGCAGCGCCGCGCGCGCCCCGGCCACGATGCTGGCATGCGCGGCGGCGCCAGCGCGCGCGTCCACCCGCCCCGGCACCAGCTCGCGCAGGGCGGCCGGATCGACGCCCTCGGCCTGCACCACGGGGATCACCCCCGGGGGCAGCGCGGACGCGTCGCCGGGTCCGTCGATGCGAGCGACCACGGCGCGCCCGCAGGCCTGATCGGCGTCGAGGAGCCCGGCCGCCCGCGCCAGCACCTCGGCGCAACCGTAGACCACGCAGCCCCGCGCCTGTCCGCGCGCAAAGGCCTTCACGATGATCTCAGGGCCGATGCCCGCGGCATCTCCCATGGAAATCGCCAGGGGCTTGGGCTGGGTCATGTCGGTCTCAGGCAGGGTTGTCCACGTCGATGAAATGGTGTTCGATACCGAATTGCGCCGCCAGGTGCTCGCCCAGCGCCTGCACGCCGTAGCGCTCGGTGGCGTGGTGTCCGCAGGCCAGGTAGGCCACGTCCATCTCGCGAGCGTAATGCGCGGTGGGCTCGGAGATCTCGCCGCTGAGGTAGGTGTCGGCTCCTGCTTCACGGGCCTGCTCGATCCAGCCCTGCGCCGCCCCCGTGCACCAGGCCAGGCGGCCGACCGGCGCCTCGGGATCTCCCACCAGCAGCACCGGTCGGCCGAGCACGCGCTCCAGGGCCTGCGCCAGCTGGGCGCGCGTGGCCTGAGGCGCCCGCCCCAGCACGCCCAGGCCCTGCTTGCCGAAGCGGCTCTCGGCCTGCCAGCCCAGGCGCGCGGCCAGCTGGGCGTTGTTGCCCAGCAAGGGATGTGCGTCCAGCGGCAGGTGGTAGGCGTACAGGTTCATGTCGGCCTGCAGCAGCGCCTTCAATCGCTTGTGCCGTTGCCCGATCACGCGCGCGTCCTCGCCGCGCCAGAACCAGCCGTGGTGCACCAGCAATGCGCAGGCATCGAGCTCAGCGGCGCGGCGCACCAGTTCCAGGCTGGCGGTCACGCCGCTGACCACGCGCCGGATGCGTGCACGCCCCTCGACCTGCAGGCCGTTCGGGGCATAATCGTCGAAGCTGTCGACGCTCAGCAATTCGTGCAGGTGCTCCGCAAGGCGTTCGCGTGTGAGCATGTCGGGTTCTTCGGGCCGTGTGAGGTGCATGGGGGCACGGCAGCGCGACGGAACACGGGCCATGCGACGACTCTGGGAGATTTTCGCTCAAGCGACCACGATTGCGGCGGGCGTGCTGCTGGCCGCGCGCCTGCTGGCGCCACAGTGGTTCGCCGCCCCCACCGCGACGGCGCCCGCGCCGTCCGGGCCTGCGCTGTCCGCGCCTGCCGCGCAGGCGCCGCGCGGCTACGCCGAAGCGGCGGCGCACGCGATGCCCGCGGTGGTCTCGGTCACCTCCGAGCGCCTGCCGCGCCGGCGTCGCCCGGCATCCGCGGCACAGAGCCCTGGCGCCTTGCGTCCCAGCATCGGACTGGGCTCGGGCGTCCTGGTCGCTCCGAGCGGTTATGTGTTGACCAATGACCACGTGGTCGAAGGTGCCGAGCAGATCGAGGTGCGCCTGGCCGATGGGCGCCAGGCCCGCGCCACCCTGGTCGGGCGCGATCCGGACACCGACCTGGCGGTCCTGCACATCGATCTGCCGCATGCGCCGACCCTGGACTTCGCCGACGAACGCAAGGCGCGCGTGGGCGACGTGGTGCTGGCCATCGGCTATCCCTTCGGCGTGGGCCAGACGGTGACCCAGGGTATCGTCAGCGCGCTGGGCCGCAGTCGCCTGGGGATCAACACCTTCGAGAATTTCATCCAGACCGACGCGGCGATCAACCCCGGCAACTCCGGCGGCGCGCTGGTCGATGTCCGCGGGCGCCTGCTGGGCATCAACACCGCCATCTATTCCAGTTCGGGGGGATCGCTGGGCATCGGATTCGCGGTGCCGGCCTCCACCGCGCGCGAAGTACTGCGCCAGATCATCGCCCACGGGCGGGTACTCCGCGGCTGGATCGGTGTGGAGGTGCGCGACATGAGCGCGGCGCAGGCGCGGCGCCTCGGCCTGCGCGATGGGCATGGCTTGCTCGTCGCCGAGGTGCTGAGGGGCGGCCCCGCGCAACGTGCCGGCCTGCGCGCCGGGGACGTGTTGCTGGCGCTCGACGGCCACGCCGTCGACGACGCCGACCAGTTGCTCGATCGCGTGGCCGCGCTGCCACCGGGAGGCACGGCCAGCCTGGAGATTCTGCGCGCCGGCAAGCGCCGCAGCCTGCGGGTGCATGTGGGCCTGCGCCCGCTGCCGCCGCCGGCGAGCGAGGTGGACAGGGCCGGGGATCAGGACGAAGCGGCGGACGAGGCGGCGGATGAAGCGGCGGATGAAGCGGGCCCGGCGGCCCTGGCCCCCTGGGGGCAGGCCTCACGGCCCGGGCCATCGAGCCGGCCGCGGAGCTGACGGGGGCAGCCCCCGGTGCAGACTGTCGGGCCGCGCGCGCGTTGCGTGGCCCGCGGCCGCGCCGGGCCTCAGCTCCCGGATTCGCCTTCGGACGGTGCCTTGGCCTGGTCCTTGGCGGGCTCCTCCCCCGATTCCTCTTCGGGAGGCGCCGAGTAGGTGCCGAGGATGCGAGCGCCGATGATGCCCACTTCGTACAGCAGGATCATGGACACGGCCAGCGAGCTTTGCGAGAAGATGTCGGGGGGCGTGATGATCGCGGCGATGACGAAGGCGGCCACGATGAAATACGCGCGCCAGGCCTTGAGCTGGGCGATGGTCAGCACCTGGAACCGCACCAGCAGCATCAGCACCACCGGAACCTCGAAGGCGCTGCCGAAAGCCAGGAACAGCGTCAGCACGAAATTCAGGTAGGACTCGATGTCGGGTGCCGCGGTGATCACCTTCGGCGCCACCGCCTGGATGAAGGTGAAGAGGCGGCCGAGCACGATGAAATAGGCGAAGGACACGCCCAGGTAGAACAGGATCGTGCTGAGCACCACCAGGGGCAGTACCAGCCGGCGCTCATGGGCGTACAGCCCCGGCGCGACGAAGGCCCAGAGCTGGTAGAGCACCACCGGCAGCGCCACCATCAGCGCGGCCAGCATGGTGAGTTTCAGCGGCACCAGGAAGGGAGTGATGACCCCGATGGCGATCATGCTGGAGCCATGGGGCAGGTGCGCGATCAACGGCCGCGCGAACAGGTCGAACAGACCCGAGGGACCGGGGTAGACCACCAGCACCGCGAACACCACGCCCACCCCGATGAGCGCGCGGATGAGGCGGTCGCGCAACTCGATCAGGTGGGAAATGAAGGGCTGTTCGCCCTGCGGATCATCGGGTTGGGACGACGGGGCTTCGCTCACCGTGCTCACTCGGGGCTCAATGGGGGCTCAGGGGGCTGGAGGGAACGCGGGGATCAGGCGCGCGTGCGCACACGGTAGCGCGCCATGCGCGCGGCACCCGACAGGGCGTGCCCACGCAGGCGGGAATGCCGACGGTACCACAGCGGCACCGAGCCGCCGCCGGAGCGCTTCAGGCGCTTGGCGCGCCCTGGCTCGGCCAGGTAGGGCCCCGCCGGCTCGCCGCCCGCATCCTTCGAAGCGTCGGCGGAGCCCATGCCCGGCAGGCCCGCGGTGGCCTCCTTCCAGGCACTGTCGAATTCGTCGCGCACGTCGCCGAGGTTCTTCGACACCGACTGCTGGATATCGCGCACCGAGGTCTCGACCGCCGACTTCATGTTGCGCAATTCCTCGAGCTCGATCTGCCGGTTGACCTCGGACTTGACCTCCGCCATGTAGCGCTGCGCGCGGCCCATGAGGTTGCCCACCGTGCGGGCCACGCGCGGCAGCTTCTCGGGGCCGAGCACGATCAGCGCGACCACGCCGATCACGCCCAGCTCGGAAATTCCGATGTCGAACATGGCTCAATGAGGGCGCCGCGGCCGGCCGTGGGGGCCGGCGCGCCTGGCGTGCATCGCGGGGCTCAGGACTTTTCCTTCGCCTCGACGTCGATCGCGTCCTTGCGCGCGGCGGCCTCGGGGGCCTGCGCCGCGATCTGCTTGTCGGCCGGCGCCGCGGGGGTCGTGCCCTCGCCATCGCGCATGCCTTCCTTGAAGCCCTTGACCGCCGATCCGAGGTCGGTGCCGATGTTCTTCAGCTTCTTCGTGCCGAAGACCATCATCACGATGACCAGGACGATCAGCCAATGCCAAATGCTCAGTGAACCCATGATGAACCTCCTGCGCGGATTCCGGGCGAAAACGCGCTTGCACGGGCGGAGACCGCCCAGGATGTGAACAGACCGCTCATTTTAACGGGCAGCGGACGATCCGGCCTCGACATGCGACATTGCGGTGGTAACAAGCTTGCACCAGCGCACGATCAGCGCGTGCCGGCAGGGGGCGCGCCGGAGCCGCGGGAGGCGAATTCCTGCAGCCCCGAAACCCCTTCGCGCCGCGCCAGTTCGGCCAGCACCTCGCGCGGCGAGATGCCGTGCGCGCCCAGCGCCACCAGCACGTGGAACCAGAGGTCGGCGGCTTCGTAGACCATCTGGGCGCGCTCGCCCCCCTTGGCCGCGAGCACGAATTCGGTGGCCTCCTCGCCGACCTTCTTGAGCATCGCGTCCTCGCCCTTGGCGTACAGGCGCGCGACGTAGGACTTGGCGGGATCGGCCTGGCGACGCGCCAGGATCAGCTCTCCGAGTCGCTCCAGCAGGTCGCCGGCATCGGCGGCTTGGGTCATCGGTAAATGTCCTCGGGGTCCTTCAGCACCGGGGCCACGCTGGCCCAGGCGCCGTCCTGGAGTTCACGATAAAAACAGGAGTGGCGCCCGGTGTGGCAGGCGATGGGCGGCTCGTGGCCGAGCTGGCGCACGCTGAGCAGCAGCACGTCGCCGTCGCAGTCCAGGCGGATGGATTCGACCTTCTGCACATGGCCGGATTCCTCGCCCTTGTGCCACAGGCGCTTGCGCGAACGCGACCAGAACACCGCCTCGCCGAGCTCTCGCGTGCGAGCCAGCGCCTCGCGGTTCATCCACGCCACCATCAGCACGTCGCCGCTGCCGGCTTCCTGCACCACGGTGGTCACCAGGCCCTGCGCATCCCAGCGCACGGCGTCCAGCCAGTCCTTGTCACTCATGCCCGAAGTGTAGTCAACCCCGCCCACCGCCGCCCCAATGCCGAGAGCACTCCCGCCACAGGCAACTCTCCACCCCGCCTGAAAGCCCCTCTTCCCCGCACCACGCCCCAATGCCGAGAGCACTCCCGCCGCAGGGCCGCCCCAAGGTGGGGTGCGTCCCCCTCGGGGGGATGGAGCCGGGCTCGCGCCCGGCGACGGAGGGGGCAACGAGCGGGGGCTGGGGCGCGCGGGCGGGCGGCGACGGGGTGGTCGGCCCCTGCGGGCCCGACTGCGCTTGCGCTGCTCGGGAGGCAGGCGTGCGGCAGAACTCGCTACGCGCTGCGCGCTGCGCTCAGACAGCTGCCGCAAGCATGAGGTTGGAAGCGCGCTGCGCGCGCCGCCTGCCCCCCTGCGCTGCTCGCCACCCCGAACGCCACCCACCCGCGCGCCCCAGCCCCCGCTCGCACCACCAGCATGGCCCACGAGCCGAAGGCACCCCGGCACCCATCGAGCCCGCACGAAAGTCTCCCTCCCACGCACGACGCCCCAACGCCAGGACCACGCCCGCCTGAAAGTCTCCCTTCCACGCACGACGCCCCAATGCCAGGACCACGCCCGCCTGAAAGTCTCCCTCCCACGCACGACGCCCCAACGCCACGACCACGCCCGCCTGAGAGTCTCCCTTCCACGCACGACGCCCCAACGCCAGGACTCCCTGTTCCAG
>JAJZWA010000028.1 GCA_021846965.1 Pseudomonadota bacterium | reverse complement strand
GCACAGTGGCTGCCTCCTCATCGAGGCAGGCCACTCTAGGACCCGACCGCTTCACGCACCCCGGCGGCGTGCGTCAACCGCTCAAGATAGTTGTCGCCGACCGCTCAAGTTAATTGTCGCCGGCCACACCAAGGGCAAGGACGAGCGCGACGTGGGCTACGTCAAGCACAACGCGATTGCCGGACACAGCTTCGACAGCCTAGAGGCGCTGCATGCGCACCTGGCGTACTGGATGCGCGAGATCGCCGACCGGCGCGTGCACGGCACCACCGGCGAGGTTCCGCTGGAGCGTTTCGAGCGCATGGAGCGCACAGCCCTCAAGCCGCTGCCCCAGCTGGTGCCGTTCCTGCAGGTGCGCGAGTTGGTGCGGCGGGTGCATACCGACGCTTGCGTGGAGCTCGACACCAACCGCTACAGCGTGCCGTGGCGGCTCATCGGCGAGAGCGTCACGGTGATCGTGGCCGAGCGCATGGTGCGCGTGCTGTACGCCGGGCGGGAAGTGGCGTGTCATGCGCAGAGCCCGCTGCGTCGGGCCAACATCGTCGAGCGCGCCCACCTGACCGGCATCGTCGGGGCCCACACGGTCGGCGTGAGCTGGCTGCCCAAGGCGCCGCCCGCCACGGCAGCGCCGCCCGAGGTGCCCGCCGAGCTGCTGCGGCCGCTGCAGCAGTACGAAGACATGCTGGGAGGGGCCTGGTGATGGCTGCGACCAAGACCCCCAAGCCGACGCTCGACCTGGACGGGCTGGAGTCCATGCTCACGCGTCTCAAGCTCACGGCCATCCGCGACCAGCTCGACACCCTGCTGGATCAGGCCACACGCCAGGAGCTGAACCTGCGCGAGGCACTGACCCTGCTGTGCACCGCCGAGGTCGGCCGCAAGGACGAGCGGCGCATCCAGATGGGGCTGCTCATCGCCAAGTTCCCCTTCGTACGCACCCTGGAAGCCTTCGAGTTCGACGCCCAGCCCTCGGATCTTGCCGATCACGTCCATGTGATCACTCCTGTCGTCCCCGCTGCACAAGAAGACAGCAGGGTAGGTCGAACATCTGGCTCAGTTTTCGGTTGGCACAACCATCATTATTGGATCAGGTCTCTATGACGCATAACATAGCAGTGAGGGGCAGCCGGAGCGCGAAGCGCGTAGGGAACCCAAAAGCGCAGCTTTTTGGCTGCCCCTCTCGACTGCCGGGTTAGCGCTTTGGAAGCAAATAGTAGCCAAACGCATAGTTCGCCAGAGTGCCGGGCCAATATAACGGCGCGTTGGCAATAATACCCGCAATGAATAGTAGGGAGCCAAAGTTGATAAGAATCGCCCCCCATTCTCCAAACACGAGACCGATGAAATACTGACCACGATTGAAGTTAGCCTTGTCCTTTGCCTTGTGCGTGATAAAGGCAAACAACGCAAACAGCAAGGCCGATGCCACCAGTTGGGTTAGATAGAGTTTTAGGTTGATGAGGCGGGTGATTATTTCCGGTGGCACAGATATTGTAGGCGACGCCTTGGATTCAAGTGCATTAACGCCGATTAATACGCCGCCGAAGCACAGCCAAAGTAGTGCGTTTGTTATAATTCGGTAAACTCGGTCATCCTTTGGTTGGCGTGCGGACATTGTGATTAGTGAAGTAAGTGCAAAGGGCGAGTGAAGGCGCTAACGTTCGACATGAGCGGACGTCTTACCGCCGGCGCAGCTAGCGGTAAGACGTCCGCTCGATGGAGGGGTCAGGCTCCGGGTGCATGCTTAGGTAAAGAACGCGTTGGCCTGCTGCTCGCCCACCCGTGTTGGCAAGCCCTTTGCTTGGGCAAGGTACTTGACAAGCGCGACGTAGTCTGACTTCCGCCCGCCGCAGTAGAACTCCACATGGGTGAGCGCCTCGCTATAGGTTCGAACCCCTTGCAACTTGCCACTGTTAGCGCCAGCCTCATAAGGATCGCAGTTGTCACACCACCAGTACGGAGCTAGGCTGTTCCCGTAAACCGTGGCACGAGTTGCGAGCGCCGAACAGTTGTGGCCGTGGCACTGTCGATGGAGAGGCTTCGCGTCGAACTTCTTCATCAACGAATGCGCATGCCGCTGAACCACGAGCAACGCGCCCGAAGGGGATTGCTGAAGCAACCAGTGCACGTAGCCTGGCTCTTTGAACATCAAGAGCTCGACGGATTTTCCAGCGTGCTTGCCGAAAGCGACCTGCATATTGCAACCTCCTCCCTGTAGGAGCCTAACGTAATGTATCCCGCAGGCCATGCCCTATAAACTGGGTGGTGCGGCATATTCTGGTCACGCGAACCCTCAGAAAACGCAAGTGCATCATGGACTTGCCGGCTCGTGCCTAGCCTGCATGTAAAGATAAAAAGCCATGAAGCCCGGCGCCCGATCTTGTCACGCCACAAGCCCTAGAATTAAGAGTAGCGGCGCACCCGTACCGCCACAATGGCCGTCAATCCGAAGGCGCCGTGTCGATCGTTGGCTAAATTGTGAACCGGAATACCTATGTTCGGTGTGACTGGTTCGGAGGCTGAGGCCGGAAGGCTGCACCCGGTCGAAGGCGCCGGTGCGATGGCGCTGAAAGCCGCAATCCCCGAGACCGACGTTGCCGGTGGCTGCTGACCACGCTATTGCCGTCATCGCCACTGGCAGCGCCCAATGCCCGCTCAGGCCGACCAGCTGCCTCCGCACAGCGGGATGACCATCGAAACGCTCCAGCGCCTCGACCGTCCACTCGCGCAGCGTCTGCGAAACCAGGGTGATGGACGGGGCCAAGGACAGAACGATGCCAGCTTGGCCCGTCAGCTGCTCGACCAGACGCATCGACATGGCCAGCATTTCAACGAGCAGCGTGCCGAGCTCGGGCGGATGCTCGCTCAAGGGAAGAGTCTGAGCATCTTCCCAGCGCGGCATGGCTTCGTGGCACCGCCAGGGTCCGATCAACGTCCCGGGCAGGACCCGGCATAGTCCGACGTGAAACGGGTGGGCGGAACCGTGAACGACCTGCCGTTCACCGTGTCCGTGGCCCTCACCATGCCGTGCACGGAGCGTCCGTCGGGGGCTACGGTCACCCGGGCGAGCATGCTCAGTCTGGTCGAACCGCCCGCAGGGGCCCCCGGGGGCACGCACGTGTCATGCAGCAAATAGGCACCAGAACTGTCCGGGCCACTGATTTTCCCCACGGTGCAGACGACGTTTTTCTGATGTTTGACGAATAGGTCAGTGACATCCGCGCCCCGGTTGCACTGCCTCTGGGTCATGGTTTTCGGACCCTCCGGGGTCATTACCGTGTTCCGAGTTATCCATTCTCCGGGGACAACGTGCATCGCGGCATGCGCGATGTTGAGGCACGCCACGCTTGCAAGCGCGGCGAGGGCCAAGATTTCAAGGTAGAGGTGGCGCTGCATGGGGCGGCTTTGGGCAAAGGATGATTTACGGAGAGCTTCCCAAAAGACTGTGGCAAATCGTAAAGCTACGAGGCAGAGATTCTGATGGCAACTCGTAACAAATGTAATGATGTGAGCAATTCAAAAGCTGAAAGCAAACGGCCAGGTCGCCGTTGCAGGCCTGCCAATCACGAGTCCGCCAGGACGAGGTCGCTTCGCTCATCTTGTGAATCTCGTGTGTTACGCAATGCGTGCACAGTAGCACCGAGGCCCGCCCTGTGCGCTTCACCGTGAGCCAATCAGGGGGACCGGGAGACGCGATCACCCTGGTCGGCGCCTGCATGGGTGGCACGCTGCCCGCCAGCATTTCACGCAGGCAGCGGTCGTGAGTCGATCGGATCTCTGGATTCGCTCCCCGCTGGCCAACGTGGCTGTGGCATGCGTCGGCATCTTTGCGGGCTCATACATCGCCTTGGGTGCGTGGTATGCACCGAATCGCTTCTTGCGCTAAGCGGCTCGAGGTCTGATGTGCCCGGTCTTCGGCATGGGCTCTATGACTGCCACAGCAGGATCCGTCGGCTTGATGTTCATCGTGAGCGACTCTCTTGCATCGCCACGGGCCGTGGAGATGGTCGGGCCCGGACTGATCTGCACGATTACGGATTGGGGTAACGTCTTGGACTCTGGGTACGACGTGGAGATCTACCGGCGCTGGGAACAACTGCCCTGGTTGCAGCGAGAGGTCGCTGCGGACCGGGTCGATTGGTCCCTTGGCGATCGAGCCTCGACCTGCGCGCAACTCCACGCCTCGAGGCGGGGTCGACGGGTCGGGGCTGACGGCCTTCACACGCGCCGCCTTCGCGCGCGGGGCGAGGAATCCAAGTCTCACGCCCCCGCGGCGAAGTGGCCGATCCGCATCATCGAACTCCTCAGTACGCGACCTGCGCGTCCGCGCCTTGCTCCTCGATCTCGGGATCGGCGCCTCGACCGAAGCGGGTGGCGAAGTAGGAGGTCAGGAACGGGACCAGGATGGCGGTCAGCACGACCGACGCGGCGATTTCCACCGTGGCCTGCTGCACGAAGGGGTGGTAGTGGGCATCGAGCGCGGCGACCGCGGCCGGGTTGGCGATCGAGTTGCCGGAGGAACTCGAGAGCGCCGCGCCGGCGTAGCCCGGGCGGCGAAGAATGCGGCGGTCCGCCAGGATCGTCGCACCGCCGCCGATGACCACCGTGATCAATCCGAGAACAATTCCGCCGATGCCCGCATGCGCCAGATTTGCGAGGTTGATAGTGGCGCCGATGGTGAATCCGATGAAGGGAATGACCACGTGAACGCCGGGGGCGAACAGCTTCTCGAAGCCGCTGTCGATGTTGCCCAGGATGGCGCCGATCAGAAGCGGAAGGACCGCCGCCAGAAGACTCATCGCCGGAATATGCGCGAGACCGGTGACTCCGAGGGTGAGAAGAGTCAGGAATGGGCCGTCGTGCAGGTTGAGAATGCACATCGCCGCGGAATCCTCGGTATCTCCGTATTCACCGACCAGCGACAGGTAGAGCGCTCCGTTGGCGCCGGTGACCGTGGAGACGATGGCCAGCACCGAAACCCCGAGGATGCCGCCCAGGCCGAAATAATGGGCGACGAGCAGGCCGAGAATCGCACCGGCACCATATTTGGCGAGCATGAGGACCGCGCCGCGCTTGACCACCTCGGGGGCCTGGCGCACCTTGAAGCGGGTGCCTATGAAAAACAGCTGGAGCCCGATCATCGCGTCCAGGCCGTGGGCGGAGAAGATCGCGGAAGTGAATGACCCCAGGGCCAGCACGCCGGGGGTGAAGGTGTGAATCAGGGCGGCCAGGATGAGTGGCACGATCATCATGCCGCCGGGAATCCGGCGGACGGCTCGCAATACCTGCATGGCTTATCTCCTCGTTGGTTTCATGCGCGGACGCTGTCTGTTCGCGTCCGCGGCCGGGTTCTCAATCCGACAAGGCCCGCATCTGGGCGTACAGATCGGCCTTGCCCTCGAATCCGATTCCCGGCAGATCGGGCAGGGTCACGTAGCTGTTCTCGACCTTCACGCCATCGGGGAAGCCGCCGAAGGGCTGGAACAGATCGGGGTAGGACTCGTTGCCGCCCAGTCCCAGGCCGGCCGCGATGTTCAGCGACATCTGGTGCCCGCCGTGGGGGATGCAGCGGCTGGCGCTCCAGCCGTGCTCCTCGAGCATGTCCAGGGTGCGCAGGTACTCGACGAGGCCGTAGCTGAGCGCGCAGTCGAACTGCAGGTAGTCGCGGTCCGGGCGCATTCCGCCGTAGCGGATCAGGTTGCGCGCATCCTGCATCGAGAACAGGTCCTCGCCGGTGGCCATCGGGTTGCTGTAGTAGTTGCGCAGGGTCGCCTGCAGCTCAAAATCGAGCGGATCGCCCGGCTCCTCGTACCAGAACAGGTCGTATTGCGACAGCGCCTTGGCATAGCGGATCGCGGTGTCGAGGTCGAAGCGCCCGTTGGCGTCGACGCAGAGTTTCTGGCCGTCGCCGAGCACGCTCAGGATGGAATCGATGCGCCGCAGGTCTTCGTCGAGCGAGGCGCCGCCGATCTTTTTCTTGACCACCGTGTAGCCGCGGTCGATGTAACTGCGCATCTCGTCCTTGAGCTTGCCGTGGTCCTGTCCGGGGTAGTAATAGCCGCCGGCGGCGTAGACGAATATCTTCCGGTTGGGCCGGCCGTTTCCGTAGCGATCCGCCAGGAGTTGGAAAAGGGGTTTTCCTTCGATTTTCGCGACGGCATCCCATACGGCCATGTCGATGGTGCCGATCGCCACCGAGCGTTCACCGTGTCCACCGGGTTTTTCGTTGGTGAACATGGTCTGCCAGATCTTGTGCGGATCGAGGTTGTTTCCGCTGGCGTCGATCAGGGATTCTGGCGCCGCCTCGGTCAGGCGGGGAATGAAACGCTCGCGCATCAGCGTGCCCTGGCCGTATCGGCCATTCGAGTTGAAACCGTAGCCGACCACGGGTTTGCCGTCGCGGATCACGTCGGTGATCACGGCGACCAGGCTCAGGGTCATTTTGCTAAAGTCGATGTACGCGTTGCGGATCGGGCTGCTGATGGGTATGGTTTTCTCACGGATCTCGACGATCTTCACACGGGTCTCCTGTCGGCAGAGCGGACTTTCAGGATGGAAATGATCGTTGGCGAACCGGCGCTTGCCCAATGCCGTTTTTTTGGTCTTTGATGCCTTGAAAGCACCGCCATGACGATGAACCTGAGCTGGCTCGACGACTTCACCGTGCTGGCGGCCAGCGGCAACTTCTCGCGGGCGGCCGACGAGCGGCACATGACCCAGCCGGCCTTCAGCCGTCGCGTGCGTGCGCTGGAGGAGTGGCTGGGGGTGGATCTGTTCGACCGGAGCTCGCAGCCGGCGCAGCTCACCGAAGTGGGGCGCTGGTTTCTCGAGGTGGCCCGCAAGCTCCAGGCCGACGTCGCGCGCATTCCCGGCGAGGCCCGCGCCATCGCCGAAGCCAGCAGCACGACCCTGCGCTTCGCGTCGACCCACGCGCTGTCGTTCACCTTCATGCCGCGGTGGCTGCGGGCGCTGGAAGCGCGGACCGCGGTGGGCCCGATCCAGCTGGTCTCGGATGTGCAACTGCGGTGCGAGGCCCTCGTGCTGCAGAGTCAGGCGCAGTTCATGCTGGCCTACGGCCATGCGCGGGTGCCTGGTCCGATGGACGAGGCGGGGTGTCCCTGTCTGGTGGTCGGCGGGGACCGCCTGCTCCCCGTGTCGGCGCCCGACCCGAGCGGGGCTCCCCTCCACCGGCTGCCCCGAGACGCCAGGTCGGCGTCGGTCAGCCTGCTGAGCTACAGCGCCGAGTCGGGCCTGGGGCGCATCCTGCGGGAACTGAAGGGGCAGGCGCTGGACCGGCTGCATGCGCCGAACGTGCTGACCGCGCATCTGGCGTCGGTGCTGCGCACGATGACCCTCGATGGGCGCGGGCTGGCCTGGTTGCCGGAGTTGCTGGTGGGCGAGGACCTGGAAAGCGGAAGACTCGTCGTGGCGGCGTCGCAAGACTGGTGCATCGACCTGGATGTCCGGCTCTATCGGGGCCGCGCCGCGCTGGGCCAGGCCGCGGAGGCCTTCTGGCTCGCCGCCAAGGGGGCGGTCGAGCAAGGCTGAACGGCCTCCATGGGAAGGGCCGCGGCCGACGCCGCGCTCGCCCTCCTGGCGTCAGTGCACAGCGGCGCGGATGTCGGTCGCCGCCTGCGACAGCAGGCGCCAGAGCACCTGGTGCACGGCGGCGTTGGTCTTCTCCGCCGGGCTGGCGCTGGCCACATAGGTTTCTCCCTGGACCGCGCCCGATTCGTAGACCTTGTCGAGGACGACCTTCCCGGCCGGATCCCGGGCGAGCACGTGAAGCTCCAGCGAGACCTCCGGCGTGATCGCGAGGCCGAGATTGCGCAGCTGGTTGTATGCGTACTCGAAGTGGCGGACCTTCGGTTGCACCTCGACCAGATAGCCCGAGTGCCCCTCCAGCGAGGTCACCGCCTGCACGCTGGAGAAGTCCCGCGCGAACACCCGGACCGCGATCTGCTGCGTGATGCTTCCGAGGGGAATGCTCAGCGTCGTGGCGCTCGCGGTGAAGCTCGTCGGGTGCCCGGAGTACACCCAATCCACATCCTCCTGCGGCATGTAGATCAGGACTTGCCCGGCGACGCGTTCGCCGGTCGCGCCGGCCGCCGGCGCAGGCAGGTAGGTGGAGTTGTAGCCGACGCTGTAGGCGCAGCCCGACAGCAGCAAGGCCGCGATCGCCAGCATGCCCCGCCACCCCGGGCGCACGCTGCCTGCATTCGTCATCTTCATGGTCGTCTCCCTGGTTCACCGCCACGGGCGGGCGGCCCCGCCGCGCCCTGCATGCCGATGTGCGCGTCGCGCCGCGCCTGTTCGATTTCCTGGAGCCGCGCATCGCGCAGCGCGTTGGCGGCCCGGATGCGCCGCGCGCAGTCCGGCTCGGCGCAGCTGGCCTCGACCTGTCGCAGGCCCGCCTTCCACTCGTCGAGGAATCGCGAGCGCAGGCCGTCGAAAAAGGTGTCGCGAGCCGCGATCGACGCGAACACCTCTGGGATCAGCGTGATCGAGACCGCCTTCGGGTACTCGTGGGTGGCCCCGCTGCCCATGTCGACGAACACGCCGATCAGCCCGCCGAGCACGATGTTGCCGACGGTCGCCCCTTCGAAGCCGGCTCCCAGGGTCGTCGTTGCCGGCGTGTAGCCCGGCTTGCGACATGCGACGACGATCGGCTCGCCGGACTTGAACACCGACACCGTCGCCGGCGTCGGATCGACGTCGCCGATGTTCAGGCCGGCGCGCGTCAGTGCGCAGGCCGCGCCGGGTGGATCGGTGCGAATCGCGATGGTCTGTGCCGATCCCTTGACGAGGCTCGCGCACGCCGCCAGCCCGGCGCACAGCAGCGCCAGGCCCACGGCCACGGCGGGTCGCGCCCTCCGCCGCGTGGCGTCCCGCCACGTCGGCCTCATCCGCCACCGATCCGATCTGTCCATGCGTCGATTGGAGGTCGGGGCGCGACGTCACGCCTTGACGCCGAGCAATCGCGACGATCGCCAGGCAAGGCACGGAATTTGCAATTCCTTGCGCATGTCGCCGCCCTCCAGGGATCCCAGAAAGCCCACCGTCGCCGTGGTGATGCAGGATCCTGCGCGCGCGGCGGGTGCAAGCTTCCGGGGCGCCGCCGGCATGGCCCGGGGTGCGGCGCTGGTGCAGGGATTGCAGGACGCGGGCTACGAGGTGGCCGCGCTGCTGCCCGCCGATGCGGATCTCGACGCGCGCGTGGTCGACCTTCAGCCGGACCTTCTCATCGTGGATGCCGAGTCGTGCGTGCGCGACCTGCTCGAGCATGTCGTGCTGGCGACTCGGGACACGCCGCGCCCCATCGTGCTCTTCACGGACGACGACGATGCGCAGACGGCGCGCCTGGCCGTCGACGCCGGCGTGGCCGCCTATATCGTGGACGGGCTCAAGCCCAGCCGGGTCAAGCCCGTGATCGAGGTGGCGCTGGCGCGCTTCGCCCGTGAGCGCGCGCTGCGGGCCCAGCTCGACCAGGCACGGCAGCAGCTGAGCGAACGCAAGATCATCGAACGCGCCAAGGGACTGGTGATGAAACGCCTGCACATCGGCGAGGAAGAGGCCTACTCGCGCATGCGGCGCCAGGCGATGGAGAAGGGCCTGAAGCTCGGCGACATCGCGCAGCGCATTCTGGATGCGGCGGACCTGCTATGAACCACGCACCCAAAGCGTGCATGCCTGCCCCGAATCCGGGCGCTTGCACACCCGACGTCGCGCCCCTGGCCTTGTTCGGCAGCCCCGAGCTCGACGAAGTGCGCGTGGGCTTCATGGCCCTGACCGACTGCGCGCCCGTGGTCATGGCGTCGATGCTCGGCTTCGACCGCAGGCACGGGGTGCGCATCGTTCCTTGTCGCGAAGCTTCGTGGGCCGCCGTGCGGGACAAGTTGCTGCGTGGGGAGCTGCACATGGCCGACATGCTGTACGGCATGGTGTACGGTGTGCACCTGGGGCTCGGAAGCCCGCGCAGCGACATGGCCGTGCTGATGACCCTCAATCGCAACGGCCAGGGCATCACGCTGTCGCGGCGCCTGGCGCAGGACGGCATCACGACGCCGGCCGGGCTCGCCGAGGCCCTGCGTGCGGGCAAGCGTCGCCATACCTTCGCCCAGACCTTCCCCACCGGAACGCATGCCATGTGGCTGTCGTACTGGCTGGCCAGCCTGGGCATCGATCCGCTGCGCGAGGTGCGCCAGATCACCGTGGCGCCGCCGCTCATGGTGTCCAGCATGCGCGCCGGCGCCATGGACGGATGCTGCGTGGGAGAGCCGTGGAACGCGGCCGCCGTGGTCGACGAGGTCGGGTTCACGATCGCCACGAGCCAGGAGGTGTGGCCGGACCATCCTGAGAAGGTCCTCGGCGCCACGCGGGATTTCGTGCGAACCCACCCGAACGCGACGCGGGCTGCGATGGCCGCCATCGTCGAGGCCTGCCGCTGGATCGACGCGTCGGAGGGCAATCGGGCCGCGACGGCCGGCACGCTGGCGGGCGCGAGCTGCGTGGACAGCACCGTGGGCACCATCCTTCCGCGCATTCTCGGCGACTATGCCGACGGACTTGGCGGGCGGCGAGCCGACGCGCATGCGTTGGCCTTCCACGCCGATGGACAGGTCAATTTCCCCTGGCTGTCCGACGGCATGTGGTTCCTGACCCAGTTCCGTCGCTGGGGCCTGCTCCGCGACGACCCCGACTACGAGGCGGTGGCGCGGGCGGTGAACGAGGTCGAGCTCTACCGCGAGGTCGCCGGCGCGCTCGGCGTGCCCACGCCGCGCGAGCTCCTGCGCAGCTCGACCCTCATCGACGGCCGGGTCTGGGACGGCAGCGACCCGGAGGCCTACGCGGCGGGATTCGAGATTTCCGCGCGCGGCGCCTGATCCCGCCGGCGCGTCGTGCAAGCCGCGGGAGCCTGCCTGCACGGTCCCGACCCGCCGAGCGGACTCAGGCGGGTTCCTGTTCGAGCAGGACGCCGGCCAGGGCGGGCGATGCCGGCGCGGCGGCGATGCCGCCGCGGGTGCGGTACAGCAGGGTGGTGAGCGCCAGGCAGGCGATGGCCAGCAGCACGTAGAGCATGTAGCCGCGCGCGTAGCCGACCTGTCCCATGGATTGCGCCACGTGGCCCAGGATCGGCGGCACGACGAAGCCACCCAGCGCCCCGAGCCCGCCGACCCAGCCCGCGGTGCCGCCCACCGCCTCGGGAACGTAGTGGGGCACCAGCTTGAACACCGCGGCGTTGGCCACGCCCATGCCGGCTCCGATGAGGATCTCGGCGAAGGCGCTCCAGGCCAGCACGCTGGACAGGCTCATCATGAGCGCACCGAGCAGCACCAAGAGGAAGG
Organism: Pseudomonadota bacterium; assembly: GCA_021846965.1. Classification (GTDB taxonomy): domain Bacteria; phylum Pseudomonadota; class Gammaproteobacteria; order Burkholderiales; family Burkholderiaceae_C; genus Thiomonas_A. The sequence continues at coordinate 35,247 of JAJZWA010000028.1, read as the reverse complement.
ACAGGAGCGCCACGCGTTCGCCGCCGAAGCGGTCGGACCAGGCGCCGCCGGGGATGCGGATCAGCGACGACAGCAGCGAAAATCCGGCCGTGAGGGCCAGCGCCAGCCAGTGGGGCGCGGCGTAGTAGCTGCTCCAGAACGTGGGCAGCCAGGCCGTCAGTGCCAGAAAGCCCCCGAAGGACGTGAAATACAGGCCGACCAGCGGCCAGGTGCGCCAGCTGCCCGCCGCGTCGCGCAGCGTATGCAGCACGCTGGGCGCCGGCAGCAGTTCCTGTCCCAGCGCGCGTGCCTGCAGGCCGGCCTGCCGTGGCTCGAGGCCGTGGGCGCGCAGCTGGAAGTACGGGGCGTTGTAGCCCAGTCCGAGGTACAGGGCGAGCCCGGCGAGCACCACGCCGACCAGCACCAGATAGCCCATGCGCAGCCCGCCGAAGGCGATGATCAGCGGCAGGCCGATGGCCACCAGGCCCGGAGACGTATTGCCCAGCCCCGCATACGCGGCGAGCGCGCGGCCTTGCCGGGCCTTGGGATACCAGTAGGAGACTTGCCCGATGCCCACCGAGAAGGTCGCGATGCCGCAGCCGCCGAGCGCACCGCAAAGCAGCAGCAGCGGGTACTGTGCCTGGGTCAGGTGCGAGGGGTACAGGTCCTGCAGCATCCAGTACAGGCCTGCGATGCCCAGCAGGGAGGCCAGCAGCAGGACCAGGAAGGGCCGCTTTCCGCCGCTGCGGTCGACCCAGGCGCCGAAGGGAATGCGCAGCAGCGACCCCGTCAGCATCGGCATGGCCACCAGCAGTCCGACCTGTTCGGGCGACAGCCCCATGACCTTGACGAAACTGTGCGCGGTGGGGCCGAACAGCGACACGGCTCCGAAGCCGATGAAAAAGCCGGTGGTCGCTCCGATCAGGGCGCGCGACGGGCTGCCGGCGATCCTCGGCATGGGGGAGGTGAGGCGATGCATGATGGTTCTCCTTTCGGGGGGCTGGCGGGTTCAGGCGAAGTCACGGCTTGGCGGGTCATGGAGCGTCGCGTGCAGCTGCTGCATCGCGGTATCCAGGGCGGCGCCGATCAACATCACGCAGGGGCTTCTCAGCCCGGCGCCCCGCAGGTCGGTGTCCAGCCAGCCCAGCGTGGTGTCGACCCGGCGCTGCGCCGGAGTGCCCACCGACTGCAGCAGCAGGGCCGGCGTGTCGGCAGGCATGCCGCCGTCGAGCAGCGCGCCGCGGATGGCGGATGCGCCCGCCAGGCCCATGTAGATCACCAGGGTCAGGCGCGAACGCACCAGGCAGGCCCAGTCGACGCCGCCGGCCTGCGCCGTGTGCCCGGTGACGAAGGCCACCCCGTGGCAGTGGTCGCGATGGGTCAACGCCGTGGTGGCCGCAGCGGCGGCCGCCACGCCCGCGCTGATGCCCGGAATCACCTCGACCTCGATGCCGGCGGCGCGCAGGCAGGCGATCTCCTCGCCGCTGCGACCGAACATTCCGGGGTCGCCGCCCTTGAGCCGCACCACGCGCTCGCCGCGGCGGGCCTGCTCGACCATCAGGCGCTGGATGAAGTCCTGCGGCGTGCTGGCGCAGCCGCCACGCTTGCCGACCTGCACGATGCGGCAGGTGGCGCGCGCCACGCGCAGGCAGGCCGGCGGCACGAGGTCGTCGACCAGGATCACCGTGGCCTGGCGGATGGCGCGCAGCGCCTTGCGGGTGAGCAGATCGGGGTCACCCGGTCCGGCGCCCACCAGCAGCACGGGGAACATGCGGGACGGATTCATGCCATGGTCTCCTGGGACACGAGGCGCCGCAGCGCCGGAAGGCAGGAGCCGCACTGGGTGCCGCAGCGCAGGCCCTGCTGCACACCGGCCAGGCGTCGCGCCGCATCGCCCGGCAGCCGCCGCAGCGCGGCGACGATCTCGGCTTCGTGCACGTCGAAGCAGTTGCATACCTGCGCGCCGCGCGCGGGGGCGCCCCGCGGTGGCTGCCGGCCGGGGGACAGCAGGCGCCGGCCGAGCGCGCGTGCGGCGCTTGCCGAGCTCAGCAGTTCGTACAGCCAGGTCTGCGCGTCGGTGGAGGCCACCGACCCCGTGAGCAGCACCGCGGCGAGGCTGTCGCCGTCGAGCCGTACCGCGCGCTCGTCGAGGCTGCGACCGTCTCGATAGCGCAGCACGCCGGGAGCGTCGAGGCCGAACACGTCGACGACCCTGCGCAGCGCCATCTCGCTGGCGCGTTCGGCGTCGGCGGCGTGGAGCGCCAGGCCGGCTCGTTCGCGACCGAAGGGAACGCAACTCAGGTAGGCCAGTCCGCCCAGCGCCTGCATCAGTTCGCGCCGCGCGGCGTCGAGCCGGGACGCGTCGATCCAGCCGAACGCGGCCAGGCGCCAGGGCAGTTCGGCCTTGAGCAGCTTGACCGCCGCGTGCTTGAACTCGGGCTGGCGCGACACCGGATCGAGCGCGTCCAGGGTCAGCGCGTTGACCCCCAGCGTGGGCGTGCCGTTGCCTGCGGTGCCGGTGAGGAACTCCGGCCCCCAGTGCATGGCGGCGAAGGCCTGCCCCGGGCTGACCCCGTCATCGGCCCGCGCGGGCAGGATCTGCGTGCCGCGTCGCGACGTGACCTGCACCAGGTCGCCCTCGTCCAGCCCGCGCCGCGCCATGTCGGCAGGGTGCAGGTCGATGGACGGTCGGGGGCGGTGCGCGAACAGCTGGGCGACAGTGCCGCTGCGGCTCATGCCATGCCACTGATCGCGCAGGCGTCCGGTGGTCAGCGCCACCGGGAAGCGCACATCGCGCGGCTCGGCAACCGGCGTGTAGTGCGGCGCGTCGAAGCGCGCGCGGCCGTCGGCGGTGGCGAAGCGCGCATCGGTGTACAGGCGCGCGCGGCCCTTCCGCGCACCTTCGGCGAAGGGCCATGGCTGCGGCCCGTCGCGCTCGAGCAGATCCCAGCTCAGCCCGGTGATGTCGAGGTCGCGCCCGCGCGTGGACTCCCGGTGCTCGAGCCACACCGCCTGCGCATCGGGCCAGGCGAACATCGACGGGCGGCCCGGGCGCAGCACCGCTTCGAGGCGCCTGCCGAAATCGGCGGCGATCTCCCAGTCCGGGCGGGCCAGGCCCGGTGGCGCGACCGCCGCGCGCACGCGCGAGATGCAGCGCTCGGAATTGGTCACGGTGCCTTCCTTCTCGCCCCAGGCCGCCGCCGGGAGCACGACGTCGGCCAGGCGCGTGGTCGCGGTGTCGGCGTAGGCCTCCTGCACCACGACCAGCTCGGCGCGCTCGAGCGCGGCGCGCGTCAGCGCCGCGGCGGGCAGCGATTGCAGCGGGTTCGTGCAGGCGATCCACAGCGCCTTGACCCGCCCCTCGGCGGCGGCGCGGAACATCTCCAGCGCCGTCAGGCCGGGCTCGGCCGGAACCGAGTCCACACCCCACAGCGCGGCAACCTGCGCGCGATCCAGCGGGTTGGTCAGGTCGCGGTGCGCGCTCAGCAGGTTGGCCATGCCGCCGACCTCGCGTCCGCCCATCGCGTTGGGCTGCCCGGTCAGCGAGAACGGGCCCGCGCCTTCGCGCCCGACCTGCGCGCAAGCCAGGTGCAGGTTGAGCAAGGCCTTGTTCTTGTCGGTGCCGCAACTGGACTGATTCAATCCCTGGCAGTACAGCGAGAGCGTGGCGGCCCGCGAGCCGTCCTCGCGCAGCCCCGCGAACCAGCGTGCGGCCTGTTCGATGCGTTCGGGCGCCAGCCCGCAGATCTGCGCCGCCAGCGCCGGGGTGAAGTCGCGCACGCGTTCGCGCAGGGCCTCGAAACCCTGCGTGTGCTCGGCGATGAAGGTTTCGTCGACCAGCGCCTCGCGCAGCATCAGGTGCAGCATGCCGTGGAACAGCGCCACGTCGGTGCCGGGCTCGATGCGCAGGTGCAGGTCGGCGATCTCGGCGGTCTCCGTGCGGCGCGGGTCGACAACGATGATCTTCATCGAGGGGCGCGCCCGGCGTGCGTCCTCGATGCGGCGGAACACGATCGGATGCGCCCAGGCCGTGTTGGACCCGGCGATGAACAGGCAGTCGGCGTGCGCGATGTCGTCGTAGCAGGTCGGTGGCGCGTCGGCGCCGAAGGCGTGCTTGTAGCCGGCCACCGCGCTGGACATGCACAGACGCGAGTTCGAGTCGAGGTTGTTGGTTCCCAGCAGGCCCTTGGCCAGCTTGTTGAACACGTAGTAGTCCTCGGTCAGCAACTGCCCCGAGATGTACAGGCCCACGCTGTGCGGGCCGTGCCGGGCGATGATGTCGGCGAAGCGCTCGGTGACGTAGGCCATCGCCGGCTCCCAGCCCACCGCCTGACGCGCGGCATCGCGCGATCGACGCATCTCGGGCCGCAGCGCCCGCGCGCCTTGCAGCACCTGGGGGGTGGCGCTCAGGTGCAGCGTGGCGCCCTTGCTGCACAGCCGGCCGCGGTTGGCGGGGTGCTCGGGGTCCGCGCGCACGCCCGTGATGAGACCCTCGTGGCTGGCGATGAGCACGCCGCAGCCGACGCCGCAGTAGGGGCAGGTGGAGCGCGTCTCAGCCACGGCCGCAGGCCTCGGGCGCATCGGGCTTCCCGGCGAGCGCGTCGCCGCGCAGGTAGACGCGTCCCTGCGCGATGCGCACGGCGAAACTGCGCGCGCAGCCCTCGTCCGGCGGGGCGGCGCGACCGTCGTCGAGCGCGATGGTCCAGTTGTGCAGGGGGCAGGCCACGCTGCGGCCGAACACGATGCCCTGTGACAGCGGCCCGCCCTTGTGCGGGCAGCGGTCGAGCAGCGCGAACACCTCATCGCCGTCGGTGCGGAACAGCGCCAGGTTGCCCTCGCCGCCGGCGCGCGCCACCGTGCGCGCGCCCTGGCGGGGAATGTCATCGACTCGGCAGACTTCGATCCAGTTTTCCATGAGGGCCTCAGGCGGGGACGAGGGGGATGAACTGACGCTCGTCGACCGCGGCTTCCTGCATGGAATGCCACGGATCCGGCAGATCGGCGACGGCCGATCGCAGGCGCGCCCACAGCGCGCGACGGCCTTGGGCGTCGTCGACCACGCGGCGCTTGACATGGTCGAGGCCGACGCGGGCGACGTAGTGCACCGTGCGCTCGAGGTACCAACCTTCCTCCCGGTACAGCTGCAGGAAGGCTCCGGCGTGCTCGAGCACCTGCTCGCGGTCGCGCACCTTGACCAGGAATTGCGCCACTTCGGTCTTGATGCCGCCGTTGCCGGCGACGTAGATCTCCCAGCCGGAGTCGACGCCGATGACGCCGACGTCCTTGATGCCGGATTCGGCGCAGTTGCGGGGGCATCCGGAAACCGCCAGCTTGACCTTGTGCGGCGCCTGCATGCGCCACAGCGCGCGCTCGAGTTCCTTGCCCATGCTCGTGCTGTCCTGCGTGCCGAAGCGGCACCACTCGCTGCCGACGCAGGTCTTCACCGTGCGCAGGGCCTTGGCGTAGGCGCTGCCACTGGGCATGCCCAGGTCGCGCCACACGGCGGGCAGGTCCTGCTTGCGCACGCCGAGCAGGTCGATGCGCTGCCCGCCCGTGACCTTGACGGTCGGAATGGCGTACTTGTCGACCACGTCGGCGATGCGGCGCAACTCGGCGGCGCTGGTCTCTCCGCCCCACATGCGCGGAACGACGCTGAAGCTGCCGTCCTTCTGGATATTGGCGTGCGCGCGCTCGTTGATGAATCGGCTTTGCGGGTCGTCCGCGGCCTCGCCGGGCCAGGTCGACAGCAGGTAGTAGTTGATCGCCGGCCGGCAGCTTGCGCAGCCGTTCGGGGTGCGCCATTCGAGGAAGTGCATCACCGCCGGAATCGACAGCAGGTGATGTTCGCGAATGGCATGGCGCAGCTGCTGGTGCGTGGCGTCGGTGCATCCGCACACGGCGCGTTCCCTGGGCGTGGCCGAATAGTCGCCGCCCACGGTGGACATCAGGATCTGCTCGACCAGGCCCGCGCAGGAGCCGCAGCTGGCGCTGGCCTTCGTGTGCCTGCGTACGTCGTCGAGGGTGAACAGGCCCTGGTCCTTGATCGCACGCACGATCGTGCCCTTGCACACGCCGTTGCATCCGCAGACCTCGGCATCGTCGGCCATGGACGCGGCCCGGTTCTGCCCCTGGTGACCCGCGTCGCCCAGCCCGGATTCCCCGAACATCAGGCGATCTCGCAGGCCGCCGATGGCGCGGCCCTCGCGCAGAAGCTGGAAGTACCAGGCGCTGTCGACGGTGTCGCCGTACAGGCAGGCACCCACCAGGCGGTCGTCGCGGATGACCAGCTTCTTGTAGACGCCGCCCGCAGGGTCGCTGAGCACGATCTCCTCGCTGCCGTCACGGGCCATGAAGTCACCCGCGGAGAACAGATCGATGCCCGTGACCTTGAGCTTGGTCGACAGGGCCGAGCCGGCGTAGCGCCCGATGCCGAAGCGGGCGAGGTGGGTGGCGCAGACCCTGGCCTGCTCGAACAGCGGCGCCACCAGCCCGTAGGCCACGCCACGGTGCGAGGCGCATTCGCCGACGGCGTATACGCGGGGGTCGGTGACGGTCTGCAGCGTGTCGTCGACCACCACGCCACGATGGCAATGCAGGCCCGCGCCTTCGGCCAGCTCGGTGTCCGGCCGGATGCCCGCGGCCATGACCACGAGCTGGGCGGCGATCTCCGAGCCGTCGTCGAGGCACACCGAGCGCACCCGTCCGCTCGCGTCGCCGAGCAGTTCCCGGGTGCGCGCGTCGAGGCGAAACACGATACCCCGCTGTTGCAACGATTCCCGCAGCATCGACGCGGCCGTCTCGTCGAGTTGGCGCTCCATCAGCCACGGCATCAGGTGGATGACGGTCACGCGCATGCCGCGAAGCATCAGACCGTTGGCAGCTTCCAGCCCGAGCAGCCCGCCGCCGATGACCACGGCGTCCTCATGGCGCGTCGCGGCCTCGATCATCGCCTGCGTGTCGGCCAGGTCGCGGTAGCCCACGACGCCGTCGAGCTCACGGCCGGGCACCGGCAGCATGAAGGGGCGCGATCCGGTGGCCAGCAGCAGGCGGTCGTAGGCGACCTGCGTGCCGTCGTCCGCGCGCACGACGCGCCGGCGGCGGTCGATGGCGACGACCTTGCGTCCGGTGTGCAGCGTGATGCCATGCTCGGCATACCATTCGCGGGGGTTGAGCACGATCTGCTCGGCCGTCTGCTCGCCGGCGAGCACGGGCGACAGCAGGATGCGGTTGTAGTTCGGATGGGGCTCGGCGCCGAATACCGTGATGTCGTAGAGGTCGGGAGCCAGCTTGAGGAGTTCCTCCAGCGTGCGCACCCCGGCCATGCCGTTGCCGACGAGAACGAGTCTGGGTTTCATGCGAGTCGATTGGCAGCAGCCCAAGAAAAAAGGCGCCTCCCGCACCCCGAAGCGGGATGCGTGAAGCGCCTTTGCCGGTGCCGGGCCCCATCGTCGGGGCCAGGCAGTGTTGAATGGTGGAGACGGTCACCATTGACCGCCTCCACCGCCATTCAGCAAATGCCGTGCCAGGGGCCGTTCCATGCCAGAAGGACGGTGTTGATGCGGGAAACCGCACCAGGCACGAACAACGGGGCACTGCCTCGGTGCGGCGACGCACGTCCATCGTGCGCCGATCACGCCTGCTCCTGCGTCCCGGAAGTGCTGCCCGCGGCCCGGGCCCTGCCACCTCTGCGGGGTCTTCCGATGACATCGCCTCGGATGCTTTCCCGGGCGGCCGCCTGCGAGCCCTTGATTGCGCCAGAGCTTGCTGCAGATCAGGGCGGAAGCGCTTGCCCCGATCGATCCCTGTTCGTCGGGTTGGATACTGCCGACACCGTGCTCGCCTGAGCCTCCGGGGATGTTGGCAATGAGAGTTGCGTGCTTATCGAGCGAGCAGGCCGGACAGGGTGAGCAGGCTCCAGGGCCTGGGAGTCCTTGCGCCTGTGCGCGGCCCCCTCCGGTATTTCAACAGCCTGCTAGTGTCCTGAGTTAGAAATTCATTGAGCTATTTTCGCTTTTTGGAGTCCATCGTGTATGGTGATCACACGGTGAGGCTGAGATGAGCGGAAGACCGAAGGCGCCTTTGGTGTTGACCGAGGTGGAACGCAAGGAACTCGTGGCGCTGACCCTGCGGCGCAAGACGGCGCAGGCGCTGGCTTTGCGGGCACGCATCGTGCTGGCCTGCGCGCAGGGCGAAGACAGTCGCGTGGTAGCCGCGCGTCAGCGCGTGAGCGAGCAGACCGTGTGCAAATGGCGCGGTCGTTTTGTGGCGCAACGCGTGGAAGGGCTGCTGGACGCGCCGCGCTCGGGGGCACCGCGGAGCATCGATGATGCGCGAGTGGACGCGGTGATCGCGCGAACCCTGGAGAGCGTGCCCAGCGGGGCCACGCACTGGAGCACGCGCACGATGGCCCATGCGATGGGCATGTCGCAGACGGCGATTTCGCGCATCTGGCGTGCCTTCGGCTTGCAGCCCCATCGCCAGGAGACGTTCAAGCTGTCGACAGATCCGATGTTCGTCGACAAGGTGCGCGACATCGTCGGCCTGTACCTGGACCCACCGCGCAGGGCCATGGTGCTGTGCGTGGACGAGAAGAGCCAGATCCAGGCGCTGGATCGAACCCAGCCGATGCTGCCGCTGGCGCCTGGGATGCCCGAGCGGCGCACCCACGACTATGTCCGGCACGGCACGACCACGCTGTTCGCGGCGTTGGACGTAGCTACCGGCCGCGTCATCGGAGAGACGCATCGTCGCCATCGCAGCAGTGAGTTTCTGAAGTTCCTGCGCACGATCGAGGCCAATGTCCCAGCCGAACTCGACATTCATCTGGTGATGGACAACTACGGCACGCACAAGACGCCGACCATCCGGCGCTGGCTGGCGGCCAGGCCGCGCTTTCAGGTGCACTTCACGCCCACCTCCGCGTCCTGGATCAACCAGGTCGAGCGCTGGTTTGCCACACTGGCCGAGCGCTGCATCCGCCGCTCCACCCATCGCTCGACGCTGCAACTCGAACAGTCCATCCGCGAGTACCTGGATGTCCACAACGCCGCGCCCAGGCCCTTCGTCTGGTCCAAGTCCGCCGACGCGATCCTTGCCAGCATCGAGCGATTCTGCAACCGTGTTCAGCCTGTGGAGTCCTGAGACCATGGACATCGACACCGACGCCATCGACGAGGCCGTGCTCGCCCTTCTGCACCTCACGCTGCACGACGGAAACCGAGCCTGGAAGGGCCATGATTGGGATGCGCTTGGCCGCCTGCATGCGCGAGGACTCATCGCCGATCCGGTCAACAAGACCAAATCGTTGGTGCTGACCGAGGAGGGACTGCGCGAATCCGAGCGCCTCTTCAGGCACTACTTCGAACGCTCACGGCCCCGCAAGCAATCATGAAACGAACTTCTAACTCAGGACACTAGGGCTTGCCAGTCATGTCACCCTATACCTTGCTGAAAAGATTCGCGGCCATGGCGCTCCTGATGATGGTCGCAGGGTGTGCGAGCGTTCATTACGAGCAAGGCAATACAAGCCTGGATGACAAGGAGCTGGTGTTTGGGCGAATGATCCTGGTGCGCGACGGAAAAATCCGAAGCTTGAGCACCTTCAGCACAAGCTTCAAGATCGCTCCGCTCGAATCCGTCGGTGAGCCTTTGCTCATCGTGGAGTCCATGGGCGAGAAGGGTCGCTTCCACTGGATCCTGAAGCCCGGCATGCAGCTGCTCAACATCGTGCTGCACGAGCCCAGCGGTGACATCGTCTCGCTGGCCTTCGATGTTCCGGACAAACCGGGCGCCTATTATTTTGGCGATCTGGAGATGCGTGGCAACAAGCATTTCAGCGCCATTGGATCGGCGAATGTCCGCAATGTCTCGATCAGCTTCTCCGATCATTTCCAGGAGGAAAGGGCCGAGTTGCTCAGGCGCAACCCCAGCCTGGCGAAGGGCAACATCGGCAGACTGCAGGTCTTTGACCTGAGCAAGGCGGAGGCGCGCGCCGCGTTCTTCAGGAAGGTGCTGGATGCCGCGCCGACCTGTTGCCGCAGGATGCGTGACTTCCGGTTTGAAAAGCTCGTGCCCGGTCAAACGACGTCCGCGGAGATCGTGCGCGGCGAGGGGGCTTTCGATTTCCCGACCGGAAGAAGTTATTTCCGCGCCTTCGAATTGCCCCCATATTCGGCACCCTATGTGATCAAGCTGCACAGCAAGGGGATGTCGAGTGGGGTTCCCAAGCGTTTTCGTGTATTCGCGCCGGCAGCAATGCTGCTGGATGACAGCTTCACTCCCATCGAAACGACCGACCCCAGGGGATTGCGCGCGATCCCGTCCTCGGCCTTTCCACTGCGATTCGCGGCGCTCGAGCAGACCATTCCCCTGTCCGAAGCCCATTCCCGGGCCAGATATCTTGTGGTCTACACGACGGACAGCCTGCTGGAGTGGGCACACCTGACCTCCGTGCCCGGGGTATTGCTGATCCCCGGTGGTGCGCTGCCCCTTGGCGTACCCCAACTCGCGGAGATGGTGCCCTGGCCTACGGGCAAATTGGACATCTCGCTCGATTCCGACGCAAGCAGTCGGTAAACGGCCTGGCGACATGGTTCTTCCGCGCCGCGTTCGTCAACGATGGGCGCGCAGCCGAGGGGCAAGGGCGAGGCGCGGCCCGAATGCTTCATGCCCTTGCTTGCGCCTTCCGGCAAGGCCCAGGCGCTAAATGTGGGCTAAATCTTCCTGCGCACACTCCTGCTCATGCGCCCTGTAGGCGCTGCCCACGGCCACCCGGGCCGCGGGGACCATTCCGTTCAGGAGAATGTCCATGAAGTTGCACAAGACGGTTGTCATCGTGGGGCTGACCGGCGCGGCATGGCTCGCGGCCACCGCGGCCCATGCCTATGAGGGCCAGCAGTACGCCAAGGGCGCGGCCATCACCCTCGAGCAGGCTTCGCAGATCGCCCGCCAGGCGGTGCCGGGCGCCACCATCGTCGACCAGGAACTGGAGCAGGAGAAGGGGGGCAGCGGGCTGCGCTATTCCTTCGACCTCAAGACCCCGCAGGGAGAGCGGGAGATCGGGGTGGACGCGAAGACGGGCAAGGTGCTCGAGGACAGCGTCGAGGGTTCCGAGAAGGATTGAGTCAACGCCCTCGGGCCGCGGCGCACGCCGCGGCCCGGGCCCTGCCACCTCTGTATGGTCTTCCGATGACATCCCATTCGATCGAATCCGCGCTCGCAAAAGTCCCTGAAGCCACCTTGGGCTTCTGGCTGATCAAGATCGCAGCCACGACCCTGGGCGAAACCGCCGGCGACGCGGCCTCCATGTCCCTGCACCTGGGCTACCTGGCCGCAACGGCCGCCTTCGCCGTGGTTTTCGCGGTGCTGGTGTTGGCGCAGATGCGCGCGGACCGCTTTCGGCCGCTGCTGTACTGGTCCACCATCATCGCGACGACCACGGTGGGCACGACCCTGGCCGACTTCGCCGATCGCTCGCTGGGGATCGGCTACGCTGGCGGTACGAGTCTGTTGCTGGCCTTGCTGTGCCTATCCCTGTGGCTGTGGCGTCGGACCACCGGAAGCGTGGCCGTGGCGAGCGTGCAATCGGGCCAGGCTGAAGTGTTCTACTGGGTGACCATCATGTTCTCGCAGACCCTCGGCACCGCACTGGGAGACTGGAGCGCCGACACGGCGGGCCTGGGCTACCTGGGCGCGGCCTGGTTGTTCGGCCTGGCGCTGGTGGTCGTGGCCCTGCTGTACTGGCGCACGGCCGTCTCGCGCACCGCATTGTTCTGGACCGCCTTCATCCTGACGCGTCCGCTGGGGGCCGTGCTCGGCGACTTCCTGGACAAGCCGATTGCCGCTGGCGGGCTGGAGCTCAGCCGCTTCGCGGCCTCGGCCGTGCTGATCGGGGGCATCGTGATCGCGCTTCGACTGTTGCCGCAGCGTGCCGCGGCGGCAGCGCACTGAGCGCGAGGGGCGGGGCGCATGCGCGTGCTGTTGATCGAGGACGATCCGATGATCGCGGCGGCGGTCGAGCTCGCCTTGCGCGACGCGGCCTACGCCGTCGACCATGTACGTGACGGGGAGACGGCGGAGCGTGTGCTGCTCGACGCCCAGCATCAGATCGTGCTGCTCGACATCGGCCTTCCCGGGCGCGACGGCCTCAGCCTGCTGCGGCGTCTGCGTGAGCGCGGGGATCGCGTGCCGGTGCTTCTGATCACCGCCCGCGACGCGGCGGCCGACCGTGTGCGCGGGCTGGATCTCGGCGCCGATGACTACCTGGTGAAGCCCTTCGACATGGACGAGCTGCTGGCCCGCATGCGCGCGGTCGTGCGCCGGCAATCGGGGCAGGCGGGGGCCGAGCTGGGCAACGGGGATGTCCGTCTCGATCCCTCGACCCGGGAGGCCTGGCGCGGCGACGCCCACGTCAGCCTGACGGCGCGGGAGTTCGCGCTGCTGCATGCCCTGTTGCTGCGCCCGGGAACCATTCTCACGCGCGCGCAGTTGGAGGACCGGCTGTACGGCTGGAACGAGGAGGTCGAGAGCAGCGCGGTGGACTTTCTCATCCACGGCGTGCGCAGGAAGCTCGGGGCGGACGTGATCAGGAACGTACGCGGCGCCGGGTGGATGGTGGACAAGGGACGATGAAAAGTTCCTTTCAGCGACGCTTGCTGCTTCACACCGGCGTGGCGGTCGTCGCGCTGGGTGTGCTGGCGGCGGCCATCCAGTTCGTGCTGGCCTGGCGGGAACTGCGCGAATCCCAGGACGACATGTTGCGCCAGGTAGCCGCGCTGCTGCTGCGGCACCCCGGTCGTGAGGCCGCCGGCACCGCGGGGCTCGGGATCGAGGACCACGATGCGCGCATTCACGCGCTGATGTTGCCCATCGATCCGCGGCCGCCCTGGCTGGATGCGAGGGTGTCGGAGGGTATGCACAGCCTCGAAGGTCCCGCAGGGCGCATGCGGGTGTGGATCCAGCGCCAGGGGCCCTACACGGCCGTCGTCGCGCAGGCCACCGATGCGCGCGACGAACTGGCCTGGAATGGTGCGCTGCGCGCGCTGCTTCCCTCCTTGCTGCTCGTTCCGCTGTTGATCTGGCTGATCGGACGGGGTGTGCGGCGAGGGTTCGCCCCCGTCGTGCGCGCTGCGAGGCAGCTGGAGTCCTCTCAGTCGCTGCAGGGCGCGGCCTTGCAATGGACGGGCATGCCGGCGGAGATCCAGCCCTTTGTCGACGCCATCGAAGGATTGCTCGAGCGCACCCGGGAGCTGATGAGGCAGCAACAGCGCTTCGTCGCCGATGCGGCGCATGAGCTGCGTTCGCCGTTGACGGCGCTCGCGCTCCAGGCGCGCAACGTGCGTCATGCCCAGTCCCTGGACGAGGCGCGCCTGCGCCTGGAGCCGCTGGAGCAGGGCATCGAGCGCGCGCGCAAGCTCAGCGAGCAGTTGCTGGATCTGGCGCGCATCGAAAGCGCGGACGCCGTGGAGGAGTGGATCGATCTCGGCAGCCTGGGCCGCGAATTGCTGGCGGCCGGCTTCCCGCTGGCGCAGCGGCGCGGAATCGACCTCGGCATGGAGTTGCCCGAGGCGCTGCAAGTCCGCAGCTCCGCCCAGCTGCTGCGCGCCATCCTAGGCAACGCGATCGACAACGCGCTCAAGTACACCCCGCCGGGAGGCGAGGTGACGTTGCGCATGGAGGCCCTGCGGGAGGGCGTGCGCTGCGAGGTCATCGACAGCGGGCCGGGAATCGCGCCGAACCAGCGCGACGACGCCTTCAAGCCCTTCCTGCGCCTGCGCGAACAGGGTGGCGAGGGGACCGGGCTGGGGCTCGCCATCGCCCGCGAAGCCGCGCTGCGCATCGGCGCGACCATCTCGCTGCGCGAGCGCGACGACCAACGATCCGGATTGGTGCTGCGCCTCGATCTGCCGGCCTCGCGCTCCGCCTAGCGTTCCGCGTGTCTCACCCTGGCGCCGGCCACCTCGCGCCCCAGGAGCTGGGTCCAGCAGGGATTGCCGGCCTCGTTCACGACGACCTGGCGGGCGGCGCATTTGTGAATCGCCGCGGCGAGCATGTCCTGGACGATGGACACATGCCGCCAGCGCTCGGTCATCTGGGCCTCGGACACGGTCAGGGTACGCGACATCCGGTCGAATCGGAAGGTGATGCGGCCGAAGACCTCGGACATCGCTTCGTCCGCGAGAACGGACACCAGAAAGGCGCTGCGAGCCGCTCCGTCGGTATCCGAGCCGAAGCAACGGACCGATGGAGTGGCCTCGGGACCCAGGAACAGGCCCCTGATTTTCCTGCGCAGATCGTTCAACATCGCCTCGAGCCTTGTCCTCGTGCTGCCGGGATCGCGTGCCATGCGGGCATTGCTGCCCTGCAACAGCAGTTTCGGGCCTGATGGAACGGGAGGCAACCGGCGCAGCCTGAGAAAAGCTCCCCGGCTGAGAAAAAATCCACCCTTTTGCCCCGCGCTGCCCGCCAGGCGGGAGCGGGCGGGCCTGCCGCGGCCGAGGCCTGGCGAGTGGGTTCGGGAAGGTCTGTCGGAAAACACGAGGAACACGACTTTTTGAGGGTGTCACGGCCGGCCCAGGGCCTCCTGCGAAACCGCGTCCGATCGATTGCCTCCTGGCCGCGACATTTTCCGGCGGTTGCGCGAGCGTTAATCGGTTATTAAACTGCCGCGAACCAGCCAAACTCTGTATTTCCTCATTCCGTCGCGCGAGCGGACCCGGGAATCATCGATTTTGATGAAGCTCCCGGGTCAGGGATCCGTGGTTCACAGGGTGGGGTCTGGATACTGGAGGTCCTATTTTCCAGAGGTCCTCCGGAAAACCTGCATCGATGTTTCAGCGCGATTCCCGCGCACGATATCGAACCCTCCACCCATTCTCCCCAGACACATTCATGAATACCCGAGCCTTGCGTCGCGGCGTCCTGTTCGCCGCGATTTGCAGCAGCAGCTTCCTTGCCGCCTGCGGTGGGGGTGGGGGCGGGGGTGGGGGTGGGGGTGGATCGACCGGAGCGACCGGAGCGACCGGATCGACCAGCCCGACCGGCCCGACCATGGCGGCCCTGTCCTTCCAGGTCTCCGGGCTGAATTCGGGGCAGAACCTGACCATCAGCGGCGGCAGCAGCTCGGCCACCATTTCGCAGAACGGCTCCGCGCAGTTGCAGGCCTCCGCGGCCGCCACGCTGTCCATCGCGCAGCAGCCCTCGGGCGAGACCTGCGAGTTCGAGGTGGAGACCACGCAGGGCAGCGGGACCTTCGCGAGTCTCACGGCGGGAACGTCGGTGCAGGTGGCACAGATGCGCAATGCCATCGTCTCGGTGAGTTGCTCGAGCTACCCGGCGCTGACCCCCACGCTGCCCCAGGTCGGACCGGGCACGAGCGGGAACTCGCAGACTCCGACCCCCGAGGTGATGCCCGACCCGATCATCACGCCGGTGTACTTCAGCAACGATCCGGCGAGCGCCCAGGGGCAGGAGACGAGCTTCCTGCAGAAGCTGGTGGCCAGCTCGCTGTGGTCCACGCTGGCCCAGTACGGCGTGGGTGCGGCCAGCGTCACGCAGCCCGTGGTGCTCAGCAGCTCCGCTGCATCGCCCTTCAGCCGATCGACCGCAGCCAACCTGCTCACCACGAATGCCGCGAGCTGGGAGGGCGGTACGCTGGATTCACGGCATTTCTTCGTGTTCTTCCTTCCGAATGGAACCACGCTGGATGTCGCGGGCGCCGCCGCCTATCACACGGGCGTGTATGTCGGAACGAACAGCACCCTGGTTCCCTTCGCAATCGTTCCGCTGCCCTCCGATGCGTCGAACCAGATCGCCACCGAGCATGAGGTGATGGAGGGGGTCGCGGACCCCAGCGGCTATCTCGGCTATGCGCAGCTCACGGGCTCCGACAACTACCTGTGGGGCCCGGTGATCGGCAACACGGGCACCGAGATCGGCGATATGTGCGAGATCTACACGACCACCGAGGCGGACCTGAGTTCCTACATCCTCCAGCCCATCTGGTCGAACCAGGCCGCCGCGGCGGCCCAGGACCCCTGCGTGCCGGGATCGGCGATTTCGGGCGGAGCCCTGTTCGGCGCGGTGCCCGCGACCTCGTCCATCGCCACGCTGAGCGGCTACCTGGGCAGTTTCCAGGGGAGCGTGGTGCCTGCCGGCAAGAGCGTGACGCTGCCGATGCGCCTGTTCGCCTCCTCGACAGCGGTGGGCCCGATCACGCTGAACGCGATCGTCAAGGCCGTCTACACGAACTCGGGCTCCAGCGATCTGCAGGGGTGGAGCCTGCATGTCGACAAGCAGGGCCTCAATGGCGACACCGTGAACCTGACGATCACCGCGCCGGCCGACGCCGGCTCCGGGCTCTACGTGGTGGACATGGCGGCGGCCGACAGCCAGGGGCAGGTCTATTTCTGGCCGCTCGCCGTGTCGACCACGGCGAACTATTCCTGAGTCGCTGCGCTTCGAGTTCTGCCGCGGGACAGGACACCAGCAGGCCGTTGAACGCCCCCCGGGGTCGTTCGACAGCGTGCTAGAAGCGCACGAACTGCTCCCTGGCGGATGCCGGTGCGGTGCCGGGCAGGGGCGCGGCGGGCGCCTGGGGCAGGGACCTGCCCGCTGCCGCGCGCGGGGAGGCCGGTGAGGCCGGGGAGGGCGCGCCGGTCGGGCTCCCCTCGGCCCCGGGCAGGCGGAACTTGCCCACCTGCGCCTGCAGCTCGGCCGACTGGCCGTTCATCTGCTCGGCGGTCGCCGCCAGTTGCTCGGAGGCCGAGGCGTTTTGCTGGGTGGTGGCGTTGAGCTGGGACATCGCCTGGTTGATCTGCTCGATGCCGGTGGCCTGTTCGGCGCTGGCGGCGTCGATCTCCTCGATGAGTTCGCTGGTGCGGGTGATCGCCGGCACCATCTGCGCCAGCAGCTCTCCGGCGCCCTCGGCCTGCTTGACCGAGCCCGAGGCCAGTTCGCCGATCTCGCGCGCGGCCACCTGGGCACGCTCGGCGAGCTTGCGCACCTCGGCGGCGACGACGGCGAAGCCCTTGCCGTGCTCGCCCGCGCGCGCGGCCTCGATGGCCGCGTTCAGGGCCAGCATATTGGTCTGGTAGGCGATGTCGTCGACGATGCCGATGCGCTCGGCGATGGCCAGCATGTCCTCCACGGTCTTGCGCACGGCGGCACCGCCGTCGCGGGCCTGCTGGGCGGCCTGGCGGGCCATGCCCGCCGTCAGGCGCGCGTTGTCCGCGTTCTGCTTGATCGAGGCCGCCGACTGTTCCAGCGTGGCCGAGGTCTGCTCCACCGAGGCGGCCTGTTCCGACGCGCCCTGGGAAAGGCTCTGCGACGTGCTGGACACCTGTCCCGAGGCGGCGGCGAGGTTGTCCGCCGCGGCGCGCACCGAGCCCAGGGTGTCGGAGAGTTTCTCCACCATTTCGCGCATCGCGGCCAGCATGCTGCGGGTATCTCCGGCGCGTGTGGGCACATGCACCGAGAGATCACCCGCGGCGACCTTGCGCACGACATCGACGGCCACGGCGGGCTCGCCACCGAGCTGGCGCAGCAGCGCGCGCAGGATCAGCCAGCCTCCGGCCAGCAGCAGCACGGCGATCGCGGCGCTGACCAGCAGGAACTGCAGCATGCTGGATGCCATGACCTTCCGGGCGCTGGCTGCACCCGCATGCGCCTGCTGCACGTTGTAGTCGAAGTGGGCGTCGATCTGGTGGGCCAGGCGATCGGCCAGGGCCTCGTTGCCGGGCTGGAGTTGCTGGGTCAGGTCCATGTTGCCGCCCGCGATGGCGGCCAGGATCTGCGCGACGCTCTTGGAGTAGGCCTGCCATGTGGCGCCTTCGGCCTCCAGCAGTTGCTTGTCGCGCGGGGCCTGGGCGGTGCGGGCATAGTCGGCCAGGGATTGCTGGACGAAGCGCGAGTCCTGCTGGATCCGGCTGCGCGCGTTGCGCAACTCGGAGGGACCGGGATGGTTGATGACGTCGTTGGTCCAGCGCCGCACGCGCAGGAAGTGATCGCGCAGCAGATCGAGGTCGACCAGCGCGGGAACCGTGTGGACGTTGGCGAAGTTCGTGGAATCGAACACCCGATGGATCTGCGAGGATCCGAATCCGGAAAGGCCCAGCAGGCCGGCGATGGCGAGCCCGATGAGCAGGGCCAGGCGCTTGGCGACGGTCATGTCGTTTGGTGAAGTTGGCGGATCGAGCAATGATCAGCCTACTCCCCGGAAATGACAAAGGGGAGAACACGCATTCCCCACGGCCCTGCAACGAATCATTGCGGCGGCGCCCCGGGCCTGCCGGGAGCGCGCCGGGACGGGACGCCAGGGCTCAATGCGCGAATTCGGTTCGCTGCATGCGCACCAGGGTTTCCAGCACGCGGATCTCGTCGGCGTCGAGTTGCAGGGCCGTTTCCACCCACTCGTCGACCACGGTGGCCAGCTCCGCGTAGTCCAGCGGCTGCATGCGCGAGCGTGCGCGCTGCAGGGCCATGCGGGCCTTGCGGCGCTTGGCATGCTCGGCCACGAACTCGCGCACGGCGGCCTCGCCGCGCCCGGTCGGGCAGATCTCGTCGATCACGCCCATCTCGAGCATTTCGGCCGCGGAGTAGATCTTGCCGGTGCGCATGATCCGCTCGGCGGCCGCCACGCCGATGCGGCGCGCCAGCAGGCTCATGCCTCCCGAGCAGGGGAACAGCCCGAACAGGATCTCCGGCAGCCCGAACTCGGCCTGCTCCTCGGCGATGATGAAATCCGCCGCGAGCGCGGCCTCGAAGCCGCCGCCCAGCGCGCGACCCTGGACCAGGGACAGGGTCGTGGAGTTTCGGTTGAGCACGGTGGCCCAGCGATGGATCATGTCCAGGCACTGCATGGAATAGCGCCGCAGGGCATGGGCGTCGTGGGCACGGATGCACTCCAGGAAGTGCGCCAGGTCACCGCCCAGGCTGAAATACTCGGGGTGCAGGGAACGCAGGATCACGTAGTGCACCGGCTCTTCGCCCGCGCCGTTCTCCCAGCGGGGGCCGAGGTCGTCGAAATGCTCGGTCAGCGACTGCAGGGAGCCAAGGAGTTCACGCGAGAAATTGTGCGGCTTGCCCTCGCGCGGAACCATGGAGACCCATAGCGCGGAACTTGCGGCGTCGAATCGCGTCTGTACCAGCGCGCTCTCGGCCGGGGCCAGTTGCGGCAGGTATTTCAGTCGGGACAGGGTCTGCTGCGGGATCATGGTCGGGGGGATTCGCAGATGCGCCTCCACAGGCGCTCGGAACCCTTCAAGCAAGGACGATGCCAGCAGCTACTTGCGTGTTCCAGCCCCTGCGCGCACGGGCCTTGCGGCGCGGAGAAGGGACGGAGTCGTCAAGAAATTGACGATCACGGCCCCGCTCCCGCAGCTTGCGGCGCTCCGCGGACCCCGGTGCGTCGGCTCCTTGGCGCCGCGCTCAGGGCGCGCGCACCACCAGCGCGGCGTTGATGCCGCCAAAACCCGCCGACAGCGACAGCGCGCGGCGCACCGTCCCGGGCAGGTTGGGCTGGGTGACGTGGTTCAGGCCCTCGCAATCCGGGTCGATCTCGTCCAGGTGCGCGGTGGCCGGCACGAAACCGTCGCGCATGGCCAGCAGGCAGGCCAGCATTTCCATGGCGCTGGCCGCGCCGAGCATGTGTCCGTGCAGGGCCTTGGTGGAACTCACGGGAATGCGCGCGCAGTGCTCGCCGAACACTTCCTTGAGCGAGGACACCTCCACAGGGTCGCCTCCCTTGGTGGCCGTGGCATGGGCGTTGATGTAATCGATGTCCGCGGGACC
Organism: Pseudomonadota bacterium; assembly: GCA_021846965.1. Classification (GTDB taxonomy): domain Bacteria; phylum Pseudomonadota; class Gammaproteobacteria; order Burkholderiales; family Burkholderiaceae_C; genus Thiomonas_A. The sequence goes on along the minus strand of JAJZWA010000028.1, from coordinate 15,480 downwards.
CACGCCGGCCTTGGCCAGGGCGGCCCGCAGCGAGGCGATCTGCCCGCGCTGGTGGGGGGCGCCGATGTGGTGGGCGTCGGAGGCGATGCCCCAGCCCTCGATGTAGCCCAGGATGTTCGCGCCGCGCGCCTCGGCGTGCGCCCGCGACTCCAGCATGAAGAACACGCTGCCTTCTCCGAGCACCAGGCCCGTGCGCTGGGCGGAGAAGGGCTTGCAGCTGCGCGAGGGGTCGGCATCCACCTCGGCCAGCGCGCGCAGTCCGTCCCAGGCGCCGAGGAACACGGGCATCAGCGCCGATTCGGCGCCGCCGGCGAAGGCGATGTCGATCTCGCCGCTGGCGATGTGCCGGCAGGCGTCGGCGATCGCCGCGCCCGAGGAGGAACAGGCCGAGGAATGGCAGGCGGTGGGCCCGAAGACCTTGTGGTGGATGGAGATGAAGGAGGCGGCCGCGTTGTTCATGCAGCCCATGATCACGTAGGGCTTGGTCGTGCGCCGTCCCTCGATATAGAACTGCCGGATTCCCTCCCATTCCGTTGTGCCGCCGCCGCGCACCGTGCCGTAAAACACCCCCGCACGTTCGCCGAGTGTGGAATAGTCCACAATTCCAGCACTTTCCGCGGCCTGTCTTGCGGCAACCAGGGCCATTTGGGTTGTACGATCGAGGAACGGTAGTTCGACTCGGCTGAAGCGGTCGCGGAATTGCGCGTCGACCGGGGCGACCGGAAACGGACGGGAGAGCTCCGGGGATTCGAAAACACGAACCCCGGAACGAAGGTTCGAAAGGCTTTGGGACACCTCGGAAGCGCTGCTGCCGATCGGCGAGACCACACCGATCCCGGTGATTGCGATCTCACTCATTGGCGCGCGCCTCGACGTTGCGCGCGACCATGGCCGCGACGTCTTGCAGGGAGGGGTTCTTGGGCAGTTCGATCCGCCCCAGCTTGATTCCGATCGTGTCCTCGACGGTCATGATCACGTCCAGCACGGCCATGGAATCGAGCCCGATATCGGATACCGACGTTTGAGGAGTGGCCTCGGAAAGATCGATGTCAAAGGTATCGAAAACCGTCTTCTTCAAGAGTTCGATAATATTTTCTTCAGTCCATCGGGCGTCCATCGAATTTTCCTGTAACATGGTTTGCTGCAGCCTAACCGAAACCGCGTGACAAGACAAGCACGAAGCCGCCCGGACTTTGATCCGGCGACCTGCCGTAGCGGCTTCGCAAGGGTAGTGAGGTGGTGTGGGATGGTAGTGCGGCGGTGTTGCTTGCAGTGTGTAGGCCGCGGCCCCCTAACTTGTAGAAATCGAGGTGTTTCGCGATGGATCTTGGCAACATGAGCGATCGCTGGGGGCGCAAGCCGGTCGTGCTGATCGTCGATGACCAGCCGACGAATTGTCATCTCCTGACGGAAATCGCGCGCGGCTTCTGTCCGGAGGGGCAGGTCGTGGCCTTCTGCGACCCCTTCGCGGCCGTCGAATTCGCGCAGACGCACGATGTCGACCTGGTGCTCACCGATTATCGCATGCCGCAAATGACGGGCGTGGAACTGGTGCGCGCCTTGCGGGCGCTGGAGCATCTGCATGAGCCACCCATCGTCTGCATTACCGCGGTCGAGGATGTGCAAATCCGCTACGAGGCCTTCGATGCCGGGGCGAACGATTATCTGAACCGTCCGCTCGACTACCGCGAATGCGCGGCGCGCTGTCGCAACCTGCTGAACATGCGGCGCTTCCAGCTGGCGACCCTGCAGCATGCCCAGTCCCTCGAGCGCAAGGTGGAGCAGGTCGTGGCGGACCTGCAGAAGAAGAAGATGGAGACCCTGCTGCGCCTGGCCAAGGTGGCCGAGCAGCGCGACACCGACACCGGAGCGCATCTGTCACGTATCGGGCGCTACGCCTCCGTGCTGGCGCGCGGGCTGGGCTTCGACGACACCTATGCGTCGATGATGGAACTGGCTTCCCCGCTGCACGATATCGGGAAGGTTGCGATACCAGACAGTATTTTATTGGCCCGACGTACGCTTACGGTGGAGGAATGGGATGTCATGCGGACCCATACCATCATCGGTCACGCCATGCTGGCGGGGGGGGATTCCGAACCCCTGATGGTGGCCGCGGAAATTGCCCGCTCGCACCATGAGAAATTCGACGGAAGCGGTTATCCGGATCATCTGGCCGGAAATGACATCCCGGTGTCGGCACGGATTCTGGCGGTGGTCGACGTCTACGATGCGCTGACCTCGAGGCGCCCCTACAAGGAGCCCTGGAGCTACGAGCAGGCCGAGGGTTATCTGCGCGAGCAGTCCGGAAAACACCTGGACCCGGATTTCGTGCAGGCCTTCCTCTCGCATAAATCGCGGATATTGACCATCCAACGCACGTTCCAGTAAACCGGGAGCGCGCCGCGGCCTGCCCCGCGGCGCGGCCGAAAGAGGAATCAGACATGCAAAGGCCCGTCATCTTCGATCGCGTCGCCGCATTGCGCGGGCAGGTGATCGTGCGCCTGGTCTTCGGCGGCGCGATCATTTTGCTGGGGCTCAGCGCCTTTCATTTCACCCACACCATGCCGCGCTACGCGGTGGCGGTGGGGATCGCGCACATGGTGTACGCGGGGGCGATCTACGTCATCGGCCTGCGCCGCCAGTTCCGCTTCCCGGACTGGCTGCTGCACCTGTGCGCCGTGGCCGACGCGGCGGTGCTGACCGGCTGGACCCTGGTGCTGGGCCCCTATGCGCAACTGGTGGTTCCGTTCTACGTGTTCTCGGCCATCGGCTACGGCATGCGCACGGGAAGCAAGGGCATCATGCACAGCTCGCAGGTGGCCTCGCTGGTGGGCCTGGCCATGGGGCCGCTGGTGCCCTACTGGCGCGATCACATCAGTTTCTGGCTGTCGTGCATGATTTCCATCGTGATCATCCCCGGCTATGTCGGGATCCTGATGGACAAGCTCTACCTGGCGCTGCGCTATGCGGAAAGCGAGAGCATGGCCAAGAGCGAGTTGCTGGCGCGCGCCAGCCACGAATTGCGCACGCCGCTGGGAGGCATCTCCAACGCCGCGGAACTGCTGCGCAACGAGATTCCCAACCAGCGCCAGAAGCGCCTGGCGGAGACCATCCTTTCGCTGAGCTCGCATCTGCTGTCGGACATCAACGCCCTGCTCGACCAGAGCCGGCTGTCGGTGGGCAAGCTCACGCTGTCGGTCGACACCGTGGACCTGGAGCAGCAGCTCGAGGTGGTGCGCGCCTCGGTGGAAATGAAGGCCCAGAAGAAGGGCCTGGCGTTTTCCGCGACCCTGGACCCGCGCATCACCGACGCCGTGCTCGGCGATCAGCACTGGCTGGTGCGCGTGCTGATCAACCTGCTGGGCAATGCCGTGAAATTCACCGATTTCGGGTCGGTGGCCCTGCAGATCTCCATGCTGCAGCAGCATGACGACGCCTACACCATCCGTTTCAGCGTCCGCGACACCGGCATGGGCATCGCCAAGGAGTTCCAGCAACGCATCTTCGATCCCTTCGTGCAGGTGCCCGGCCATTCGAACTCCCATTCCGAAGGCGCCGGGCTGGGGCTGGCGATCAGCAAGCAGGCGGTCGAGCTCATGGGCGGGGACCTGCGCCTGATCTCGGAAATCGGCATGGGCAGCACCTTCTGGTTCGACCTGCGCATGCAGCGCACGCGCAAGGCCAGGCCCGAGGAGCGCCAGGCCAACCTGGACGACGAACTGCTGGCAGAGGACGTGGATCGGCGGCGCATCCTGGTGGTGGACGACAACCAGACCAATCGCTATCTGCTGGAGGAACTGTTGCAGCGCGAAGGCCATTCGGTGGTCACGGCGGCCAGCGGAGAACAGGCGCTGGACATTCTCTCCGGGCCGGATCGCTTCGACCTGCTGTTGCTGGACTACAACCTCGGCGCCATGGACGGCAGCGTGCTGCTGCAGACCTACCGCTTCGGGCGCCGCGACGCGGCTCCTGCGTATTTCCTCACGGCCGATGCCACCGCGGTGACGGGCGAGAAGCTGCGCAACACCGGCGCGCTCGGCGTACTGACCAAACCGGTGCGCCTGCGGGAGTTGCGAGCGGCGATCCGGGCCGCCTGCGAAGGCGACTCCGGAGCGGACGCGTTGCTGGCCCAAGGGCAGGGCGAGGCGCCCACGGCGGGCTCGAGCGCGGCGGCGGCCGCGCCCGCGGCCGGTGCCGCGCATCTGCGTCCCGTGCCGGTGGTGTTCGTCGACCTGGCGGTCATCGACCGCCTGCGCCAGATCGGCACCCGTCAGGTATTCATCAAGGAACTGCTGGATCGAGCCTCCGAGGACATCGAGGCCAACACCGCGCGCATCCTGGAGGCACTGGCCGGCGGGGACGTGCAGGCGGCGCGCGACGCAGGGCACGCACTCAAGGGCGTGTGCATGGAAACCGGCGCCATGCGCCTGATGAACATGGCGCTGGGCGTAATGCGCACCGAGGACGCCTACCTCCTGGAAAACCGCGGGCGCATCGCCGCCGAATTGCGCGACACGAGCATCCGTACGCGCGAGGCGCTGCACGGCATCGTGGCCGAGACCATGCAGCAGGCGGCGGGGTTCTGAGGGAAGCCCCCTCAGGCGGTCGCGAGTTCGCGGGTGGCCTGGGCGTCGGCCTGGCGCAGGACTTCGGCGAGGGCTTCGCGCAAGTCCTCCAGGCTGCATTCCCGCAGGGCCGCACCCAGGCGTGACAAGGCTTCGCTGACCTGCCATTGCTCGGCGCTGCAACCGAACATGCGCTCGCTGCGCCGACCCAGCGCCAGCGCGAACTCGGTGCTGTAGCCCTGCGCGTTTTGCGGGTTGCTCAACGCCGCGGTGCGTCCCAGGGCCTTGAGCGCGCCGATCCAGCCCAGGTTGTGGGTGAGTCCGGCGAGGTAGGCGTCGAAGGCGTCCACGCCGCGGTCGCTCGCCATCGCCTGGCACCAGTCGCTCTTGGTCTGCGCGTGCGCCCACAGGCGCGGCAGGGCCTGGCCCAGCAGTGGCTCGCGCATGGTGTCGAACAAGGGACGCACGAGGCTGGCGCTGACGGTGCGTCGCAGGCCCTCGATGCCCACGCGCGTCACCGCGCGCTCCAGCTCCGTGACCGGGGTGCCATGCTGGTGGCGCGCGGAATTCGCCAGGCGCAGCACCTCCGCGGCCAGGTAGGGATCGGCCCGGATCAGCGAGCAGGCTTCGCGCAGCGAGGCCTCGTCGTCACGCAGGCAGGCCAGCAGGCGCGGCAGCACCGCCGGCGGGCGCGGAATCCAGCTGGACAGCGCGCGCGGGGTCTCCAGCACCTGGTCGATGGTCTGCAGTACCTCGCGCTCCACGGCGCTGATGCCGCGTTCGCTCACGCAGGCCTGCCCCGTGGCATAGGCGAAGAATCGGCACGCGTCTCCCGGCATGGCCGGGTTCGAGCCCGCGGGCGCCTGGGCTCGTGCGTCGGCGGGGCCCAGGTGGTGGGCCGGCGTGGCTTGCGCAGGGTGCGGGGAGGAAGCTCGGGAGGGTGCCTGGGACGGCGCGACCGAGGTGGCACCGGACTGTGCGCCCGGCTGCGCGCCCGGTTGCGTGGCTGCGCGCATGCCGAGGCGGCGTGCAAAGTCGAGAAGGCCCATGGTCTGGTTTTCGTGTTCCCGTATTCGCCGAATTCATGCGGGGGAGCTTGCCCGGCCCGCGGCTCGCGACCCCGCTCCTACTGTAACGAAGCAACCGGGCTTGCGCAGCCACCGTTTCGCGGGGGCGGAGCCGGCGGCGAGCCGGGCAGGGGGAGCTCGCAACGCACTTCGGTGCCCCCGGCGGCCCGGCGTCGCACATACAGGCGCGCGCCCAGCGCATCCGCCCGATAGGCCATGATGTGCAGGCCCAGGCGCCCGCGCTGGGCGGCAGGAGCCGCGACGCCGCGCCCGTCGTCCAGCACCTGCAGCACCAGGGCGTGGTCCTGCGGCTCCAGGCGGATCTGCAGGGCCGTGGCCTCGGCGTGGCGCAGCGCGTTGGACACGCCCTCCTGCGCGATGCGGAACAGATGCCGCGCCTGCTCGGCCCGCGGCAGCTCGAATTGCTGCGGTCCCGCGTAATGACAGGCCAGCCCCGTGGTCTCGCGCACCTGCCCGGCCAGCTCGCGCAGGGCCTCGGGCAGGTCGTGACGATCGATGTCCACCGGGGCCAGACCGCGCGCGAGCGCACGTGTCTGTTGCAGCGTGGACTCGAGATGCAACTGCAGCTGACCCAGGGACTCGGCCTCGGGCTCGTGGCCCGCCTGCTGCAAGCGGCGCTGCAGGGCCCTGGCGAGCAGGCTGATCGCGGTGAGCTGCTGGCCGATGCCGTCGTGCACCTCGCGTCCGATGCGCTCCTGTTCGGCCGTGCTGACCTCGAGGATCTGACGCTGCAATTCCTTGCGCTCGGTGACGTCGCTGGCCACCGCGAGCACACGCGGGCATCCATCGAGCACGACGGGCGTCAGCAGCACCTCCTCCCAGTAGTCCGCCCCGTCGGAGCGTCGGCTATGCCATTCCACGCGGCTTGGCGCTGTGGCGGCTGCGCGTATCAGTGCCTCGGGGGCGGCGCAGGCGAAGGCGCGCACCGTGTCTTGCGGCGCATCGCGCTGCGCCAGCTCCAGGCTGCCGCCGCAGGATTGCAAGGCACGCGCGTTGGCCTGCAGCAGGGCTCCGGTGGTGGCATCGTGCACGCTCATGGCCACCGTCGCGTGGTCGAACACGGTACGAAAGCGTTGCTCGCTCTCCTGCAGGCGCTGGCGGCTCCACGCGTACTCCCGGCGGTGCTCATCGGCCAGGCGCGCGTACACCTTGCCGTTCTCCAGCAACAAGGCGAGCAGCACCGTGAAATCCGCCATCAGGCTGCACAGGCGACCGACGTACCAGCCCATGTCGAAACGCCCGTGGTTGAGCACCCCGGCCAGCAGCACGGCCAGCAGCCAGGCCGCCAGGGTCAGGTGCAGCCACAGATCCAGCACGGTGCGCGTGCCGCGGCGCCATGCCAGCAGCGCCAGCGCCAGCACGCAGGCGGCCAAGGCGCCCAGGGCCACCCAGGTCTTGGCGCGAAGATCGCCGTCGCCACTCATCAGCGGCGGCAGCCAGGTCGCGCCGACGGTGGCGATGGCCGCGCAGACCAGCGCGGCCAGGCCGCCCAGGCCCCAGGCCAGCGCCACGCTGGCGGCGCGTAGCGTCGGCGCTTCGCCCAGCGCGTGCAGCGGCGCGGCCAGCGCGTAGCCGCCGATGCCCAGCGCGAATCCACCATGCCAGAGAAAGAACAGCCAGGCCGTGCTTTGCGAATGGCCCAGCGGCAGCCACGAGCCCCCACCATCGCGCAGGCCCGGGAAGCTCAGGCCGTGCAGCACGGCCATGAGTGCCGAGAACCAGTAACAGGCGCTGAGCAGGAGCAGCGCTCGCGATCGCAGGATGCGCGCCTGGGTCAGCAACAGCCAGGCAGTGATCAGGGCCAGCATGGCCATGGCGGCCTGGTACGCCGGCACCAGCATGCGCAAGGGAGCGAGGTGGATGTGCAGCGCGGGCAGCGAGGCCGCAGCGATCAGGAGCAGCGCGATGGCGGCGGCCGCGGCCGCGCGCCGCTGGTTGCGGCTCGGCGGCAGGCTGCTGACAAAGGGCGCCGTCTCCGCCGCGGGAAAGGGCGAGGCGGAGTCCGCGGGCTGGGAAGTCTCGCTGGTGATGGGCATGGAGGAGGGACGCACCTGGCGTGAGGCCGATCATGCGCCCGATCGCCCTCCCGAACCTTGAGCCATCGCAGGGGACGGGAGGGCTGTTCCCCCGGGCTGAGGTTCAGCGCAGGTGAAAGCTGAATTCCTGGGTGACCGTGACGGCCCGGTCCCCGAGATCCTCGCAGCGGTAGCGCAGCATGGCGCGGCGCACGGCTTCGTGGAAGATGCGCGGGCCGGAGACGATGCTCACCTCCTGCACCCGGCCGTGCAGCACCCGCGCCCGGGCGAGCACCGTGCCACCGATGCCCTCCTCGATGGCCAGGGCGGGCATGTCGGGGCGCACCTGCTGGCGGCAGACCAGTTCGGCGGCCACTGCCGGGGTTCCGGCTTGCAGGGAGTCGGGCGCTGCCATCGAGGCCCCCGGGGCCGCGGGCGCGGGGCCCCGCGGTGCGGCAGCGGCTTGCGAGGCAGCGGAAGGAGCCGAGGGCGTGGAAGGCGTGAAGGCCCCGGAAGCCGCCGAGGGGGTGGGGGGCGTGGAGGGCGTGGCGGGCGTGGAGGGAATGCTGGCGTCGCTCACAGCTTGTCGGCGCGCGGGCGGGGAAGGGCGCACGTGGATTGCGCCTGGCACGGCATGCGGCGACGAGGCTGTCGCGAGCAGTTCGGTCGGATGCCTTTGAGGCGCCTGCGACGTGGGTGCCGTCACTCCGGGCGCTCTCACCCCGGGCGCTCTCACCCTCGACGCCGTCCCCGACGCCGTCCCCGATGCCTGCACCCCGGTTCCGTCTCCCCTGGCTTGCGCGCGGGCCTGCTCGATGCGCACCATCACGGCCAAGGGAGCCGGCCGCGGCTCGGCGAGCCGCATGGCGTGCCAGAGCGCCAGCACCACGGCCGCGTGCAACAACAGCACGGCGAGCGCCGCCAAGGCGCGCAGCCCGGCATCGCTCCCCCCCGGGGCGCGCCGATGCGGCGAGGGCTCGCGCCCGCTCGCCGCGGCCGACGCCGCTGCGGCTGCGAGGCCCCGGGGCTGGGCGCGTGAGGATGGCATCGAGGGCTCGGAGGGGCGGGAATGGCGCACTCGGCGCGGCTGCCTTCGCGGCCTGCGCCCAGGCGGACTCCGGGATTGTGCACGCAAGGCGCCGGCCCGAGCCCATAGCCTGCCCCCATGACCCTGATCCCAAAAATCAATTGGAATCGTCGGACGCCGGCCGATAGCATGAAAGCTCTTCCACACTCATGAGGAAAACTACCGATGTCGCTGATCAACACCGAAATCAAGCCCTTCAAGGCCACCGCCTACCAGAACGGCAAGTTCATCGATGTGTCCGAGGCCACGCTGAAGGGCCACTGGTCGGTGGTCGTGTTCTATCCGGCCGATTTCACCTTCGTGTGCCCGACCGAGCTGGAAGACCTGGCCGACCACTACGACGAGTTCAAGAAACTGGGCGTGGAGGTGTACAGCGTGTCCACCGACACCCACTTCTCGCACAAGGCCTGGCACGACACCTCGGAAGCCATCGGCAAGGTGCAGTACGTGATGATCGGTGACCCCACCGGCGCCATCACGCGCAACTTCGACGTGATGATCGAGGAAGAAGGCCTGGCGCTGCGCGGCACCTTCCTGATCAACCCCGAAGGCCAGATCAAGCTGTGCGAGATCCACGACAACGGCATCGGGCGTGACGCCTCCGAACTGCTGCGCAAGGTCAAGGCCGCGCAGTACGTGGCCAGCCACCCGGGCGAAGTGTGCCCGGCCAAGTGGAAGGAAGGCGAGAAGACCCTGAAGCCCTCGCTGGACCTGGTCGGGAAGATCTGATCTCCCGCCCGCGGCCGCGCCGCCGGCGCGGCCGCATCGCCATCGCCCGTACAGGAAACGAACATGCTGGAAGCCGAACTCCGGGACGCACTGCGTACCCATCTGCAAAAACTCGAGCAGCCCGTGGAGCTCGTGGCCTCGCTGGACGATGGCGTCAAGTCGGCCGAGCTGCGCGAACTGCTGCACGAGATCGCCGCGCTGAGCCCGCTGCTGAGCGTGCGCGAGGACGGCGCCGACGCGCGCCGGCCCTCGTTCCGCATCCTGCGCAGCGGCACGGATGTGGAAGTCGGCTTCGCCGGCATCCCCCTGGGGCATGAATTCACCTCGCTGGTGCTGGCGCTGCTGCAGGTGGGAGGCTACCCGCCGCGCATCGCCCCCGAGCTGGCCGAGCAGGTGCGCGCGCTCCAGGGCGAGTGGCGTTTCGAGACCTTCATGTCCCTGTCCTGCCACAGCTGCCCCGACACCGTGCAGGCCTTGAACATGCTGAGCGTGCTCAACCCGCGCATCCGCCACGTCGCCATCGACGGCGCCTTGTTCCCGCAGGAGGTGGAGTCGCGCCAGGTGATGGCCGTGCCCAGCGTGTTCCTCGACGGGCAGCCTTTCGACCAGGGGCGCATGAGCGTGGAGCAGATCGTCGCGCGCCTGGACAGCGGCGCCGCGCAGCGCGAGGCGCAGGCGCTGGACGCTCGCGAGGTGTTCGACGTTCTGGTGGTGGGCGGCGGGCCGGCCGGCGCGGCTGCCGCGGTCTACGCGGCGCGCAAGGGCATTCGCACCGGCATGCTGGCCGAGCGCATGGGCGGCCAGGTGGCCGACACCCTGTCCATCGAGAACCTGATTTCCGTGCCCTACACCGAGGGCCCGCGACTGACCGCCGCGCTGGAACAGCATGTGCAGGCCTACGACGTGGACGTCATGCGCGGCCAGCAGGCGGCCGAGCTGCTGCCGGCGGCGGCGCCTGGCGAGCCCATCCGGCTGCGCCTGCAGGGCGGCGCGACCCTGCGGGCGCGCAGCGTGGTGCTGGCCACCGGCGCGCGCTGGCGCAACATGAACGTCCCCGGCGAGCAGGAGTACCGCAACAAGGGCGTGACCTACTGCCCCCACTGCGACGGCCCGCTGTTCAAGGGCAAGCGCGTGGCGGTGATCGGCGGGGGCAACTCCGGCGTGGAGGCCGCCATCGACCTGGCCGGATTGGTGCAGCATGTCACGCTGCTCGAATTCGACGCCCGCCTGCGCGCCGACGAGGTGCTGCAGCGCAAGCTGCGCAGCCTGCCCAATGTGCGCGTGATCACGCAGGCGCAGACCACCGAGGTGGTCGGCGACGGCAGCAAGGTGCAGGGCCTGCTCTACACCGATCGCGCCAGCGGCGCCACCCAGCGCCTGGACCTCGAAGGCGTGTTCGTGCAGATCGGGCTGCTGCCCAATGCCGAATGGCTGCGCGGCGCGGTGGCGCTGTCTCCGCGCGGCGAGGTGGAAGTGGACGCGCGTGGCGCAACCTCGGTGCCCGGCGTGTTCGCCGCCGGCGACGTGACCACCACGCCCTTCAAGCAGATCGTCATCGCCATGGGCGAAGGCGCGAAGGCCGCGCTCAGCGCCTTCGACCACCTGATCCGCCTGCCGGCTTCGCAGGCCGCCGAGGAACAGGCGAAGGCGGCCTGAGGCCCGCCTCGTCCGCGGCCCCTGGTGGCGGGGGGCGCCGATGGTGGCGCCCCGGCGGATGCATTATGTTCACGCTGTCGCGGCTACCCGCCGCGGCGGCGCGTTGCCCATGTCCGACCGGGACGCGGGCGGCGGCGCCTGTCCATCCGCCGGAACGACCACCATGATGCTGACAGCCGAACAGGAAATGATCCGCGACTCGATGCGCGACTTCGCGCGCGAGCGCCTGGCCCCCTTCGCCGCGCAGTGGGACCGCGAACACACCTTCCCGCGCGAGGCGCTGCGCGAGCTGGGGCAACTCGGCGCCATGGGCGTGACCGTGCCCGAGGAATGGGGCGGCGCGGGCCTGGACACCATGAGCCTGGTGCTCATGCTGGAGGAAATCGCCGCCGGCGACGGCGCCACCTCCACCATCGTCAGCGTGCAGAATTCCCTGGCCTGCGGCATCACCCAGCGCTTCGGCAGCGAGGCGCAGCGCGAACAGTGGCTCAAGCCCCTGGCGCGCGGCGAGGCCCTGGGCTGCTTCTGCCTGACAGAGCCGCACACCGGCTCCGATGCCGCGGCCATCACCACCCGTGCCGACCGCGACGGCGACGCCTGGGTGCTGCGCGGAGTCAAGCAGTTCATCACCACCGGCAAGCATGCCGACGTGGCCATCGTCATCGCGGTGACCGACAAGTCCGCCGGCAAGCGGGGCATCTCGGCCTTCCTGGTTCCCACTTCCACGCCCGGCTACGTGGTCGCGCGCCTGGAGGACAAGATGGGTCAGCATGCCTCGGACACCGCGCAGATCGTGTTCGAGGACTGCCGCGTGCCGGACTCGGCGCTGCTCGGGCGCCCCGGCGAGGGCTACCGCATCGCCCTGTCCAACCTGGAAGCCGGGCGCATCGGAATCGCCGCCCAGTCGGTGGGCATGGCGCGCGCCGCCTTCGAGGCCGCGGTGGACTATGCGCGCCAGCGCAAGTCCTTCGGCAGCACGCTCATCGAGCACCAGGCCGTGAGCTTCAAGCTCGCCGACATGGCCACTCGCCTGGACGCCGCGCGCCTGCTGGTGTGGCGCGCCGCCATGCTGCGCGACGCCGGCAAGCCCTGCCTGAAGGAGGCCTCGATGGCCAAGATGTACGCCTCCGAGATGGCCGAGTCGGTGTGCTCGGACGCGATCCAGATCCATGGCGGCTACGGCTATGTGTCGGACTTCCCGGTGGAGCGCATCTATCGCGACGTCCGCGTGTGCCAGATCTATGAAGGCGCCAACGACATCCAGCGCATGCTCATCGGGCGTGCGATCGCCGAGGCGTGATGCACGAGGCTGCCGGCGGCCCGCTGCAGGGCCTGCGCGTGCTGGAGTTCGCCGCGCTGGGTCCGGCGCCGCTGGGCGCCATGTTGCTGGCCGACCTGGGCGCCGAGGTGCTCAGCGTGGAGCGAGTCCCGCGACCGGGGCGGGGCGCATCCGGCGTGTTCGACCCCGAACTGGACGTGCTGCGGCGCAATCGCCGGGTGCTGCGCCTGGACCTCAAGCGCGAGCGCGACCTGCGCGCCGCGAGACGCCTGGCCGAGGGGGCAGAGGTGCTGATCGAGGGCTTCCGGCCCGGAGTCATGGAACGCCTGGGGCTGGGCCCGCGGGAGTGCCTGCAAGGCAATCCGCGCCTGGTCTACGCGCGCATGACCGGCTGGGGCCAGCACGGCCCGCTCGCGACCAGCGTCGGGCACGACATCAACTACCTCGCCCTGTCGGGCATGTTGCACGCCATCGGCGAGCCGGGAGGCAAGCCCGTGGTGCCCCTCAACCTGGTGGCCGACGGCGGAGCCGGCGGCATGATGCTGGCCTTCGGCGTGCTGGCCGCCGTGATCCACGCGCGCGCCACCGGCCAGGGCCAGGTGGTGGACGCGGCCATGGGCGAGGGCTGCGCGCTGCTGGGCTCCATGATCCACACCTTGCGAGCCATGGGGAACTGGAACGGGCGCCGCGGCGACAACCTGCTCGATGGCGGGGCCTATTTCTACGGCACCTATGCCTGTGCCGACGGCGGCTACGTGGCGGTCGGGGCGATCGAGCCGGAATTCCACGAGCAACTGCTGCGCGGGCTGGGCCTGGACCCGGCCGAGTTCGAGGCTCCGCAGGACCGGGAGCGCTGGCCCGAGCGCCGCGAGCGGCTCGCCCGCGTGTTCGCCACGCGAAGCCGCCAGGCCTGGTGCGAGATCTTCGCCGGCACCGATGCCTGCGTGACGCCGGTGCTGGACCTGGACGAAGCCCCGCGGCATCCGCACCATGTGGCGCGCGCAAGCTTCGTGGACTCGGGCGGCGTGTCGCAGGCGGCGCCTGCGCCGCGTTTCAGCGTCACCATGCCGCCGGTGCCGCACAGGCCTCGCCAGGCCGGCGCGCAGCTGCTGCGCGACTGGGGCCTGGACCCCGGACTGGCGGAGGATCTGGCCGGATCCGGGGAATAAAAAAGAACGAGCGTTCGATTCCTTGCGCGGCGCCCTACAATGCGCCCCACGACTCGAACGCAAGCACGACAACGGAGACTCGAATGCCAACCCCGGAGCAGTGGCTGCAGCAGCATGGGCCCCGCGAGGCCATGGAATACGACGTGGTGATCGCCGGAGCCGGCCCGGCCGGCCTCGCCACCGCCATCCGCCTCAAGCAACTCGCCGCGCAGTCCGGCCAGGAACTCTCGGTGTGCGTGCTGGAGAAGGGCTCCGAGCCCGGGGCCCACATCCTCTCGGGCGCCGTGATGGACCCGCGCGCGCTGGGCGAACTGCTGCCCGACTGGCAGCAACTGGGCGCGCCGCTGCGCCAGCCCGTCACCGAGGACCTGTTCTGGTTCCTCGACCAGGCCGGGCACCGCGCGGTGCCCGCGGCACTGCAGCCCTCGTGTTTCCGCAACCACGGCAATTTCGTGATCAGCCTGGGCGAGGTCACGCGCTGGCTGGCGCAGCAGGCCGAGGCGCTGGGGGTGGAGATCTTCTCCGGCTTCGCAGCCGCCGAGCTGTTGTGGGACGAGTCCGGCGCGGTGCGCGGCGTGGCCACCGGCAACCAGGGCGTGGGCAAGGATGGGCAGCCTGGCGATGCCTTCCAGCTGGGCATGGAGCTGCAGGCCCGCTACACGGTGTTCGCCGAGGGAGCGCGCGGGCAGCTGGGGCGTGAGCTCATCGCCCGCTACAAGCTCGACGAGGGGCGCGACCCGCAAAGCTATGCCATCGGCATCAAGGAGCTGTGGGAGGTTCCCGCCGCGCAGGCACACCCCGGCCGGGTGCTGCACAGCGCGGGCTGGCCGCTGGACAAGAACACCTACGGCGGGGCCTTCCTGTACCACCTCGACGATCGGAAGGTGGCGGTGGGCCTGGTGGTGGGCCTGGACTACCGCAACCCCTGGCTCAGTCCCTTCGAGGAATTCCAGCGCTTCAAGACCCACTCGTCCATCCGCCCGATGTTCGAAGGCGGCAAGCGCATCGGCTACGGCGCGCGCGCCCTGACCGCCGGCGGCCTGCTTGCTCTGCCGAAGCTGGTGTTTCCCGGCGGCTGCCTGGTGGGCTGCGAGGCGGGCTTCCTCAACGCATCGCGCATCAAGGGCAGCCACGCGGCCATCAAGTCGGGCATGCTGGCCGCCGAGGCCATTGCCCAGGCCGTGGGCGCCGGGCGTCGCGGCGACGTGCTCGAGGACTACCCGAAGGCCTTCGAGTCCTCCTGGCTGCACGAGGAACTGCATCGTGCGCGCAATTTCAAGCAGTGGTTCAAGAAGGGGCGCACCATCGGCACCCTGATGACCGGGGTCGAGCAGTTGCTGCTCGGCGGACGCGTGCCCTGGACCCTGCACCGCAAGGAACCCGATTACAAGGCGCTGCAGCCCGCCGACAGCATGCCGCGCATCGACTATCCGAAGCCCGACGGCAAGCTCAGCTTCGACCGCCTGTCCTCGGTGTTCCTGAGCAACACCAACCACGAGGAGAACCAGCCCGCGCACCTGACCCTGCGCGACGCCTCGGTGCCCGTGGCGGTGAACCTGGCGCGCTACGCGGGGCCCGAGCAGCGCTACTGCCCGGCCGGGGTCTACGAGTTCGTCCCGGCCGAGGGCGGAGGCGAGCGCCTGCAGATCAACGCGCAGAACTGCGTGCACTGCAAGACCTGCGACATCAAGGACCCCACCCAGAACATCGTCTGGGTCGCCCCCGAGGGGGGCGGCGGGCCCAACTACGTGGGGATGTAGTTGCCCCCTCCGTCGCGGGGGGCGACCCCCGCTCCGTCCCCCCATACATGGACGCCCCCGGTTTGCCAAGCGCTCAGTGGGTGATGGCGGAAGGTAAGGATTGCACCCGTACATCCGGACTTTGCTGCG
>JAJZWA010000083.1 GCA_021846965.1 Pseudomonadota bacterium | reverse complement strand
GGGCGCAATTCCCGAACAAAGGTACCCGTCTGCAATGACAACGATTCGCGTTAAAGAGAACGAACCCTTCGACGTCGCGCTGCGCCGTTTCAAGCGCACGATCGAGAAGCTCGGTCTGCTGACCGACCTGCGCGCGCGCCAGTTCTACGAAAAGCCCACTGCCGAGCGCAAGCGCAAGAAGGCCGCCGCGGTCAAGCGTCACTACAAGCGCATCCGCAGCCACATGCTGCCCAAGCGCCTGTACTGAACCAGGTCCTTGCGGCAGCGCGCGCCCTGGCGCGCACTGCCGACGCAGGAAGCGACACGACCGGCGCGCCGCGAGGCAGCGCCGGTTTCCATTGGTGGATCCCATGTCCCAGCTCAAGACCCGCATCCAGGACGACATGAAGGCGGCGATGCGCGCCAAGGACAGCGCCCGCCTGGGCACCATCCGCATGCTGCTGGCCGCCGTCAAGCAGCGCGAGGTCGATGAGCGCATCGAACTCGACGATGCAGCGGTGCTGGCCGTGATCGAGCGCATGATCAAGCAGCGCCGCGACGCCATCGGCCAGTTCGAGGCCGGCGGCCGCGCCGACCTGGCTGCCGCCGAGACCGCGGAAATCGCCGTGCTCGAACCCTACATGCCGGCCCGCCTGGGTGGCGAGGAGCTGGACGCCGAGATCCGCGGCGCCATCGCCGAGCTCGGCCTGGGCGCCCCGCAGGACCTGGGCAAGCTCATGCCCCAGCTCAAGACCCGCCTGGCCGGCCGAGCCGACATGGGCCAGGTCTCCGCGCGCGCCAAGGCGCTGCTGTCCGGCCAGTAAGCACCCCGCGGGGCCGCGGGCCCCGCCTGCTTCAGCCCTCGATGCGGGCGTAGGCCGAGTGGTTGTGGATGGACTCGAAGTTCTCCGCCTCCACCACGAAGGACGCGACCCGAGGCTCCGCCGCAACGCGGGCGGCCACGTCGCGCACCAGATCCTCGACGAACTTGGGGTTGTCGTAGGCACGCTCGGTCACGTACTTCTCGTCCGGGCGCTTGAGCAGGCCCCAGATCTCGCAGGAGGCCTCCTCCTCGGCGATGCGCACGAGTTCCTCCAGCGCCATGGCCTCGCGCAGTTCCGCGCGGATGGTGATGTGCGAGCGCTGGTTGTGCGCGCCGTACTCCGAGATCTCCTTCGAGCAGGGGCACAGCGCCTTCACCGGAACCTGCACCACGGCGGTGACCCGCGTGTGCCCGTCCTCGATGCGCACGATCCACTCGGCCTCGTAATCCATGCGGCTGGCCACGCGACTGACCGGGGCCAGCTTGCGCACGAACAGCACGAAGCGAAAGGCCAGGCGACCGCTCTGGGCGTCCAGGCGCCGGACCATGCCGTGCGCCATCTCGCCCAGGCTCGCGTAGTCCAGCGCGGTGTCCGAAGCGGCCTCGAGCAATTCCACGAAACGCGACATGTGGGTGCCCTTGCGCTCGGCCGGCAGGGCCACGTCCGCGTCCACCCGGGCCACCGAGTGCTGCACGCCGCCATCCAGGGTGCGCAGCACCACCGGGTAGCGCAGATCCTTGATGCCCACGCGCTGAATGGCCAGGCGGCGGTGGTCGAAGGAACTCTGGACGTCGGGAATCGGTTCGTGGGGTTGGTTCATGATCGAGCCGGCAGGCAGGCGCCGGCCGGTGTCTGCGGTCCTCGGGGACAGGATCGTCCCTAAAGACCCATTGAAATACTCAGGATTATCGCGGCTCCGCGCGGAACCTGCACAGCCGGGCCGGCCCCGGCCCGACACGGCGGGCTTCGCCCTCGCCAGGCCTCATGAATTCGCGGCCTCGCGCCGCGGCGAGTCCGCCTGGCCCAGCAGGGAGCCGAAACGCTCGCGCATGCTGCGCAGCAGCCCGGCGGCATCGAGCCCCGCGGCCGCGCTCACATGGGCCGGATCGCCATGCTCCAGCCAGGTGTCGGGCAGGCCCAGGTTGAGCACCGGCAGTTGCCAGCCCAGGCGCTGCAATTCCTCCAGGCAGGCCGAGCCGGCGCCGCCGCGCACGGCGCCCTCCTCCACCGTCACCAGCGCGTCGTGGTCAGCCGCGACCCGCTGCAGCATGTCCAGGTCCAGCGGCTTGATGAAGCGCATGTCGACCACGGTGGCGTCGAGTTCCTCGGCCGCCTTCAGCGCCGCGTGCAGCACGGGGCCGAAGGCGAGGATGGCCAGGCGGCGCCCGGCCGGCGCCCTGCCCTGCCGGCGCAGCTGCGCGCGCCCGACTTCCAGCGTGGACAGATCGGCGCGGTCCACCGCGGCCCCGATTCCCGCGCCGCGCGGATAGCGCACCGCGCTGGGGCCGTCGATCGCGAAGGCGGTGCTCAGCATGCGCCGGCACTCCAGCTCGTCGCTGGGGGCCATCAGCACCATGTCGGGCAGGCAGCGCAAGGCCGCGATGTCGTAGGCCCCGGTGTGCGTGGCGCCGTCGGCGCCGACCACGCCCGCGCGGTCGATGGCGAACACCACCGGCAGCTTCTGCAGCGCCACGTCGTGGATCACCTGGTCGTAGGCCCGCTGCAGGAAGGTCGAATAGATGGCCACCACCGGACGCAGGCCCTCGCAGGCCAGCCCGGCGGCGAAGGTCACCGCGTGCTGCTCGGCGATGCCCACGTCGAAATAGCGCTGCGGGAAACGCGCCGCGTACTCGACCATGCCCGAGCCCTCGCACATGGCCGGCGTCACCGCCATCAGGCGCGAATCAGCCTGCGCCATGTCGCACAGCCAGTGGCCGAACACCTGCGCGAAGGTGGGACGCGGCGGCACCGCCGGGGGCTTGATGCCCACGGCGGGGTCGAAGCGGCCCGGGCCGTGGTAGGTGATGGGATCGGCCTCGGCCAGCTTGTAGCCATAGCCCTTGCGCGTGACCACGTGCAGCAGGCGCGGGCCGCTGCGCTCGCGCAGGTTCTGCAGGGTCGGCACCAGCGCGTGCAGGTCATGTCCGTCGATGGGGCCGAAGTACTCGACGCCGAACTCCTCGAACAGCGTGCCCGGCGCGACCAGGCCCTTGGCCTGCTCCTCCAGGCGCCGCGCCAGCGCCAGCAGCGGAGGCGGCGCCGCCTTGAGCACCTGCTTGGCCGCGTCGCGCGCGCTGGCGTAGAAGCGCCCCGACAACAGCCGCGCCAGGTAGCGATTGAGCGCACCCACCGGCGCGGAGATCGACATGTCGTTGTCGTTCAGCACGATCAGCAGATCGGCCTCCGGGTGCACCCCGGCGTTGTTCAGGGCCTCGAAGGCCATGCCCCCGGTCATGGCGCCGTCGCCGATGACCGCCACCACCTTGCGCCGCTCCCCCTTGGCGCGCGCCGCCAGCGCCTGGCCCAGGGCGGCCGAGATGGACGTGGAGGAATGGGCGGTGCCGAAGGTGTCGTAGGGCGACTCGTCACGCCGCGGGAAGCCGGAGAGACCGCCCCATTGGCGCAGCGTGCCCATGCGCTCGCGCCGGCCGGTGAGGATCTTGTGCGCGTAGGTCTGATGGCCCACGTCCCACACCAGGCGGTCGTGCGGCGTCTCGAACACGTAGTGCAGCGCCAGCGTCAGCTCCACCGTGCCCAGGTTGGACGACAGGTGCCCGCCGGTGCGCGAGACGGATTCGAGCAGGAACTGGCGCAGCTCGCGCGCCAGCGCGGGAAGCTGCTCCGGGGCCAGCCGGCGCAGATCGCGCGGATCGTCGATGCCGTCCAGAAGGTTCATCAATGGCTCCTGGCCACGACGCGCTGCGCCAGCTCGGCCAGGCGCGCCGAACGCTCCCTCGCCGGCTGCGGCAGCTCGCGCAGCGCCTGCAGCGCCTGCTCCAGCAGGCGCTGCGCATAGTCCCTTGCCGGCTGCACGCCGAGCAGGCCGACGAAAGTGGCCTTGCCCTGCTCGGCATCCTTGCCGGCCGTCTTGCCCAGCGTGGCCGAATCCATGCTGGCGTCGAGCACGTCGTCGACCACCTGGAAGGCCAGGCCGACATCGTCCGCGTAGCGCCGCAGCGCGGCCTCGCAGGAGGCCGCCAGCGCCGGATCGCGCTCGGCCGCGCAGGCCAGGCCCATCATCACGCTGGCGCGCAGCAGCGCGCCGGTCTTGCGCGCGTGCATGTCCCGCAGCGCCTGCAGATCGAGCCGGCGCCCGGTGGCGCCCAGATCCAGCGCCTGACCGCCCGCCATGCCGAGCACGCCGGCCGCGCCGGCCAGCAGCCCGCACAGGCGCGCCTGCAGCGCCGGCGCCAGCGCCGGCTCGGAGGTCAGCACCTCGAAGGCACGCGTCTGCAGCGCATCGCCGGCGAGCAGCGCCATGGCCTCGCCGTAGCGAACGTGCACCGTGGGCTGGCCGCGGCGCAGCACGTCGTTGTCCATGCAAGGCAGGTCGTCGTGCACCAGCGAGTAGGCATGCACCAGCTCGGTGGCGCAGGCAGCGGCGTCCAGCGCGAGCGGGTCGGCGCCCAGGCACTCGCCGGTGGCCCACACCAGCAACGGGCGCATGCGCTTGCCACCCAGCGCGGCCGCGTAGTGCATGGCCTCGCCCAGCGGAGAGCCCGGGCTGAGCCAGGCGCCCGTGTGGCGCTCGACCAGCTCGCGCGCGCGCTCGGCACGCTGCGCCGCCCACGCCTCGAAACCGGCCCCGTCGTCCTGCCGGGACGAGGCGGCGGGCTCAGTCGTCGTCGCGTTCGCGCTCATCGGCCAGGGGCTTGAGTTCGTCGCCGTCGAGAATCTGCACCTGCTGCTCCACCGCCTGCAACTGCTCGCGGCAATAGCGCAGCAGCTGCGAGCCGCGGGCGTAGGCCTTGAGCGTGTCGTCCAGGCTCATCTGCCCGGACTCCAGCTGCTGCACCAGCTGTTCCAGCTCCGTGCAGGCCTGTTCGTAGCTGGCCGGCTGCTGCTTGCGCGGGGTTGCGTTCATCGAGGGAATTCCGGCGGGTCGCTGCGTTCCCGCGGGCGCTTCGCGGCAAGGCCGGCGGCAGCTGGGGAAAGCTTCCATTTTATCTCCATGCGGTGCCCGGGGTCGGCCCGCGCCCGCGCGTCGGCGGGGCGGTCTACAATCGCCCCTCCTTTAGCCGTTTGATTTTCCAGGAGATTTCGAGCCCATCATGTCGGATTTGAGCCTGCCCAGCGTACATCTGGCCCCGAGCAAGACCCAGCTTCGCGTGGCGTCTTACTTCGACCCCGAGCTGTATGCCCAGGAGAAGCAGCTCATCTTCGATGCCGGCCCCCGCTATCTCGGGCACGAACTCTCCATGCCCGAGGTGGGCGACTACTACGCGCTGCCCCAGGAAGGCGAAGGCCGGGCCCTCGTGCGCTCGGCCTCCGGGGTGGAACTCGTGTCCAACGTGTGCCGCCACCGCCAGGCCGTCATGCTGCGCGGACGCGGAAAGACCGGCCGCAACATCGTCTGCCCGCTGCACCGCTGGACCTACGACCTGCAGGGCCGCCTGATCGGCGCCCCGCACTTCGACCACGACCCCTGCCTGCACCTGCAGCGCTACGAGGCGCCCCAGTCCTGGAACGGCCTGCTGTTCGAACGCAACGGCTTCGACGTCGCCCAGGCCCTGGCCGGCATGATCAGCGCGCCCCAGCTCGATTTCAGCGGCTACGTGCTCGACCATGTCGAGCACCATGTCTGCGAGTACAACTGGAAGACCTTCATCGAGGTCTACCTCGAGGACTACCACGTCGCGCCCTTCCATCCGGGGCTGGGCCAGTTCGTCAGCTGCGACGACCTGCGCTGGCAGTTCGGTACCCACTACAGCGTGCAGACCGTGGGCGTGAACAACGCGCTCAAGCGCGCCGGCAGCAAGGTCTACGCGCGCTGGCACGACGAGCTGCTGAAGTTCCGCCAGGGCGTCCCCCCCGAGCAGGGCGCGATCTGGCTCACGCTGTACCCGAACCTGATGGTCGAGTGGTACCCCCACGTGCTGGTGGTCTCGGCCCTCTATCCGCAGGGCCCGCAGCGCACCCTCAACGTGGTGGAGTTCTACTACCCCGAGGAGATCGCCGCCTTCGAGCGCGAGTTCATCGAGGCCGAGCGCGCCGCCTACATGGAGACCTGCGTGGAGGACGACGAAATCGCGCTGCGCATGGACGCCGGGCGACTCGCGCTGCTGCAGCGTGGCGACGACGAGTTCGGCCCCTACCAGTCGCCGATGGAGGACGGCATGCGCCACTTCCACCAGTGGTGGCGGGGCCGCATGGGCCTGCCCGGCTCCGATCCCACGGCCTGAGCCGGCCCCGGGGTCCCGCACCGCCCGCCGACCGTCGTTCCGCTCCGTCCGCCGCCATGACCGCCTCCACGATCGCCTCCAGCACGGCCTTCCCGACCCCGCTGATCAGCGCGGAACAACTGCGCCAGCGCCTGCCCGAGGCCTTCGTGGTCGACTGCAGCCACGACCTGGCCGCCCCCGAGGCGGGCGCCCAGGCCTTCCTGCAGGGCCATGTGCCGGGGGCCGTGCACATGCACCTCGACCGCGAGCTGTCCAGCCCCGTCGGGCCGGGCACCGGGCGCCACCCGCTGCCCGCGCGCGACACGCTGGCCGCGCGCCTGGCCGAGCTCGGCCTTCGGCGCGGCCAGCCGGTGGTGGCCTACGACCGCAACTTCTCCCCCTACGCGGCGCGCCTGTGGTGGCTGCTGCGCTGGCTCGGGCACGAAACCGTGGCCGTGCTGGACGGAGGCTGGCAGGCCTGGCTGGCCGCGGGCGGCGCGAGCGAGGCCGGCAGCGCCGACGCGAGCGGCGCACGCGCACGCGGCGACTTCGCGGCCGCCGCGTATCCCGCGATGCCCAGCATCGAGGTGGAGGCCCTGCAGGAGCAGGTGCAGCGCCGGGCGCCGGACCTGCTCGTGGTCGACGCGCGCTCGCCCGAGCGCTACGCCGGAGAGGGAGAGACCCTGGACCCGGTGGGCGGGCACATTCCCGGCGCGGTGTGCCGGTTTTTCCGCGACAACCTGCAAGCCGACGGCCGCTTCCTGCCGCGCGCGCAACTGCAGGCGCAATGGGCCGGCCTGCTCGCCGGGCGGGATCCGCGCCAGGTGGTCAGCCAGTGCGGCTCGGGGGTCACGGCCTGCCACAACCTGCTGGCGCTGGAACTCGCCGGCCTCGGCGGCGCGCGCCTGTACCCGGGTTCCTGGAGCCAGTGGTGCTCCGACCCGCGGCGCCCGGTGGCACGCGGCACGACCCCCTGAGAGCCCTGCGGGTCAAGAACCACCCGGGCGAATTCCTGGGGCGTATCCGGGGTTGCCGCAGATCAATGCCCTGCGCGCGGGGCGCAGGCAGCATAATGGGCAAGCGCCCCGTCGGGCGCAGGAGGCAGGTCCCATCATGTACAAGAAGATCCTCGTTCCCCTGGACGGCTCGGCCACCGCGGCCAAGGCCATCGGTCCCGCCGTCGAATTCGCCCGCCAATGCGGCAATCTGCCCGTGGTCGGCGCCACCGTCACCGATCCCTACCCCTACGCCGGCCTGGCCGACGCGGTGCCCATCACCGCCGACGAATACCGTGCCACCTCGCTGCGCGCCGCAGACGCCGCACTGCAGCCCCTGGTCGACGCCTGCAAGGCCGCCGGCCTGGCCTGCGAATGCGTGATCTCGGAAGACCCGCACCCCTGGAAGGCCCTGCTGGACGCCGCCGAGACCCGCGGCTGCGACCTCGTGGTCATGGCCTCGCACGGGCGCCGCGGCGTACAGGCCGTGCTGCTGGGCAGCGAAACCCAGAAGCTGCTGACCCATTCGCGCCTGCCGGTGCTGGTCGTGCGCTAGCCAGCCGGCCGCGCCACGACCTTGACGCCACGCAAACGGAGAGACGAATCATGTTCAAGCACATCCTGATCCCCACCGACGGCTCCGACATCGCCCAGCGCGCCATTCCGGTGGCCATCGAGCAGGCCAAGCTGCAGGGCGCGCGCATCACCGCGGTGTCGGTGATCGATCTGTACCCCTACATCGGCGCCATCGAAGTCATGCCCACCGGCATCGAGGGCTGGCAGGAAGCCATCCGCGCCCAGGCCGAGGCGGCGGTGCAGGCGGTGGCCGACGCGGCCCGCGCCGCCGGCGTCGAATGCAACACCGCGGTGCAGGAAGACACCCTCGCCTGGCGCGGGGCGCTGAGCGTGGCCGATCGCGAGAAGGCCGACCTGATCATCATGTCCTCCCACGGCCGCGGGGGCATCAGCTCCGCCCTCCTCGGCAGCCAGACCGCCCGCGTGCTCTCGCACAGCAAGATTCCTGTCCTCGTGGTCAGGTGACGGCCCCCTCCGTCGCCGGGCGCGAGCCCGGCTCCGTCCCCCCAAGGGGGACGCACCCCGCCTTGGGGCGGCCCTGCGGCGGGTGTGCTCTTGGCAGCGGGGCGTGGTGCGTGGAAGAGAGGCTTTCAGGCGGGATGGATCGCCGCCTGCGGCGGCTTGAACACCTGTGGCGGCCTGAGCACCTGTGGCGGCATGAGCACGTGCGGCGGCTCTTGAGCTTGCGTGGCGGACCGTCAACGCCTTCAGGGGTGAGCTCTTCGTGGCGGCGCTACGTGTTCAGGGCGTAGCGTGTCTTGGCGGTTGCCAACGGATCCCTGATGCGGGCATGGGCGCGGGTGGGCCGGCTTGCGGTCGGGCGCCATGCTGGTGGTTGCGGGTGGTGGCTGCGGCGCGCGGGCGGGCGGCGTTCGGGGTGGCGAGCAGCGCAGGGGGGCAGGCGGCGCGCGCAGCGCGCTTCCAACCTCATGCTTGCGGCAGCTGTCTGAGCGCAGCGCGATAGCGCGTAGCGAGTTCTGCCGCACGCCTGCCCACCGAGCAGCGCAAGCGCAGTCGGCCCGACAGGGCCGACCCCCCCGTCGCCACCCGCCCGCGCGCCGCAGCCGCCGCCTGCATGCGAGCGCGGGCTTCAGCGGCGGAACACGAGGTCGTATTCGAACTTGCGGATCACCTTCGCCGACAGCCTGCCGGCGTCGGGGTGGCTGGGATGGATCAACACCACGTGCTCTTCCGGGACGATCACCGAGGGCACGAGCAGGAGCGGGGAGCGCTTGGAGAGCAGCCACGCGGAGCCGTATCGAACGCTGGCCATTCCAGCGGGAATCGCCGACCAGGCGGGATCGAGTCGGGCCGGGTCGACGAGTTCCCGCTTTGCCCAGAGCTCGTCCGGGATCCGGATCTCGACCAGGAACCGGTTCAGGGGGAAACCGGACGAGTCCACGTGGGCGGCGGTTTCCAGCACGGCCAGGGAGCGGGTCTCCGCGGCGTAGACCACGGCTTCGCCCTTGCCGTTCCACCTGCCGGGGTACATGGCGGCCCCTTTGCCGCCGAGATCGTTGGCGCGCCAGGAGCGGGTTTCGGCTCCGATGCGCCAGCAGATCAAACCGACACTCCGCTCTGGATCGCACCAAGGACCCGCATCACGGCATCGAGGCCGCTCGGTGTGTCCAGCAGTTCCTCGGGCTTGCGGCCACCGAGTGCCGGTTGCGGTTTCCGGATCCACTCGCCCAGCCAGCGTGACGCGTCGAAGTGAGCGGCGTCGGGGTGGGTGGATTCCGCGGCCATCTCCCGCGCCTTCGCCAACAACCTCGTCACGCCGAGCGCGGCCTGTCCCACCGCACCGTCCAGCCGCCCGCCTGCGCTGAGCTTGCGCAGCGTGGTCGAGCGTGGCGCTCCGGTGATCCGCAGCACCTCGGACAGGGGAAGGTCCAGGCGATTCGCGAGAAAGGTGAAGAGTTGCGCGGGAACACCCTGGCGCTCGATCTCCACGAGGTCCATGGTCGTGGCCTGGCTCAAGGCCGCCACGAAGTCGGCCTTCCTGAGCGTGGCCTGCGAGGCGCCTGGAGCGTAGACCCCAAGCACCGTGGCGCCCCGTTCGATGGGCGTGACGCTCGCTGGCGCCCTCACACTCTTGTTCGCCGCTTCAGGAGCGGTCTTCCGGGTCGTTCGGCTGCGCACAACCCGTGCGGTCTGCTGCTTCAAGGCCTCCGCGACCATCTCGTTCTCCTGCGTGCGCTCATCTCATACGAGACCGATTGTAGTCTCGTTCGGTCGAAGCCCTCGAATGACGCCTCCTCGCCCCCCGCCTGAAACCCCCTCTTCCCCGCACCACACCCCGCTGCCAAGAGCACACCCGCCGCAGGGCCGCCCCAAGGCGGGGTGCGTCCCCCTCAATGGGATGGACGCCCCCACCCGCGACGGCATCGATGTGCCAAAGTGGAGGTGTTGTCCGACCACTTGAACGAG
>JAJZWA010000082.1 GCA_021846965.1 Pseudomonadota bacterium | reverse complement strand
GCCACCGACCATCCGGCGCGTGCCAGGAACATGGCGGCGGCCGAGCCCGCCGGCCCGGCGCCGATGACCATGGCGTCGAAGTCGCTGCGCATCAGGCGGCCCCCGTGCGCGCCGCGCTGAAACAGTGGCTGAAGGCCCCCGCGGGCCCTTCCCGCGTGCTCCACCTGCCCTCGCCCGCCGGCCACAGGGCGCCAAGCTCGCGGTCGCGGAATCCGGCGTGCACGCTGAGCACGGCGTCCTCGCGGGTCACGGCATTCGCGCCGATAGCGCCGATCAGGTGGCTGGCCGCCAGCGCGAACCGGGAGCGGCGCGGCTCGCAGGCCAGGAAACGGTCGCAGCGCTCGGCCACCGCCAGCATGAGCTCGCGGAGTGGCCGCCCCTGGAAGTGATGCAGGAACAGGTTGGCGACGATCAGGTCCCAGCGCCGCGTGGCGTCGCCCCCGTACGCGCCTGCGGGGCCTGCAGCGACCCAGTCCAGCACGTCCATGCGCAGCGGGGTGGCTGTCCAGCCGAGCCCGGCGTATCCCCGCAGGGTGTCGGGGGCGACCAGGGCCTGGCGATCCAGCAGGCTGAGCTCGACTCGCGGCCAGGAGCCTGCCAGGGCGCCGGCCACGCGCAGCATCAGGCTGCCGTCGCCGGCTCCGAGTTCCAGCACCCGCAGGGCTGCGGGACCGGCTGCCGGCAGGCTCCATGCGCGCAGGTTTCGCGACAGGATGGAGCAGGTACCCATGATGCGGTGCACGCGACGCAGGTCGCCTCGCGAGCGCATCGCGCGCGGGTCGTCCTCGGCCAGCCCGTCCAGGGTCTCGGCGCTGACCACGCGCGGCAACGGGGTCATGGCGCGGCCTGGGCGCCGACCTGGAGCAAGGCGCCGTGGCAACTGAAGCCGGCGCCGAAGGAGCACATCCACCACCAGCCCGGTGCGGCGTCGTCGGCGAGCGCGGCCTCCAGCACGAAATACACGAAGGCACTGGACAAATTGCCATACTCGCGGAGCATGGCAGAGCTGTATCGCAGATCGTGGGGTGACAAGCCGAGACGGCCCTGCAGCTCCAGCAGGACGTCGCGCCCGCCGGCGTGCAGGATCCAGTTGCGGATGTCGCCGGGCTCGAGCCCGGCACGTGCCAGCACGACATCGAGAATGCGCTGCGCATGCTCGGCGGCCAGTGCCGGCACCGCGCGGGTCAGGATGTTGCGCAGCATGCCGTCGCGTTGTTCGAACCTCAGCGCCTCGCGCTGCTCCGGTTGCAGCAGGGACATGCTGTCCTTCCAGGCGACGTGGGGGCCGCCGGGGCGCGGTGCGCCGGACAGCACCGCGGCCCCGGCGCCGTCGCCGAACAGGCAGGCGCTGATCAGCACCCCGGGGTCGTCATCCAGATACATGGCCGCGCTGCACACTTCCACGCAGACCGAGAGCACATGCGCGGCCGCCCGCGATTGCAGCAGCGAGCGCCCGAGCTGCAGGTTCGGCAGGGCCGCGGCACAGCCCTGCCCGACCAGGTCGAAGGCCAGCACGTCGCGCCGCAGGCCCAGGCGCTGCACCACATGGCCGGAAAGCCCCGGGCAGAGATAGCCGGTGCAGGTGCTGACCACGATGGCGTCGATGTCCCGACCCTCGAGCCCTGCCTGCGCCAGGGCACGCTCGGCGGCCCCGGTGGCGAGCACCGGCGCGTGCTCGGCAAAGCGCCGCGCCAGGGTGTCCGGCTCGATGGTGAACACCTCGTCCAGGCTGTCGAGGGCGAGATGCCTGGCTTCCATGCCGTTGTCACGCTGCAGGACCCGGCCGGCAATGAAGTGCGAGCGCGCATCGAGCTTCGCGAACCAGTCGGAATTCCGAAAGGCTTCGTAGCACTGCGCCTTCGTAAAGCGCCCCGGGGGCGTGGCCGTACCGATTCCGCGAAAGTACATGGCTCGACAACCTTCGAGAGATTCCAGCAGCTGCGCCGCACCCGCGGCGTTCACGCGCAAGTGCCGCGCAAGTGCCGCGCAACGTTTTGTGACCGGTTCATCGGGCGCGCCAAGGAACACCCTTGCTGATCGAGGGTATCAAGGTTCGCGCCGCCCTGCGAGGGCTCAGCGCTGCGTGGCTCTCGAGCGCCGCCTAGCTGCCCCGCCCCAGCGGCATGCCCACGCGGCGCTGCAGCAGGCGTTGCACGGCCTCGTGCACGGCGTAGCTCAGGCCGGGCTCCTGGAAGAACACGCCGCGGATCTGGATGCAGCCGGCGAGCGCGCGCAGCAACTGTCGGGTAAGTTCCGGATCCGGCTCGGTGGCTTCGGTCCAGAAGCGGTCCAGGCCCTGCTGGAAGCTCAGGCCGGGCACGTCGTACACCGCCTGGCCCAACACCTGCAGCGGGCGCCCGACCTGCAGGGTACGCAGCCCGCTGGTGCTGTTGACCGTGACCACCCCGGCGCTGCCGCGGATCAGGGTGTCGAGGTAGCCGCCGCGCAGGTAGTGCACGCGCTCGCCCAGGCCCAGACCCCGGGCGACGCGGGCGCACACCTTCTCCCAGTCGCGCAGCGCGGGGTCCCAGGGGTGCTCCTTGAGCACCAGCAGGGCCTCGGGCGGAGCGTGGCGCGCGAAGGATTGCAGCACCTGCTCGATGGCCTGCTCGATGCCCGGATACGCGGAGTAGGCGACGATCTGGAAATCGAAGTCCAGCTGCAGCGGGAACACGTAGTAGGGCCTGCCGCTGGCCTCGATGGACTGCACCATGCGGTGCATGCGCGCGCGCAGCAGGCGGTTGCCGAGCAGGCGGCGCGCGCTGGCGAAGGTGTAGCGCAGCGTGGGGGGCCGCCGGTCGCTGCGCTGGTAGCGGGCGTAGCGCGGCAGCGGCAGCAGGTTGGCGAAGTTGTACAGCAGGTCGGCCGCGGCCATGCGCAGGCCGCTGTCGTGGAAGCTCGGGGTCCAGTCGGGCTCGGGGCTGGCGGCGGCGAGCACGCGGATTTCCGCGAGGTCGCGCGGGAACAGCGAGGCGCCGCTCATACCGTTGCGCTCGAAGGTGATCCAGTCGGGGCGGATGTAGCCGAAATCGGTCACCGTGACGGCGATGCCGCGGGCCAGCGCGGCGTGCACGGCCTCGCGGTGATAGTGGCGCTGCTCGCCCAGCAGCAGCAGGTCGGTGACGCCCTCGCGCTCGAGGAAGGACTCGATGAACCGGGGCCAGGAGGCCAGGTCGCCGCTGTAGTCGATGGCCTCGGGCCCGCGCCAGAACAGGCGGTCACCCAGGCACAGGTTGATGCGGGTGCAGCGGTGCCCATGCTCGCGCAGGCGCTGCGCGATGCGCCGGAAGAACGGCGAGGGCATGCCCTGCAGGAACAGGAAATGCCGCCGGCGCGCCAAGGAGGTCTCAGGCTTGCCCATGCGCCGTCCGGTGTTGCCGGTACCACTGCACCGAGCGTTGCATGGCCTGCTCGTAGCCCACGGCGCCCAGCGGCGCGCCGGCGGCCCGCAGGCGCTCGACCGAATGCCCGCAGCTGCGCCCGAACATGCGCACCAGCAGCGGGTGCAGCAGCGGCTCGCCGCGCAGGCGCAGCAGGCGGTGCCCGGCCTGCAGCAGCCGGGCCGCCCCCTCGGCCACGGGCTCGGGCAGGTCGAGCACCAGGCCGCGGCCGGCGATACCGGAGCGCAGGTCGGCGAGAAAGCGCGCCCAGCTCACCTGCACGGGGTCGCGCACGTTGAAGCAGGCCTGGTGGGCCTCGGGGGCCTGCGCCGCCCAGAGCATGCAGTCGAGCAGGTTGTCCACGTAGAGGAAGCCGCAATCGGCGCGGCCGCCGCCCACGCGCAGCATGAGCCCGGAGCGCAGTTCGTCGCCGATGCGTTCGATGAAGGGGCTGCGCGGGCCCATGACGTTGGTGGGGCGCAGCACGGCCCAGGACAAGCCCATGCGCGTGGCCTGCTCGCGCAGCAGCGCCTCGCCGCGGGCCTTGCTGCGCCCGTAGCCGAAGGCGCCGCCGTCGGCGGGGGCGTCCTCGCCGGCGGGCTGGCGGGGGTAGCCGTAGACGTCCACCGTGGACAGGTGCACCAGGCGCTCGGGCAGGCCGTCGCCTTCGTCGGCGCGGGCCCGCAGCGCCTGCAGCAGGTTGCGCACGCCGTCGACGTTGACGGCCTCGTAGGCCTCGGCGCGGTCCCAGGTGGCCACGTTGGCGGCGCAGTGGAACACGCGGGCGCAGCCGCGCACGGCGGGCAGCAGGCTGGCGGGGTCGAGCAGATCGCCCTGCAGCACCTCGGCGCCCTCCAGCAGGCGCGGGTGCAGGCGCCGGGGCTCGCGCACCAGCAGGCGCGGGCGATGGCCCTGCTCGAGCAGGCGCAGCGCCAGGTGGCCGCCGATGAAGCCGGTGGCGCCGGTGAGCAGGATCGGGGCGTCGGCGCCGGGCTCTTGCATGGTTTGCATGGTTCAGGCGCGCGGAGCCTTGGCCGCGGCCTTGAACACCTCGCGCGGGCCGGGCGAGGGCACGGAGTTGAGCAGGCCGTAGCCCAGGCCTACGAAGGGGTTGATCAGACCCCAGCTGGCGCGCAGGGCGATGCGGATGGGGGTGACCTCGGCGCCCAGGTCCTGCTTGATGGCGTAGGTGGTCAGGCCCATCTCCAGGCGCTCGGCGCCGAGCTCGATGGCGGCGCACACGACGCTGTAGGCCACGTACAGGTACAGGCTGTCGTTGGCGGCGAGCTCGCGGCCCACGTACAGCCAGCGCAGCATGGGGCCGTCGAGCAGCAGCAGCGCGTGGGCCACCAGCCTGCCTTCGCGGTGGAACAGCAGCACCTGGGCCTTGCCGCCCATGTCCTGCGAGAGACGGCGGTAGAACTCGGGGGTGAGCACCTCGCGCTGGAATTCGCTGGCGTTCTCGTGCACCACCATCCACTGGGCGCACAGGGTGTCGGCCAGGTGGGCGAAGTCCTGCACGCGCTGGTGGCTCACGCCAGCCTCGAGGTTGCGCTTGAGGTGCTTGAGCACCTTGCTGCGGTAGTAGCTGCGCATGGAGCCGAGGTATTCCTCGGGGCTGCGCCAGCGCACGCGCAGGTAGGTGTTGGGCAGGCTGGCAATCCAGTGGTAGCCCAGGCGCGCGCAGGGGGCGCGCAGCCCTTCCTGCGGGGGCTCGAAGTCGCGCGCGAGCATGAGCAGCTGGCCCTGCCTGCGCGCGGTCTGGCGCATGAGGCGGTGCATGGCCTGGATGACCTCGGCGTCCTCCACCTCGTCGACGCGGGCGTAGGGGGGGCTGACGATGGTGATGGGGGTGCCCCACTCCAGCATGCGCAGCTTGAAGAAGCCCGGCCACAGGCGGCGCACCAGGCCCAGCAGCGCGCGCAGAGGCGCCGGTGCGAAGATGGCGATGTCGGTGGTCACCGAGTAGAAGCTGCCCAGGGCCATGACCCTTCCGGTGGGGTCGCGGAACAGCACGTGGAAATAGCGGAAGTCGTTCAGGCCGGCGCGCTCGACAATGCGCCAGAACTCCCAGGACATGGCCTCGGAATGGGGCTGCGCGAGGGCATTCCAGTCCTCGCGCGGCACCTGCTCGATGCTGGTGTAGAGCTCGGGGCTCAGCATGTCGCCGCGGCTCCGGGGGTACGCGGGGCGGGCCCGTAACATGCCGGCTTCGACGAGGCCGGGGCGTGCGGGATGGAATTCCGGCGGATTCTGGCCTGCCTCTCAGGAACCTTGAACATTTGTTGCATGGCTGAAATCCTAATCGTGGGCAAGGGCGGCTTCGGCGATTGGTTCCCGCTGCTCGCGATCGGACAGGCCTTGCGTCAGCGCGGGCACAGCGTGCGCGCGGCCGCGGAGGCGCACCATGCGAGCGCCTGCGCGCAGGCGGGGCTGGAGTTCCATGCGGTGGGCGATGGCGCACCGGCCGCGCGCGAGGGCGCGCAGGGCCCCGCCTCGGCCTGGGCGGCGGCGCGCGGCATGTTGCAGGCCACCTTGTCGCCGCAAGGCCTGGCGGCCGAGGTGCAGGCGTTGCGGCCCCTGGCCGAAGGGGCGGACCTGCTGCTGGGCAACCAGCTGGCCTACGCCGGCTCGCTGGTGCGCCGGCTGCTGGGCAAGCCCTGGGTGTTCTGCGCGGCCTCGCCGCTGGCCATTCCCTCGCGCCTGGATGCGCCCCTGTGGCCCTACCTGCAGCCGGCGCAGCAGCTGGCCGCGCGCCTGGGCCTGCCGCAGGCGGGTTTCGTGGGCCTGGCACGACTGGGCACGCGCATGCTCATGCGCCCGCAGGCGGCACTGCGCCGCGAGCTGGGACTGCCGGCCAGCGGTCACCCGCGCTTCGAGGCCATGTACTCGGAGCAGCTGAACCTGTTGCCGGTCTCGCCCCTGCTGGCGCCACCGCAGGCCGACTGGCCGGCGCACACGCGGGTGACGGGCTACACCTGGTTCGAGGCGGATTTCCTGGGAGACGAGGCGCAGGCCCGCGCCCTGCGCGAGTTCGCGCAGGCGGGGCCGGCGCCGGTGGTGTTCGCGCTGGGGGGCAGCCTGCGGGTGCGCCCGGGTAGTTTCTACGAACGCGCGGTGCAGGCCTGCCGGCACCTGGGGCGGCGCGCCATCCTGGTGGCGGGGCGGCAGTTGCACGCGGGCCTGCCCAGCGGGCAGGACGTGGCGCTCAGCGGCTACCTGCCCTACTCCAAGGTGTTCGGCCTGGGCGCGGCGGTGGTGCATTCGGGAGGCATCGGCGCCATCGGCTGGGGCCTGCGCGCGGGAGTGCCGCAATTGCTGGTGCCGGCCGAGTGGGATCAGTTCGACAACGCGCGCCGCGCGCGGCGCGCCGGCGTGGCGCGGGTGCTGGCTCGGCGCGACTGGCAGGCGCCGGACCTGGCCCGGGCGCTGGGCGAGCTGCTGGAGGACCAGGCGCTGCGCCTGCGCTGCGAGCAGGCGGCCGGGGTGTTGCGCGCCGAGGACGGCGCCGCCGTCGCCTGCGAGGCCGTCGAGCAGCTGCTGGCGCCGCGCTGAGGCGGCGCGCAGGGCTTGCGGCATCAGTGGATCACGCCCAGGTTCTGCAGGCTGGCGAAGGGGTAGACGATGGAGCCGACCACGCCCAGCACACGCTGCAGGTCGGTGGACGGGGCGTCGGACACGTAGAGCAGGTCGTGGTTGTGCACGGGGAAGCTCTGCGCCACGAAAAACGTGGCCGGATCGCGCAGGTTGAACTGGAAGATGGTGGGCACCTTGCCATCCACCAGGGTGGTGGGCTTGGTGGGCCAGGCCAGCGCGTCGGGTGACTCGAAGCGGAACACGAAGACGCCCGAGGGGTTGGAGCGGTTGGCGTCGATGCCCCCGGCGCGCGCCAGGGCCTGCGCCAGGGTGATGCCGCTGGCCTCGAAGTCCACCTCGCCGTTGCGGGCGGCGGCGCCCAGCACGGTGAAGCTGGAGGGCTGGTACAGCGCGGTGACCACGTCGCCGGCATGCAGCGGGATGTCCTGCCGCGGATCGCGCAGGATGGTCTGCAGCGGCAGCACCATCACGCGCCCGTCGCGCGAGAGCTGGATGGAGGTCTTCTCGACCGGGCGGGTGACGCCGCCGGCCAGGGCCAGCGCGCGCAGCAGGCGCAGGCCGCCGGGGTTCAGGGGCACCTCCATGCTGTGCTGGACATTGCCCACCACGGTCACGTTCTGGGTGTTGTTCTGCGCCAGGCGAACGAGCACCTGCGGGTGGTTGGCCATGCCCTTGAGCCGCGTGGTGATGAGTTGCTCGATCTGGGCCAGGTCCAGCCCCTCGGCGTGGATGGAGCCGGCGAAGGGCACGCGGATGTTGCCGGCGTTGTCCACGGTCTGCGGCGGCAGGGTCACGCTGCCTCCGCCGCCGCTGGTGGCGCCGGTGGCCAGCAGGGCCTGGGAGGTGAACAGCACGGCGGGCGGGGCTTCCCAGATGTAGACCTCGAGCACGTCGCCGGGGCCGATGCGGTGCGCGGGATGCGCGGCGCCCTCGAAAAAGCTGGAAAAGCGCTCGCGGGCCTGTTCCTGCTCCAGCCGGCGCGCCACCGCGTAGTCGACGGGAACGACTTCGATGCCCCGCAGCGAGGCCTGGGTGGGAGCGGCGTCGACGGTTTTCTCGGAAGGGCCGGCGCCGGAGAGGAAGTGGGCGCAGCCGCCCAGGACCAGGGCCAGGCCAGCGAGGCAGGCGGTGCGCGCGAAGCGGAATGTCATGCGGTGAGGGAGGAGCGGGCCGGTGAGGCCCGGAGGGCGGGAGGCCCTGGGCAGCGCCGGCTTGGTGGCAGGATTTCTTGAATTTCTGACAGGATGTTGCTCAATCGTCCCGAAGGATTCGCGGAACATCCGAAGCCCAGCAGTTTAACGAAGCTTCATGACCCGGCGACGACAGCGCCGGGCGGCGCTCCGACCCGGGGGACTCACGCCGCAATGACGCCGCGGCATGCCGGGCTTTAGCGCCGCCGCGTCTGGTTTTTTCGCAGGGAGGATTCCTAGGCTGGGAGTATGCGAACTCCCCGCGGCGAGTCCCTGCCCGTCCCCCGACGGCGGCCGGGTCGCCTGGGTGGGAGGGCCTCGCGGATGCTGGTCCGCGGGATGCTGTGGATCGCCGCGCTGGGGCTGCTGGTGCCGGTGCGAGCGCAGGCCTGGGAGCTGGGCCTGGGGCGCAGCAACCGGCCGGGGGATTTTGACCTGAGCCTGAGGGATCGCTGCTGGGTGGTGGAGTACGTCGACGAGGGGCATCAGCCGGACGGCATCCCCAACATCAACCGCGTGCTCGACCTGGATGCGGTGCTGCAGCGGGGCGCAAGGCTTTCCTGGTACCTGGAGGCCGGGCTGAGCGATGCGCAATGGAGCCGCAACGGCAGCGGCGACGGCTACCGGGCACCGCGCGGATTCCATGGTGCCAACCTGGGCATCGGCTTGCAGTGGCGCGCCACGACCGGCTGGTGGCTGCGCCTGCAGGCGCTGTGGCTGCGCTACCCGCAGAGCAGCCAGCCGGGGCTGGAGACCTTCGAGTACAGCTCGGTGGCGCTGGTGCGGAAGTGGTGAGGGCCTTGGGTCTCATTCGACCCAGTTCTTGACCAATCCGTACAGCGCGATCCACAGGCAACTCGAAACCATGGTGCCGTAGTACGCGCGGCCCAGGATGCGGTCGAGCCGGGACGTGTGCTGAAGCAGGATTTCCGTATTCGCGTGAAAGTCCGACAGAACGCCATTGTCCAGGCGTCGCTTCAAGCGCCTCGGCCAGCTCAGCGCGACCCCTGCGTTCACGATGTCCCAACCCGAACAGAACTCAAAGCCCAGGTAGCGGCGGGTGGCCGGGTCCTTGCGCAGCCTGCGCACCGTCACCTCGCCAAACACCACGAACAAAATGCCTGACACTATGAAGAGCACCAGCCAGACCCCGCCAAATAGGGCACCGATCGTCATTTCAGCCAGTTCCCGACAAATCCGTACAGCGCGATCCACAGGAAACTGGAAACCATGGTTGCGTAGTACGCGCGCCCCAGGATGCGGTCGAGCCGGGACGTGTGCTGGAGCAGGATTTCCGTATTCGCGTGAAGGTCCGATTGCGCCCCATGGTCCGGCCGCCGCTTCGGGGGCGGCGGCCAGCTCAGTGCGACCGCGGCGTTCACGATGTCCCAGCCCGAGCAAAGCTCAAAGCCCAGATGGTGACGGGTGGCCGGGTCCTTGCGCAGCCTGCGCACCGTCACCTCGCCAAACACCACGAACAAGATGCCTGACACGATGAAGAGCCCCAGCCAGACCCAGCCAAATACTGCACCGATCGCCATGCTCCGTTCCCATGAAGTTGCACCGCAGCGTCGTGGATCTTGCGGCTGTGGCGTACCCGGTCGGGCACTCGCTCACCTGCCGCGACCAGCCTGGTCGAGCAGGGATGAGCAGCTTCACCACCATAGTTTTCGGGCCACCCCGATTATCGCCAGCCACAGACAACTGAAGAGCAGCGTTCCGTAGAAGACGCGTGCCAGAAGGCGGTCCCCCGCGGACGTATGCCGGTACAGCACCTCCGTGTTCGCATAGAAATCGGACAGAGGCCCTTGGTCCAGCCGCCACTTCAAGCGCCTCGACCAGCTCAGCGCTACCGCGGCGTTGATGATGTCCCAGCCCGGAAAGAACTCGAAACCCAGGTACCGGCTCGTGGCAGGGTTCTTGCGCAGCCTGCGCACCGTCACTTGGCCGAACATGACGAACAGCACGCCCTTGACATCCTCCCCGGCATGAATGCCGGAGATTCCTACGGCGCTCAGGTGTGGCATTGAGCCGCCCCTGAGTCGCTTCGGCGGGTTCCTGCTGCTGGCGGCATGGCTGCACCGCTCACTTCACAGGC
>JAJZWA010000081.1 GCA_021846965.1 Pseudomonadota bacterium | reverse complement strand
TCGAAACTGCATTCGCGCAGCGGCGAGCCCCTACCCGCAACTCCCGATGTACCCGCAGTTGTCGCAGCGCTCGCAGCCGTCGACCTTGCGCAGGTAGGGGCCGCCGCATTCGGGGCAGACGCGTCCGCCCGAGAGCAGCTGGGGCAGCGCCTCGGCCTTGTCCAGGTCGATGTGCCGCGCCTGGGGCTGCGGCTGGCGCTGCGCCAGGCGTTGCAGGGGCATTTCACGCCCGTCCTCGCGCAGGAACCCGCGGCGCTTGAGCATTTCCTGCAGCGCGAAGGCGATGGCGGCCACCTCGGACTGGTGGAACCGGGGGGCGCGGCTGCCGTCGGACTTGATCACCTCGCCGCAACGCACCGGCCCCTTGTCCCACACCACCTCGCGCATGTTGAGCAGCGACTTGGCGATGGAGCCGCCCGAGCGCGCCACCAGCGAGAGCAGGCGCATGTTGGAGGCGATCCACTGCTGCCCCTCGTCGCGCTGGCCCGCCGGCATGAAGAACTCGATGGGGCGCTCGATGCGGATGGGCTGGCCGTCGAGCAGGCCCTCCACCTCGGCGAAGGAGATCGACAGGTACACCGTCTTGCCGCCCTCGGCGGTCATGTAGCTGACCTTGCTGGTCACCGCCTGCAGGTCGCCGCCGGGGCGGCCCTCGATGCGCCGGGTCAGGGGGTCGACGTCGGGCAGCGACGGCGCCTCGGGGGCGGTCGCGGCGGCAGGCGCCGCCTGCAACACCGCGCCCAGCACCGTGTTGGGGCGGTAGGTGGCCAGGCCCTTCAGGCCGGCCTGCCAGGCCTCCAGGTACAGGTCCTGGAAATCCTCGAAGGGGTAGTCCTCGGCGACGTTGACGGTCTTGGAAATGCCGGTGTCGACGAAGGGCTGCACGGCGGCCAGCATCTGCATGTGCTCGCGCGCGGGCATCTCCAGCGCGGTGACGAAGGCCGGTGGCAGCTTGTTCGTGTCGCCGCCGCGCTGGCGCCACAGGCGCCAGGCGTGGTCGGCCACCTCGTACTCGCGCGTGGTGTCGTCGGGCATGCGCTTCCTGCGCGTGTACACCCAGGAGAAGGCCGGCTCGATGCCATTGCTGGCGTTGTCGGCGAAGGCCAGGCTGATGGTGCCGGTGGGGGCCACCGCGAGCAGGTGCGAATTGCGCAGGCCATGGGCGCGGATGCGTTCGCGAAGCTCCTGCGGCAGGCGGCTGGCGAAGCCTCCGGCCAGGTACTTGTCGGCGTCGAAGCGGGGGAAGGCGCCCTTCTCCCTTGCCAGATCCACCGAGGCCTCGTAGGCGGCGTCGCGCAGGTTGCGCGCCATCTCGGCGGCGAATGCGCGCGCCTGCGCGCTGTCGTAGCGCAGGCCGAGCTCGATGCAGGCGTCGCCCAGGCCCAGGAAACCCAGGCCCACGCGGCGCTTGTCGCGCGCCTCGGCGGCCTGCTGGGGCAGCGGCCAGAAGGTGATGTCGAGCACGTTGTCGAGCATGCGCACGGCGGTGCGCGCCACCTCGCGCAGGCCGGCCATGTCGAAGCGGGCGCCGGGCTCGAAAGGGTCGACGACGAAGCGGGTCAGGTCCAGCGAGCCCAGGCAGCAGCAGCCGTAGTCGGGCAGGAATTCCTCGGCGCAGGGATTGGTGGCCTCGAAGGTCTCGCAATAGTGCAGGTTGTTGTCGCGGTTGGCGGCGTCGAGGAACAGGATGCCCGGCTCGGCGTGGTCGTAGGTGCAGTGCATGATCTGCTCCCACAGCGCGCGCGCGCGCACCCTGCGGTACACCCACATCCCGTCGTCGCGCTGGTGCGCGCCGTGGGCGATCTGCTCGTCCCCCGGGCGCGCGCGATGCACCAGGTCCACCTCGGCGTCGTCGCGCACGGCCTGCATGAAACCGTCGCCCACGCCCACCGAGAGGTTGAAGTTGCGAAAGGCACCGCCATCCTTGGCGTGGATGAAGGCCTCGATGTCGGGGTGGTCGATGCGCAGCACGCCCATCTGCGCGCCGCGCCGGGCCCCGGCCGACTCCACGGTCTGGCAGGAGGCGTCGAACACCCGCATGAAGGACAGCGGGCCGCTGGCGCGGCTGTGCGTGGCCCCCACCAGGGCGCCGGCGGGGCGGATGCGGCTGAAGTCGTAGCCCACGCCCCCGCCGCGGCGCATGGTCTCGGCCGCCTCGGCCAGCGCGCGATAGATGCCGGGCTTGCCGTCCACGGGCTCCGACACCGAATCGCCCACCGGTTGCACGAAACAGTTGATCAGCGTGGCCTGGATGCCGCTGCCGGCGGCCGACATGATGCGCCCGGCCGGCACGAAACCGCGCTGCATGGCGTCCAGGAAACGCGCCTGCGCGGCCGCCGGGTCGGGCTCCACCGCGGCCAGCGCGCGCGCAACGCGCTGCCGGATGTCCTCGGCGCTGCGCTCGCCGTCCTTGGCGTATTTCTCCGCCAGGACGTCGAGGCTGATGTCTTGTGCCTGCATGGGGGCTCCTGGGTTGCGGGAACGGCCATTCCCCGGGAGGCCCGGGCCGGCGCTCCCATGCCCCTTTATAGCTCGGCTTGCGGGTCCTCGGGGTTGACCGGAGGCAAATCCAGCAGGCTCCGCGCCTGTTCCGCGGGCAGCGCCTCCACCGCCTTGAGCTGGCGTCCCATGGCGCGGGTGCGGGTCTCGGCCGCCCCCAGGGTGTTGCCGGCCTCGTCCAGCTTCTTGCGCACCCGGGCCAGGGCCTCGCCGAACTTGCCGAATTCGGTCTTCACCGCCCCCAGAACCTTCCACACCTCGGTGGAGCGCTGCTGCAGAGCCAGGGTACGAAAACCCATCTGCAGGCTGTTGAGCAGGGCCAGCAGGGTCGTGGGCCCGGCCAGCATCACGCGCTGTTCGCGCTGCAGCGCCTCCACCAGTCCGGGGCGGCGCAGGGCCTCGGCGTACAGGCCTTCGGTGGGCAGGAACAGGATCGCGAAATCCGTGGTGTGCGGCGCCGCCACGTACTTGGAGCGAATGCTCCGGGCCTCCTCGCGCAGGCGCAGCTCCAGCGCCTTGGCCGCCGCCTCGGCCCCCGCCTTGTCGGCGGCTTCCTGCGCCTGCAGCAGACGTTCGTAATCCTCGCGCGGGAACTTGGCGTCGATGGGCAGCCACAGCGGGCCCTCGCCGTCGCCAGGCAGGCGGATGGCGTATTCCACGCGCGCGCCGCTGCCGGGCACGGTCTCCACGTTCGCGCCGTACTGCTCGGGGGTGAAGACCTGGTCGAGCAGCCCCGCGAGCTGGATCTCGCCGTACATGCCGCGGGATTTGACGTTGGAGAACACGCGCTGCAGATCGCCCACGCCCTGGGCCAGCTTGCGCATCTCGCCCAGGCCGCTGTGCACCTGCTCCAGGCGCTCGGCCACCTGGCGGAAGCTCTCGCCCAGGCGCTGCTCCAGCGTGGCGTGCAACTTCTCGTCCACGGTCTGGCGCATCTGCTCGAGTTTTCTCTCGTTGTCGGCCTGCAGTTCGCGCAGGCGCTGCTCGACGGTGGCACGCAACTCGGCCTGGCGCTGCTCGGAGCTGGCGCGCAGGGCCTCGAAGCGATCGCCCAGTTGCTGCTGCAGGGCCTGCAAGGCCTGGGTGTTGCCCTGGTTCAGCGCGGCCACCTGCTGCGCTAGCGAGTCGGCCAGGCCCTTTTGCAGGCTCTGCAACTGGCGCACCACGGCACCGAGCTGCTCGTTGGCGGTGCGCGCGGCCTCGGCCTGCTGGGTCAGCAGGGTCTGCTGGAAGCGCGCGAACTGGTCGGCCTGCTCCGCGCGCAGGCTCTGTCCGCTGCCCTGCACGGCCGCGCGCAGCTCGCGCTCCAGACGCTCCAGCGCCGCGGCCAGGCTCTCGTCCCGGCTGCGCTGGGCCGACGCCAGGCGGCGCAGGCTTCCCAGCAGCACGGCGGCGCCGATCGCCAGCAGCGCCAGCAGCAGCAGGC
This sequence comes from Pseudomonadota bacterium, assembly GCA_021846965.1. Taxonomy (GTDB): domain Bacteria; phylum Pseudomonadota; class Gammaproteobacteria; order Burkholderiales; family Burkholderiaceae_C; genus Thiomonas_A. The sequence goes on along the minus strand of JAJZWA010000081.1, from coordinate 6,417 downwards.
CCAGGACCGGCAGGGCCATCGGATCGGCGCCCAAGCTCAGGCCTGCGGGACCGGCACGGGGGTCAGCGGCGCACCGCCTCCGAGCACGGCCAGCAGGTTGTCCACCGCCAGGCGCACCATGGCGCGCCGCGTGGGCAGCGAAGCGCTGGCGATGTGCGGCGTGATCAGCAGGCGCGGCGCGTCCAGCAGCACCGGGTTGGGCGTGGGCTCGCCCTCGAACACGTCGAGCCCGGCGGCGCCCAGATGTCCGGAATGCAGCGCCGCGGCGAGCGCCGGCTCGTCCACCAGGCCACCGCGCCCGATGTTCACCAGCGTGGAGCCAGGGCGCATGCTCGCGAGCTCGGCCGCACCGATCAGATGCCGCGACTCGGGGCTGTAGGGCAGCGCCAGCAGCACGTGATCGCTTTGCCGCAGCAGCTCGTCGAGACTGCGGTACTCGGCGCCGCTCTCGCGCTCCAGCGCAGGGTCGAGCCGGCGCCGGTTGTGGTACAGGATGCGCGCGCCGAAGCCCAGCGCCGCGCGGCGTGCCACCGCGCGCCCGATGCGCCCCATGCCGACGATGCCCAGGGTGCTGCCGTGCACGTCGGCGCCGGCGAACAGGTCGGCGCTCCAGCGCTTCCAGCGCCCCTCGCGCAGGTAGCGCTCGGCCTCGCCCATCTGGCGTACCGCACCCAGCAGCAAGGCCATGCCGAAATCGGCGGTGGTTTCATCCAGCACATCGGGCGCGTGGGTGACCAGCACGCCGCGCGCCGCGCAGGCCGACACGTCGACGTGGTCGTAGCCCACGGTCATGGTGGCCACCACGCGCAGCCCCGGGCAGGCGTCCAGCAGCGCGGCGTCGATGCGCTCGCTGCCGGTGATCAGCGCACCCTGCTTGTCCTGCAGCCAGGCGCGGAGTTCCTCGGGGGTGGCGCTGCGGTCGCTGTCGTTGCTCTGCACCTCGCAGGCCTCGCGCAGCGGCTGCAGCACTTCATCGAACAGCTTGCGTGCCACCAGCACGCGGGGACGTCGGCTCGGGTCGGTCGTCATGGTCAGGGAGTGGGAGCGGGAATCTGGAACACCTCGCGCAGGTAGGCGAGGTAGGCCGGATCGTCGCACATGTTCTTGCCCGGGTCGTCGCTGATCTTGGCCACCGGCTGGCCGTTGCAGCGAACCATCTTGATCACCATCTGCGGCGCCTCGTGGCCCACGTCGTGCATCAGGTTGGTGCCGATGCCGAAGGCCATGCCCACGCGCTCGTGGAAACGCCGGTACAGGGCCTCCACCTTGTCGATGGTCAGCGCATCGCTGTACACCAGGGTCTTGCCGCGCGGGTCGACGCGGTGGCGCGCGTAGTGCTCGATCATCTGCTCGGTCCACGCGAAGGGGTCGCCGGAGTCATGACGGGCCCCGTCGAACAGCTTGCAGAAATACAGGTCGAAATCCCGCAGGAAGGCCTGCAGACCGTAGACGTCGGCCAGCGCGATGCCCAGGTCACCCCGGTACTCGCGCGCCCAGGTCTCGAAGCCGAACACCTGGGTGTCGCGCAGGCGCGGGCCCAGGGACTGGCAGGCCTGCAGGTACTCGTGGGCCATGGTGCCCAGGGGCACCAGGTTCATCTCGCGCGCCAGCGCCACGTTGCTGGTGCCGGCGAGCTGCTCGCCCAGGCCCGAACGCAGGCGCTGCAGCACGCGACGCTGCCAGTCCCGGGAATAGCGCCGGCGGGTTCCGTAGTCGGCGATGCGGCAGCCCTCCAGGCCGGGCTGGCGCAACTGGGCGATCTTCGCGTCCAGGCGCGCCATCGCCGCGTCCTGGTCGGCGCCCGCGTGCACGTGGGTCGCCCACACCTCGCCGACGATGGCCAGCACCGGCACCTCGAACAGGATGGTGTGCAGCCAGGGACCCCGGATGGTGATGTCGATCTCGCCGCGCGCGCGGGCCTGCGGATCGTCCGCGGGGCGGGCCTGGATGCGCGAGCGATGGAGCCGGAACAGCTCCAGGAAATCGACGAAATCGCTTTTGATGAACCGCAACCCCCGCAGGTAGTCCAGCTCCTGCGGGGTGAAGCTCAGCTCGCAGAGCGCGTCGAGCTCGGCGTCGATGCGTGGCAGCAGCGGCGCCAGCTGCACGCCGGGGGTGCGGCAACGAAAGCGGTACTCCACCTGTGCAGCCGGGAACTGATGCAGGACGACCTGCATCATGGTGAACTTGTACAGGTCGGTATCGAGCAGCGACTCGATGATCATCGGTCCAGGAAGGTCGTGAACTCGGCCACGTCGGCCCGTTGCGTGTGCAGGGTGTTCTCCACCGCCTGCGGGTCGGCCCAGCCCAGGGACATGCCGCACACCACCTGCTGCTCGGCGCCCAGGCCGAGTTCCTGCTCGATGATGCGGTGGAACTGGGTGAAGGCCGCCTGCGGGCAGGTGTCGAGCCCGCGCGCGCGCGCGGCGACCATGATGTTCTGCAGGAACATGCCGTAGTCCAGCCAGCTGCCCTGCTCCATCACGCGGTCGATGCTGAACAGCAGGCCCACGGGGGCGTCGAAGAACAGGAAATTGCGCCGGTGCTGCGCATGCATGCCCGCCTTGTCGCTCTTGTCGATGCCCAGCAGGCCATACAGGTCCCAGCCCACCTTGCGCCTTCGCTCCAGGTAGGGGCTGCGCCACTGGCGCGGGTAGTAGGCGTATTCCTCGCTGTGGCTGGCGGCCTGCACGGGGTCGTCGTAGGCCTCGGCAATGCGCCGGCTCAGGCGCCGCAGCGCCTCGCCGGTGAGTACGTGCACGCGCCAGGGCTGGGTGTTGCTGCCCGAGGGCGCGCGCGCGGCCACGCGCAGGATCTGCTCGAGGGTCTCGCGCGGGACGGGGCGGGGCAGGAAGCGGCGGATCGAGCGGCGCGAGGTGATGGCCGCGTCCACCGCCTGGACGCTGGGGTCTGTGGCTGCTGACATGATGGACCCGAAGTGTAGGGCGAGGGGCCACCGGACGTGGCGCACCCTGCCAGGCCCGCCCCCGGGGGCGGCGCGCGCACCGCGGCCGGGCGCCGGCGCCGCGAGGCGCCCCGGCCTGGTGCGCCGAGCCCCGGCGCGGGGCGCGGCGCCGCGGCGCTCGCCGGGGGGCGCTGGCACGGGGCTTGCTGCCACCCGGCTGTCAACCCAAGGCCTTCGATGCGACATCTGGAACCAGGCATTCTTCCCAGCGGCCCGGCCGGCGCCCAGGCGCAGGTGGGCACCGAGGTCATCCGGCGCCTGGCCGCGCAACGAGATCTGGAGCGGTTCTTCGAACTGGCGGCGGCCGAGGCGGCGCGGGTGCTGCACGCCGACGGCGCGGCGATGATCGAGCCCGACGGCCCCGCGCACCTGCGCTACCGCTTTTTCCAGGGGCTGCCGGAGGACTACCGGCGCCTCGCCGCCGGCTACCGCTTCGATCTGTCCGAAGGCACCGCGGGCCTGGCGCTGCGCTGCGGCCAGCCGATATTCACTGCGGACTATCCGGCGAGCGACCATGCGATGCCCGACTTCGTGCGTTGCGGGCTTCGCGCCAACCTGATCGTGCCGGTCGGTCCGCCCGAGGATCGGCGCGGGGTCATCGCCGTGGCCTGGTTCGAGCGCGCGCCGCTGCGCGAGCCCGACGCCGAGCAGCTGGCGGTCGTGGCCATGGTGGCCGACCTGATGTACTGGGCGTTGCACCGCCAGCACCTGGAGCACAGCCTGCAGCAGCAGGCCCGGCACGATCCGCTGACCGGGCTGCCCAATCGGCGCTACCTGCTGGGGCAGCTGGAGGCCATGCTGCGCCGACAGTCGGCGCAGGCCCCGCTGGCCCTGGCCTGGCTGGACCTGGACGGATTCAAGCCGGTCAACGACCTGCACGGCCATGAACAGGGCGACGCCGTGCTGGGCATGTTCGCCGAACGCCTGCGCGCCGCGGTGCGCGAGAACGATTTCGTGGCGCGCCTGGGGGGCGACGAGTTCGCCGTGGTGTTCTCCGAGGTGCATGGGGAAGCGCAATTGCACGCCCTGCTGGACCGGCTCAGCCAGAGCCTGAACCGTCCCTATCGACTGCGTGCCGGCGGCGCGGTGGAATGTCCGGCCAGCATCGGCGCCGCCTGGGCGCAAGCCGGCTCGCTGGACGCCGAGGCGCTGCTGCGCGATGCCGACCGCGCCATGTATCTGGCCAAGGGGCGCCACCGTCCCGGCCAGGCGGCCTGGCGCGTGTTCTCGGTGCCGCCGAGCCCGCTGGGTGCCGAGGCCGACGCGCAATTGCCGGGCCAGCTCGAACTGCACTACCAGCCGGTATTCGACCTCGACCGGCGCTGCGTGGTGCGCCTGGAAAGCCTGGCCCGGCTGCGCCGCGACGGCGAGTTGCTGGCCCCGGCCGAATTCCTGGGCCAGCTGGACCGCCGCCAGCACCGCCAACTGCTGCACGGAGTACTCGACGCCAGCCTGCACCAGCTGGCGCAGTGGGAGCTGCAGGGCCTGGCAGGCCTGTGCGTGTCGGTCAACGTGGAGCCCCACTCGCTGGGCGAGCCCGACCTCGCGCAGCGCGTGGCCGAGCGCCTGCAGCACCACCGCCTGCACCCCAGCCGGCTCACCCTGGAAATCCTCGAGCGCGGCGAACTGCTGAGTCGCGACGCCGCGCTGCGCCAGCTCACGCTGCTGCGCGCCATGGGAGTGCGCCTGGCCATCGACGATCTGGGCGCCGGCCACTCCAGCCTGTTGCGCCTGCGCAGCCTGCCCATGGACGAGATCAAGCTGGACCAGGCCTTCGTGCGCGACATCGCACTCAACCTGCAGGACATCGCCTTCGTGCGCAGCGTGCGCGAGCTGGCGCATGGCCTGCACGTGGAGCTGGTGGCCGAGGGCGCCGAGAACGCCGAGATCCTGGAAATCCTGCACGCGCTGGGCATCCGCCAGGTCCAGGGCTGGGGCATCGCGCGCGCGGTGCCGGCGCGGGATCTGCCGCGGCTCATGGCCCGGCTGCACCGATGGCGCCCGCCGCGCGTGGACAGCGCGCTGGCACTGGCCTACACCCGGCACCTGAACCTGGATTCGCACATCCTGGGCCTGCTGCACAATGCGCCCGCTCATCTGCGCGCCCTGCGCCCCGACGAAGCGCTGGCCGCCGACCTCGAGCCCGTCTTGCGGGAACTGCCGGCCGCGCGCGAGCTGTACCGCCAGCAACGCGTGCTGCTGGCCGACATGGCGCGCCACCACGAACTCGACCTGCGTCTGCCCATGCTCCGCTACCGCCAGCTCGGCGAGCGCCTGCGCGAGCTGCTCGCGCTGGCCGCACGCATGGGGCCGGCCCGGCGTGAGGCTTCTTGATGCGCCACAACATGTCCCCGCCGGGGCCTGGACGCCCGGATTCCCCGGGAAAACGTCATCCCCCACCGCCGACTGGGGTCATTCGGTGATGCCAAGTGACGGAAAGAAAACGACTTTTTCAGACCATCACGAATTTGTTGCGTCGCACCAAAAAAGTTCTTGACAGCGCCCGATCCGGGTCTAGAATTCGTCTTGTGCGCTGCACAAAAGCACGGATCCGAAACGACAGGCGTCACGGAACGGTCTTATTGGAAGCGCACGATCGAGAGCAAGGCTGGGCTCAACTCCGGCCTCCTTGGAACCTACAACGACCGCACCCCCACCGGAGCCGATGATGATGACCCCCGAACAAGTGATTGCCGCGCAAAAGGCCCAACTGGAAACCCTGTTTGCCCTGTCGGGCAAGGCGGTGGACGGTTTCGAGCGCATGGTCGAACTCAACCTGCAGACCCTGAAGACCGCGCTGCACGAGAGCTCGGAAGCCACGCTGGCTGCGCTGTCGGTCAAGGACCTGCAGGAATTCACCGCGCTGCAGCCCAACCTGGCCCAGCCGCTGACCGAGAAGGCCCTGGCCTACGCTCAGCATGTGTATGAAATCGCCTCCGGCACCCAGGCCGAGATCGCCAAGGCGGTGGAAGCCAACGCCAGCGAGATGAACAAGAAGGTCCAGGCCCTGGTCGAGACCGCCACCAAGAACGCGCCGGCCGGCACCGAGACTGCCGTGGCCATGTTCAAGACCGCGATGAGCGCCGCGAACAACGCCTACGACTCGCTGCACAAGGCCAGCAAGCAGGCCGCCGAAGTCGTGGAAGCCAACATCAGCACCGTGACCAGCACCGCCATGAAGGCGGCGCAGAGCAACGGCAGCAGCCGCGCCAAGCGCGCCGCCTGAGCCCGGGTCGCGCAAGCAGGCCGCGCAGACGGCCGTACCCTTTGTCTCCTCGGTACTTTCTCAAGTACCTTCAGCAGGCCGATCGGCAACGATCGGCCTCTTTTTTTTGGTTCTTCACGGAATCGCGGGGACCCGGAACGAAGAGAGCGGTGCGCAATGAGGGATGATGGTTGTGCGACCAATCATCAGAAGCCCTCAAGGGCACCGCTCCGATGGCAGAGGATAC
>JAJZWA010000080.1 GCA_021846965.1 Pseudomonadota bacterium | reverse complement strand
CCAATGCGGCGATCCGCGCGCTGCTGGGCATGGCGCCGAAGATGGCGCGGCGCATCGCGGCCGACGGCTCGGAATCGGACGTTCCGCTCGAGCAGGTGCAGGTGGGCGATCGGCTGCGCGTGCGTCCGGGCGAGAAGATCCCGGTGGACGGTGTGGTGGTGGAAGGCGCCTCGGCGGTGGATGAGTCGATGATCACCGGCGAGCCCATCCCGGCCGAGAAGTCGGGCGGCGACAAGGTGGTGGGCGCCACCGTCAACGGAAGCGGCTCGCTGATCATCGAGGCCCGGCGCGTGGGTTCCGACACGCTGCTGGCGCAAATCGTGCACATGGTGTCGGAGGCCTCGCGCAGCCGGGCGCCCATCCAGCGCCTGGCCGACGTCGCGGCGGCGTGGTTCGTGCCCATCGTGGTCGTGGTGGCGCTGCTGACCTTCGCGCTGTGGGCGTGGCTCGGCCCGGCGCCGTCCATGGCCTATGCCGTGATCAACGCGGTGGCCGTGCTGATCATCGCCTGCCCCTGCGCACTGGGCCTGGCCACCCCGATGTCCATCATGGTGGCCACGGGCAAGGGGGCAACTATGGGCGTGCTGTTCAAGAATGCCGAGGCCATCGAGACCCTGCGCAAGGTCGACACCCTGGTGGTGGACAAGACCGGCACCCTCACCGAAGGCAAGCCGCGCCTGCAGGAGGTGGTGCCGATGCAGGGCTGGGACGCCGACGAGGTGCTGCGCCTGGCGGCCAGCCTGGAGCAGGGCAGCGAGCACCCGCTGGCGGCGGCTATCGTGCAGGGCGCGCAGCAGCGCAAGCTCGCGCTGGAGGCTGCCGCGGACTTCCAGGCCGCGGTGGGCAAGGGCGTCAGCGGGCGCATCGGCGGGCGCGAGGTGTTGCTGGGCAACGCAGCGCTGCTGTCGGGGCACGGTATCGGCACCTCGGCGTTGGCCGCTCCGGCCGAGGTGCAGCGCACGCAGGGACGCACGGCCATGTTCCTGGCCGTCGACGGCCAGCCAGCCGGCCTGGTGGCGGTGGCCGACCCGGTCAAGGCCAGCACGCCGCAGGCGATTCGCGAATTGCACGACGACGGCTTGCGCATCGTCATGCTTACCGGAGACAACGAGACCACGGCGAAGGCCGTGGCCCGGGACCTGGGCATCGACGACGTCATCGCCGGCGTGCTTCCCGACCAGAAAGCGCAGCACGTCAAGCGCCTGCAGGCCGAGGGGCGCATCGTCGCGATGGCCGGCGACGGCATCAACGATGCGCCGGCGCTGGCCCAGGCGCAGGTGGGCATCGCGATGGGCACCGGCACCGACGTCGCCATGGAAAGCGCCGGCGTAACGCTGATCCAGGGCGATCTGCGGGGCATCGCGCGCGCGCGCCACCTGAGCCGCGCCACGCTGACCAACATCCGCCAGAACCTGTTCTTCGCCTTTGTCTACAACATTCTGGGCGTGCCGGTGGCGGCCGGTGTTCTGTACCCCTTCTTCGGTGTCTTGCTGTCGCCGGTGATCGCTGCCGCGGCGATGTCCTTCAGTTCGGTCTCGGTGGTGGCAAACGCGCTGCGCCTGCGCCGGGCGAAGGTGTAGGGCCGCGAGGGGCGAGGCGGCAACATGCATGCGTCCATCCAGGCCCATACGAGGAGAGTGTCATGAGTTCCTACGTTTTCAGCGTCCAGAGCCCGAAGGGCTTCGAGTCCACCGTGCTGGCCGTCACCGACGCGCTCAAGCAGGAGGGTTTCGGCGTGCTGACCACGATCGACGTGCAGGCCACGCTCAAGGCCAAGCTCGGCGTGGAGCAGCGCCCGTACCTGATTCTCGGAGCCTGCAACCCCCATCTCGCGCAGCAGGCCCTGCAGGCCGACCCGGATATCGGGGCTCTGCTCCCCTGCAACGTGGTCGTGCGCGAGGATGCCGATGGCACGGTCCATGTCGTGTTCATGGATCCGCAGGCGTTGCTGGGCATGGTCGCCCAGCTGGAGATCGAGAACTTGGGTGGCGAGGTTCGTTCGAGGTTGCAGCGCGTGGCCGAGTCGCTGCGCGGCTGAGTCGTTCGGGCGAGGTTGGCCTGCCTGACGACGGCGCGGCCCTGTGGGGGACGCGTTGAATCGCAGCCGCGGCAGGTGACGCGCCGACGCGGCCTGAAGATGACAGCAATGTCACACAGCCGTCATCGAGTCGACAGCACCGGAGGCATAGGCTCGTTTCGTAGGTCGGATGCGCGCATGGCGCGCTTCATGACCGACGCGATCCAAGTCTCTCACCCAAAGGTGTTGTCCCATGAAATCCTGGAATACGTCGCGTCTTGCGAGCAGCGCGAGCGTTCTGCCCCCGAGGACTGGCACTGTCGATGCACGGCGCCGCGGGCTGGTGCTTGCATCAGGCATGCTGGTGGCTCCAGCGCTGTTCATGCGCGCCGCAGCTTCGCAGGGGCTGGGGCGGATGGGCCCCATGATGGACGCGCAGGCAGGCGCCGCACTGCTTCCTCCCCGGTCTTTTCAGCGCTCCCTTCCGATTCCGCCGCAACTGCGCGGTGACAGGCGCGATGGCGTGCTGCACTTTGGGTTGAGCGCGCAGGCGGGCAGCAGCGAACTGGTTGCCGGGTTGCGGACCCCGACCTGGGGATACAACGGCTCCATGCTCGGTCCCGCGTTGGTCGTTCCTCGCGCACAGCCGGTGCGCGTGGAGGTGCGCAATGGGCTTGCGCAGTCGACGACCTTGCATTGACATGGCGCCATCGTGCCGGGGGGCGCCGACGGAGGCCCGCACAGTCCGATACAGGCGGGAGGGACGCAGCGGGTCGGTTTCACGCTCGACCAACCTGGCGCGACCTTGTGGTTTCATCCCCACCCCGATACGCGCACCGGTGCGCAGGCATATTCGGGCTTGGCCGGGCTCTTGCTGGTCGATGACGGTGTGGATCGCCGCCTCGGGCTGCCGCATACGTGGGGAGTCGACGACATCCCGGTGATCGTCCAGGATCGCCGCATCGCGGCCGACGGCACGCTGCTCTACATGACCAGCATGCACGACCTGATGGGTATGAAGGGCGATCGCTTCCTGGTCAACGGGTGTGAGCAGCCCTATGTCGCGGTGCCGGCGCAACACGTCCGCCTGCGTCTGCTCAACGGCTCCAACGCCCGCATCTACAACTTTGCCTTCGACGACGGACGAGCTTTCCAGGTCGTCGCCTCCGATGCCGGACTGCTGGCTCGTCCCGCGGCGACCCGGCGCCTGCTTCTCGCGCCGGGTGAGCGGGCCGAGATCGTCGTCGATCTGTCCGGAGATCAGGGCAGGCAACTGGTGCTGCAGAGCCGCTCCGCCGAGGTGGTCGATGCCCTCAACGGTTCGCCGATGGACTCCGACGCCTGGGACCAGAGCACCATCGACTTGCTGCAGTTGCGCGTCGGCGCGCCCAGCGGGGCGCAATCCGGCGTTCCCGCGAAGCTGGCCGAGATCGATCCGCTTGCCGTCGCGGCGGCCAGGGTGCGGCGCTTCACCCTCCAGGGCGTGCGCATGGGCTCGATGATGGGTGGGCCGCGCAACGTGGACCGCGGCGCCCCGATCCACTCGGGCCCGGGCGGCATGAGCCTCGGCGTGGGCGGCCAGAACCTGTTTTCGATCAACGATCAATTCATGCAAATGAACCGGATCGACCAACGCGCCCGCCTGGGCGGCGTGGAGATCTGGGAACTGCGCAACGAGGCCCACATGGCGCACCCGATCCACGTGCATGGCGTGTCATACCAGGTGTTGTCGCGCGATGGCGCGAGCCCGCCCGAGTGGGAACGCGGCCACAAGGACACGGTGCTCGTGCACCGCGGCGAGACGGTGCGCCTGGCCATGCGTTTCACGCAGCGGGCCGACGAGGCGCATCCCTACATGTACCACTGCCACATCCTCGAGCACGAGGGCAACGGAATGATGGGGCAGTTCACGGTGCTCTGATCTGACCAAAACGTAACCCGCACGTCATCTCCGCGTTCGCAGCCGCGGCCTAGAGTGGATCGCAAGAACGCCAGGCTTGCGCGGGTCGCCCGCAGGGGGGCGGAGCGCCACAACCGAATGGAGGTTGAAATGCAATGGCTTGAACAGAATTGGCTCTTCGTGCTGCTCGGCGCGGGAGTGATCTTCTTCATGATGCGCGGTGGTGGTATGGGCTGTGGCATGGGAGGCGGCGGTCACGGGGGGCACGGAGGCGGGCAGGGCAGGAGCCCTGGCGGCGCTTCGCCGCACGACCATGGGTCGGCGCCGATGCAGGCGCAGGCCGTCGATCCGGTGAGCGGACGCCCGGTGGACCCTTCCACCGCGGTTAGCACGGTGTATCGCGGCGTGCCCGTGTACTTCGAATCGCGCGAGAACCGCGACCGCTTCGAAGCCTCTCCCGAACAGTTCGCGCTGCCGCAGGCGCAGCAGCCCCAGTCTCACCGCCACGGCGGTTGCTGAGGGATCGGAATGGGCTGCGCCGGGGCGGCAAGCGGCAAGCGCACCCGGGCAGGCCACGGCGGACGCCGGCCTTCAGGCGCGATGCATGAACTCACAAAGGAGTACGAGATGAAGACCAAGCATCCGGTTTGCGGCATGGATATCGATTCCACCGCGGCCTTCGCCACCGAGCATCGCGGCGGCCAGACCTACTACCTGTGCTCGGCGTCGTGCCGCGACAAATTCCGCCAGGATCCTGCACGCTACCTGCAGGCAGCACAGCCAGCAGCCGCGCACGCGGGCGGAAGCGGGCACGCCGGACACTCGGGGCACGGCTGCTGCAAGTAGGCCGGCGATGAGAAACCCCAGCTTCCGTGCCGGCGCCGCTTCCCGGGGCGACATCCGGCGAGCCAGCGGCCACGGCGTGACCCGCGTGGCCCTGGCCGTGCTGCTGGCCGCCGCTTTCGTGCAGGCGCTCGGATACAGCGCGTGGATGCCCCTGCTGCCCCTCTATCTGCGCAGCTACGTCGCGCCGGGAAGCACGACCGAGATCGCAGGCAACGTGGGGCTGCTCAGTGGAGCCTATACCCTGGCCTTGTTCGCCAGCGCGGCGTGGTGGGGGCGTCTTTCGGACCGGCACGGTCGGCGCCTGGTACTGATGGGCGGATTCGCCGTCTACCTCGCCGGTATGTTCGGCTCCGCCCTGGCCGCGAACCTGGCACAGGCCTACGTGGCCCGCATCCTATCGGGCGTAGGTGCCGCCGCGGTGATTCCGGCGGCGCAGGCCTACCTGGCCGACGTCAGCGACCGCCCGGCGCGCAATCGCCGATTCGCGCTGCTGGCCAGCGCCAGCTTCATCGGATTCATCACCGGCCCGCTGCTCGGAACCTGGTTGGCCGGGCCCGTGATGGGCATGAGTACGCAGGCCATGCCCTGGATGGTGAAACTGCCCCTGGCGGTCGTGGCCGTGCTGGGGGTCATGCTCCTGCCCCTGCTGGCGTGGAGCCTGCGCGCGCCGGGGCTGCAGGCCATCGAGGAGGCGGGCACCACGTCGGTCGTCCGCGACCGGCGTTTCGCATGGACCAGCATGATCCTGGCAGGCCTCGCCGCCTATGCGGTCGGCAGCTTCGAGACCGGCTTCAACCTGCTTGGCGCGATGCGCCTGGGAGCAGCCGTCGGAGCGGTCGCCTTGTTGTTCGTCGCGTGCAGCGGCTTCATGCTGGTAGCCCAGGGGCTGCTCGCCTGGGGCCCGCTGCGCGAGCGCTTCGAGCGTCGCTGGATGGCCGCGGTGTTGGCAGTCGGCGCGGGCTTCATGCTGGCGGCGCCACGCATGCCGAGCATGCTTTCGCTGGGCATGACGGTCGCGGCCGTGGCGCTGAGCATCGGCCTGGTCGCGCCCTCGCTGGCCTACGCCTTGCTGGACCATGACGCCGGGGCCAATGGCGCCAAGCTCGGCCGCCTGGCCGCTGCGGGCAACCTGGGGCAGGCGCTGGGTGCCTTCGTCTCGGGTGGTCTGTTCGCCTTGCGTCCCGAAGCTCCGTTCGTCGCGGCCGCGCTCTTGCTGCTGGGCGGATCCGCGGGCGCGTGGCTGTACTGGAGACCGCGCACGCCTGCGCGCGTCGAGGCTTCGTGAGAGGAGTGCGTTGATCATGGCTTCGTGGCTCTATTACTTGCTGGTCGCAGGATTCTTCGTGCTGCTCATGCGCTTCGGCTGCGGTGCCCATGTGATGGGCCGCAGTCCCAAGCGTCAGCCGCCCGACATGTGGGCGGCCTCGCCCGGTGAAGCAGGCCTGAGCGTCCCGGCCCATGTTTCGCGGCCCGCACGCCTGCCCGTGGTCGCACTGGGCATGAGCCTCGGGCTGTTCCTGGCGTTGACCTTCGTGGCCTATGTGGGTTTCGACCTGTTGTTTTCCGCGCAGGCCATGGCCAAGGTGTGGATGCCGCTGCTGCCGGGCTTCACGTGGCTGAGTTGGGGCAGCTTCCTGCTTGGGGTACTCGAGAGCGTGGCCTACGGCTGGTACGTCGCGTTGATCTTCGGGCCCTTGTACAACTATTTCTCGTCGGCCATGGCTGGTTGAAGCCGGTCCCGTCGTCATGCCACACACCACTCGACCCACGACATCCCGGCGGACGGCGCCCGCTGCCCGGACCGACATGGTTGCCACGGTATCCACGCACAGTGCGCGCACGGCACCCGGGGTGTCCGCAGTCCCTGCGCGCACGGCTCCCGTCGGGTGTGTGCCGTTCGCGGCCGACACCCTCGACTACGCCCGCGATGTGTGCGAGCGCTGGGTGTTTTTCTGGGACACGCTGCGCCAGCGCGCCGACGACATGATCGAGCATGAGCGCGCGGGCAAGCCGCCGCTGCTGGACTTCGACTACGAGACCCTGCTCGATGCCCGGCATTTCGATCGGCCGGTCAACTATGCCCTGCTGCGCATCACGCGCATCGGCGATTCGCGCTGCGAGGAGTGCTGCGACGCTGCGAACAGGCCCCCCGTGATCGTGCTCGATCCGCGAGCCGGGCATGGCCCCGGAATTGGCGGCTTCAAGCGCGATTCGGAGATCGGCATGGCCATGCGCGAGGGCCATCCCGTGTACTTCGTGACGTTCTTTCCCGAACCATGCGCGGGACAGACCCTGGCGGACGTGCTGCACGCGCTGCGGCGCTTTGTCGAGCATGTCGCGGCGCGGCATCCCGGCAAGCCGCCAGTGCTGTACGGCAATTGCCAAGCCGGATGGGCCGTCGCGCTGCTGGCGGCCGACTGCCAGGGCCTGAGCGGACCGGCGGTGCTCAACGGCTCCCCGCTGTCGTACTGGGCCGGCGAGCCGGGAATCAACCCCATGCGCACGGCCGCGGGCTTCACGGGCGGCGCCTGGCTGGTGCACTGGCTGGCCGACCTCGGGGATGGGCGCTTCGACGGGGCCTGGCTGGTCGCCAACTTCGAGAACCTCAAACCCGAAGCCGTCTGGGACAAGTATGCCGGACTCTTCACCGATGTGGATGCCGAGCGAGACCGCTTCCTGCAATTCGAACGCTGGTGGAGCGGCTTCTACCTGCTCAGCCGGGAGGAGATCCTGGCCATCGTCGAAAACCTGTTCATAGGCGACCGCGTCGAGCAGGGAACCTTCCGCGTGTGCGAATGCTGCTACGCGGATCTGCGCCAGGTGCGCAACCCGCTGGTCATCTTCGCTTCATGGGGGGACAACATCACGCCGCCGCACCAGGCGCTGGGATGGATCGCCGCGGTGTACAGGAACACGGCCGAGCTCAAGGCCGCCGGCCAGCGCATCGTCTACCTGACCAACCCGCATGTCGGCCACCTGGGGATCTTCGTCTCCGCCCAAGTCGCGCGCCTGGAGCATCGCGCCATTCTGGAGAGCCTGAAGCAGGTCGAGGAGCTGGAGCCGGGCCTGTACGAGATGCGTATCGACAACCCCTCGGGCGATGCGGATGCACGCCGACCGTCCTATTCCGTGCACTTCGAGCCGCGTGAGGTTTCCGACCTGAAGTTTTCCGGAGCGCCGGACGAATTCCGGCAGGTGCGTGCGTGGTCCGAATTCCATGAAACCCTGTATCGCGAATGCTTCAGTCCCTGGGTACGCGCCCTGGCCAACCCCTGGAGCAGTGAACTGATGCAACGTCTGCATCCGATGCGCACGAGTCGCTACGGGCTGTCCGCGCGATTCCTGCCATGGATGGCCTGGCTCGAGCCGTGGGCGCGGGAACTTCGCCAGCAGCGCACGGCACTTGCGCCCGAGCATCCCTGGCTGAGCGCCGAACGCGCGGCGATGAGGCAGGTCAGCGAGGTGATCCGGACATGGCGCGTGGCCCGGGACACGCTCCAGGAGCGCAGCTTCGCGGCGTTGTTCGCCCCGACCGGAACGCCGGCCAGCGCCACCGCGGCCAAGGCCGCGGCACCGGCGAGGCGCACCCGCCGCAACGGCGAGCACGGTGAGGTGGCATAGCTTGCCCTCGGATATCGTGAAGGCCCGGCGCTCGTGGATCGGCTTCAACAAGGTGCCTGCCGGGGAAAGCAGAGCGGTGCGCGCGCTGGGACGCGCGACGGCCCCTTGGATGGCCGGCATCGCGTTGCTGGCCATGGTCTCGTTCTACCTGGAAGACCTTCAGCGCAGCGCCGCCCTTGCGCTCTGGGGGCCTCGCATCGATGGCTTCATACTCGCCGCTTTCGCGATCGAAATGGCATGGATGGTGGCCCTGTGTCGCAAACCCGAGCGGTACCTGCGGGCAAACTGGCTCAAGCTGCTCGTCGTCGCATCGTCGGGCCTGGTGCTGTAGGACGCGAGGGTTCATGCGATGGCGTTCGCGCACCTGCTGCACCTGATCGACGTCGCCCTCGTGTTCGCCTGGCTGCTCGGGCATGTGCGCGCCGCATTCTCGCGAAGCGTGATTCCCTTTGCCTCGCTGCTGGGTGCCGGCGCGGTGCTGCTGGCGGCAGCGGGCTTTTATCGCATCGAGCCCACCGTGCACAGCTATGGACAAGGCGTATGGCTGGCCTTCACGACGGCGGCCACCGTGGGCTATGGCGACATCGTGCCGACCAGCGCGGCTGCCAAGGTCCTGGCCGCGCTCGATGTGGTGGTCGGGTACGCCGTGTTTTCGCTGATCACCGGCGGAATCGCGGCACTGTTCGTCGGCCAGGCGGGAAAACGCGCCCGGCACGCCCTGCGTTGCGGGGTGGAGGCCTTGCGCGATGAACTGCGCCAATGGCGTATCGAACTGACCAGCCGCCGACCCGAGAGTTCCGGTCCCGAGGGGCTGCACACCGTGCACGACGATTCCAAGGTGCAACCGTGCAACGGGGTCACGGGGCCTTCGTTGCCGCGCCGGGCCTGGATAGAATGCGATTGTCGCTCGCCTAGATCCCATGAAGCTGTTGCGTGACTTCCTGCTGGCCCTCGTGCTCGTCGCGGTGTCGACGAGTGGCGGCGGCGCGCTCGCTGTGGCTGCCCTGGTCGGACATGCCTGTCCGCAGGCGAGCGTCGTGCCGGGCGCGGTGGTGTTCGCGCCACGCACTGCGCAGCCTGTGCGGTTCCAGGCCATCACCCGCGCGGGTGTTCACGTTTCGATGGTCGCCGGGCATGGCGTGGTGCAGCACGCCTGCCACGTAACCGGCACCCTCACGCTTGGCGGCGCGCCCGCCCCGATGGCTCTGGTCTGCCCTGGGCGGCGCGGGAGCTTGCGCCCACGCGCTGTGCGTTGGCTGCCGGCGGGGCGCATCGACACACTCTATCGTCCCCCCAGGGCCTGAATCGGCGTTTCCCGAACACGGCGTTGGGCCCTTGTGCCCATCCCGATTGCCGATGACCAGGGACTCCGGGGGCGCCGCGCCCGCTGGCGCCCGGACGACAACCGATGGAGGTGTTTCCATGCGTATTCCAATTCGCTGGGCGGCTGCCGGCGCCATGGTGGTGGCCATGGCTGCGGCAGCGTCCTATTTTTTCCTGACCGACAGCCCGCGTGCCCCGCGCGCGACGTTCTCGCTGCTTTCGGGGCGTACGCTGAGTACGCGCCAACTGCTCGGCAAGGTCTACGTGGTGGATTTCTGGGCCACGAGCTGCGCCACGTGCATCGCGGAGATGCCGCAGATGATCCAGACCTACCAACGCTTTCGCGGCAAGGAGTTCGAATTCATTGCCGTGGCGATGAGCTACGACCCCGCCCACTACGTGGCAGACTACAGCCGCACGAGGCATCTGCCCTTCCGGGTCGCATTGGACAAAAGCGGTCAGGTGGCGAAGGCGTTCTACGACGTACGCATGACTCCCACGACCTTCCTGGTGGATAAGCAGGGCCACGTGGTCAAGCGCATTCTCGGCCGTCCGGATTTCGCCACGCTCGATGCCCTGATCCGCGACGAACTGGCGCGCCCGGCGTGAGCATGACGATGAACACTTCCTTCTGGATCGAGGCCGGGCTGGCGATGGCTGCCGGCGCGCTGCTCAACCTCACGCCGTGCGTGCTTCCGGCGGTTCCCATCAAGGTGCGCACCATCCTGCGCGAGGCGGGCGACGCGGC
>JAJZWA010000001.1:147616-153078 GCA_021846965.1 Pseudomonadota bacterium | reverse complement strand
GCCGCGGCCTCGATGGCCGCACGGTCGGCGGCTGCCGGCACGCGCAGGCTGCCGCGCAGCTTGCCGTTGATCTGCAGCACCAGCTCGAGCTCGTCCTGGCGCAGCGCCTCCGGATCCACCTGGGGCCAGGGCGCGTCCAGAAGCGAGCCAAGACGAGCCTCGAAGCCCAGCTGTTGCCACAGCACGCAGCAGATATGCGGGGTGGCCGGATACAGCACCCGCAGCAGGATGCCCCAGGCCTCCATGAGCAGCCCGCCGCGCCATGCGGGCGGCGTGACCTGCGCCGAGGCGACCTGCTCGATCTGGTTGAGCATCTTCATGCACCCGGACACGACCGTGTTGTACTGCATGCGTTCGTAGTCGTGCGTGACCTGGCGCAGCGCGAGGTGGATCTCGCGACGCGCCTCGGCCAGCGCCGCGGCCTCTCGCGGCAGCGTGGTCCACGGGCCCGGGGGCTGCGCGGCGGCGGCCAGGGCCGTCTGCGCCCCGTCCCACACCCGTCGCAGGAAGCGCTGCGCGCCCTCGACGGCGGCGTCGTTCCACTCCAGGGTGGCTTCGGGAGGCGCCGCGAACATGGTGAACAGGCGCGCGGTGTCGGCGCCGTAGCGGTCGATCAGCTCCTGCGGGTCGACGCCGTTGTTCTTGCTCTTGCTCATGGTGCCGACGCCGCCATAGTCCACGGCGCTGCCGTCGGACTTGAGCCTGGCGCCCACGATGTGGCCCTGGGCGTCCAACTGGTTGTCGACCTCGTGGGGCCAGAAATACTCGATGCCCCCGGCCGCCCCGCGCCGCGAGTAGATGTGGTTGAGCACCATGCCCTGGGTGAGCAGGCGCTTGAAGGGCTCGTCGGCCTGGATCAGGCCGCAGTCGCGCATCACCTTGGTCCAGAAGCGCGCGTACAGCAGGTGCAGGATGGCGTGCTCGATGCCGCCGATGTACTGGTCCATCGGCAGCCACTGGTCGGCGCGCGCGTCCACCATGGCCTGGTGGTTGTCGGCGCAGGTGTAGCGCATGAAGTACCAGGACGAGTCGACGAAGGTGTCCATGGTGTCGGTCTCGCGCCGCGCGGGCCGGCCGCAGCAGGGGCAATCGACCTTCAGGAAGGACTCGCA
Organism: Pseudomonadota bacterium; assembly: GCA_021846965.1. Taxonomy (GTDB): domain Bacteria; phylum Pseudomonadota; class Gammaproteobacteria; order Burkholderiales; family Burkholderiaceae_C; genus Thiomonas_A. The sequence continues at coordinate 151,966 of JAJZWA010000001.1, read as the reverse complement.
GCGTGCCAGGGGGTTGCCGCTGCCGTCGGGAATCAGATCCTCGGGCAGCATCACCGGCAGGTCGCGCTCGGGCACCGGCACGGTGCCGCAGTGCTCGCAGTGGATCATGGGGATGGGCGTGCCCCAGTAGCGCTGGCGCGAGATGCCCCAGTCGCGCAGACGCCAGGTGGTGCGCTTTTCCCCCAGGCCGCGCTCGGCCAGCAGCGAGGCGACACGGTCGACCGCCTCGCGATAGCCCAGGCCGTCGAGGAATTCGAAGCCGGGGCCGGAATTCACGCACTGGCAGCGCAGCTTGTCACCGTACCAGTCGGCCCAGGCCGCGTCGCTGAAACGCTCGCCGGGCACCTCCACCACCTGGCGGATGGGCAGGCCGTACTTGCGCGCGAAGGCGAAGTCGCGTTCGTCGTGCGCCGGCACGCCCATGACGGCGCCGTCGCCGTAGCTCATCAGCACATAGTTGCCCACCCACACCGGCACGGCCTGCCCGGTCAGGGGGTGGCGCACGTGCAACCCGGTGGGCATGCCCTCCTTGTCCTTCAGCGCCAACTCCGCCTCGGTGGTGCCGCCCTGCCCGCAGCGCTCGATGAAGGCGGCCAGCGCGGGATCGGAAGCGGCCGCGTGGGCGGCCAGCGGGTGCTCCGGCGCGACGGCGCAGAAGGTGACCCCCAGGATGGTGTCGGCGCGCGTGGTGAACACGTACATGCGCCCGTCCTGGATGGGCTTTCCGGCGGCGTCGCGGATGTCGTGCTCGAAGGCGAAGCGCAGGCCCTCGCTGCGTCCGATCCAGTTCTCCTGCATCAGGCGCACCCGCTCGGGCCAGCCGGACAGGAAGTTCGGGTCGGAGGGGTCCGACACCGCCGCCAGCAGTTCCTCGGCGTAATCGGTGATGCGCAGGTAATAGCCGGGAATCTCGCGGCGCTCCACCGGGGCGCCGCTGCGCCAGCCGCGGCCGTCGATGACCTGCTCGTTGGCCAGCACGGTCTGGTCCACCGGATCCCAGTTGACCACCTGGGTACGCCGCTCGGCGATGCCCTTCTCGAGCATCTTGAGGAACAGCCACTGGTTCCAGCGGTAGTACTCGGGCGAACAGGTCGCCACCTCGCGGCTCCAGTCGATGGCCAGGCCCATGGACTGCATCTGCCGCTTCATCGTGGCGATGTTGTCGTAGGTCCAGCGGGCGGGGGGCACGCGGTTCTTCATGGCCGCGTTTTCCGCCGGCAGGCCGAAGGCGTCCCAGCCCATGGGCATGAGCACGTTGCAGCCGTTCATGCGCAGGTACCGCGTCAACATGTCGTTGATGGTGTAGTTGCGCACGTGCCCCATGTGCAGCTTGCCGCTGGGGTAGGGCAGCATGGAGCAGGCGTAGAACTTCCGGCCCGGGGCATCCTCGCGCACACGGTAGGCGTCGGTGGCCTGCCACTGCTCCTGCGCGGCGCGTTCGACCGCGGCGGCGTCGTACTTGGAATTCATGTCGGCTGGTGGGAAGAGGTGTTTCGCCCCGCCGCGCGCGGCAGGGCGCAAACCCGCATGTTAGTTGGGGCGCGGCGGGCTGCGCGCGCTGCGGCCTGGAATGTCCCCGCGAGCGGGCCCGACGGGGCCTCAGCGCGCGGCCGGCGAGGGGGCCCCGGGCGGCTGTGTGAGCAGCCCCACACGGGTCAGCCCGGCCGCCTGCGCGGCGGCCATCACCTGCGCCACGTCGCCATAGGGCACCGCGCTGTCGGCGCGGATTCGCAGCTCGACACGGGCATCCGTTTGAGCGCGCGCGCGCAGGCGCGCGGGCAGCGCGGCCGGACTCACCGGCTGCCCGTCCAGCACCATGCGTCCGTCGCGCTGCAGTTCGAGCAGCAGCGCGCCGGGCTCGGCGGGCGCCGGCGAGGCGCTGACGCGCGGCAGGTTCAGCGCGATGCGTCCGTCCAGCAGCGGCGCGGTCAGCAGCAGGATCACCAGCAGCACCAGCATGACGTCGATCAGCGGGGTCATGTTGATGTCGGCCAGGGGCGCTTCGCCCTGTGCGCGCTCGAAACGTCCGAAGGCCATGGCGCCGCAGCTCTCCCGGCCTTCAGGCCGCGCCGGTCTCGGCGTCGATGCCGAGCTCGCGCTGCAGGAGTTCCCAGGCCTGCTCGGCGGTTTCCACGTAATGGAACAGCTGCAGGTCGTGGGCGCTGATCATGCCGGTGTGCACCAGGTGGTCGAAATCGATCAGCGAGGTCCAGAACTCGCGATCGAACAGCAGGATGGGACGCTTGTGCACCTTGCGGGTCTGGGTCAGGGTGAGCACCTCGAACAATTCGTCCAGGGTGCCGAAGCCGCCGGGGAAGCACACCAGGGCCACCGCGCGCATGAGAAAGTGCATCTTGCGCATCGCGAAATAATGGAAGCGGAAGCACAACTCGGGCGTGATGTAGGGGTTGGGCTCCTCCTCGTGGGGCAGCACGATGTTGAGCCCCACGCTGGGCCCGCCGGCGTCGAGCGCGCCGCGGTTCCCGGCCTCCATGATGCCCGGCCCTCCGCCGGTGACCACGGCCAGCGGCTGGGCCAGTTCGTGGCTGGCGCGGGTCACCAGCTCGGCGAAACGCCGTGCCTCCTCGTAGTGGCGCGACAGCTTGAGCGCCTGGCGCGCGCGGGCGATTTCCTGCGCGTCGCCGGAGGCCTGCGCCTGCTCGAGCAGTTGCCGCGCCAGCTCCGGTGCCTTGATGCGCGCGCTGCCGAACACCACCACGGTGGCATCGATGCCGCGCTCGCGCTGCACCATCTCCGGCTTGAGCAGCTCGAGCTGCATGCGCACCGGGCGCAGGTCCTCCTGCAGCAGGAAGGCGGTGTCGGTGAAGGCCAGCCGGTAGCTGCTCTCGGGGCCGGAATAGCGCGAGGGCAGCCGGTGCGCGGCGGCTTCTTCCTGTGCGCTGGGGAAATTGCGCGCGTGCAGCGAGCTCTTGTGTTTCCTGGACATGCCCCGACTGTACGCGAACCCTATACTGGCCGTCGCGGCGGGGAGCGCACCCGCCTTTGCACGAACCTCCATGGCCCCGATTCCGGAAGCGCCCGAGCCGCAGCCCGAGCGCATGCACTTCGATACCCCGCTGCCGCTCAAGAGCGGCGCGGTGATGCCCGCCTACGACCTCATGGTCGAGACCTACGGCAGGCTCGACGCCGCGCGCAGCAATGCGGTGCTGGTATGCCATGCGCTCAACGCCAGCCACCACGTCGCCGGGCGCTACGGTGGCGACGAGAAGACCCGCGGCTGGTGGGACAACATGGTCGGGCCGGGGCGCCCGGTGGACACGCGCAGGTTTTTCGTCATCGGCGTGAACAACCTGGGATCGTGCTTCGGCTCCACCGGGCCGATGAGCATCGACGAATCCACCGGCAAGCCCTGGGGCAGCCGTTTCCCGGTGGTCACCGTGGAGGACTGGGTGGACGCGCAGGCCCGCGTGCTCGACCGCCTGGGCATCCAGCGCCTGGCCGCGGTGATGGGCGGCAGCCTGGGCGGCATGCAGGCGCTGGCCTGGACGGTACGCCATCCCGAGCGCGTCGCGCACTGCGTGGCCAGCGCGACCGCCCCCAGCCTGTCGGCGCAGAACATCGCCTTCAACGAGGTGGCCCGTCGCGCCATCATCACCGACCCCGAGTTCCACGGCGGCGACTACTACGCCCACGGCGTGGTGCCGCGCCAGGGCTTGAGCGTGGCGCGCATGATCGGCCACATCACCTATCTCAGCGACGACGCCATGGCGCGCAAATTCGGGCGCAGCCTGCGTTCGGGGGCGCTGAACTACGGCTTCGACGTGGATTTCCAGATCGAGAGCTACCTGCGCCACCAGGGCGAGAAGTTCAGCGGCTACTTCGACGCCAACACCTATCTGCTGCTCACGCGCGCGCTGGACTATTTCGACCCCGCCGGCGAGCACGACGGCAACCTCGCGGCGGCGCTGGCCCCGGCACGTGCGCGCTTCCTGCTCACCAGCTTCACCACCGACTGGCGCTTCTCGCCCGAGCGCTCGCGCGAGATCGTGCGCGCGTTGCTGGCCAACCGGCGCGAGGTCAGCTACGCGGAAATCGAGTCCCCGCACGGGCACGACGCCTTCCTCATGGACGAGCCCCATTACCACGACGTGGTGCGAGCCTACTTCGGGCGCATCGCCGAGCAGCTCGGGCTGGCGCAGGAGGTCCCGGCATGAACCCGCGTTTCGACATCATCGCGGCGCGCGTGCCGCAGGGCAGCCGGGTGCTCGACCTGGGCTGCGGCAACGGCGCGCTGCTGGCGCACCTGCGCGAGCAGCGCGGCTGCTCGGTGCAGGGCGTGGAAATCGACCCCGACAAGGTGGTGGCCTGCGCCCGGCGCGGCGTCGACGT
>JAJZWA010000001.1:0-147516 GCA_021846965.1 Pseudomonadota bacterium | reverse complement strand
TGCTCGACCTGGGCTGCGGCAACGGCGCGCTGCTGGCGCACCTGCGCGAGCAGCGCGGCTGCTCGGTGCAGGGCGTGGAAATCGACCCCGACAAGGTGGTGGCCTGCGCCCGGCGCGGCGTCGACGTTCTGCAGATCGACCTCGAGCAGGGCCTGGCCATGTTCGCCGACGACAGCTTCGACGTCGTGCTGATGATCGACTCGCTACCCAATCTGCGCAACACCGAGCGTGCGCTGCGCGAGGCCTCGCGCGTGGGTCGCCAGGGCATCGCCACCTTCGCCAACTTCGCGCACTGGCGCATCCGTCTGCGCGTGGCCTCGGGCCGCCTGCCGGTGACCGAGGAGCTGCCCTACGAGTGGTATGACACGCCGAACCTGCGCGTGACCACCTACGCCGACTTCTCCGTGCTGGCGGCCAAGTGCGGCCTGAGCGTGCGCCAGGCCCTGGGCATCCAGGCCGGGCGCGAGGTGCACACCCTGCCCAACCTGCTCGCCTCGGAGGCGATGTTCGTGTTCAGCGCCGGCTGAGCCGAGCCTGGCCTAGCCCGCTCCGCGCACCAGGCGCATGAACTCCTGGCGCGTGCTGGGGTCGCTGCGGAAGCTGCCGAGCAGGGTGCTCGTGACCATGCTCACGCCGCGCTTGTGCACCCCGCGCGTGGTCATGCATTCATGCGAGGCCTCGACGATCACGCCCACGCCGTGGGGCTGCAGCGTGTCCTGGATGCACTGCGCGATCTGCGCGGTGAGCTTTTCCTGCACCTGCAGGCGCTTGGCGTAGGCATCGACCACGCGCGCCAGCTTGCTGATGCCCACCACGCGATTGCGGGGCAGGTAGCCCACGTGCACACGCCCGATGATGGGGGCCATGTGGTGCTCGCAGTGGCTCTCGAAATCGATGTCGCGCAGCACGATGATCTCGTCGTAGCCGGCGACCTCCTCGAAGGTGCGCGCGAGGTAGGCGGTGGGGTCCTGGGTGTAGCCGGCGCACCACTCGCGCCAGGCCCGCGCCACGCGTCGGGGCGTGTCGCGCAGGCCCTCGCGCGTGGGATCGTCGCCGGCCCAGCGCAGCAGCGTGCGGATGGCCTGCTCGGCCTGCTGCTCGGTGACCTGCTCGGAAGCTTGCTCGGGACTCGACATGGGACTGGGCACCTGCGTTGTTGCAAGGAGTAACGCGGACCGCAGGCCCGCCGGGCCTTGCAGTGTAGGACGCCGCGCGTGGGCGCGCAGCCCGCCGCGGCGTGCCTCAGGCGGCTGGCCGCGCGCCGCTTGCCGCGCCCAGCGCGCCCGCGATGCGCCGGCCCATGCGCAGGAAGGCCAGCCCCTGCTGCGCCCACAGGCCTTCGCCGTAATCCTCGCCGGCGCCCTCGGGCGCCGGCAACTGGGCGCGCACGCCGGTGGGCTGGACCGGGGTGCTGAAGTCGGCCGAGCCGAACAGCATGTCCCACCAGGGCAGCAGCACGCCGAAATTGCAGCCGTACAGACGCGCGCGGTTGCCATGGCCGAGCTCATGGCCGAAGCCCACCGCGTGGTGCAGGCGATGAAAGCGCGGCCCCACCAGCAGGCGCTCGCCGATGCGCCCGAAGTCGAAGCGGATGTTCGCGTGCTGCACGCTCTGCAGCGCGCCTCCCACCAGGGTCAGGGCCACGAACTGCGAGGGGGGCACACCGATGACCAGGGCCAGCGCGGCGAAGAAGGCAGCCTGCAGCGCGTCGTCGAGGAAGTGGTTGCGGTCGTCCGCCCACATCGAGAGCTTGCGCTGGCTGTGGTGCACCGCGTGCAGTTCCCACCACCAGCCGATCTGGTGTTGCCAGCGGTGGTACCAGTAGCCGGCGAAATCCAGCACCACCAGGTAGATCAGGAAGCCCACGAGCGGATGCAGGGACATGCCGGGCCACAGCGCGTCCAGGTTCAGGTTGTCCAGACCGTGCAAGTGCAGCCAGGCCAGCGCGAGGTCGAACAGCGGCTGCAAGGTGAGGAACAGGATCAAGGGCAGCAGCCCCAGGCGGTTCACCAGGGTGTAGATCACGTCGGCGCCGATGCCGCGGCGATTCTCCCAGCGCTCCAGAGGTGCCAGCCATTCCAGCGGACGCAGCACCAGGTACAGCAGCAGCACCTGCAGCGCGCCGTAGACCACCCACAGCAGGCCGTCGTAGGCCAGGTCGTCCATGTCCATCATGTGCAGGTGCCACAGCAGCGGCTGCACGAAGGTGACGAACAGCCAGGTCTGCGCGGAGCCCGTGGTCTGGTCGAACAGATGCGAGACGGCGGCCGGCGAGGCGGCGAGGGCGGCGAGCAGGTGCATGGGGTTTCGCGGGCTCGCGCTCAGGTCGCCACCGGCGCTGTCACCGGCGGCGACAGCGGCGGCAGGTTGTCGTAGAAGGGCGCGCGGTCGCGGAAGTAGATGCCGTGCGGCGACTTGCCCACGCCGATCACGTCGGCCAGCTTGAGGCTTTGCAGGTCGATGACGCCGATGGTGCGGTCGAAGCGGAAGGTGGTCCACAGCCAGCGGCGGTCGGCCGACAGCTCCATGTCGTCGGGCCCGGGGCGCAGGCCGGTGATGTCGCCCACCTTGCGCAGCGCCTGCATGTCCAGGATGCTGATGCTGTCGGAGATGCGGTTGCTCACGAACACGTGGCGCCCGTCGGCGCAGGAGCGGAAATTGTGGGCGGCGTCGCCGGTGACGATGCGTGCCACCGCCTGGCGCCGCCGCCAGTCCACCGCGACCACCGCATTGGAGCCGGTCAGCGCCACCAGCAGCACGCGATCCTGCGGTGTCAGCCACACGCCGGCGGGCGTATCGCCCACCTTCATGGTCCACAGCAGGCTTTGCGTGGGCAGGTGGATCGCCGCCACTTCGCCGGTCTGCTGCAGGCTGACGAACGCGATCTGGCTGTCGGCGGTGAAGGCCATGTGGCTGGGGATGGCCTCCAGCGGCAGGCGCTTGACCAGTTGCAGATCGCGGCCACCGCCGTATCGGTACATGTCGACCCGGTTCAGGCGCAGGCAGTTCGTGACGAACCACTTGCGGTCCGGCGAGAAGCCGATCTGGTAGGGGTCCTCGATGCCTTCGAGCCAGCCCTCGGGCTGGCCGCTGACGGGGTTCAGGAACAGCAGGTTGCCGCTGATGGCGTCGGCCACGATCAACAGCTTGTTGTCGGGCGTGACCATCAGGTGGTGGGGTTCCTTGCCGGCCGCGAAGGTCTGGAGCACGCGGCGCGTGCTCTGGTCGACGAGGGTGATGCTGGCGTCGGCCGAGTCGAGCACCACCACCCGGTTGGGATCGTCGCCGCCGGCGAGCGCGATGCTCCCCAGCAGGGGGCTCAGCGCCAGCGAGGCGGCTTGACGCAGGAATTGACGACGCATGGAGGAATCGGGAAGTGGCGCCCGCGCTCGGCTCGCGCGGGACAGGGTGGCCAGATTGTCAACGCGGGGCCTGCGCGGGACGTTGACAGAGTAGCCTCGCGGGCCGCGCAATGCGGCAATAAACCAGCAATGGTACTGTGGATAATTTGCGACAAAACCGGGGAACTGCAACAGTTGTTGCCGACTGCGCCACAGGCGCACGATGGGCACCCGATGTCAAGCAAGGAGTGGTTGCCGTGAAACCCAAGATCCTGATCCCCGCCGCGCTCGCACTGGGCCTGGGCGCCTTCGGCGCCGCCCCGGCGCGGGCCGATGGCCCGCCGGTGAGCTTTTCCATCACCGTGGGCAACCCGCCTCCGGTCTACGCTCCGGCGCCGGTGTATGCCCCGGCGCCCGTGTACATGCCCCCGCCGGTCACGGTGGCGCCCCAGGCCATGGTGTGGCTGCCGCAAATCGGCGCCTACGTCGCGCTGGGCCTGCAGCAGCCGATTTTCTACGTCGGCGGCGTGTACTACTACCGCTATCGCGGCGGCTGGTACACCGGCCCCGGCTACGGCGGGCCCTGGCGCCCCGGCGTGCCCCCCGGCGCGCTCAGGCGTTTCCGCGATCCGGACTGGGGCCGCTACCAGCGCATGGCGCACGATTACCACGATCGCCGCGACTGGCGTGAATTCCACCCCGGGCCGCCTCGCGGCCCCGAGGGTCGACCGGGTGGGCCCGGTTTCGACCATGGTCGCGGGCCGGACCGCCGAGACCACGGGCGCGGCCCCGGTCGCGGGCCGGATCGCGGGGGAGATCGCGGCCCCGGTCGGGACCACTGACGCGAGGCTCACGGCGGCTGTCGGCAAATCCGGCGGCCGCCGCGTTATAAACGCTCCTGTTGGAGTGAACCATGAATCCTGACAAGCGAGCCAGGCGATGCGGCCCGCGGCGCCTGGTCGCGCTGGCCGCGCTGGGCCTGGCCTTCTCGCTGGGGGCGGCCGCTCCCGCCTCGGCGCATGTGCGCTGGTCGGTGGGCATCGGCATCGGTGCGCCCGGCTACTGGGGCGGCCCGGGCTACTGGGGCCCCGGCTACTGGGGGCCGGGCTGGTGGCCGGCGCCCTCGTACTACTACGCGCCGCCGACCGTCGTCGTTCCCGCCTACCAGCCCCCGGTGGTCTACGAGGCCCCCCGCCCCCTGGGGCCGCCGCCCGAGTCCTTCTGGTACTACTGCCGGGATCCTGCGGGCTACTATCCGAGCGTGCCGGACTGCCCGCAAGGCTGGACGCCCGTTCCCGCGCGTACCGCCCCGGCGCCTACTTCCCGTTGACATCATGAACCTGCGCAAACTTCTCCTGCCCGCGATGCTGGGCTCGGCCTGGCTGCTCGGCGGCTGCGCCAGCGCCCCGATGGGCCCGACCGTGAACGTGATGCCTGCTCCCGGCATGCCGCTGGAGCGTTTCCAGTCCATCGACGCCACCTGCCGAAGCTTCGCGCAACAGCAGTCGGCCGCCTACCAGAACAGCGCGACCCAGTCGGGCGTGGTCTCGGGTGCCGCCGGCGCACTGCTGGGCGCGGCGGCCGGGGCGCTGATCGGCGGAAACCACAACGGCGCGGCGGTGGGTGCCGGCGTCGGCCTGCTGGCCGGCTCGGCGGGCGGCGCCGGCAGCTACAGCGATCAGCAGATGACCGCGCAGCAGGCCTACAACCACGCCTACGAGCAGTGCATGTACACCCAGGGTGCGCAGGTGCCCGGTTACCGCGCTCCGCGCTACGCCCCTCCGCCTTCCTACGCGCCTCCTCCTCCGCCGGCCGGCTATCCGCCGCCCCCGCCTCCGGGCTATTACCAGTCGCGCTGATCACGGCAGGCTCGTCCCGGCGTCGTTCGCTCTCGTGCCTGCCCTTGGCACCGGCACGGCGCGGGGGGCGGGAGACCCAGTCCACCAGTGCCACTGCGCCGGCGGCTATCATCCGCCGCTGTCATGACGGAACCCACTTTCGACGCGGATCGGGCGGCGCGGGACGACGCGTCCCGGCGCGCGGCTGCGCCGCGCAAGAAATCCTCTGGCGGAGGACGCTCGGCGCCGCCTCGGCGCCACGCGCGCTGGCAGCTCGTACTGCTCGGCCTGTTCCTGCTCGGCGTGGCAGGCACCCTGTACCTGGGCCTGGCGGTGATCCTGCTGTGGCCGCGCCTGCCCGACCTCACCGAGGTCACCGACTACCGCCCCGACCTGCCGCTGCGTGTGTACAGCGCCAACGGCACCCTGATCGGCGAGTTCGGGGTGCAGCGCCGCGCGGTGGTGGCCTATGACCAGGTGCCGCCCCTGCTCAAGCAGGCGGTGCTGGCGGCCGAGGACTCGCGCTTTTTCGAGCATGGCGCGATCGATTTCGCCGGCGTGGTGCGCGCCGCGCTGGCCGACTTCGGCGCCGGCGGCGCGGTGCAGGGAGCCTCCACCATCACCATGCAGGTGGCGCGGGATTTCTACCTTTCCCCGGAGAAGACCCCGCTGCGCAAACTGGTCGAGACCCTGCTGGCCTACAAGATCGAGAACACCCTCAGCAAGGACCAGATCCTCGACCGCTACATCAACCAGGTGTATCTGGGCCAGCGAGCCTACGGTTTCGCCGCGGCCGCACAGGTGTACTACGGCAAGCCGCTGCAGCAACTCAGCCTGGCGCAGATGGCGGTGCTGGCCGGGCTGCCCCAGGCACCGTCGGCCTACAACCCCCAGAGCAACCTGAAGCTGGCCGTGTGGCGCCAGCACTACGTGCTGGGCCGCATGCTGGCCCTGCACGACATCACGCGCGCTCAGTACGAGCAGGCGCTGGCGGCCCCGCTGGACGTGGTCTCCGGCCAGGGCGCGCTGCATTACAGCGTGGACGCCGACTACGCCGCCGAGCTGGTACGCCAGATCATGGTCGCGCGCTTCGGCGAGGCGGCCTACACCGACGGTTACAAGGTCACCACCACCCTGGTGGACAAGGATCAGACAGCGGCCAACGCCGCCTTGCGCGCCGGGCTGATGGCCTACGACCATCGCATGGGCTGGCGCGGGCCCGAGGGCCACGTGTCGCTGCCCTCCGACAGCGCGCGCGAGGCCGCCGCCAAGGCCCTCAAGCGCATGCATGACGTGGGAGGCCTGGCGCCCGCGGTGGTGCTGCAGGCCTCGCCGCGCGGCATCGAGGTGCTGCGGCGCGACGGATCGGTGCAGACCCTCAGTGGCGCCGCGCTGGCCTTCTGTCGCCCGGGGCTGGAGCCCAGGGCGCCGCAGGCCAAGCGCATCGAGGTCGGCTCGGTGCTGCGCCTGCTGCAGACCCCGCAGGGGCCGCAGGTCGCGCAGATCCCGCTGGCGCAGTCGGCGCTGGTGTCCATGCAACCGCAGACCGGCGCCGTGCAGGCCTGGGTGGGCGGCTTCGACTTCACCCACGACAAGTTCGACCACGTGAACCAGGCCTATCGCCAGCCGGGTTCGAGCTTCAAGCCCTTCATCTACTCGGCTGCCGTGGCCGAGGGCCTGGCGCCGACGACCATCATCGACGACTCGCCGATCTCCATCAACCCCGGGCCCAACCAGCCCCTGTGGCAGCCGCACAACTACGAGAAGGAGTCCATCGGGCCCATGCCCGCGGCGGAGGCCCTGGCCCGCTCGGACAACATCGCCGCGGTGCGCGTCGTGCTGGCCGTGGGCGTGCCGTACGCGCGTTTCCACGCCTCGCAGTTCGGGCTGCCGCTGGACCAGATCCCTCCCTACCCGACCATGGTGCTGGGCGCGGGCAGCTTCACGCCCCTGCAGATGGCGCGGGCGTACTCGGTGTTCGCCAACGGCGGCTACCTTGTGCAACCCCGGCTGATCCAGAAGATCGTCGACGCCCATGGCGCGGTCATCTACCAGGAGCCGAAGGTGGTGCTGGGCGACGCCGATTCGCCTCGCATCATCAGCCCCGGCAACGCCTTCCTGCTCACGCGCATGATGCAGCAGGTGATCGCCAGCGGCACCGGCGCCGCGGCGCGCGCGCTGGGCCGCTCGGACCTGGCCGGCAAGACCGGCACCACCTCGGACTTCCGCGACGCCTGGTTCGACGGCTTCGACCACGACCGGGTGGCCGTGGCCTGGGTCGGCTACAACACCCCCCGCAGCCTGGGCCGCGGCCAGCAGGGCGCCGCCGTTTCGCTGCCCATCTGGATGTCCTACATGCGCGTGGCCGCCGCGGCCGATCCGGATCAGCCCTGGGTGGCTCCGCCCGACGTGGTGCAGGTGCCGGTGAACCCGGCCACCGGCTTCGCCTCGGTGGGAAGCTACGCCGTGCCCAATGCGGTGCAGGGCTATTTCCTGCAACAGTACCCGCCGCTGGATCCGGCGGGTGGGGCACCCCTGCCCGCGTCGGGCGGCTTCCTCGGGGGCCTGTTCGGACACCCCGCGCCCGCTCCCACGCCGGCTCCGGCCCAGCCGCCGGCGCATTCCGGTGCCGCGGGCAACGCGCCTTTCGTGGTGCTGCCCTCGCCGGGTGCGCCAAGCGGGCATTGAGCCGAGCCTGGTTCGTGGGGAGCCCGGCGCATATTCGTAAAGCCTTATAAACTAGCTGGACACCGGCGTATCGAGACCCGCTTGGAGGTCCGCGCGCCGCAATGGCCACGCGGGAGAATAGGCATGTCGAGCAGTTTCTCGAGCCGGCGCCGGCGGATCGCCGCTGCGCTGGCCTTGTCATTGGGCGTCTCGCTTGGCGCATCCCTGGCGCACGCCGGGGAGTCCGCCAACGGGTTCCGATTCACGCCGTATCCGCAGCCGCGCCCGCTGCCGGCGCTTTCCTTCCTGAACGGGCAGGGCAAACCCACCAGCCTCGCCGCCTTTCGCGGCAAGGTGGTGCTGCTCAATGTGTGGGCCACCTGGTGCCCCCCCTGCGTGAAGGAAATGCCCACGCTGAACAAGCTGCAGGAACTGCTGGGCGGCAAGGACTTCGCGGTGCTGCCCCTGTCGGTGGACAAGGGCGGCGTGTTCGCGGTGCAGAGCTTCTACCAGGACAACTTCATCGACCACCTGCCCGTCTACGTCGATCCGACGACCAAGGTGCTGGACGGCCTGAACATCCTGGGCACGCCCACGACCATCCTGATCGACAAGCAGGGTCGAGAGATCTCGCGCACCCTGGGCCCGCAGGACTGGGACCAGCCCAGCGTGATCGCCCAGTTGCGCCAGTACATGGCGCAACCCGCGGCCGCCGCCGCCGTGCGCGTGGCGAAGCGGGGATGAGGAGCACCTGACGATGAGCTCCAGCGCGGGCGGTCTGCCGCGGGCCGTGCCACTGCTGATGGGGGCGCGCTTCGCCCGCGCCGTGGGGCAGGGCGCCCTGGTGGTCGGCTTCACGCTGTACCTGCACGCGCTGGGCTGGGGGGCCGCCAGCATCGGCGCGGTACTCTCCGCCGCCTTGTTCGTGGCCGTGCTGCTGACCCTGGTGGTGGGCCCGGCCAGCGACCGCCTCGGGCGCCGCCATTTCCTGCTGGCCTACGAATCCGTGGCCCTGCTCAGCGCCGTGCTGGCGCTATGCAGTGCCCGGCCCTGGGTGCTCGGTCTGGGCGCGCTGCTGGGCGGCTTCGGACGCGGCGCGAACGGAGCCGCCGGGCCCTTCGGGCCGCTGGAGCAGGCCTGGCTGGCGCAGGACCTCGCCCCCGCCGACCGGCCGCGGGTATTCAGCCTCAACGCCGCGCTGGGCTTCTGGGGCATGGCCGCGGGCGCGGTGCTGGCCGCGCTGCCCGCGCTGTGGCAGCGCGCCTTGCCCGGGGCGCTGGCCTTCCGGCCCCTGTTCCTATTGCCCCTGCTGGGCTCGATGATCGGCCTGTGGCTGATCTGGAAGGCGCCCGAGCAGGGCACCCGCCAGGTGGCGAGACAGGCGGCCCCTGCGGGCGAACCCGGCCAGGAGGGCGCGCCATCCACGCGTCGCGAACAGAACCGCAACCTGCTGCGCCTGGCGGTGGCCAACGGATTCAACGGCCTGGGCATCGGCATGGTGGCGCCGTGGATGGCCTATTGGTACGCGCTGCGCTTCGGGCACGGCCCGGCCAGCATCGGCCCGGCGCTGGCGGCGAGCTTTGCCTGCGCGGCACTGGGTGCGCAGCTCGCGCGCCACATGTCCAGGCGCTTCGGTCTGGTGGACACCGTCGTGTACATGCGCGCGGTGGGCCTGGCGCTCCTGCTGCTCACGCCGCTGAGCCCATGGTTCGGCCTCGCGGCGGTGGCCTGGGCCGTGCGCTCGGCTTTCAACCGCGGAACCATCGGCGTGCGCCAGGCCCTGGTGGTGGGCCTGACCGACGAAGGTCGGCGCGGTCTGGCCGCCACCGTCAACAACGTCTCGGTGATGGTCCCACGGGCGATCGGCCCGGCGTTGTCCGGCCTGATGCTGGCGCGCGGCTGGCTGGTCGCGCCCTTCCTCGTGGCGGGGGTCTTCCAGGGCGCCTACCTGCTCGCATACCGGGGCTTTTTCGGTGGAATAAGCGCGGCGCGGCCCTGAGCGCCCGCCCCTTCGCTTATGCTGTGTCGGGCGGCTCCGCTGCCCCCGCGGGCGGAGCCTGTTCCTCCACCCGGGCATGCACGGTCTTCAAGTCACCCTCCTGCTGCTGGTCGCCGCGGTCGCCGGCGTGGTGGTGTTCCGCCTGCTGCAGCTGCCGGCCATGCTGGGCTACCTGGCGGCGGGTGCGTTGATCGGGCCCAACGCGCTGGGCATCGCACTGTCGCAGCATCCCGGCACCGCACAGCACCTGGCCGAGTTCGGCGTGGTGTTCCTGATGTTCACCATCGGCCTGGAATTCAGCCTGGCCAAGATCCGCGCCATGCGCAAGCTGGTGTTCGGGCTGGGGGCTGCGCAGGTGGGCGCGGTCATGCTGGCGGTGCTGGCGCTGAGCCTGCTCGCGGGCTGGCTGGTGCCGGGCAGCTGGGCGCGCCCGGTGGCCTTCGGAGTCGCCGCCGGCGGCATCCTGGCGATGTCCTCCACGGCCATCGTCATGAAACTCCTGTCCGACCGCCTGGAGCTGGAAAGCGAACACGGGCGGCACATCCTGGGCGTGCTGCTGTTCCAGGACCTGGCGGTGGTGCCCCTGCTGGTGCTGATCCCCGCGCTGGCCTCGCCAGGGGCCGCGCTGGGGCGCACGCTGGCGCTGGCGGCGGTGAAGGCGGTGGTGGTGCTCGCGGTGATCCTGTTCGCCGGCGGGCGCCTGCTGCGCCCCTGGCTGCGCCTGGTCGTACGCCGGCGCTCCGACGAGCTGTTCATGCTCAACATGCTGCTCATCACCCTGGGCCTGGCCTGGCTGACCGAGCTGGCCGGGCTGTCGCTGACCCTGGGCGCCTTCCTGGCCGGCATGCTGATCGCCGAAACCGAGTTCCGCCACCAGGTGGAGGCCGACATCCGCCCCTTCCGCGACGTGCTGCTGGGGCTGTTCTTCATCACCATCGGCATGCTGCTCGACTGGCGCTACGTGTTGCAGAGCTGGTGGCTGGTGCTGGCCCTGGCCCTGGGCGCGTTGGTGCTCAAGGTGCTGCTGGTGGCCGGCATCGAGATGCTGCGCTCCACGCCCCCGGGCGTGGCGCTGCGCACGGCCTTGTGGCTGGGGCCGGCCGGCGAGTTCGGCATCGTGCTGCTCAACCTGGCGGCAGCCTACCGGCTGCTGCCGCCGGAGCTGCTCAGCCCCTTGCTCGCCGCACTGGTGCTGTCCATGCTGGCGGCCCCCTTCCTCGCTCAGCACATCGACGCGCTGGTGCTCAAGCTGGTGGCCAGCGAGTGGATGCGCGCTTCGCTGCAGCTCACCGACATCGCGCGCAAGACCATCCGCACCCAGAACCACGTCTTGATCTGCGGCTTCGGGCGCAGCGGCCAGAACCTGGCGCGTCTGCTGCAGGACGAAGGCGTGGTCTACGTCGCGCTGGACCTCGATCCCGAACGCGTGGCGCGCAGCGCCGCCGGCGGACGCAACGTGGTCTACGGCGACGCCACGCGCCTGCACAGCCTGCAGGCGGCGGGCTTGGCGCGCGCCAGCTGCGTGGTGATCAGCTACGTGGACAAGCGCTCCGCCTTGCGCGTGCTCGACCTCGTGCACCGGCATGCCCCGCGCGTGCCGGTGCTGGTGCGCACCCACGACGACGCCAGCCTGGACGAGCTGCGCGCCGCCGGTGCCGCCGAGGTGGTGCCCGAGGTGCTGGAAGGCTCGCTCATGCTGGCTTCGCAGACCCTGGCGGTGGTGGGAATCCCACTGCCTCGCGTGGTGGCGCGGCTGCGCGACGCGCGTGCCGAGCGCTACGGCCTGCTGCGGGACTTTTTCCACGGATTCGACGACCCCGCCGGCAGCCTGGAGCAGGCCGAGCAGCCTCGCCTGCGCACGGTCACGCTGCCGGCAGGCGCCCGCGCCGTCGGGCAGGTGCTGCAGCAGCTCGACCTGCACGGCGCGCTGGCCCTGCAGGTGCGCCGTGCCGACGGCCGCGTGCTCGAGCCCGACGGCCAGCTGGTGCTGGGCGAAGGCGATGCCGTGGTGCTGTCGGGGTCCCAGCAGCAACTTGCCTTGGCGGAGGATGTGCTGCTGGGCGGAGGCTGAGAAGGTGTAGACTGTACATATATACAGCTTTGGCTCGTGATCGACCATGCGGCGCTCCATTCCGATCCTGCCCTCCAGCGGTCTGCCCGATGCGCCGGCGCGGGCCGCCAAGGGACGAGGCACCCTGGTCGCGATCGCTCATCGCTTCGAGGCGCGCGGGCGCGACGCCGAGAGTGACGGCTGGGACGAGCCCGCAGAAGCCTTGCCCGACCTGCCCGCGGCACCGCGCACCGAGGTGCGCGAGCAGCAGGTGCGCCAGATGCTCAGCCGCAACGACTCCCCCGACATTCCCTTCGAGCTCGCGGTCAACCCCTACCGCGGCTGCGAGCACGGCTGCATCTATTGCTACGCCCGTCCCACCCACGCCTATCTCGACCTGTCCCCCGGACTGGACTTCGAGACCCGGCTGGTGGCCAAGCGCAACGCGGTGGAGGTGCTGGAGCGTGAACTAGGCGCGCGCAGCTACCTGCCCAGCCCCATCGCCGTGGGCAGCGTCACCGATGCCTACCAGCCGGTGGAGCGCGAGCTTCGCATCACCCGCGGCATCCTGGAGCTGTTCGGACGCACGCGCCAGCCCTACACCGTGATCACCAAATCGGCCGGCATCGAGCGCGACATCGATCTGCTGGCCGAGGCCGCGGCGGCGCGCCGCGCGCAGGCCGCGCTGAGCATCACCACCCTGGATCCAGCCCTGGCGCGCATCCTGGAGCCGCGCGCGGCCTCGCCACAGCGCCGGCTGCAGGCGGTGCGCCGGCTGGCCGAGGCGGGCGTCCCTGTGACCGTGGGCATCGCGCCGGTCATTCCCTTTGTGAACGACGGGGACATCGAGGCCATCGTGCAGGCCGCGGCCGAGGCCGGTGCACAGTCCGTGTTCCACATCGTGCTGCGCCTGCCCTGGGAGGTGGCGCCGCTGTTCCGGCACTGGCTGCAGACCCATTTCCCGGATCGCGCGGCGCGGGTCATGGCCCGGGTGCAGGATCTGCATGGCATCGATCCGGCCTCGCGCCAGGGTGATGCCGAGCATGCGCCGCGCGACTACGCGGCCACCTTCGGGCAGCGCTTTCGGGGCCAGGGGCCCTGGGCCCAGCTGCTCAGCCAGCGCGTGGCGCGTGCGGCACGTCGCGCCGGACTGGCGCAGCGGGTGCAGGCGCTGGACAGCTCGCAGTTCGTGGCGCCGCGAGCGTTGCTGCAGCCGAGCCTGTTCTGATCCCCCTGCCTCGGTGTCGCGCCTGCGCGGGCCGCGCGTCTCGGCAACAATGGCGGGATGGAATTCCTGATCCTGCTTTTTGGCGGCGCGATGATGGGCCTGGGCGGCGTACTGGTGCGCCTGGCCGGCGATGTGGGCGTAGGCCCGTTTGGAAGTGCCTTCTGGCGCATGGCGCTGGCCTCCGCGGTGCTCGTGGGTTGGGTCGGGATCCAGCAATGGCGCTCCGCGCGCAGCATCGCTTCGGCGCCTCCGCCCGAGGCCGAACTCGATCCCGCGCTCGAACAGCCGGCCCCGGTGGTGCCCATGTGGTTCCACGGCTGGTCCAAGCCGGCGTTGATCACGATGGCCGCTGCCATGTTCGCGGGAGACCTGATTCTCTACCACCTGGCCCTGTTCTGGACCACGGTGGCCAATGCCACGCTGGAGTCCAACCTGGCCCCTGTGGTGATCGCACTGGCCCTGTGGGCGTTGACGGGCATCGCTCCCAGTGCCTCCTTTCTGCTGGGCATGGGCGTGGCCCTCGCCGGCGCGATGCTGATGATCGGCGCGCACATGAATCACGGTACAGCCCTGCTGGGCGACCTCAGCGGGCTGAGTTCGGCGTTGTTCTATGCCGCCTACCAGCTTGGAGTGCAGCAGGCCCGCCAGCGCCTGCGCACCCTGCCACTGATGGCCTGGGTGAGTTCGGGTGCCACGCTGGCGCTGCTGCCCTTCGCGCTGGCGCAGGGCCACATGCTGCCCACCGCGCCCATCGGCTGGCTGTGGTTGATCGGGTTGGCGCTGGTGGTGCAGATCGGCGGCCAGGTGGTGGTGGCTCACGCCATCAAGCACCTGCATCCGGGTCTGGCCTCGGTGGGCCTGCTGATGCAGCCGGCAGCTGCGGCGGTGTATGCGTGGCTGATCCTGGGGCAGGCGATGAGCCCGCTGCAGATGGCGGGCGGGGTGGTGGCGCTGGGGGGGATCTATCTGGCGAGAAAGGCTTCCCAATAGGCTTAGGTCGATCCGACACCCCTGTTCGGTGGGGGAAGCTCGGCATTTCGTCAAGATCGCGCTTTTCGGGCGGTATAGTGCGAACCTCGATAGACACCTGCCCATGATTCGGCCGTCCCGCGCGGGAGTCGCATCGGATACGCCAAGAGTCGCCAAAGGGAATACATCATGTTCAAGACAATCCGCTGGACGATCATGACGTGTGCAGTGCTGCTCGCGGGATGCGGCGGCGGCGGCGGCGGTGGCGGGAGCACGACCGGTGCGACCACGACCACCAGCACCCCCGTGGTCACCATCGTGCCACCGTCTGATGGATCCAGTACCAGCGTCACCGGGTCGCCACTCAATCTGGGGGGGCTTCCCTACCCTCAGGGGATCGCGATCGCGGGCGGGAAGCTGTATGTGGCAAACAGCAACGGCGCAAGCATCTCGGAAATTTCCTTGGCTGACCCCACGCAGGTTCAGACCATTTCTTTATCCTACTCCAGCGCGGCGCACATCGCCTATCCGACAGGCATCGCCGTGAACGCCGCTGGCACCAAATTATATGTGGCTGATGCAAGCAGTACGAATACTGGGGCTGTTTTCGAGATTGATCTGACCGGCGGAACAAGCGCAATAGCCAGTCAAATCTCCGGCGCTTTGGACAATCCTTACGGCCTCGCCTTGTCGGCAGACGAAACCACGCTCTACGTGGCCAATCACGGCGCCGGGAACGTCGTATCTCTTTCTCTTCCCACAGGGGCCCTGCAATCAACGTACATATACACTGCGTCGGATGCACAACCTTATCCCTGGGATGTTGCCTTGTACTCTGGCACCCTGTTCGAGGTTGACGAGTCAAAAGCGCTGGGTTCATGGCCAATCACATCGCCGGGCGCATTCAATCCGACCGGCCTGAGCTTCGGCGAGCCAACCGGTTTGGTGGTGATCTCGGGTTACTTGTTCGTATCAGACTATCTTACGCAGCAAATTCTGAAGGTTGATTTGAGCAGCCTGAGCGTAGTAAAAACCTACAATGTTGCGCCCTATCAACCATTCTATCTCGCGACGGACGGTACGAATCTCTATTTTACGGATGCGAACAAAGGCGCAGTCGAGGAGATTATGAATCCTTGATCTCGTCAAGCAGTCGCATCTGGGTAACGCTGAATTTGACAAGAATTTAAGTGCCATAAGCGCCATGCAGGGGGGGTATAAAGTGGTTTTTCTCGAGACCTAAGATTTCAGGGAGTTTGAAATGGATACATCGCGGCGCCAATTTCTCCTGCAAGCAGGCGTTGCATTACCCATGTTCGCCGGCCTCAATTCCTGCGGAGGTGGCGGAGGTGGCGGAGGCGGTGGAACCAGCACCAGTACATCCGCGCCGAGTTCCAGCGTCCCGGCAACGGGATTGACCGCGTACGGAAAGAAGTTGCTTCCATACTCCAGCCTGGCGAAGCCCGCAAAACTGGTGCCGTTCAGGGATCCCGACTTCGGCACGAAGATGGTGAGGCTGACCGACGCGCAGACTGACTGGCATTCCCAGGTTGCCGTTCCAGCTTATCCGACGACCCAAGCGTGGAATTGCGATGAAACCCTGCTCATCCTGTACGTAACTTCGCCGCTCACTTCTAATGGGATCAATGGTTCCTGGGCGCTGCTGGACGGAAATCACTACAATTTCATCGAGTTTCTGAATATCAACCCAGCTGACGTCGAGCAGTTCTACTGGTCGACCACGGACGCCTCGGCCTTGTTTTACGTCAACAACGCGCAGATCAACGGCGTCCAAGTCAATCAGTTGGTGAAGGTTGCGATCACACCGACTTCGCGTAATGCGGCCGGTGCGATCATCCAAGTCTCGCTTGGCGCGCCGCAAGTTCTTCACGATTTTGCGAACGATTTCAAATCCGGCGGTGCCTTGTACAACGCGGTGAAGGGCGTTGGGACAATTACCGAGGTCTCGGGAGGAGAGGATCCATTCGCCATGAGTGAGACGAATGATCTCATCGGGCTTGGAGCCTATCTCAATAAAAACGGCCCGTCCGGCGGTAAGGCTTATGCAGCCTTTTCCTACAGAATTTCTACGAATACCATTGGGGCCACCAAGGTAGTGGAGGGGGCTGTCCCACAAGCCACGCCAACCGGATCGAACACCTATTTCTACGATTCCACTACGTCGGTCAGCGTGCTCGATCCTGTCACGGACGCCGTCAAGCTAACCCTGCCTTTTGACGGCACCCAGCACAGCGACATGCTTCGCAACGCCGCGGGGGATGACGTGGTCGCCGGAGTGCAATTCGACGTGCCGGCCGGCGGGCAGACGGGCACACTGGTATGGACCAACCTGACCAAGGGGGGGGCCATCAATGTGATTATCGGACCTGCCAAGGGTGATCCGTATCCTCCGGGAGGCACTCTGGTCTCCGGTAGGGCCTACAAGGTCCCGGGGTGGGTCGCGGTCGGGATCACGGGCTGCCCGAGCGGGTCGACGGGGAACTGTCAAGGGCCCATTCCGACGGTTTCCGGAACTCCGCAGACCTACTTGGACCAGGAGGTGCTGATTGCCAATATCGATTCCGGGGCGGTATATCGCGTGGCGCATCATCGAACAACGGGCAACTACGGAAATGCCACGAATTCAAATTACTGGGCGCAGCCCAATGTGACGATCAGCCCCAGCGGTACGAGAATTCTATTTTCCAGCGATTGGGGTAGCGCCAATCCCAGTGCGCCGGTTATCAACGGAAACGCGATCGTTGACACTTATGTCATCGAGTTGCCGGGTTATAGTGGGCCTGTTTAAGTTATCAACGGTCGGGCGGAGCCTTGGGGTATGATATGAAGCGCGGTGTGATGGTGTCTCTGTCGCCCACCAGCAGCTCGTCGCTGCCGATTTTTGTCGCCGACGCACTCCGCCCGTATGCCGAGATCTCACATTACAGCCCGAAGCAGAGCAAGCTCCGGCGGTATTTGACGATGGCGCGTACTTTCCATCCGCGGAGGAAAAGCTGGAGAGATCGATTCGAGGCGGAGAGCGAGCATAGAATCCACGTATGGCGACGCTCGAGTCGACAGATTCAGAAGGCGCCTCAGGTTCAATCTGCTGATTTCATCGTGCAGCAAGGGCTGCATTTCAATAGCTTCCCAGAGGGTTTCCGTGGCGGAAAATACATTTTCCTTCACGGGACTCTTTCCATGTTGCTTCATTCCCACTATGAATGCGACATGTGGCTTCCGCCGTCCTACGAGCGTGCCGGGTGGGTTGAACTGGAAAAGGAAGTTCTTCGCTCCGCGGACGCTGTTTTCATCGGCTCCCGCTTCTTGCGGGAAATCCTCGTGGATTTCTACGAAATTCCTGAGTCGAGGATCATCTATGCTGGAACGGGCGTCCCTCCGCTTGATTTTCCCGAGGAAATACCCTCGCGTACGTGGGCGGGCGGGCGGCTTCTGTTTGTAGGGAAGGACTTCGAGCGCAAGGGAGGGCTGGTGCTTCTGCAGGCCTTTGAACGGCTGCGTCCCCGTTTTCCAAATGCCACATTGACCATTGTGGGACCGAAAGATCTCGGTGTTCCCGTGCCGGAAGGCGTCGACGTCAAGGGCCGGGTGTCCGACCGGCAAGAGATGGCTCGCCTATTCAGCAGCGCGGATGTGTTCGTCCTGCCCACTCTCCATGATTCTTTCGGCTTTGTGTACTTGGAGGCGATGCATTTCGCGTTGCCCTGTATAGGCACCTCCATTTTTGCGGTCCCCGAAATCATTTCGCAGGAAAGGACGGGCTTGATCGCCGAGCCCGGGGACCCAGCATCGCTCGCCTTGGCCTTGGAGCGCCTATTGGCAGATCCCAAACTGGCGCAAGCATATGGCGCCGCAGGCGCAATAAAGGTCAAGCAGGATTTTGCCTGGGCCGATGTAGGCAGGCGCATCGCCACCGCTTCTGGCCTGGCGGCCCCGGGTCCATCCCGCTAGGCATCCGATGTTGCGTCGTCCGCCGTTGCGTCCGTTCGCGACCTCGACGCCATGCTAGCGATGATCCTTTCCATCGATGGTGGGCACGTACCAAGGCATGGCTTCCGCTAAACCTTGACGCACACTGTGGCTGGGCGCATAACCCATCAGGCGCCTAGCCTTCGAGGTATCGGCAAGCGAATGCCGGACGTCGCCCGCACGAAAGTCTCTGTAGGTCGGCGCAAGTGCTTGCAGCGTGGGAATCAACTCGCGCAGGTTGTCCACCAGCAGCCCGTGCAACTGGTTCAGCGTGGTCTGCTCACCGAAAGCGATGTTGAAGATCTCGTGCCGCGCGCCTTCGGCCGGCACCAGCGCTGCGCGCAGGTTCGCCTGCACCACATTGGCGACATAGCAGAAGTCGCGCGTGGTCTCGCCGTCGCCGTTGATCATGCAGGTCTCGCCGCGCGCGATGCGGCTGGCCCAGTTGGGGATCACCGCGGCGTAGGCGCCGTCCGGGTCCTGGCGCGGGCCGAACACGTTGAAATAGCGCAGGCCCACGGTCTGCATGCCATAGCTGCGGGTGAACACGCCGGCATACAGTTCATCGAGGTACTTGGTGACCGCGTAGGGCGACAGGGGGTTGCCGATGCGCTCTTCCACCTTGGGCAGCCCGGGGTGGTCGCCGTAGGTGGAACTGGACGCGGCAAACACGAAGCGGGCGCAACCGGCGTCGCGCGCCCCCACCAGCATGTTCAGGAAACCCGTAGCGTTGACCGCGTGCGTGCGAAGCGGGTCGGCCAGCGAGCGCGGCACCGAGCCCAGCGCGGCTTGGTGCAACACCACGTCCACGCCCTCGCATGCGCGGGCACAAGTGGCGGGGTCGACGATATCACCCTCGATAAAGCGGTGCCGCGCCCAGGCCTGCTCGCCCACCGCGCCGCGCACCTCGTCGAGGTTTCGCTGGAAGCCAGTGGCGAAGTTATCCAGGCTCACCACCTGCTGCCCGCCGCGCAGCAGAGCCTCCACTAGATGCGAGCCGATGAACCCGGCGCTGCCGGTCACCAGCCAGCGGCGGGGCCGTGCGGCCAGTTCGACGGCAGGATCGAAGGCGGTCTGCAATTCGGGCAATGCGAATTCGCGCATGCGCCGCCCCTCACAGACGCCATGTCTGCACGCCCTCGGCGCGCAGCGAGGCGGTGTCAAACATGGACTTTACGTCCATCACCACGCCGCGCGGCTCGAGGCGGGCCAGGTAGTCGGCCACCGGGCGCCTGCGGTATTCATCGTGCGCCACTGCGCCGATGATGGCCGCTGCACGCGGCAGCAGGTCCCATTCCACCAGTTCGATGCCGTATTCGTGGCGCGCTTCGCCCGCCGCCGCGATGGGGTCGTGCACGTACACGTCGACGCCGTAGGTGCGAAGTTCCTGGATCACGTCGATCACCTTGGAGTTGCGCAGGTCGGGGCAGTTCTCCTTGAAGGTCAGGCCCAGCACAACTACCTTGGCGCCGCGGATCGGGTAGCCGGCCTGGCTCATCTGCTTGACCGTCTGCTCGGCGATGTACTTGCCCATGCCGTCGTTGATGCGCCGCCCGGCGAGGATGACCTGCGGGTGGTAGCCCAGGGCCTCGGCCTTGTGCGTGAGGTAGTAGGGGTCCACGCCGATGCAATGTCCGCCCACCAGGCCCGGCCGGAAGGGCAGGAAGTTCCACTTGGTGCCGGCGGCCGCCAGCACCTCGCCGGTGTCGATGCCGATACGGTGGAAAATCAGCGAGAGCTCGTTCATCAGCGCGATGTTGAGGTCACGCTGGGTGTTCTCGATCACCTTGGCGGCCTCGGCCACCTTGATCGACGAGGCCTTGTGCACGCCGGCCGTAATCACGCTGGAATACATGGTCGCCACGCGCTCCAGCGTGGCATCGCTGTCGCCGGACACCACCTTGACGATACGCGTGAGCGTGTGCTCGCGGTCGCCGGGGTTGATGCGCTCGGGAGAGTAGCCCACGTGGAAGTCATGTTTCCAGCGCAGGCCGGAATGGTGTTCGATGATGGGTACGCACACCTCCTCGGTGGCTCCCGGGTACACGGTGGACTCGAACACGATGGTGGCGCCGCGCTTGAGGTTGCGGCCCACAGCCTCGCTGGCGGATTCCAGCGGCGTGAAATCCGGGTTGTGCGCTATGTCCACCGGGGTGGGTACCGCAACGATCACGAAATCCGCCTCGCGCAGGCGCGCCTCGTCGTTTGTGGGCTCCAGTAGCGAAGCCGCCTTGAGCTCGGTACTGCTGACCTCGCCGGTGGGGTCGAAGCCCTGGCGGTAGGCCTCGATCTTGGTGGGCGAGAGGTCCAGGCCGATGGTGCGGTACTTCTTACCGAACTCCACCGCCAGGGGAAGCCCAACATAGCCGAGTCCGACGACCGCGACGACACTCATAGATCACCATTCAAGTAGGGTTGGGGGACAAGGCGCAGCGTCCGATCCCGGGCGCCGCGCCGCACGCCGGCTTCAGCGCGCGCCTTCGCCGAATACGACCACGCGCACCGTCTCCAGCAGGATCTGCATGTCCAGCACCAGGGAGTGGTTCTTCACGTAGTACAGGTCGAACTGCAGCTTGCGTCGTGCGTCGGCCAGCGAGGCGCCGTAGGAGAAGCGTACCTGCGCCCAGCCGGTAAGTCCCGGTTTGACGCTGTGCCGGATGGCGTAGAAGGGAATCTGCTCGGTGAGCTGCTCGACGAAACTCGGGCGCTCGGGGCGGGGGCCGACGAGGCTCATCTCGCCGCGCAGCACGTTGAACAGCTGCGGCAGTTCGTCGATGCGGGTCTTGCGCACGAAGCGGCCGACCCGGGTCACGCGCGAATCGTTGGCCTGCGCCCAGCGCGCGACACCATCCTTCTCGGCGTCGGTGCGCATGCTGCGGAACTTGAGCACGTGGAAGGTCTTGCCCGCGCGGCCCACGCGCTCCTGGCGGAACAGTACCGGCGCGCCGTCCTCAATGAAAATCGCCAGCGCCGCCAGCAGCATGATCCACCACGTCAGCGCCAGCAGCACCAGGGCCACGATCACGTCGAATAGGCGTTTGACCGTGGTGCGCATCCAGCCTTGCGCGAAGCCGTTGCCGTAGATCAGCCAGCTGGCCTTCAGGCTGTCCAGCGGTACCTCGCCCTTGAGGCGCTCGCTGAAGGCGGCCAGGGAATGCACGGCGATGCCCAGTGTGCGGCATTCCAGCAGGTGGCGCAGCGGCAGCACCCCGCCGCGCTGCTCGCGCACCGCGACCACGATGTCGTCGATGGCGTGCTCCCCGGCCAGCGCCGCCAACGGCCGGGCCTGGTCGAGCACCGGGGCCGGAAGGCCCTGCGCCGGGCCGTCGTCGTGCCCCGAGGGATAGAAGCCCACCAAGTCGTAGGTGCCGCCGCCGCGCTGCGCGATGTCCGCGGCCACGGCCAGCGCGTCGGCGCCGCAGCCGATGAGCAGCACCTTGCGGTTCCACACTCCGCGCGTGTGCGCGTTCATCAGCGGGCGCCGGATCAGCAGCAGGGCGATGAACTGGTAGGCGTAGGCCAGACCCAGGAAATGCAGCGGATGTCGCTCGGTCTCGCTGAGCTGCAGCACCAGGAAGAACAGCGGGCCTACGCTGACAAAGGTGGCCAGCAGCATGCACAGCAGCAGCGCGCGCAGGGAGCCCACGCGATCGCGCTGGTAGGCGCCGAAGGCGGCGAACAGCAACAGCATGATCAGCGCGAAGGCCAGTGCCTCAGGAAGCAGGGAACCGACCAGATCGGCCGGGTGCAGTGCATTCCCCGAGACGGCCACCAGTGTGACGCCGGAGCCGATGGCGGCCAGCAGCAGGAGCATGAAGTCCATGCTCAGCTCCAGCACCGTGCGCGTAGGCACGTAGTGGTCGAAGACCCGGATCATGTCGAGTGGTTTTTTCCGTTGCGCTGCGTGCCCGGCGCCCGTGCGCCCAAAACCTGGCGATCTCGTCCGAAGGCACACGGCCGAGACCCGCGCCGTCGCATTTCAGTTGGATTGCCCATGCGCCCAAACGCCTGCGATAGGCAGACCTTTCACAATGACCTATGTTTGCATGCGCCCCCGATTCGGTCATCCCCTCGTTGCGGGGAGATTTTGATTCACGCACCTGAAATAGACTGCGATGCACCGCACTTGGCGGCATGTTCGTGCCGAATTGTTGCGCGGTCACCGTCCGCATCTCCGGAAAGACCGGGCGAGTGTGAATTCCTTCACGAATAGGCCTGCGATGAACTCGATTCGTTCTGTATGGAACCCCCGCCGATTCGCGGTCTGGTGCGCCTGCGCGCTGACCCTGGTACTCGGAGCCTGCGCTACGAACAACTTCCCCCCCGCTCCGAAGCAGGTGTCGTTGGCGGATTACCACTATGTGATCGGCCCGGGAGACACCCTGCGGATCGGAGTCTGGCAGAACCCAGATCTTTCGTCGACCGTGCAGGTGCGGCCCGACGGCCGCATCTCGGCGCCGCTGGTCGAGGGCATGCAGGCGGCGGGGCTGACGCCCGATGAACTCGCCGCGAAGATTCGGGGGCGTATTTCCAAATATGTGCGCGAGCCTGTGGTGACCGTCGTCGTGAGCGATTTTCACGGGGCTCTCGGCCAACAGGTTTCCATCGTGGGAGCCGCCACGCGGCCGCAGAGTATTCCCTACCGCGACAAGATGACATTGCTCGATGCAATGATTGCCGCTGGTGGACTCACCCCCTACGCGAATGGCAACTCCGCGGTGCTGGTGCGCCATGGGAAGTCCTACAGCTTGCGCCTCGATGATCTTCTGCACGACGGCAAGATGGTCGACAACGTTCCGTTGCTACCCGGCGACACGATCGTGATTCCACAGGGCTGGTTTTGACACGCGCTGGCTATGCTTGTCGAGCGTTTACGGCTCACGTCGCGAATGGAGCGGCCCAGTCAGGAGATTCCAGGATGAAGCGCTTTCGCCGTCACAAACTGAGCCGTGCCGTGGTCGCGGTCTGCGCGGGGCTCGGGTCGGTGGCCGCCTCGCGCGCGCAGGTGCTGCCGCAGGTCCCCACGGCTCCATTGACGGCGGCGTCCGAGGCGGCTCCGGCATTTCCCGCCGGACGGGCATCGGCCCCGGCGCCGCAGGGATTGCCCGCCTTGCCGCCGAACACGTACATCGTTCCTTCGGTGGCCGTGCTGGTCACCCAAAGCAGCAACGCCAACTTCGGTGCCGCGAACGCTGCCCAGTCGGACACCATTGTGGAGGTCGTGCCGCGCCTGTTCCTCAGGACAGAGCATGCTCGCTGGCAAGCACGGGCCGACTTGAGTCTTGACGGCCAGTACTACGTTCACGGCACCGAGCCCAACGTTCTTTCGCCGCAGGGGTCCGCCAGTGTGCATACCGAGCTCGTAGACCAGCTGCTGTTCTTCGATGCCGGCATGACTGCGCAGCGGTATTCGACCAGTCCGTACGTCGGACAGGGCGGGCCGGTGCAGAGCACCAGCTACACCAGCACCCAATGGCGAATCAGTCCCTACATCGATCGTGTCCTTCGCCCGGGGCTGCGCCTTACCGCGCGGAGCGACGATACTTGGACCACAGTCAGCAACACCCCGTCCGCGATCGGGTTGACTGGCGGGCGCTACCTCGACCAGACCTTGCGTCTTGAGCAGATGCCGCTGGACTGGGGGTACACGCTCGAGGCACGGCAAACCTACGCCACTTACACGGATGAGCCCTACGCATGGCTCCGCGACTCGACCGCGCGCGGGATCATCAACTACGCATTCACGCCCCGTCTGGTCCTGGGCCTGATCGGTGGTGGAGAGAAGGTACAAGCCTTCGGTGCGGAAAAGACCGCGTCGATCTACGGGGTACGGGGACAATGGAGCGGAGGGCCGCAAGGAGATGCGCGTTTCACCGTGGAGCGTCGCTATTTCGGCACCGGATGGAACCTGCAGGCCAGCGCCGGCTCGCCGCTGGCACGCCTGAGCGTGGCGTGGAACCGAAATGCCATCAGTGCCCTCTCGCCGCTCGCCAGTGCCGATAATTCCGCGACCAACCTCACCTTGCTGCTCGACCAGATTCTCGTTGGGCAGTATCCGAACCCGTTTCAGCGTGCCCAGGCGGTTCAGAGCATCCTGGGAAGCGCCGGCTTGCCGCCCGGCCTCTCGACGTCAGGCGGTTTCTATACGTCGAGTTCGGTGTTGCAGAACAATCTGGTCGTGACTGGCCTGGTGCTTCGCCAACGCGACAGCTACGCACTGTCGCTTTATCGCAATCGCACCGAGGACTTGTATCTACCCGGCCAGCAACTGCTGCAACTCATCCAGAGCGCGTCGGCGGACAACATCCAGAGTGGCGCGGCGTTCAATTTCGGGCACCGCCTGACCCCGCTTGACAACCTGAACCTGACGGTCCAGCGCGAACTCGACACCGGCTTTGGGCTCAACCAGGGCGACGAGGCACGCCAGACCAACTATATCGTGCAACTGGATCACCGCTTTTCGCTGCGAACCATCGGCATCATCGGAGTGCGTCGGCGACTGCTCGTGTCCACCCAGGTGGGAAGCGCCAACGAGACCGGACTCTTCGCCGGTCTCGTGCACCGCTTCTGAGCCGGCGGCGAGCATGTACGAGCAGTTTTACGGGCTGAGCGCACCGCCGTTCCAGATCAACCCGGATCCCAGCTTCTACTTCGAGAGCAAGGGACACGGCAGCGCGTACCAGTACCTGCGATTCGGGGCCTTCCAGGGGGAAGGCTTCGTCGTGGTTACCGGGGAGATCGGAGCTGGCAAGACTACGTTGTTGCGCGCGCTCCTAGCCGAACTCGATCCCGCGAGGATCGTGGCTGCGCAGCTTGTCAGCACGCAACTCGAGGCGGATGAGCTGCTGTCCGCGGTGGCCTTGGCCTTCGGCATCAACATCGAAGGCCTGAGCAAGGCGAAGCAGCTGGTAACCCTGGAGGCTTATCTTGCGTCGCTCGCGGCGTCCAATCGTCGTGCGCTGCTGATCATCGACGAGGCGCAGAACCTGAGCACCACGGCGATCGAGGAGTTGCGCATGTTGTCGAACTTCCAGTTCGGCAGTCACGCCCTGCTCCAGAGTTTCCTCGTTGGCCAGCCCGAGCTGCGCGAGATTTTGCGCTCCCCGAGGATGGAACAGCTGCGCCAGCGCGTGCTGGCTAGTTGTCACCTGGGGCCGATGGAGCCGCATGAGACGCGTGCGTACATCGAACACCGGCTGCGTCATGTCGGGTGGGCTCAGCGCCCGTCGATCGGCGCGGCCGCGTTCGAGGCCATCCACAGGGCCACGGGCGGAGTTCCCCGACGCATTAACACGCTTTGCAATCGGGTTCTGCTGTCCGCCTACCTCGACGAGGCCGAGTTCATCGACGCGCAAAGGGTGCAAAGCGCCGAGGCCGATCTGGACCACGAGATCAGCGGTCCCGTATCCGCGCGGCGCACGACATTTGCGGCGTCGAATGTCGGCGCCCTATTGTGTGTCGTGACATCCGAGCGCGCGCTCGTGGCAGCCAGCATTCTCGCGCGGGCATGCGCGCAGCGCGAGGACCTTCCTCCGGTGCGGCTGGTGGGCCTGGAGGGCCCCGGCGCGATCGAGGATCTGCGCGCGGCGACGGCGAACCTGCGCCAGATGGGCATCGACTGTTTTGATCCGCCGTTGACTCTGACCGAGGCCGCTCCCGCCGCGCAGGCTGCGCGGGTCGCTGCCGCGTTGGCGTCCAGGTTGGAACAGCAGCCCACTGCCGCCGTCGTGCTCAGCGACAGCGGCACGCTGGACCTCGCGTGCGCGATGACGGCTTGCGCGGCCTCCCTGCCCATCGTGCGGACAGGCGGCGGGGTCCGCGGAGCTGCCACGGCGGCCGCGGCGCAGCGACAGCGGCGGTGGCTGGATCATGCCGCCGATTTGTGCTTCGTCGCAGACGAGGCGGCCGTTGCGCAATTGCGAGCCGAGCAGATGCCCGCGAGTGCCATCCATCTCGTGGGCAGCCTGGCGGTCGATGCGGTACGCCTGAGCCTTCCGCAACTCGCCAGCCCGGAGCCGCTCCTGCGCCGGGAGGGCATGGCCTCGTCCTTGCTGACGGATCCGGCGGGCTACGCCGTCGTGCGCTTTGACGAGGGCCCCGACGAGGTGGCGGCGGAATCCGTCATCGCGCTGGACGCCAGGCTGCGAGACGCCGGGTGGCGGGTCAGTTTGCTGTGGCTCGTGCCGGCGGAACGATGTGAGGAACTCGCCTCCCAATGCGCGCAGGCTCTGGCCAGCAGCGTGCGCCTAGTGGCGCGGCCTTCCCACATCGAATGGCTGGGCCTTCTGCGCTATGCGCGATGCCTGTTGACCGATTCCCCCTGGCCTCGGGAGCAGGCGGTCACGCTGGGAGTGCCGTGCCTGGAGTTCGGTGCCTGGCCACACCCTGCGCTCGGCGTCCCGAAGGTCGCGCGGGAACTCGCGGATATCATCGCCAGCGGCGGGCGCCGCCCGACCCTTCCAGCGTTGTGGGACGGCCATGCCGCCGAGCGGATGGCCGCAGCGCTGTCCGACTGGCTGTTGGCGCGTCAGGATCCGAACTACGAGCAGTTTCTCGAGCAGGGCCTCGAAACCGGTCGCGAGGATATCGTGCCGTCTCCCGCGGTCGCGATTCCCGCGGGACGCGCCCGGAGGATCGAGCAAAACCTTCCCGCGCCTTCGTGCGCCCCCAGTCGCCATGAATGACCTCCTTGCGCCGCTGTTCAATCTTCTTCCCGCCATGTGGGAGAAGCGTTGGTGGGGGCTCGCCATCGCGTGGTGCGTCGCGCTGCTGGGCGCCTTCGGCGTGCTGCATTACAAGGAACGCTATCTGGCGAGCGCGACGGTGTACGTGGATACCCAGACCACGCTGCGTCCCTTGCTGGAAGGTCTTGCGGTGCAGCCCGACATCAGCCAGCAGGTAGCACTGCTCGCGCACACGATGCTGTCGCGAGAGAACCTCAACAAGATCATCGACCGCAACCACCTGTTGCCTCCCGGCGCGTCCGACCTGAAGCGTGAATTGCTGGTTCAGCGTCTGGGCAAGACCATCGGCTTCAAGGTCAACGGCAGGGACAACATCTACCAGGTTAGCTTCGTGGGGACCGATCCCGCTAAGACCCTGGGTGTCGTGCGCACCTTGCTGGATTTGTTTGTCGATACGGGCTTGCACAGCAACGCTCAGGATTCCGCGCAGGCGCTGCACTTCATCGACAGCCAGATCGCCTTGTATGACGCGAAGCTGCGTGACGCGGAGAATCGGCTTCGGCAGTTCAAGACCTCCCACCCCGGCTATTCGGCGCAGGGCGGCATGGACTACGCGGCTCGCCAAGGGCAGCTTCAGGATCAGTTGGTCAGCCTGCAGGGCCAACTTGCAGCCGCCACCAGCGCGCGGGATGCCCTGCAGACGCAGCTGGCCGAGGTGCGCCCGACGCTGGCACCGCAACTCGTACCGGGCGCGGGAATCATGGCTGCGCCGCAGGCCGGCGGCCTGGATCAACAGATTGCCGCCCAGCGCAGTCGTCTGGACCAGCTCCTGCAGCGCTACACGGACGCCTACCCGGACGTCATAGCCACGCGTTCGCTGCTGGCGCGCCTGGAGGCGCAAAAGCGCCGCGAGGAAGCATCGGCCGCTGCCGCGCCGCCGCATTCGGCGCCGCTGTATTCGGAGGCGACGAACCCGGTATACCAGCAGTTGCGCATCAGCCTGGCGCAGGCCAGTGCCAACGTCGCGGCCTTGCAGACCCAACTCTCCGACGTGCGCGAGCGCCTGCAGCAGATCAATGCACGAGAACAGCAGATGCCTGGCCTCGACGAGCAGTACGCGCAGCTCACGCGAGACTACAAGGTGCTGAACGACAACTACCAGAAGCTCGTGCAGCGGCGCGAAGCCGCGACATTGTCACGCAATCAGGACGAAAGCCGAAGCCACGACTATTTCCACGTTGTCGACCCGCCGCGTCTCGCACCCACGGCGCTGTTTCCTCATCGGACGATGCTCATCGCGCTGGTGCTGGTGCTGGCGGTCGGTTTCGGAGTGGGCGGGGCCTACCTTCTGGTGGCCCTGTTCCCGACCTACCGGACCACGCGCCAGCTTCGCGAGGGAACCGAGCGCGCGGTGCTGGGCTCGATATCCCTGGTGCTGACGCCGCGGGCGCAGGCGCGCGAGCGACGCCAGTTTCTGCTGTTCATCGCCGGGAGCGCGAGTCTGGTCGTCGCGTTCGCCTCGTGGACCCTGGCCAGCATGCTGCATCTGATCCACTGAGGCCGCCATGGGCATCATCGAGCAAGCCAGCAAACGCCTCGAACAACTGCGCCAGGCAGGCGTCGAGCTGCCGTGGGCCGAATCCACCGGTCAGGTGGCCCCTAGCCCGGAGCAGCCGGCAGCATTGGCCGGAGCCTTGCAGGAGGTGGCCGCAGCCCCGCCGCCGCTCAAGCCCCCGCGCCAGCGTGTCGACATCGATCTCGGCCACCTGAGCGCCATGGGCTACCTGGTCCCGGGCGCGCCCCGATCCCGTTTGATGGACGAATTCCGTTCCATCAAGCGACCGCTGCTCGGCAACGCGGTGGGCAGCAAGGGCCGGGAGGCGGTCGAGCGGGGCAACCTGATCATGATCACCAGCAGCCTGCCGGGGGAGGGCAAGACCTTCACGTCGCTGAACCTCGCGATGAGCATGGCCAGCGAGCTCAACCACAGTGTGCTGCTGGTCGACGCGGATGCGACGCGCATGGCCATCGCCGAGCGATTGCGCCTGCAGGGCCCGCGCCGGGGTTTGATGGACCTGTTGCTGGACCCCTCGCTTGATCTTGCCGATCTGGAACTGGCCACGAACGTCGACAAGCTGAGCTTTCTCCCGGTGGGAACCCAGCACGAACTGGCTACCGAGATCTTCGGCTCGCGCGCCATGGGCGCATTCCTCGAGCGCCTTGCCGCGCATGGAGACCAACGCATCGTGATCTTCGACGCGCCTCCCCTGCTACATGCCGCGGAGGCGCGCGTCCTGGCGCCGCAGATGGGGCAGGTGGTGCTGGTCGTGGAGGCTGGAAAGACCCAGCAGGGGTCGGTGCAACACGCGCTGAGCCTGCTCGAAGAATGTCCGCTGGTGCTGACCTTGCTGAACCAGGCGCGCGCACCGGCGGCTTCCTCTCCGTACGGCTACTACGCGTACTGAGGAGTCAGGCCGCGGCGGCGAACCGTCGACGCGACCGTGGAGCGCGTGCATTTCGTGGGGGCTGTCGGCATGGACCACTCGAGATCATCAGACGGCGGCGATCGACACGGCACGATCCACCCGATCCTGCCCGCGGATCCGGCGACCTTCTCGCTGGGTGCTTTCGGCCCCATCCGGCACGACTTTCACGATCATCCGCTGATGCAGTTGCCGCGGCTGTCGCAATTGGCGCGCGACCTCATGCCCTCAAGCCAGTGCCGCTTCGCGGCCAGACCGCTGACCCAGACTTCGGAATTCCTCCATGTGTCAAGGCCGCCCGAGGGGGGCACGATCGATGAGGTTCTCGATCGCATCGCCGAACCGGGGAGTTGGGTCGCGCTGTACAACGTGCAGACGGATCCGGCCTATGGGGGCTTCTTGCAGCAGGTCCTCGACAGCGCAGGGTCCCTGCTGGGCGACGGAGGCCGCGAGGTCCTGCAGATCACGGGCTTCATCTTCCTTTCCGCGGCTCCCGCGTTCACCCCTTTTCATATCGACCGCGAGAACAACTTCTGGCTGCAGATCCATGGACGCAAGATCCTGACGGTGTTCGACCACCGGGATCGCGACGTCGTGGCGGCGGAGAGGGTCGAGGACTTCATCGTGCACGGCTCCCTCGAGGGCGTCCGCCTGTCCGACGCGGCTCGCGAGCGGGGCCGGGTGTTCGAGGTCGGTCCCGGGGACGGCGTGTATTTCCCGTCCACCACGCCGCATATGACAGAGACCCCGGTGAACGCGGACGGTGCGTCCAACATGTCGATATCCATAGGTGTGAATTTCTACACCGACCAGACGCGAAGGCACGCTCGGGTGCACCAGTGCAACCGCGTTCTGCGAGGCGTCGGCCTGCAGCCGCGCGAGCCTGGCGTCAGCGCGTGGCGGGATGCGTGGAAGGCACCTGTGGGTTGGAGTATCGCTGCCGCGCGCACGCGCTGGCGAGGCTACGTGGCGCCCCCTTTCGCCTACTGACTCCGCGACGGATGGCCCTCTGCGTGAACTAGTTCACGCAGAGGGTGCTCGCACCCATGTTCCGGGGGATGCGGGAAGCCGGTCGACTGCATAGACTCGCTCGGCGTAGTTCAGCCGCGGGGCAGGCTTCGCTTGGCGCACGAGTTCGGGCATTCCCGATTCGTGATGCATGCCCGGAACGGGCGAGACAACTGTCGCGGTACGTGCACCCGGTAAAGGCTCACCCGTCGGGTGCGCGCGCTTGTGCGGATTGCGCCTCCCGAGACCCTTTCGAATGCCCGAGCCTTTCACCATGGCGGTAGACATGCCGAAGCTGCCTCAGTTGTGGTCGCTGTCCCCGGCCGACGCGACGGACCTGGCGCGCCTTGGATGCGCAGAGGTGGGGCACGAGCGCGACTCCGCACCCTGGGTGAGTTCCTGGGAGCTCCTGTCGGATCGCGCGACTGCGTTGCGCAGCCTTGCCTCGCGGCGAGGCTGGTTGCCGGACACTCCTTTCCTGGCGGCCTGGTACTGGTTGCTGTCCCGGTGGCTGGCCGTCGACGAACCCTGCGTGGCGGTGCACGATCCAGACGGCAGGGTGAGCGGCCTGCGCGTGCGCGTGTCCGAGCACGCAGGCGCCCGCGCCCAGGATTGGCTGGGCCTGATCGACCAGAGCAGGCGAGCCGAGTCGACGACTACGGTTGCTGACATACTGGCCCACTGGTTCGCACCGGAGCAGGCCGATCGTCTTCCGGAAGTCGAACTCGATGCGGGAAGTGTTGGGCTGGCGCTGGCCGCGAAAGGCGAGCTCCGCATGCGCCACGAGCGCAGCGTGTTTTCCACAGACCAGGCTCGCGCCATGTTGCGCGCGGTGAGCAGCCTCGCCTCGGCGCTGCTCGACACGCCGAACGCGGCGCTGCACGAGCTGCCCCTGCTCGATGCCGAGCAGACGCGCGAGTTGCTGGCCGCAGGCACACCGGCATCGAAGCCGCCACCGGAACAGCGCATTCATGAAGTGTTCCGGGAGGTCGCGCGAGACCGTGGGCATGCCCTGGCCCTTGTGCATGGCGAGCGCCGCTGGAGCTATGCACAACTGGCGGCGATGGCGTCATCGATCGAGGCGCGTCTGCGCGACGCCGGGATCCAGCAGGGTTGCTGCGTGGGTATCGCGTTGCCGCGCGGCGCGCAAGCCGTCGCCAGCATGCTGGCCGTCATGCGCCTGGGCGCGGCCTACGTTCCCCTGGACGCGGCGTGGCCGCGCGAGCGCCTTGCCTGGATGCTCGACGACACGCAGGCCGCCATCGTGCTCGCCAGCCCCGAGGTGATCGACGGGTTCAAGGGGCTCTGCCCGGCCATCGTGCCCTGGCAGGACACGAAGGTTCGCGCGCGTGCTCAGGCACGTTGCCTGGACGCGCCCGACGTGGCGTACGTCATGTACACGTCGGGGTCGACCGGGCGCCCCAAGGGTGTGCTCACGCCCCATCGGGGTGTGTTGCGCCTGGTGCTCGACGGGGGCTTCATGCGGCTGGATCACGCTACCCGCATGTTGCACGCCGCGCCACTGGGCTTTGATGCATCCACGCTCGAGATCTGGGGGCCCCTGCTCAACGGGGGCACTTGTGTCGTGCTGGACGACGAGATGCCCACTCCGGTGGCGCTGCAGCGTTGTATCGACGCACACGCCGTGGACAGCGCCTGGCTGACCGCGGGCCTGTTCAACGCGGTGGTCGACGACGATCCGCGGCGCCTGTCGGGCCTGCGCCAGTTGCTGGTCGGTGGCGAAGCCCTGTCCGTGCCTCATCTGCGCCGCGCCCTGGCGGCCCTGCCCGATACCGAGTTGATCAATGGTTACGGGCCGACCGAATGCACGACCTTCACCGCGACGGCGCTCATTGATCGCGACCTGCCGCCTGAGCTCGTGCGCGTGCCCATCGGGCACCCGATACGAGATACCCGGGGCCTGATCGTATCTCCCGCCGGCGAGTTGCTTCCCGCCGGACTTGTCGGTGAGCTGGTGGTCGGCGGCAGCGGCGTGGCGCTGGGGTACCTGCGGCGCCCGGAACTGGACGCCGAACGCTTCGTGACGGACCCCTTCGGCCAGCCGGGCGCGCGCCTGTACCGAACCGGTGATTTGGTGCGTCGGCTTCCTGACGGCCAGCTTGACTGTCTGGGACGGGTCGATAGCCAGCTCAAGATCCGAGGCTATCGCATCGAACCCGGCGAGATCGAATCCTGTCTCGCATCCCATCCAGCGGTGCGCGCCTGTGCTGTGATCGGGCGACGCGACGCGGCCGGAAATCTGCGTCTGCTGGCGTACGCGGTGCCGCGCGCGCAACGGGCACCGGCCGCCGAACTTCGAGCGTTTGTCGCGCGGCGGTTGCCGGAGCACATGGTCCCCGCGGCCTTTACCTGGTTGGATGCGCTTCCCACCACGCCCAACGGGAAGCTCGATCAGCGTGCCCTGCCGGATCCCCATCGGGAGAGCCCGTCCGAGGGTCTGATGCCGGCGCGCGACGAATTCGAACAGCGGGTCTGCGCGGTGTTCGCTGAGGTGCTCGGCGTGGACCAGGTGGGGCGCGAGGAGCATTTCTTCGAACTGGGCGGAAATTCCCTTCTGGTCCTGAAGGCACTTGCGTTGCTCGGCGGCGAGGCCGCGGGCCTCGATGTGCCGGCCTTTTTCGGTCGGCCTACCCCGGCCGCGCTGGCGCAACGGCTGCGCGCCGGCGCGACATCCCGACGGACACGTATTCCGGCCGGCGAGACGTCGGCGTCTCGCGCGCGCGGCGCGCCTGAGGCGCCCATTGCCATCATCGCCGTGGCCGGGCGTTTTCCCGCGGCCGCGGACGTCGAGCAGTTCTGGGCTAACCTGCTGAACGGGCGCGACGGCATCTGCCACTTCGCGCCTGGCGAACTCGATGCCTCCCTGTCCCCCGAGTTGGTGGGCGATCCGGATTACGTCAAGGCTCGCGGAGTGCTCGACGGCGTGGAGTGCTTCGACGCCGCCTTCTTCGGCATCTCGCCTCGCGAGGCGGCGTTGATGGATCCTCAGCAACGTGTGTTCCTGGAGTTGTGCTGGCAATGCCTGGAGCGCGGCGGCTACGCCCCAGACGGGCAGATCGATCCAGTCGGCGTGTTCGCGGGCATGCATAACGCCACGTACTACCAGCATCACGTGCTGGCGCACCCGGATCAGGTGCAGCGGCTGGGGGCCTTCCAGACCATGCTGGGCAATGAAAAGGACTACATTGCCACCCGCACCGCGCACCGCCTGAACCTCACCGGCCCGGCCGTCAGTGTCAACACCGCCTGCTCGACGTCGCTGGTGGCCGTGGCGCAGGCGGTGCTAGCCTTGCGCGCCGGTCAATGCTCGATGGCCCTGGCGGGCGGCGCGTCGATTCAGTGTCCACCGGCCAGCGGCTACCTGTATCAGGAAGGAGCGATGCTTTCCCCCGACGGGGTCACGCGCAGCTTCGATGCGCGCGGCGCCGGAACGGTGTTCTCCGACGGTGCCGCCGTCGTCCTTCTCAAGCGCCTGGACGATGCGCTGGCGGACGGCGACGAGGTGCTGGCCCTGATCCGTGGCGTGGCCGTGAACAACGATGGCCGCGACAAGGCCAGCTTCACCGCGCCCAGCGTTGACGGCCAGGCCGCGGTAATCGCGGCCGCCTGGCGCGACGCCGGCGTGAGCGCGCCGGACATCGACTATGTCGAGGCGCACGGAACCGCCACGCCGCTGGGGGATCCCGTGGAAGTGGAAGCACTGGCCAGCGTGCTTCGCGACGGTGGCGCCCCGACGGGAAGCTGCCTGATCGGATCCGTGAAAAGCAACGTCGGCCATCTGGTGATCGCGGCGGGCGCCACCGGGCTGATCAAGACCGCGCTTGCCCTGCATGAGCAATGCATTCCACCGAGCATCCATTACGAGACACCCAATCCCCATATCGATTTCCAGCATTCGCCGCTGCGCGTATGCGACCGACTGACCCCCTGGCCGCGCACGTCACGCGTGCGCATGGCGGGTGTGAGCAGTTTTGGCGTGGGTGGCACGAATGCCCATGTGGTCCTACAGGAAGCCCCGCCGCGCACGGCCCCGGCGGCGGCCGACGGTGCGCAGTTGCTCATGCTCAGCGCCCGGTCCGAGACCGCCCTGCAGCGCATGTCGCTGCAACTCGCATCGCATCTGGAGGCGTTTCCGGATGTCAACCTGGCGGACGTCGCCCACACCCTGCAGGTCGGGCGCAGCCGGTTCGCGCACCGTCTTTGCGTGGTGGCCTCGGACGCTGGTCTGGCTGTGTCGACGCTGCGCGACAGCTCGCACGCGGCACGTATCCAAGGTGTGGCATCGGCGGGCACGCCACTGATCTGGATGTTCCCTGGCCAGGGCGCGCAATACGCGGGCATGGGCCGCGACCTCCACGCGCGCGACGCGGCGTTCGCGCAGGCCTTCGACGCGGCCTGCGAGGCGCTGGGTCCGCACCTGGACTTCGACCTCGAGAGTCGCATGTTCGGTGCGCAGCATGATCTGGCGGAAACCGCGACCACGCAGCCGGCATTGTTCGCGATCGAATACGCGCTCGCGCAGGCCTGGCTGGCTCGGGGGGCGCGGCCCGCCGCCCTGCTCGGGCACAGCGTGGGCGAGTTCGTGTGCGCGGTGCTGGCGGGTGTGATGAGCCTGGACGATGCCGCAGCGCTCGTGGCCCGGCGCGGGCTGCTGATGCAGGCACAGCCCGCGGGGGCCATGCTGGCCGTGCGCATGGCGGCCGCGGAGTTGCAGGCCCTGTTGCCCGAGGGCGTCGCCCTGGCGGCGGACAACGGCCCGCGCGCCAGTGTCGCGGCCGGCCCCGAGGCGGCTGTCGAGGCCCTCTGCATGGAACTCGAGCAACGTGGCGTTCCGGCTCGCCGTCTCGCCACCTCGCACGCCTTTCACTCTCCGATGATGGATGGGGCGTTGCCGGACTTCGAACAGGCGGTGCGCGCGGTTGCGCTGCATGCGCCGAACATTCCCATCGTCTCGACCTGCAATGGTGACTGGCTGCACGCCGCGCAGGCCACCGACCCCGCATACTGGCTACGCCAGTTGCGCGAGCCGGTGCGATTCCGTCCGGCGCTGCGATGTGCGCTGGAGCGCCACGCCAATGCCCTGTTGCTCGAAGTCGGGCCGCGCTCGGTGTTGAGTGATCTGGCGCGCCAGCAGGGTATCACCGGGCTCGTAGGTACACGGTCTAGCCTGGGCGCGCGCCCGGGCGATGAGGTCGCGAGCATGCTGCTCGCCGCCGGCGCGCTGTGGGCGGCAGGCCATGACCTGAACCTCACCGCCGCCCACCCCGCTCAAGGCCGTCGTCGTGTGCGCCTGCCGACCTATGCCTTCGAAACGACACGGCATTGGCTCGACGCGGGCGGCGCCGTGTCCCACGCGGCAGCATCCGTCGCCGAGGCACGCGCTGCCGTCAATTCGCCTCCGTTCAGTTCCCCGTCCAACACCATGTCCACGAACCAGTCTTCCGCGCTACCGGCTGCCGCCGATGACCGCGCCACGCGAGCCGCCCTGGTCGCACGCCTGCGCAGCCTGTTCGAGGATGTGTCGGGCACGGACCTCGGTGCCGCCGATGCCTCCGCTTCCTTTGTCGAGCTCGGCATCGACTCGCTCACCCTGACGCAGGCGGCGCTGCAGGTGAAGAAGGAATTCGGCGTGCCGGTGACCTTCCGGCAGTTGATGGAAGGCCTGCGCAGCCTCGATGCCCTGGCCTCGTATCTGCAGGGTCTGGTGCCCCCGCCCGCAGCGGCGCCGGCAGCCGCCGCCGTCGAGCAGGTCGCGGCTGCCATGGCCCCCGCGACCGTTGCGCCTGCCATGCCGACGCAGCTCGCGGCACCGGGTGACGACGCCGCCGTGCGACAGCTCATCGAGCAGCAGATGCGTCTGATGGTGCAGCAGCTCGAGGTCCTGGGCAAGCTGGGGCGCGGCGGCGCCGCTGGGTCGTTCCCGGCCGTGGTGTCCGCTGCGGGGCCGGCGCCGGTTCCCGCCGTCGTGCCGACGCAACCCCCGGCACAGGAGACAACGTGCTCCGGCACGGTCTCTTCCCCGGAGGATGACACCCGACGCTACGACGTCAAGAAGGCCTTCGGCGCGATCGCGCGCATTCATACCCAGGGCGGAGACTTGAGCGAGCGCCAGCGTGCACGGCTGCAGGCCTTTATCCGGCGCTACGTCGAGCGCAGCGCCAAGAGCCGCGCCTACACGGAGCGCTACCGGGGGCCGCTGGCCGATCCGCGGGTGGTGAACGGGTTTCGTCCGGCGATCAAGGACATCGTCTACCAACTGGTCATGGAGCGCAGCAAGGGCTCGCACATGTGGGACCTCGACGGCAACGAGTACGTCGACGTGCTCAGCGGCTTCGGCATGAACCTGTTCGGCTGGCAACCTGAATTCGTGCAGCAGGCGCTGCGCGAGCAGCTCGACGCGGGCTACGACATCGGCCCGCAGCATCCGCTGGCCGGACCGGTCGCCGAGATGGTATGCGAGTTCACCGGCTTCGACCGCGCAGGCCTGTGCAACACCGGTTCCGAGGCGGTGATGGCGGCGGTGCGCATCGCACGCACGGTTACCGGCCGCGATACCGTGGTGCTGTTCACCGGTTCCTACCACGGCACCTTCGACGAGGTGGTGGTGCGCGCCGGACGCGAGCATCGCGGCATTCCGGCGGCGCCCGGCATCATGCGTGGCATGTTCGGCGACGTGCGGGTGCTCGAATACGGCACCGACGCCAGTCTGCAGTACATCCGCGAGCACGCGGATGATCTGGCCGCGGTGCTGGTCGAGCCGGTGCAGAGCCGGCGTCCCGAGTTCCGGCCCGTGGAGTTCCTGCGTGAACTGCGCGCCGTCACCGAGCGAGCGGGCTGCTGCCTGATCTTCGACGAGGTGATCACCGGCTTTCGCAGCGCGCCCGGCGGCGTGCAGGAGTTGTTCGGCCTGCGCGCCGACCTGGCCACTTACGGCAAGGTCATCGGCGGTGGGCTGCCCATCGGCGTGGTCGCGGGGCGGCGCGAATTCATGGACGCGCTGGATGGCGGGGCCTGGCAGTACGGGGATGACTCGATCCCCAGCGTCGGCGTGACCTATTTCGCAGGCACCTTCGTGCGCCATCCACTGGCGCTGGCGGCGGCGCACGCGAGTCTGAAGCATCTGAAGCAGCAGGGTCCGGAGCTGCAGCGGGGGCTGAATCGCCGCACCGAGGATCTGGCCGCCGAACTCAACGCCTTCTGCGAGCAGCACGCGGCACCGCTTCGCATCCGCCACTTCGCCTCATTGTGGCGGGTCAGCTGGGCCGAGGATCACCCCCTTCAGGATCTGCTGTTCGCGATGATGCGCAGCCGCGGCGTCCACATCCTGGACAACTTTCCCTGCTTTCTCACCACGGCGCACAGCGCCGAGGATCTGCAACTGATCGCGCGCGCCTTCAAGGAGTCAGTGCGGGAGTTGCAGGAATCGGAATTCCTGCCCGGCGGCGCTTCGCCGGAGGCGCAGGTGTTCGACGCATCGCGGCCGCCCGTGCCCGGAGCGCGCCTAGGACGCGACGCGGCCGGGAAGCCCGCCTGGTTCGTCGCCGATCCGCAGCGCCCGAACCAGTACATGAAGGTGAGCTGATGAGTCATATGCAGAGTACGCAACCGGGCCTGGAAGCCGTCGACTACGACCCCTTCGCGGAGGCGCCGGCCTACGCCCGGGCGGTGCCCAGCACGGAAGCGCAGCGTGAGATCTGGCTGGCATGTCAACTCGGCGAGAACGCCAGCCTGGCCTACAACGAGGCTGTCTCGCTTTGCCTGCGCGGAGCCTTGGACCTGTCGGCCTTCCGCGCCGCGCTGCACTCGCTGGTTGCCCGCCACGACGCCTTGCGGGCGTGTTTCAGCGACGACGGGCAGCAGATGCTGGTGGCCGAGCGGGTGGCGGTGGATCTGCCCGTGCACGATCTGGTGGCACTGGACGATGAGCAGCGCGAGGTGGCGCTGCGCGGTCACGCGCGCGTGGATATGGAGCGCCCATTCGACCTGGCGCGCGGTCCGCTGGTGCGCATGCAATTGCTCGCGCTCGGAGCGAAGGAGTGGCGCTTGCTGCTCACGGCACATCACATCGTGTGTGACGGCTGGTCCTTCGGCGTGTTGTTGCAGGATCTGGCGGCCTTGTACGCGCTCGAACTTCGCCAGCCAGCTGCCCTGCGGGATCCAGTGAGTTTCGCAGACTTCGCGGTGGCGCTGGCCGAACGCGAACGCGGCGCGGCGCATGCGGACGATGAGCGCTTCTGGACGGAGCGCTTCCGCGATATTCCCGCACCGTTGGAACTCCCGCTCGACCACGCGCGGCCGGCCCGACGCGGGTTCGCGTCCGCGCGCATCGACCACGTGCTTCCGGCCGGACTCGTGGAGCGCCTGCGCGCATTCGGCGCCACGCAAGGCGCCAGCCTGTTCAGCGTGCTGCTCGGGGGTTTCGCGGCCCTGATGCAACGCCTGGCCGCGTGCGAGGAGGTGGTGGTGGGCGTGCCGGCGGCGGGGCAGACCCTGGAGGGCTTCGGTCACTGCGTGGGCCATGCCGTCAACCTGCTGCCGCTGCGCCTGGCGCCCGACCCGCACGCGTCGCTGGCCGCCGCCCTGCCTCAGGTGCAGTCGCGCATGCTCGATGCCTACGAGCATCAGCACTACACCTTCGGTACCCTGCTCAAGCGCCTGCTGGTGCCCCGCGACCCTTCGCGCGTGCCGCTGGCGCAGGTCATGTTCAACCTCGACAGCGAACTTCCCGTCTCGGGCTTTCCCGGCCTGCTTGCCGAAGCCGCATCGGTGCCGCGCGGTTACGAGAATTTCGAGCTGTTCGTGAATGCGGTTCCCCACGCGGGATCCATCCGCCTGGAATGCCAGTACGCGGCCAGCCTGTTCGATGCCGCCACCGTGCGGCGCTGGCTGCAATGCCTGGAATTGCTGCTGGCGGGCTCCTGCGAGCGACCTGGGACGCCGCTGCGCGAGGTCGACCTGGTGAGCGAGCACGACCGTGCCGAGCTGTTGCGCCTGAACGCCACCGCCGAGGTCGTGCCGGGGCCGTCGCTGCTGCACGCGTGGCTGCATCGGCGCAGCGCCGTCGATGCGGCGCGGGTCGTGCTCGAGGCCGGCGAGGCTCGCCTGGACCACGACGCCCTCTGGCACAGGGCCTGGCGCATCGCGCACGCGCTGCGCGGGCGTGGCGTGGGGCGCGGGCAGTTCGTGGGCGTGTGCCTGGAGCGCGGCAAGGATCTGCTGCCGGCCGTGCTGGGGGTGCTGGCCAGCGGCGCCGCCTACGTGCCCCTGGATCCGGGTTTCCCGCAGGCGCGTCTGACCGACATGGCGAACGACGCCGGCCTGGCGCTGCTGCTGACCGAATCGGCCTGCGCCGAAGCGCTGCCGTGGGAGCGCTCGCACAGTCTCTGGCTGGAC
This sequence comes from Pseudomonadota bacterium, assembly GCA_021846965.1. GTDB lineage: Bacteria > Pseudomonadota > Gammaproteobacteria > Burkholderiales > Burkholderiaceae_C > Thiomonas_A. The sequence continues at coordinate 107,845 of JAJZWA010000001.1, read as the reverse complement.
AGCGACGCCTCCGAGATCGAGGCCGCGCCCGCCACCGAGCCCGCGCCCGACGTCGCGCGCGATGCCGAGCCCGAGAGTCCGGCGTACATGATCTACACCTCGGGGTCCACCGGCCGTCCCAAGGGTGTCATGCTGCCGCACCGCGCGGTGGTGTGCTTCCTGCATGCGGTGGCGGGGCGCCCGGGCCTGCGCGAGGGCGAGCGCCTGCTGGCCGTGACCACGTTGTCCTTCGACATCGCGGTGCTGGAGCTGATGCTCCCGCTGGCCACCGGCGGCTGCGTGGTGCTGGCTTCCAGGGAGCAGTCCGCGGACGGTTTCGCATTGCGCGCGTTGCTGGAGCGTGCGCGCATCAGCGCCATGCAGGCGACGCCGAGCACCTGGCGCATGTTGTTCGAGGCCGGATGGAGCGCGACAGCCGGCTTCAAGGCCCTGGTCGGCGGCGAGGCGCTGGCGCGCGATCTGGCCGACGCGCTGCTGGGTTGCTGCGCCGAGGTGTGGAACATGTACGGGCCGACCGAGGCCACCGTATGGTCGAGTTGCTGGCGGGTGCGCGCTGAGGTTCCCGTGTCCATCGGCACGCCGCTGGCCAACGAACGCATCTGGGTGCTCGACGAGCTTGGACAGCCCTGTCCCATCGGCGTGCCCGGGGAGATCGTGATCGGCGGTGCCGGAGTTGCGCTCGGATACTGGCAGCGCCCCGAGCTGAATGCCGATCGCTTCGTCCCCGACCCCTTCGGCGCGTCCGCCGGCGAGCGCATGTATCGCACCGGAGACCGTGGGCGCTGGCGCAATGATGGCCTGCTCGAACACCTGGGCCGCCTGGACTTCCAGGTCAAGCTGCGCGGCTACCGTATCGAGCTGGGCGAGATCGAGGCCCGCCTGGGCGAGCACGCGCAGGTCCGCCAGGCGCTGGCCATGGTGCGCGAGGACGTTCCCGGCGACGCCCGCCTCGTGGCCTACGTCGTGCCGCGCGTGGAATCGGTTGACGCCGCCCGACAGGACTGGGTGGCGGATCTGCGCCGGCACCTGGGCGAGAGCCTGCCCGGGTACATGATTCCCCAGCACTTCGTGCCGCTGCCCCGCTTGCCGCTGCTGCCTAACGGCAAGATCGACCGCAAGGCGCTGCCGTCGCCGCTGGCGGGCGGTGGCGGGCAGGGCGGTGCCGTCAAGCCGCGGCGCGCGCTCACGCGCACCGAAACGGTGGTGGCGCAGGCGATGGAGCAGGCGCTGCAACTGCCCGGGATCGGCCCTGACGACGATTTCTTCGCCCTCGGAGGGCATTCCCTGCTGGCGGCGCAGCTGGCCGCGCGCCTGCGCGAGCAAAGCGGGCTGGACCTGCAGATGCTCACCGTGTTCGCCCACCCTAGCGTGAGCGCGCTGGCTGCGTGGATGGAGCGCGGCGCGGGCGCGGAGGGCACGCGCGCCGAGACCATTCCGGCGCGCGCCGATCAGACGACCGCGCCCGCTTCCCTGCAGCAGTGGCGGGTATGGTTCCTCGAGCAGCTCGATCCCGGGCGTCCCACCTTCAACACGCCGTCGGCACACCGACTGCAGGGGCCGCTGGACGTGGAAGCGCTGGAGCGCGCACTGAACGCGATGGTCGAGCGCCAGGCGAGTCTTCGCACCGCCATCGTGGAGAATGACGAGGGCGTGCCCGTGCAGGTGGTTCTGCCGCGCCTGCAGGTGCGCCTGGGTCATTTGCACGATCTGAGCGCGCTGGCTCCCGAGCGGCGAGAGGCCGAACTGGCACAGCGCCTGCAGGCGGCGGCCGACGAGCCCTTCGACCTGCGCCAGGCGCCGTTGTTCCGGGTCTCGCTGTGGCGCCTGGACGCGCAGGAACATGTGTTGTTCTTCATGCCCCACCACATCGTGTGGGACGGCTGGTCCTTCGACCTGATCTACGACGAGATGAAGGCCCTGTACGCGGCCTTCGCGGCAGGGCGCGAACCCGGGCTGCCGGCGCTGCGCCTGAGCTACGGCGACTACGCGGCGTGGCAGGCGCGCTGGCTGCAAAGTGCCGACCTGCAGCGCCAGCTCGCGTACTGGCGCGACGTGCTGACCCCGATGCCCGAGGCGCTCGAGCTGCCCGGTGACCGACCGCGGCCGCCGTCCATGTCCGGGCGCGGAGCGACCCATTGGCTGCGCCAGGATCAGCCGTGGTTCCAGGCGCTGGAGGACTTCGCCCGCACGCGGGAGATGACCCCGTTCATGGTGTTGCTGGCTACCTTCGCCGTGTTCCTGTGCCGCGAATCGGGCCAGCACGACCTGGTCATCGCCACGCCGGTGCGAGGGCGACCTTCGGTGGAGCTGGAGCCGCTGATGGGCTTCTTCGTCAACGTGCTGCCGCTGCGCATCCGGGTGGACGAGGCGGCGACCTTCGAGGATCTGCTGCGACATGTGCGGGAGGTCGTGCTCGCGGCGTTCGCGGCGCCGGACGTACCGTTTGAGCGGCTGCTTCAACTCGAATCCGTCGTTCGCGACGATAGCCGTACGCCGATCTACCAGAGCTTCTTCTCCTACCAGGACGCGCGCAGGCGCGACCACGCCTGGGGAGCCTTGCGGCAGCAGAACGTGCCGCTGTACCAGAGCGCGGCGGCGGAAGATCTGCGTCTGTGGTTCATGGTCGAGGAGCACGGCGTGGTCGGTGGCCTGACCTACAACACCGACGTGTTCGACGCCACGCGCGTCGAGGCCTGGCTGCAGCGCTACCTGGGGGTGCTGCAGCACCTGTGCGGGCGCTCGGCCGAGGCCTTGCGCCAAGTGCTGCCGCCAGGCGTCGTGCCGGCGCTCCCGCCGCGCGGGGATGTACGCCCCCAGTCGACAACGACCGTTTCCAGTCAAGCCCCGGCGCGCGCACTCTCGCCGGGCGAGGCCGCGCTGGCGGAGATCTGGCGCGACATGCTGGGCGTGTCCTCCGTCCGTCCCGACGACAATTTCTTCGATCTGGGCGGCCACTCGCTGCTGGTCATCCAGGCGATCGCCCGCATGCGCAAGAATACGGGCAAGGCCGTGCCGCCGCGTGCCTACGTGCTGGAAAGCCTGGCGCAACTTGCGCTGCGCTACGAGCAGGCGCCGGTGGAACAGGGGCGCGGCGGATTGCTGCGGCGTCTGTTCGGTACGCGTGACGAACAATGATCTTGCCGTCCTGGGGGAGAGTGGATTGACGCCGACGCGACTGACGGTTCGCGGACGAGAGCTTTTCGTCCTGCAGCAAGCTGCGGGTCCGGAATCGCGCGCGCACACGGTGCTGCTGTGCAATCCCTTCGGGCAGGAGGCGATTCGGGCGCACCGGTTCTACCGCGTGCTTGGAGATCGCCTTTGCGCCGCCGGATTCGACGTGGTGCGCTTCGACTACTTCGGCAGCGGCGATTCCTCCGGGGACGACGAGGCCTTCGATCTGCAGGGCGCCGTGGACGATACGGTGGCCATCGCCGACTGGGCGCGTTCGCACCATGCCGCGGCCCGGTTGTCTTTGCTCGGCCTGCGCCTCGGGGGCAGCGTCGCGATGCTGGCTTCCGAGAAGTTGGCGCTTCGACCGTCCAGGCTGCTGCTGTTCGAACCCGTGCTGGACGGAGCACGGTACATCGAGCAACTGGTGGAGCTCAACGCGCGCACGCTTTCCCAGCTCTTCGGATCGCGCTGGAGGTTCGACGCGGACCTGCGAGCCCGCAACCTGCCGCGCGCCGGCGAGGATGAATGCCTGGGCTTCGTGCTCGGCGCTGCGTTGAAGCGCCAACTCCGCGAATTCCTGCCCCTGGCCGGCCCGTGGACCTATCCGTGCGAACACGCCCTGGTGCTCAGTCGCGATACCGGACCATTGGCGCATTGGCAGCCTTGCGAGAAGGCGCCTCGTCTGAGCGTGCGCAACGCCGACAGCGACATCGATTGGGCCACCAACAGCGCCGCCAACACGGCGATCGTTCCCATGCGATGGATCGAACAGGCCCTCGAATGCCTGCGTGAGGAGCCAGCGCATGCATGAGCGGTCCCTGGTGTTCGGCCATGATCAAGGCCTGATCGGAACCGTGTGTCTGCCCGACGGGAAGGCGCGCGACGTGGCGCTGGTACTGTTCAATGCCGGGGTCGTCCACCGGATCGGACCGCACCGGTTGCACGTGAAGACGGCACGCGAGATGGCTTCGCGGGGCATGGCATCGATCCGTTTCGACCTGCATGGCATGGGCGACAGTCTGCGCAGCCGCGAGTCTCTCGCACACGGCGAACAGGTGGTGCGCGACATCCAGGCCGCCATGGACGAGCTGCACCGCGTCAGCGGAGCGTCGACGTTCGCGCTGCTGGGCTTTTGCTCCGGGGCGCCGCAGAGCGTGGCCGCGGCCCTGGCGGATGGCCGGGTGGCCTCGATCCTTCTTTACGATGGATTCGTGCTCAGGACGCGGCGCGCGCGATGGCGCTACCTGGCCGTCCGGATGCGCGCGCACGGCGCGAGCCCGAAGGCCGTGCGCCTGTGGCTGCGGCGCGGAGCAGAAGCCATGGCGGCATGGCTGCGCCGGGCGCGCGCGCCAGGCAACGACGGGGTGGAATCGACGCGCAGGGAGGCTTTCGCCCAACTGCAGGCACTGCGTGCGCGGGGGGTCGATATCGTCGTGCTCGCCGCGGGCTCCGACTACAGCGAATTCAACTACCGGGAACAGGCACGTGAGGCCATGGGTGTGCACGCCGAAGGCATCCGCTTCGGCTTTCTCGACGGGGTGGACCACGTGTTGACCTCGCGCCAGGCGCAGCAGGACTACATCGACTGGATCCGCGATGAATGGCTGGGTCGGCAAGCCTCGGCGACCCTGCCCGGGGCGCCGAGTCCGACAGCGGGCAGCGCATGATGGCGGCATTGTGGTTCTGGATCGGAGTCGCCGTGGTCCTGTATGCCTACCTGGGCTACCCCCTGCTGATCTGCGCGCTGGCGCGCTTGCGAGCCCCTGTCCGGGGGCGGCTGCTGGACGAAGGGGAACTTCCCGGCGTGACGGTGGTGATCGCGGCGCACAACGAGGCCGCGCGCCTGCCCGCGAAACTGCGAAACGTCTTCGACCTCGATTACCCGCGGGACCGCTTGCGCGTGCTGGTGGTGTCCGACGGATCCACGGACGGCACGGAGCAGGTGGCCTCGACGCATCCCGGAGTCCAGGCCATCGGCTATGCGCCCCGGCGAGGCAAGGCCTACGCACTCAACCGTGCGATGGCCGAGGTGGGTGGCGACGTGGTGGTGTTTTGCGACGTGCGCCAGGACCTTGCGCCGGACGCTGTCCGCCGAATCGTCTCCAGCCTGTGCCAGCCGGGGGTCGGGGTGGTGAGCGGTGAGCTCATTCATCACTCGGGCAAGACGGCGACGGGCCAGAGCATCGGGCTGTACTGGCGCTACGAGAAATGGCTTCGGGCCTGCGAGAGCCGGCTGTACTCGACGGTAGGAGCCACGGGTGCGCTGTACGCGATTCGCCGGGAGGATTGGGAGCCCTTGCGGGAGGGCACGATCCTGGACGATTTCGAGGTGCCCATGCGTATCGTGCGCAAGGGGCAGCGGTCGCTGTTCGACGCCGGCGCGCTGGTCTGGGATACGCTACATGAAGACCCGCGTCTCGAACGGCGTCGCAAGATTCGTACCCTGAGCGGGAATTTTCAGAGCTTTCTGGCCAATGCCTGGCTGTTCCTGCCCTGGGAGAACCCCGTGTGGTTCCAGTTCCTTTCCCACAAGGTGTCGAGACTGCTGGTGCCCTACGCGCTGGCGATCTGCCTGGTGTGCAGCGCGTTCGCGGGCGGGCTGCTGATCCGCATGGCGTTGCTGGCGCAGTTGCTGTTCTACGCCCTGGCGCTGGCGGGAGCCGTCTGGTCGCCCGCGCGAAGGATTCGTGTCGTGAGCTTTGCGTACGTGTTCAGTGAAATGAACCTGGCCGCGGTGCTGGCGCTGGGGCGTTTCGTCCGGGGACGCGCGGACGGGCGCTGGGAGAAGACGTCTTGAAGGGCCTGACGGTACTCATGTATCACGCGCTGGTGCACGACAGCGCGGCGCTGGACGACATCGATCCCGAGGAGCGTTCCTACGCGCTGACCGCCCGGGAGTTCTCAGCGCAACTGGATCTGCTTCGGCAGGCGGCGATTCCGGTGGTGGACCCCACCACGCTCCGTCCGGGCTCCCGACCTACCCCAGGGGTGCTGATCACCTTCGACGACGGGCATGCGAGCAACGCGGAACTGGCCTTGCCCTTGCTGGAGCGGCAGTCCATGAAGGCGGCTTTTTTCATCACCACGGACTTCGTGGCGCGGCGCAGGGGCTACTGCACATGGGCGCAGGTGCGAAACCTGGCCGAGCGCGGCATGCTGGTCGGCGCGCACGGCCATACGCACCGGTTCCTGTCGACCCTGGATGACGCACAGCTGCGCGCGGAGCTGCTGGGCGCGCGAGACCTGCTGCGCGAACGTGCTGGTGTGGACGCGACCCAGATGTCCTTCCCGGGCGGGCGCTTCGATCGGCGAGCCGAGCACCGGGCACGCGACGCCGGCTATCGGACTCTGTTCGGGTCTCGCTTCGGTACCATCGCGGCCAGCCGGGATTTGCCGCTCGATGTGCTGCCGCGAATCGCCATCCGGCCGGGCCTGAGCGAGCGGCAATTTCTCGCGTACGCACGCGCGTCGTCGAGCGCCATGCTCATGCCGCGGTTGTCGGCCTGGGCGAAGGACTCGCTTCGTCACGTGGTCGGCGACGAGCGGTATCACCAGATCTATCGGCATTTCCGTGGCTAGGCCTTCGCACAAGTCCGTCGAGGTGTCGGCGGCATCCTGGGGGGGAGCCCCTTTGCGCGACACCCTGAAGGTGCTGGCGCTGCCGGCCGTGTTCGCAGGGGCGCTTTTCGCGTTCTCGCTGTCGCCTGGTCGCATCGGCCTGTATGGCTTCGTCGCCGTGCTGGGCCTGGTGATGCTTCCCCGGTTGCGCAAGAGCCCCGAGGTCCTGCTGGCGCTGACCATCGTGTACATGCCGTTGGCCCGTCTCTATGCGGCGCGCCTGGCACCGGGTCTGAACGGAACCAACATCCTCGAACTGGTACTGGTCGGGATGTGGGTCTGGGGGGCCGCACGGCGCAAGGAGCCGATGTTCGGTCGCTACGCTTTCACACGGCTGGTCGCGGTATGGGTCTTTCTGACTTTCGTATCGGTCATCACCGCGATCAGCGACATCGGGGTGAATTCCTTCCTCTGGGATTACCTCGAGACGTTGAGAGGGTTTCTCGATCAATTCATCGTGTTCTATCTGTTCGTCAATCTGATCCGGGACGAGAACATGGCGCGGCGACTCTTCATCTACATGATGGTGTCGGCCTCGCTCGTTTTTCTGTATGGATTTCATGAGTGGTTCGGAACCCGCTTCATCGACAGCATCGACAAGTCCCGTCTGCTGGGTCCGGTCGGGCAACCGAACGATTACGCGGCCCAGATCGTCTACTGCATATCCCCGCTTCTGGCCTACGCTGCGTACTATTTTCCGAGATTGCGCATCCTGCGCGTGATTCCACTGCTGGGCATCGGTGTTCGCGTATTGCTGGGTGCGTTCTCGAGGGGCGGCTATCTGGCCTTCGCGATGGAAATCTTCGCCATGGCCGCCGCGAGGGGGCTTCGTTATATCGTCCTGATGATGGCTGCGCTGACCGCGGTCTACCTCACGGTTCCGCAGCTCATCCCCGGGTCGATGCGAGCCCGGATCGACCAGACCTTTCACGACCGCGCGGCGGGTTCGGAGATCGACAAGAGCGCCGCCTCACGGTTCATTCTCTGGGATGCCGCGATCGCGATGACCGAGCAGCATCCTTTGCTTGGCGTGGGGTTCGATCAGTATCCCCGGCTCTCACGGCAATATGAAACCGAGTATGTGGAGGCCACAGACAATCAGAACATGTTCCTCTACGCGGCATCCAACATGGGTATTCCCGGACTTCTTGCGTTCGTGTCCCTGTTGATCGCCTTGCTGTGGAGAGCCTGGCGTATCAGCCGCGATGCGTCGCGTCCGGACATCGACCGGATCATCGGCTTAGGCGCGGTCGGGCTGGTCGCCGGACTCGTGGGCGTGAACATGTTCGGAACCCACGTGATCGACACGGCGGTGGACAGCTTCATCTGGTTGTACATGGCCATCATCGCGCGTCTGCCGTCGATGCAGGGCAAGGGCCTGAAAGCCGGGGCTCCGAAGGCGGTCGGCCCGGCCTCCGCCCGGCTGGGCGGCAAGGGGGCGCGCCGTGTCTGACAGGGCCCATGTGGTGCACATCATCGACGAGCTGCCTCGCGATGGTGCGGAGGTTCTTCTGCTCGATCTCGTGCGGCGGCGCGATGCGCGCATGCGCTACTCGGTGCTTTGTCTCGTTCGTGGCGGCCCGTTGGTGGAGGAGTTCGAGCGCGCGGGCGTGCCCGTGGTCATTTTCGGGCGCAGGGGCGCCGTGGATCCGCGCATGCTGTGGCGCCTGGTGCGATGGTTGCGCCGTGAACGCGCGACGGTCGTGCATACCCACCTGTTCACGGCGGACAGCTATGGCCGACTCGCGGCCCGCCTGGCCGGTGTTGCCGCCGTGTTCTCGACCGTTCATAACAGCGTCGGGCCGCCGGGACGCCTGCGCGAGCTCGCGAACCGCGTGCTCGCGCGACTCAGCGACCGCGTGATCGGTTGCGGCGACGAGATCGCCGCGGCGCTGGAGTCGCAGGGGGTTCCGGCGCAGCGCATCCTTTCCATTCCCAACGGCATTGACCTGCAGCGCTTTCAAGGGGCGCAGGGCGAAGGTGTGCGCGAGGAGTTCGGCGTGCAGGCCGGGCGGGTCGTGCTCGGAATGGTCGGAAGACTACATGTTCAGAAGGGGCATGAGGTCCTGCTGGAGTGCCTGGCGAGCATGTCGGAAACGCAGCGGCGCGCAGTCGCTTGTCTCGTGATCGGCGTGGGTGAACTGGAACAGCGCCTGCGCAGTCGTGTCGAGCAACTCGGATTGGAAGAGGTCGTGACCTTCACGGGGTCGCGTACGGACGTTCCACGGCTCGTGGCCGCCCTGGATGTGTTTGTCATGCCCTCCTTGTGGGAGGGGCTTCCGATCGCGCTTCTCGAAGCGATGGCGAGCGGGCGAGCGGTGCTGTGTTCCAGCGTGGGAAGCATCCCGGGGGTCGTGCAGCATGGCGAGAACGGCTGGCTGGTCGAGCCGGGCAACGCGCAAGCGCTTCGCGAAGCCATCCTGACCCTGGCGAACGATCCCGGCTTGAGGACGCGGCTTGGACACAGAGCCCGCGAACAGGTCATCGCCCGCTTCGACGTGGAGCGTACGGCAGCGGCCTACAACCGCCTGCATGCCCGCGCGGCCGGGCTGGATGCCGCCGAGCCGTCCGCCTAGCCCGCAAGCGAAATGGACAAGGACCCATGGATATTCGAACGATACTGGCCTGCGCCGCACGTCCGCTGACCGCCCCGGCCGAGCGCGCCCTGGCCGGATTGCGCGTGCTGATGTACCACCGCATCACCACGCTGCCGCACTACGACCAACTCGTGGTGCCGCCCGAGCGCTTCGCGCAGCAACTCGCCGTGCTGACCCGCCGGCGGCGTGTCGTATCCCTGGCCGATGGTTTGCGGGCGCTTCGCGCCGGGGCGCTGCGTGAACCGCTGGTCGCTGTGACGTTCGACGATGGCTACCTCGACAACCTGGAGGAGGCGGCGCCGATCCTGCAGCGCCATGGGGTGCCCGCGACCGTGTTCGTTACCGCCGACTTCTGCGATCAGCGGACCGTGCACCCCCGCTATGCCCACGCGGCAACCGGCGGCGGGCAGGTTCACTTGAACTGGCAGCAGTTGAGGCGCCTGGCCGACGTTCCCGGGTTCGAGATCGGCTCGCACACGCTGAGTCATCCGTATCTGCAGCGGCTATCGGACGAGCAGGCGCGCAAGGAGGTGCAGCTCAGCCGTGATCGAATCGCCCAGGAGCTGGGAAAGCCTGTCCGTTTCTTCTGCTATCCGAGCGGCGACATGGGGCAGCGCGAGCGCGAGCTCGTGGCGGCCGCCGGCTACGATGCGGCCGTCAGCGTGGCGCCGGGCCGGAATCGCCCGGGTTTCGACCGCTGGGCCATACGACGCACCGAGGTCACGGCGCGCGATGATGAGCGTGCATTTGCCCTGAAGCTCGACGGGGCGTTCGATCCGATGCACGCGCTGCTGCACGTGCGCAGGCAAAGGCGATTCGCCCGGCTGTCCGCGGGGCAACGAGGCGGGACTCGACCATGAACATTCTTTATCTGATGACGGAGCCCTTCGGGATCGGCGGCGTGCAGTCGGACCTGTTGGTTCTGAGCGCCGGGCTGCGGCGCCACGGCCATCGTGTGCTCGTGGCCACGACGCAGGGTGTGCTGTTGCCGGAGCTTCTTGCGCGTGGCGCCGAGTTCTTCGACCTGGACTTCCGGTTCCGCGACCCGCGCCTGCTGGCTCGGGCGGCCGGGCGGCTTCGCGCCCTGGTTTCGGAGCAGGCGGTGGATCTGGTGGCCCCGCAATCGTTACGTTCGTCGATCGCCGCCTACGCCGCACTCAGGTTGCTGCCTTCGCCTTATCGCTCCCGCGTGACCGGCAGGCGGGTGCCGATCGTCACGACCATTCACAACATCCACAACCCGCGCAATTTCCGCTGGGCCGGGCGGATCCTGCGGCGCTGCTCCGACCACGTGATCTTCGAGTCGCATTACGAGCGCAATCGTGTGCTGGCCTCCGGCTTGCCGCCGGGGCGCAGCGAGGTGATCCACAGCGGCATCGATACGGAACGTCTTGCGAACCCGTCGAACCCTGCAGAATTCGCCGCACGCTACGGCATCGACGGACAGAAGCACCTGGTGTACGGCATCGTCGCCAGGCTCTCGGAGGAAAAGGAACACGGGCTGCTGGTCCGTGCCTTTGCCAAGGTCAGCGCCGTACATCCCCATGCGCGCCTGCTGATCATCGGCGACGGTCCACTGTTGTCGGCGATCGAGGAGCAGATCCGGACGTTGGGCCTGCAGGACAAGGTGGTGCTCACGGGCATGCAGCGCGACATCGCGTCGCACCTGGCGTTGCTGGACGTGTTCGTGCTCGCGTCGTCACGGGAGTCGTTTCCTCTTTCCGCCCGCGAGGCGATGGCGGCCTCCCGCGCAGTCATCGCGCCGCGCATCGGAGGGTGCCCCGAAGTGGTTGACGAGAACGTGACGGGGCTGTTGTTCGAATCCGGCAATGCGGACGACCTGGCATACAAGATGCTGCGCCTGGCGCAGCCGGAGGAGCGACAGATGATGGGGCGGGCGGGCCGGGAGCGCGCAGTACGCCTGTTTTCGTGCGACGCATGGGTCGACGGGGACGAGCGCGTCTACCGACGATGGGCTGAGGGGCAGACCGCGTGAACGCCGGTTCGGGAGCACGGAACCACCATGCCCGATAGTCTCCTGACACCCTGGTTCGCGCTTGGATGCCTGATCCTCGCGGCCGCGGCGCTGAGTCTCGTGCGAGGCGTCCCGGGGCGCGTGCGTGCGGCCAGCCTGGCTGCGCTGACGCTGTTCGGAGGTGCAAGTCTTCCGTACACTGCAAACCTCGCTCTCGGGCACCTCGAACAGCGAGCGCGCGCGTTGCAGGCCCGATGCGGGAAGCCCCCGCGAGGCAGCGTGTTCATCGTCCTGGCGGGCGGAATCCGTGACAGCGAGTCGCCAGTGCCGCACGTCGTGCAGCTCAGCGCCGATAGTCTGCGTCGGCTGATCGGCGCCGAGCACCTCGCGGTGCAGGTGCCGGACAGCATGCTCGTGTTGTCGGGCGGTGCGGGTACGCATTGGAAGGAGGCGGACCTGATGCGTGAGCTGGCCTTGCGCCTCGGATTCCCCGCGTCACGCATCCTGACGGATCGTGACTCTCATACCACCCTCGAAAGCGCATACACCCTGCGGCGCCTGCTCCAGGCAGGGCACGTGAGCGGGCCGTTGTATCTGGTGACGTCCGCCTACCATATGCCGCGGGCGATGCTCAGTTTCCGCATCAGCGGAGTCAAGGTCTGCGCGCTTCCAGTCGATTTCCAGGCTGTGCGCGAATCTCCCTGGGAGATGCTGATGCCCAGCCTGGATGCGATGCACAAGACCGCACTCGTGGTGCATGAGTATCTGGGCGATCTCTATTATCGCTGGCGGCGTACGCCGAACTAGTCCGTTCGCGAGCGCGCACCGACCGGAGCCGCCCGCGCGCCGTTCGCCATTGTTCAGGCTTCTCGTTGCGCAAATGCCCCATTCTTCCGAATCGATGCACGCCATGGATGCGCCTCCGGTCCGAGTTCTTTTCATCGTCGACGGAAGGTATCCGGCGACGGGCGGGGCCGAGATGCAAGCGCGACTCCTGGCCAGGGAACTGAGCCGGGCCGGGCATTCGGTACGCATCCTGGCTCCCCGGGTCGACGACTCGCAATCCTTGTGCGAGCGAATCGACGGCGTCGACGTCACGCGGCTTTCGTACCCGCGGATCAAGGGACTTGGCGCGGTGGTCCTGAATCTCCGCCTGGCACTGTGGCTGTGGCGAAACAAGGGCGACATCGACGTCATCCACGTGCACATGATGCACAACCTTGCCGGCGCGATCGGATGGCTCAAGCCATGGCTGCGCGTGCCGGTCACGGTGAAGGTGTCCGGCGCCGCGGAATTCCAGGGCGGAGTCCTCGACCCCGAACTGCGGGGACGCGTGAAGCATCGCATCCTCAATGCCGGCGCCCGCAGGTTGGAGGCATTCCAGTGCATCAGCCGGCATACCTTGCACATGCTGCGTGAGGCCGGGTATCCGTCCGATCGTCTGTTCCTGGTTCCGAACGCGGTCGACTGCGACCGATTCGGCGCCGTGCGGCAGGAACCGCAGAGCGCGCTGCGCGTGGTGTTCGTCGGACGTCACGCGCCGGTGAAGGCGCTGGACGTGTTGCTGCGCGCGTGGGCCGAGCTGGCGCGCCCCGTCGACGCCCGCCTGGTCCTCGTCGGCGACGGACCGGAGACGGCGGCCTTGCGACGCCTGGCGGCGGAACTCGGCATCAGCGATTCGGTGGAGTTCCCGGGCATGCTTTCCGACGTGGCGCCGGAGCTTCGAAAGGCCAGCATCTATGTGCAGCCCTCCCTTCAGGAAGGTCTGCCGAACGCCGTGCTGGAGGCCATGGCCGCGCACCTGCCGGTGGTCGCGACGCGCGTGAGCGGCAACGAGGATGTCATCGATCACGGCCGCTCCGGTCTGTTGGTGCCGCCGGGCGATGTCCAGGCCCTGGCCGCCGCACTGCAGTGCCTTCTCGACGACCCCGCGCTGCGTGAGCGCCTTGGGCAGGCGGCCGCCGAGGACGTAAGGCACGGCTTCGCCACGGACCAGGTTGTCGCCTCGCTGCTGAAGATCTATCGGAGGCGCGGCACATGACTGCACCAGCGGACGACGTGCCGCCGCGCCAGCATTCTAGGGAGCAGCCGGGGGCCTTGAGGCGACTGCTTCGACATACGTCGAACTACTCCGCCGGCACGCTGCTCATCACGGCGGCGAGCATGATTTCCTTTCCGATCTTCACGCGCACCTTCTCGGTGGCCGAATACGGCATGCTGGGATTGGTGAACGCAACCCTGGGATTCCTGGTCGGCGTGGGAAAGCTCGGTCTGCAGCAATCCGTCGTACGTTTCTACGCGGAGATCGAAAGCGGTAAGCGCGACGGCGATCGGCGAAGTTTCTTCTCCACCGTGCTGTTCGGCATGCTGGCCGTGGGAACCGTGGCGAGCGTGCTGAGCGCGTTGACCTTCCTCGTCCTTCCTGCGCGATGGTGGGGCGGTGGAGGGATCAAGTACCTCATCGCCGCCGCGGCGCCCCTGGTGCTGGTGCGGGTGATGGACAGCGCGATGTTGAACCTGCTGCGCGCCGAGCAGCGCAGTGCGTTCTACAGCGCGTATACGGTCATCCGCAAGTATCTCGGGCTGGCGTTGATCCTGGCCGTATTGTTCGTCGTGTCCCGATCGCTATGGGGCTTTTTCATCGCGACGATGGTGAGCGAGGCGCTGGCGCTGGCCTATGTCATATTGCTCTACGCCAGGAAGCAGGTGTTCCAGCCGTCGGCCTTCTCGTCCAGGCTCTTTCTGGCCATGCTCGGATTCGGCCTTCCCCTGTTGGCCAGCGAGTTGTCCACCCTACTCTTGAGCATGGGCGGACGCTACATCATCAATTTCGAGCTCGGGGCGCATGCGCTGGGTTCCTATCTGGCGGCCTACAACTTCTGCGACTATCTGCAAAGCGTGTTGACGGGCTCGTTCTCCCAGGCTGTCGTGCCGATGTATCTGCGGATCTGGGAATCCCAGGGCCGGGAAAAGACCGAGAAGTTCCTGCAACAGGCACTTCGCTATTACCTGATGCTCGCGCTGCCGGTGGTTGCCGGGATGGCGGCGGTGGCTCCGGGTCTCCTGCGCCTGCTGGCGTCGGATAAATACTCCGTGAGTACACCGCTGTTTGTGTACATCGTGAGCGGCATGCTGCTGGCGGGCGGATCACCCATGTTCAGCGCCGGCATCTACATCAGGAAAATGACCCGTGTCGTGATGTACACGGTTCTTGCCGCCACGGCCCTGAACCTGACTCTGACCACACTCCTGACCAAGACCATGGGGATCGAAGGGGCTGCGCTCGCCTCCCTGAGTGGGCTGTGTCTCTATGCGTTGATGACAGGCTTCCTGGGAAGAGGAAGCGTGACCCTGCAGATGCCTTGGCGCGAGCTGCTCCACTTCGGAGGGCTCTCCGCTTTGATGTACCTAGCGGTGCGCGAGATCCATGCCCCGCTGCTCTGGGTACGCGTTGGGGAGCAGATCGCTGCTGGAGTCCTGCTCTACGGAATGATGATTCTCGCGACCGACCATGGAGTAAGGACCCTTGCGATTCGCCTTGTGCAGCGACACATTCCCTGGAAGCAATGAGGGGTGACGAGCCGGAGAATCGGTTAGGCTTTCCGACGGGACATCTTTCCAGGCTCCCGCCCCGCAACGCCTTCCAAGGGTGCACGCCATGATCCATCCCGCCTTCCGTCGCGTCTCCGCCTCCCACGGCGCCTCCTGGTGGGCGCAGGGCTGGCGCAGTTTCCTGCGCGCGCCTTGGGCCTGGGCAGGCCTGACCGTGGCGCTGGTCGTGTGCAGCGTGATTCTGCACACGCTGCCCATGGGGGGCGCGCTGGCGCAATGGCTGAGCATGCCTGTGTTCACCCTGGGGGCCGTATTCGCGTCGGTGCTGCGCCGGCGCTGGGCGCGTGCGCGCGCCATCACCCCCGAGGGTCTGGCCGCGGAGGCCGACAACGAGGGTGCCTTCGGCGAATCGTCGCGCCAATGGTCCTCGCGCCTGGGTACGTTGCTCCTGGCCTCGCTGCTCGTGCTGCTGAGCATCGTCGCCGTGCTGCTGGTGCTGGGCCTTGCGCTGTCGCTGATCTTCGGGGTGAGCTTGATGCACATGGAAGCCATCGGGCACATGATGGAGGCCTCTCCCGGGGCCGTCGTGGCCGGCATCGGCATGGGGGCCGGAGCGATGATCCTGGGGGCACTGCTGGTGCTCGCGGCGCTGTTGGCCTGCAGCATCGCGTTCTGGTTCGTCGGCACCCTGGTCGCGCTGGGCGGACTGGGGGCCTGGGATGCCATCCAGGTCTCGGCGCGGGCGGCCTTCGCCAATCTGGGTGCGTTGGTGGTGTTCACGCTGCTGCTGATTCCGTTGAGCATCGTCGCCACCCTCCCGGCGGGCCTGGGGTGGCTGGTGCTGCTGCCCACGATTTCCGGTGCGTCCTACGCTTCCTACGACGACGTGTTCGGCGCGCCCGCTCCCACCTTCCGTGCCGCGCCCACGGAGGTCGGCGCCTGAGGCGCCCACGCTCCCTCTCGCACCGCATCCCTCCATGGACATCGACGCCTACCTGCGCTCGCGCATCCGCACCGTGGCCGACTGGCCGCAGCCGGGTGTGCGCTTTCGCGACATCACCCCGCTGCTGCTGGACGCGCGTGCCATGCGCGTGCTGGTCGACCAGTTCGTCTGGCGCTACATGGATCAGGCCAGGCGCCCCGACGTGGTCGCCGGCATCGATGCGCGCGGATTCATCATCGGCTCCGTGGTGGCCTTCGAACTGGGCGTGGGCTTCGTGCCGGTTCGCAAGAAGGGCAAACTGCCTTTCGAGACCCTGTCCGAGAGCTATGCGCTGGAGTACGGCAGCGCCACCGTGGAGGTGCACAGCGATGCCTTGCGCGAGGGCCAGCGGGTGCTGTTGATCGACGACCTCATCGCCACCGGTGGCACCATGCTCGCCGCGCACCGTCTGCTGCAGCGCCTGGGGGCCAGCGTGGTCGAGGGCGCGGCCATCGTCGATCTGCCCGAGCTCGGCGGCTCGGCGGCGCTGCGTGCAGCGGGTCTCGAGCTGTTCACCTTGTTGCGATTCGATGCCCAGGATTGAAACCCGTCGCTGGCTCCTGGCGCTGGTGGCGCTGAGCCTGGTGTCGACGGCAGGAGCAGCGGTCGTCGCCGCCGCGCCGCTGAACGTTGCCGCCTCGGCGGGGTCCGCGCCGTCGGACCAGGCGACCGGCCCGCGCCTGCGCATCGTCGAAGTGCGTGGCATCGAGCTGCGCGGCAACCAGGCACGCATCGATCTCGTGCTGCAGGTGCGCAATCCCGGTGGGTGGAAGCTGTCGCTGGACGACATCCGCTTCCACTGCAGCTTCAACGGCACGGCCACCGCGCAGGGTCGCAGCACCGGCGATCTGGACCTGCCCCCGCATGGCAGCGCCGACGTGCCGGTACGCGTGGACGTGGACGGGGCCGCACTGCTGCAGGTGCTGGTCGGGCTGCCACCCGACGGGCTGGTGCACTACCGGCTCGACGGCGACGCGGAGTTGGCCCACACCCTGCTGCGCATTCCCTTTCACGAGCAGGGCGATGTCGCATTGCGTTTGCGTTGAAGCTGCTTCGCCCGGGCGGAACGGCGAGCCCGGGAGCAGGACATGTCGTTGATGCTCGCCGAATCCGGGCGCCCCGAGGCCTTGCTGGAGCCTCTGGCGCCGCAGTCCTGGCCGCAGGGGCGCGACGTGCACGTCTGGGCCATCGACCTGAACGCGACGGCGGCGGCGTCCGCGCAATGCCTGGACGAACGCGAGATCGAGCGCGTACGGCGTTTCGTGCACGCGGACGACGCCAGGCGCTACCAGCGCGCCCACGTGGCGTTGCGTGCAATCGTCGGGGCCTACCTGGGCTGCGAGCCGGCGCGCGCGGTCTTCGTCGAGCAGGCGCATGGAAAGCCGCGCCTGATCGCGCCCCGCGCGGGACTGCATTTCAACCTCAGTCACAGCAAGGACCTTGCGCTGCTGGCGCTGGGTGCGGCCGATGAACTGGGCGTGGATGTGGAAGCGGTGCGCGCCGACCTGCCGGGCGCGGATCTGGCCGCCGCGGTGCTCGATGCGCGCGAATTCGCGCAACTCGCCGAACTGCCCGAAGGCGCGCAGGCGGAGCCCTTCGTGAGCTGCTGGACACGCAAGGAGGCCTGCCTGAAGGCCGTGGGCCTCGGGCTGAACCTGGAGCCTCGCACGCTGCACGTCGGGCTGGAGCCCCGGCCCATGCGCATGAGCGTCGGCGCGCGCGAGCTCGAACTCCTGTCCTTGAGCGTGCGTCCGGGCTATCGCGCCGCGCTGGCGTCCATCGGCGGCCTCGGCAGGGTGGCGCGCTTCGAACTGGACGACCATGGCATGGTGCCGGGCTGACGCAGTGGACGAGGGAGCCGCTTCTCAGCGCGCTGTCGCGCCGAGGCTCCAGCGCCCGAGCACGTCGTAGCGTCCGCTGCCCAGGCGCGAACGTTGCAGCGAAAAGCCGCGCACCTGCCAGGCCAGCGGCTCGAATTCCCCAGGGGCCTGTTCCTCGCGCGCCCCGCGCGCCAGGGTCAAATGCGGGCGCCATACGCGGCGGTCGGCCTGCGTGCCGGCGGCGAGCGCGCCGGCCAGCAGCGCGTCATGCAGGGCCTGCAGAGACGTGGGGATGCGAGACGGCGACAGGTGGGCGATGCCGCCTGCCGGCCACACTTCGGCCCGATCCAGCACCAACCTGCAGCCGCGGCCCGACACGGCCGCCGCGGCCCCTGCACGCATCAGTTCGCCCACGAGGGCGGGGTCGACCTGCGGCATGAACACCAGCGTCAGATGCAGCCTGCGCGGGGCCGTCGGGCGCGCGCGGTCGTCCCAGCTCCAGCGCGCGGCGTGCGCGGCCATGCGCTCGCGCAGCGCGGGGGATGGATCCAGCGCGAAGAACAGTCGCCATGCGGAGTCAGTGACGGGCATGCATCCAGTGTAGGCGGGGCGCTGTCGGCCATGCGCCTGGTCGCCCTGTACCATGGGCGCGTCGCCCCGTTCCGTGTCGCTATGGATCCCCTCGCCGCGCCCACGCCCAACCAGTTCGCGCTGCTGCGCCAACGCCGCTTCGCGCCCTTTTTCTGGACCCAGTTCGGGGGCGCCGCGAACGACAACCTGTTCAAGTTCGCCTTCACCGTGATGGTGACCTACCGCGCGCAGGCCGGTGGCGCGCTTTCGCCCGGGCTGATGGTCAACCTTATCGCGGCCCTGTATATCCTGCCCTTCGTGCTGTTCTCGGCGACCAGTGGACAACTGGCCGACAAGCTCTCGAAGGATCGCCTGATGCGCGGGGTGAAGCTGCTGGAGATCGGCATCATGACGCTGGCGCTGTGGGGCTTCGTCACAGGCAATCTCGGGGCCCTGCTGGCCTGCGCCTTCGGCATGGGCGTGCACTCCAGCGTGTTCGGGCCCGCCAAGTACGCCTACCTGCCGCAGCATCTGTCGCCCGCCGAGCTCACCGGCGGAAACGGCATGACCGAGATGGGCACCTTCGTGGCCATCCTGCTGGGCAATCTGGCTGGGGGGCTGTTGATGAGTCTGCGCCAGGGCCCTTGGTTGGCCGGCGGAGCCTGCGTACTGGTGGCGCTGGCGGGATGGGCGGCGTCGCGGCGCATTCCGTCGACGCCGGCGCTGGATGCCGACTTGCGCGTGCGCTGGAATCCCTTGCGCGAAACCCTGGCCAACCTGCGCCTGGCCGCGCGCGACCCGGTGCTGCTGCAGGCGCTGCTGGCGATTTCCTGGATGTGGTTCTACGGCGTGGCCTTCCTCACCCAGTTCCCGGTGTTCGCGAAGGATGTGGTGGGAGGCGACGAGCAGGTGGCCTCGCTGTTGCTGGTCGTGTTCTCGGTGGGGGTCGGGCTGGGTTCGGTGGCCTGCGAGTGGCTGGCGCGCGGGCGCATCGAGCCCGGCCTGGTGCCGCTGGGCGCGCTGGGCATGAGTGGCTTCGGCATCGACTTGTACCTGGCCGCGCATGCCTCGACGGCGCCGGGCCCGATGCTGGGGGTCGGAGCCTTCGTCGCACAGCCGGCGCACTGGCGGGTGATGGCCGACCTGTTCGGTCTCTCGGCCAGCGCCGGGGTCTATAGCGTGCCCTTGTACGCGCTGATCCAGCAGCATACGCCG
This sequence comes from Pseudomonadota bacterium, assembly GCA_021846965.1. Lineage (GTDB taxonomy): Bacteria > Pseudomonadota > Gammaproteobacteria > Burkholderiales > Burkholderiaceae_C > Thiomonas_A. The sequence goes on along the minus strand of JAJZWA010000001.1, from coordinate 88,345 downwards.
GGCAGCCATCGTGCGAGGGTGATCGCGGCCAACAACATTCTCAATGCGCTGTACATGATCGTGTGCACCGGCTACTGCGCGGCCTTGCTGCGCCTCGGAGTGTCGGTGCCGGCACTGCTGCTGAGCATCGCGCTTCTCAACCTGGCGGCTGCGGGCTGGCTGCTGTGGCGCCAGCCGATGTACGGGCGGCGTTTCGTGGCGTGGATGCTGCGTCGGCCAGTTGGAGGTTGAGGTCACCGTGCCGGGCCTCGCCAGTTGGGGCCTCGGGCGGGGCGCGCCCGTAGGGTTGCCCCTTCCCGCAGAATCCGCGCCCGACCTCCCCCTGGACTAAGGGTTTGACCGCGGCGCGATTGCCGTTTAGCTTGTTCCCGGATATTCGGAGGGGCTTCGCCCCTGAGCCTGGGAGATTTCGCTGCATGGTGCTGATCAGAAGGGCGCATCGTCTACTGGACCGATTGGCGCAGAGCCCGGGGATGCGGCCATGGCTGGCCGCGCGGTATGAACGTCGCTTCGCCCGGAACTCCGACGAAAACCTGTTTCGTGGAGTATTCGATACCTTTGAGCAGGCGGCGGCCAGCGCTCCGGCGACACGGCCCATGGGCTACGACCATCCCGAACCGGCGGCCATGTATCGCCAGCGGATGAAGGAAATCTACGCCACGGATTACCCCGTCCTGTTCTGGCTTGGTCAGTTTTTCCAGGCCGGCGCTCGCACGCTGTTCGAGCTTGGTGGACATGTCGGCGTCAGCTATTACTCCTACCAGAGGGTCCTTCCCTTTCCCGCCGAGTTGCAGTGGAGCATCCACGACGTGCCAACGGTCATGGAGCGAGGGCGCGCGCTCGCACGGAATACCGACACCCTGGGAAAGTTGCACTTCGCATCCGACTTAGCGGAGGCCGCCAACGCGGACATCTTCCTTGCTATGGGAGTATTGCAGTACCTACCTCAGACCCTTGCGGAGCGTCTGCGTTCGCTGCCGACCCTTCCGTCTGTGCTCCTGCTTAATTTGACGCCGCTGCACCCGCATGCGTCCTACTTCACACTGCAGAGCATCGGTACAGCGTTCTGCCCCTACCGCATTGACCGTGAAGACGAGTTCGTCTCCTCGCTCCAGGATCTGGGGTATCGCATGCGCGATGCATGGATCAATCCCGACAAGTCCTGCCAGATTCCATTTCGCGCAGATCGCAGCTTGACATACTACCGAGGTTACTGTTTTCAGCGCTGACGCGGCTCTGCATTCAGGCTATGCCTCGTGCGCGCTGTTCATGAAAACGGCTCGTGAACGCGTCGAAGTCGTCATCTTCCAGCGCCTGGCGCATGCCCTTCATAAGTTCAAGGTAGTAGTGCAGGTTATGCGCGGTGGCGAGCATGGGGAACAGCATCTCGCTGCAGCGGTCCAGGTGGTGCAGGTAGGCGCGAGAAAAGCCCCGGCAGGTTGGGCAGGCGCAGTCCTCGTCCAGCGGGCGTGGGTCGTCGCGATAGCGCGCGTTGCGGATGCGCAGATCACCCCAGCGCGTGAACAGGTGTCCGTTACGCGCATTGCGCGTGGGCATCACGCAGTCGAACAGGTCGATACCGGCCTGCACGCCGCGCACCAGGTCCTCGGGCGTGCCCACGCCCATCAGGTAGCGCGGGCGCTCCGGCGGCAGCATGGGGGAGATGTGATCGAGAACCCGCAGCATCTCCTCCTTGGGTTCGCCGACGCTGAGACCACCGATCGCGTAGCCGGGGAAGTTCAATTCCAGCAGGCCCTGCAGCGAGGCTTCGCGCAGGTTCAGGTGCATGCCGCCCTGATTGATGCCGAACAGCGAGTTGGGGTTCTCGAGACGCTCGAACTCCTCCCTGCAGCGTTTCGCCCAGCGCAATGAAAGCTCCATCGAGGCGCGTGCCTCGGCCTCGGTGGTCAGGCGGCGCGCGTCGCCGCTGCCGACGGAGTAGGGCGTGCACTCGTCGAACTGCATGACGATGTCCGAGTCCAGCACGGTCTGGATCTGCATGCTCACCTCGGGCGTGAGCAGCAGCTTGTCTCCGTTGACCGGAGAGGCGAAGCGCACACCCTGCTCGGAGATCTTGCGCAGATCGCCCAGGCTCCAGACCTGGAAGCCTCCGCTGTCGGTGAGGATGGGGCCATCCCAGCCGATGAAGCGGTGCAGGCCGCCGAAGCGCCTGACCACTTCCAGCCCCGGGCGCAGCCACAGGTGGAAGGTGTTGCCGAGGATGATTTCCGCGCCGGCCTCGCGCAGCCCGGCGGGCGTGATGCCCTTGACCGAACCGTAGGTACCCACGGGCATGAACTGCGGGGTCTGCACGCTGCCGTGGCGCAGCCGCAGGCTGCCGCGGCGGGCGCGGCCGCGGCTGTGGTGGAGGGTGAATTCGAGCATGCCGCCATTGTCCCAGAGTGCGGCGCCGGCCCCGGCGGTCTCCTGGCTACCGGTTTCGTCGATCTCGCAGTCTCTGCTTCCCCTGACGCAGCATATCCAGGATGCGTTCGGGAACCACGATGCGTATCAGCGTGGCCAGGCTGCTTCGGCGCAGCGTGCCATAGTGAACGACGCTGACGGCAAGCAGTCGAAGCGCGGTTGCAGGCCGAAGCTCCGACAGTGCGTAGGCTGCGCTGAGGTACAGTCCCCCGAGGTGCCGACGTACTGCCCGAGGCGCGCGCCGACGCAGGGAGGGATCGAGGCGGTGAATCAGCAGCGCCACGTGCAAAGCATCCAGCGCGGTCTGCGGATGGTGGGTGACTTGCGTGGGCGAGCGCCGGTAGCGCAAAAGCGGGCGGTCGATATAGCCGACCGGGCCGGCGCGTGCCACGCGCACCAACCATTCCCACTCGCAACCAATCCGGAACTGCGTGTCGAACATGCCGACCTTTTCCAGCGTCTCGCGCCGGATCATCACCGTCGGAGGGTGGATGAAATTGCCCAGCACGAGTTGCTCATACACCTGCCCGTGCAGCGTCGATACGCTTTGTGGCTGAGCGGGCCCGCCGGGTAGACAATCGCGGATATCCAGCGTGCCTCGTTGGGGATAGCGGGCCCCGGGGCCGCCTTGCTCGGCGCTGCATCGTTTGTAGTAGTGGCCGCAGTAGGACCTGGCAAGAATTCCGGTGTGATCGAATCCACTGAAGTCAGAGCTGCAAAGCAGTAACTCCGGACTCCGAAGCATGTACTCCAGTTGCACGGCGATGCGCTCGGGCTCGCAGATATCGTCCGCGTCCAGCAGTGCGATGAACTCACCCCGGCATGCTTGCAGCGACGCATTGCGCGCGCGCGATATGCCTGCATTGGGCTGGCGAACAAGGCGCACGCGGTCCCCGAAGGACGACGCTACCTGGGACGTTGCATCGGTGGAGCCATCATCGATCACCACGATGTCGAGCGATGGATGGGTCTGATCCAGTACGCTGCGCAGGGTCTCCGCGAGGGTATCGGCTGCGTTGTGGGCAGGGATTGCCACGCTTACGAGGATAGCCTCGCGCGTAGTTCGCGTCATCGTCATGCTCCCGGATCGTCGGCGTGCCCGGTGGGGGTGCTGCGCCTTGGCGCATTGAGCGCCGCCGCGCGCATGGCGGACAGCATGCCACGCAGCCGCATGGCGGAGCGTAGCGCGAGGCCTCGATAGAGCGTCAGATCGATCGACGTGCGCTCTGCCTTCAGGAACGCCCGCTTGTGCTCGTAATCGCCCCGGAGCATGTCGAAGTGCGTGCACCCTTCGCTGATGGCGCGCTCGATGCAATTGCTGATGCACAGCTCACCGGGGCTGTAATCGGAGAACTCCGGATCGAAGCCGCTTTGCAGATCGAAGAAGGTGTCGCCCAGGCGATAGCCATAGCGCATCGCGATCGCGCGCCCCTGCATTCGCAGTTCGAGCAGACGCAGCGCTCCCGCCTCGTCCAGTCGGTGCATTAGGGCCCGATGAAATGCAAGATACTGATCAGAGGAAAAGGCGTACTCCGAACTCCTGCCGGTCCAGCGCATCCTGTGCAGCTCCGCCAGCGTGTCGAAGCCTGCATTTACGGCTTCGGCCCCGCGGTGCCAGATTACCTCGCCGCCATCCGCCTCGAACTTGCGCAGCTTGCGCCGCAAACCCTTCCGCCTGTGCGCGCCGAGGTCATGGACATAGCTTTCCCATTCATTCGGTAATCTGTCGCAAACAATGGCGCGCTCGGATCGCCGCACCAGAATCCGTGGGAGCCCGACCGACGCCGCGAGTAGCGCACGGGCGAACGGCCCATCCGGGGCTAGATCGGGGCACGACGCGATTCGCCAAGGTGACTGCGCCTGGATGATCGACCGGGCGAACTGCTCCGCGATTCGTTCCGCATGGCCTGGAGACAAAAGCGGATCCAGGTCGTCGGGCGCGGTGTCGCCCCCACTTCCTATCGTGCTCAACCTCGCAATGCTGAAGGGGCCGACGCGTCGGGCTTCCTGATACATCGGTAGCACGCCGAGCAGGCGGCGTTCATCGCGCGCCACGAAGATGCGCAAGTCACGCCCCGCTCCGTAGTGCGTCCACCAGAGTCGTTGCCATTGCCACGACATGAACAGACTGCGATTGCCACACACGCGCTCGAGTTCTTCCCAGCGCTCGCGCAATGCATCGAAAAAGACCACATCAGTACCCACCTCGAAGATGAGCGTGCCGTCCGGTTCCGGCGCCTGGTGACTGAGTGGCATGGTCTTCGAAGGATCCGTGACTTCGTGTGCCCTTCCGGGCGTTGCGTTCGCGGAGCTGAATGTAGATTGCGGAATTTTCTGAACCATCAAGGGGTTGCGAACTTTAGCATCGGGGCTTTCCGCCTCGCGCGTCTTGACTCGGGTGAAACTCCTGGGCACGGTGCCACTTCGCGCTCGCAGCAATTCGTCCGGCTCATTCACCACTTCTCACTTCGGGTTGGACGCGATGAGCGTTTCGACGGGACCGGGGACCAGGGACCAGCGCCGTCACGCCCGTCGTCACGATTGCGGGCGGTGCAGGCGCCACGCGCACAAGGCCAAGTCCGGGCTCGCGGGAATCCGGGGGATATTCCAGGGGTCTACGTCGTCCCCCACCAGGTCTTCCATGGTGCTTACGGCAGCCTCGTAGTGACGCGAGGCGCAATCGCGTACGCGCATATCCGTCGATCCGTTCGGATAGCAAAACAGGGGGACAGCGCGCTGCAGACGTTCTTCCAGCTCGGCGCGGCTGTCGCGCAGTTCGGCTTCGAGAGATTCGTCATCCAGATGCGGGAGGATGGGGTGATTCAGCGTGTGCGAACCGACGGTCACGAGCGCGGCGTCCATGGCCATGATGTCATCCCATCCCATCATGTCATAGGCATCCTGCTCCAAAGGACTCGCGCGGAAGGAGGGCGTTTCCTGGCGAACAAGCTCGCATGCGCGCTCTCGGTCCGCGATGTGCAGGGACTTCATCCACTCGATCCATGAATTTTCGTTGTCCATCCCGGTACCCAGTTCGTGGGCAAGGCGATCGCGCGCATCCTTGTCGAGGCGCCGCCAGCGCGCGCGCATCCCATGGTTCCATAGCCACTCCTTGCGGTCCACGAGCCCTGGGCATACGAACATGGTCGCGGGCATCTCCAGTCGCTGCAGCAGCGGATAGGCCAGCTTGAACTGATTGCGCAAGCCATCATCGAAGGTCAGCGCCAGTTCGCCTCGCGGATGCTGCGGGCGCTGCTCGCGCATGGACTCAAGCAGCGCCCCCAGCGAAACCACATGGAAATTCAGCTTGAGCCAGACCAGCAGGCGTTCGAACTCCCGTGCCGGCATGTCTGGCCCGCCAACCCCATGAAAGGTCAGAATGCGACGCGCCTGCTGACGTCTGGCAGCGTGGGCGGAGGCACCGGTGATCAACGCGAAACGTTGGACGGTTCGGACAACGATCTGGCGCATGTGGGGTCGAAGGAGGCTGGGCGGCGGGACCAGAAACGGCCGGCCGGCAGGGGCGCTGATCCCGGGAAACGACCAAAAGTTAGCGAATCGCATCCTGCCTGCCCATCCCCCGAACGCGGGCCGAAGTCATTCACGCCCCAGCAACATCCCATCCCCGTAACTGAAAAACCTATACCTCTCCCGCACCGCATGCGCATAGGCCCGGCGGATCGGCTCCATGCCGGCGAATGCGCTGACCAGCATCATCAGCGTCGATTTCGGCAAATGGAAATTGGTCAGCATCAGGTCGATCCAGGCAAACTGATGCCCCGGGGCGATGAAAATATCCGTCTCCCCGCTCCAGTCGCGCGTGGCGCCGGCAGACAGGGATTCGGCGCCCAGATCCCGCGCCACCGATTCCAGCGCGCGCACCGTGGTGGTTCCCACCGCCAGCACGCGTCCGCCACGCGCGCGGGTCTCGGCGATGGCCTGCAGCGTGGCGCCCGGCACCATGTAGCGCTCGCTGTGCATGTGGTGGTGGGCGGGGTCGTCGACCTTCACCGGCTGGAAGGTGCCGGCTCCGACATGCAGGGTCAGGTGCGCGCTGCGCACGCCGCGCTCGCGCAGGCGCTCCAGCAGCGCCTCGTCGAAGTGCAGCGCCGCGGTGGGCGCGGCCACCGAGCCTGGCACGCGCGCGAACACGGTCTGGTAGCGCCTTGCGTCGTCGGCGTCGTCCGCGTGGGTGATGTAGGGCGGCAGCGGCACGTGGCCGTGGGCCTGCATCAGGCCGTAGGGTTCGTCGCTCAGGCGCAGGTGGAACAGCGCGCCGTCGGGCTGCGGCCAGCGGCCCAGCACCTCGGCCTCGAAGCCGCCCTGCATGAGCAGCCGGCTGCCCGTCGCGGGCTTGCGGCTGGCGCGCATGTGCGCGACCACCTCGTGACCGTCGAGCACGCGCTCGACCAGCAGTTCCACCGCGCCCCCCGAAGCCTTGGTGCCGAACAGGCGTGCCTTGATCACCCGGGTGTCGTTGAACACCAGCAGGTCACCCGGCTCGAGCAGCGCGGGAAGATCGGAGTAGACGCGGTCGTGCAGCTCGCCGCGCGCATCCAGCAGGCGGCTGGCGCTGCGCTCCGGCGCGGGGTGCTGCGCGATCAGCTCGGGCGGCAGTTCGAAGTCGAAATCGGCCAATGAGAACTGGCCGGGACGCAGCGGGGAGTTGGGGTTCGGTTGGGACATCAGGCCGGGTCGATGCGCATCCACGTGGTCTTCAGCTCGGAATACTTGTCCAGCGCGTGCAGCGACTTGTCGCGCCCGTTGCCGGACTGCTTGACCCCGCCGAAGGGCACGGTGATGTCGTCCTCGTCATACTCGTTGACGTGCACGGTGCCGGCGTGCAGCGCGCGGGATACGCGCACCGCGCGATCCAGGCTGCGGGTCCACACGGCCGCGTGCAGGCCGTAAGTGGAATCGTTGGCGATGCGCAGCGCCTCCTGCTCGGTGGAGAAGCGGATCACCGACAGCACCGGCCCGAAGATCTCCTCGCGGGCGATGCGCATGGTGTTGTCCACGCCGTCGAACACGGTGGGCGCGACGTACTGCCCGCCGGTCTCCTGCAGCACCTGCTCGCCGCCGGCCACGCAGCGCGCACCCTGCTGCAGGCCGCTGTGGATGTACTCCATGACGGTGGCGGTCTGCTGGGCGTCGACCAGCGCGCCCAGGCGGGTGGTCGGGTCGAGCGGGTCGCCGGGGGCGTAGCCCGGGGTCAGCGCGGCCAGGCGCTCGACGAAGGCGTCGGCGATGCTGTCCTGCACCAGCAGGCGCGAGGGCGCGTTGCAGGATTCGCCCTGGTTGTAGAACATGGCGCCGGCCGCGGTGGCCGCGGCGCGGTCCAGGTCGTCGTAGTCGGCGAACACGATGTTGGCCGACTTGCCGCCGAGTTCGTTGAACACGCGCTTGAGGTTGCTGCGCCCGGCGTATTCGAGCATGCGCCGGCCGGTGCGCGTGGAGCCGGTGAAGCCGATGGCGTCGACGTCCATGTGCAGGGCCAGCGCCTCGCCGGCCTCGGCGCCGAAGCCGGGAACGACGTTGAACACGCCCTCGGGCAGCCCGGCTTCCAGCGCCAGCTCGGCCAGGCGCAGTGCGCTCAGGGGCGAGCGTTCGCTGGGCTTGAGCACCACGCTGTTGCCGGCGGCCAGCGCCGGGCCGATTTTCCAGGAGGTCATCAGCAGCGGGTAGTTCCAGGGCACGATGGCACCCACCACGCCCACGGGTTCGCGGCTGACCAGGGCCAGGGCGTCGCGCCCGGTGGGGGCGATCTCGCCGTAGACCTTGTCCACGGCTTCCGCGTACCACTGGATGCAGCGCGCCGTGCCGGGCACGTCGGCCGACAGCGCGGCGGCGATGGGCTTGCCCATGTCCAGGGTTTCCAGCAGCGCGAGTTCGTCGCGCGCGGCGCGGATGCGTTCGGCGAAGGCCAGCAGCACCTTCTTGCGCGCCGCCGGCGAGCGCGCGCTCCAGCGCCCGTCGGCGAAGGCGGCGCGGGCGCTGGCCACGGCCAGGTCCACGTCGGCGGCCTGGCCGCGGGCCACGCGGGCGATGACCTTCCCGTCCAGCGGGGAGATGCAGTCGAAGCAGCTCCCGTCCACCGCGTGGTAGCGGTGCCCGTCGATCAGCAGCCGGCCGTCGATGCCGCCGGCGATGCGATCGGCGGCGCGCGCATGCCAGGCGTCGCGTGCAGTGGGTTGGTTCATCGATGACTCCTCGGTCAGGTGGGCGGATGCGCCGGGGCCGCGGGGCCCTTGTGCAGGTGTAATCTTCGCATGTTTGACGCGTGGATCGCGCGGAACTCAGGGCGGGTTCTCGGGGATGCCCCGTCCGTTGCTACCATCAAGCCGCGGTTGCGAGCGGGGGATTCGCATCCGGAGAGTCCCTTTGATGCCATGAAGATGAGCGTGATCCTTCGACTGCTGCGTCCCCACCAATACATCAAGAACGGCTTCGTCGTTCTGGGTGTGGTCTTCGGGCAATCTCCAACCCTGCTCGATGCGCTGCACGCCTCGGTGGCCTTCGTGGCCTTCTGCCTCGCGGCCAGCAGTGTGTACGTGTTCAACGACATGGTCGACGCCGACTCGGACCGCATGCACCCGATCAAGTGCAGGCGCCCGATTGCCAGCGGTGCGGTATCGCTGCCCCTGGCGCGCGCCCTGTCGGCCCTGCTGGCGGCGCTGGCCCTGGGCGCTGCGCTGAGCCTGGGGTGGATGGCCGCGCTGTTCATCGCCCTGTACCTGGTGCTCAACGTGGCGTACTCGCTGCGCCTCAAGCATGTGGTGATCCTGGACGTGTTCCTCATCTCCGCCGGGTTCATGCTGCGCATCCTGATCGGAACCGCGGGCATCGGGATCCCGCCCTCCCAGTGGCTGTTGCTGACGGGCCTGATGCTGACCCTGTTCCTGGGCTTCGCGAAGCGCCGGGCCGAGCTGATCCAGCTGCAGGGCGCCGGCAAGCCTGACCGCGGGGCGGTGCGGCGCGTGCTGGAGAACTACAGTCCCGCGATGCTGGACCAGCTGACCGGGATCACCGCGGCCTGCGCCATCCTGAGCTACGGCCTGTACACCGTGAGCCCGGAGACCGTGAGGATCCACGGCTCCTATGCCCTGTTCTACACCGTCCCCTTCGTGGTCTACGGAATCTTCCGCTACCTGTTCCTGCTGCACCACCGCGCGGGAGGCAACGACACGGCGCGCGACCTGCTGGCGGACCGGCATCTGGTCGCCACGGCCGCCGGCTGGCTGCTGGTCAGCGCGCTGATCCTTCGATGACCCAGGCCTACGTTTCCGGGTGGCGCCTGCGCGCGGTGATCGTCTCGGTCGTCGTCGCCGCCTGCGGCTACCTGCTGGTGTCGGTGATCACGGGCTGGCGCGCCGTGCTGGCGGGCCTGGCCGCGGCGGGTTGGAGCGGCATTGTCTTCGCCCTGTGCATGTCCTCCCTGAACTACGCGCTGCGTTTCGGGCGCTGGCAGCTGTACCTGCGCTCGATGGGGCACCGCGTGCCGCTGCTCGAGCATGGGCGCATCTACCTCACCGGCTTCGCGCTGACCACCACGCCGGGCAAGGCGGGGGAGGCGATACGCGCCGTGTTCCTGCGACATCATGGCGTGGACTACGCGAGCACCCTGGCGGCCATGTTCAGCGAGCGCCTGTCGGATCTGGTCGCGATCCTGGTGCTGTGCCTGCCCGGGCTGGATCTCGATCCCCGGCTGCATCTGCTGGTGCTGATCTCGGCGGCGGGGGTCCTGGCCGCCCTGGGGCTCCTGGCCTGGCCGGCCTGGCTGGGCTGGGTGGCCGCCCGGGCACAGGCCATGCACGGACGCCTCGGGCAGCTGCTGCGACACCTCGTGCACATGCTGCGCCAGGCGCGGCGCTGCCATGCGCCCCGCCTGCTGCTCGCATCCACCCCGCTGAGCCTGCTGGCTTGGAGCGCCGAGGCCTTCGCCTTCCACGTGCTGTGCGAGCGCCTGGGCCTGCATGCGGGCCTGGGCTATGCGGTGTTCGTGTACGCCGTCTCGATGATCGCCGGCAGCGTGAGCCTGCTGCCCGGGGGGCTGGGCGGAACCGAGGCTGCCATGGTGGCCCTGCTGCTGCTCAGGGGAACCTCGCTGCCCGATGCCGTGGCCGTCACGGTGCTGATCCGCCTGACCACCCTGTGGTACGCGGTGGCCCTGGGACTCCTGGCGCTCGCGGGCCTGCGCAGGCGCGGCGAGGCCGGCGCCGGGCAGGGAGCCCTCCGGTGAGCGCCTGGCAAAGCTGGGGACGTCTCGCGGCCCGCGATCCGGCGCGGGTCGCCAAGCCGCAATCGGCGCACGAGGCCCTGGCCTTGCCGCCGGAGCTGCCGGCGCTGCCCTTCGGGCGCGGACGCAGTTACGGTGACGTGTGCCTCAATGGCGGCGGCGTGCTGCTGCACACGGCGCGCCTGGACCGTTTCATCGCCTTCGATCGCGCCACCGGCGTGCTGCGCTGTGAAAGCGGGGTGACGCTGCGGGACATCCTCGACCTGGTCGTGCCCCAGGGGTGGTTCCTGGCGGTGACTCCCGGAACCCGCGAGGTCACCGTGGGCGGGGCGATCGCCAACGACGTGCACGGCAAGAACCACCACGCCGCGGGAAGCTTCGGGCATCACCTGCGCGCCTTCGAGTTGCTGAGAAGCTCCGGCGAGCGCCTGCTGTGCAGCCCCGGCTCGAATCCCGAGTGGTTCGCGGCCACCCTCGGCGGGCTGGGCCTGACCGGATTGATCACCTGGGCGGAGCTGCAGCTGGCGCCCGTGGGCAACGCCTTCCTGCAGGTGCGCACCCGGCGCTTTCGTGATCTCGACGCATTCTGGGATCTCAACGCGGCGATGGAGCCGCGGTGGCCCTACACGGTGGCCTGGATCGACTGCGTGGCCTCCGGGGCCGCGCAGGGGCGCGGGGTGTTCATGGCCGCGCGCCATGCCGCATCCCGGGCCGATCTGCCCGCGTGGCGCGAGCGCCGGAGGACCGTGCCCTTCGCCCCGCCGTTCTCCCTGGTCAACGCGCTGTCCCTGCGCGCCTTCAACGGCCTGTACTGGCATCGCGCCCGCGAAGGCGACGCGCTGCAGCATTACGTTCCCTACTTCTACCCGCTGGACGCGCTGGGCCACTGGAACCGGATCTACGGGCGCCGGGGCTTCTACCAATACCAATGCGTGGTGCCTCCGGGCTGCATGCGCGAGGCGATGGGCGAACTCCTGCGGCGCATCGCCCGCAGCGGCCAGGGCTCCTTTCTCGCGGTGCTCAAGACCTTCGGCGATCTGCCGAGCCGGGGGCTGTTGTCCTTCGCGCGTCCCGGCGCCACGCTGGCGCTGGACTTCCCGAACCGGGGCCCGGTCACCTTGCGCCTGTTCGAGCAGCTCGATGCGGTGGTGCGCGAGGCGGGCGGGGCGATCTACCCCGCCAAGGATGCGCGCATGCCCGCGTCCATGTTCCAGCTCGGCTATCCCCGGGCGCAGGAATTCTCGCGCTTTGTCGACCCGCGCTTCGGGTCGGATTTCTGGAGGCGCGTGAGCGCCTGAAGGCCATGCACAACCTCGTCCTGTTCGGAGCCACCTCCGCCATCGCGCAAGCCGTCGCGCGCCGCATGGTCGAGCGCGGCTGCCATGTCTACGCGGTCGGGCGCGACCAGCAAAAGCTCGAGGCGCTGCTCGCCGACCTGCGGGTGCGCGCGGGGCCCGGCGGCAAGATCGCCGGAGCCCGCGCCGACCTGGACCATCTGGAAGGTTTCGAGGCCCTGTACGCGGCCGCCAGACAGGAGCTGGGAAGCATCGACGTGGTGCTCATCGCCCACGGCAGCCTGCCCGACCAGAAAGCCTGCGAGGCCTCGCCCGAGGCGCTGCTGGCGGCCATGCACACCAACGCCACCAGCGCCATCGTGCTGGCTTCCATGGCCGCGGAGCATGTCGTCGACGGCGGCACCATCGCCGCCATCGGCTCCGTCGCCGGCGACAGGGGGCGCCAGAGCAATTATGTCTACGGAGCCTCCAAGGGCATGCTGGCGCTGTTCCTGCAGGGCTTGCGCAATCGCCTTTCCGGGCGCGGCATCCAGGTGCTGACCATCAAGCCGGGTTTCGTCGACACCCCGATGACGGCCGCCTTCGAGCGCAAGGGCCTGCTGTGGGCCACCCCGGATCGGGTGGCCGCGGGTATCGTGCGGGCCATCGAGCGGCGCCGCGACGTGGTCTACCTGCCCTGGTTCTGGCGTCCGATCATGCTGCTGATCCAGCACATCCCGGAACGCGTGTTCAAGCGTTTGTCGCTGTAGCGCAGGTCTGCCCGGAAGGCGGGGGCCGCGCCGCGCTCAGAGTTCGTTGACCGGCTGCGCCTGCGCGGTGGGAACGGCCTTCCTGCGGTTGAGCCAGAAGGGCAGCAGCCCGATGAGCACGCCGCCGATGGCGATGGTGTTGGTCATCGTGTCGAAGGTGGGCAGGCTGTACAGCCCGATGAACCACAGGAACAGCCCCGAGCCCAGCGGCCACAGCATGTAGAACAGCACGTGGAACCAGGAGCCGCGCTGGTGCTTCCAGACATACCAGGCGCAGGCCAGGCAGGCCAGGCCGTAGTAGAAGGAGGCCTGGAATCCGATGGCGTCGATGGAATCCTGGATGATCTGGTTGACCGTGGGGATGAAGGAGGCGAGGAACAGCAGCAGCAGGCCGAAGCCCGCGATGACCAGCGTGGCCACCCAGGGAGTGTCCCAGGTCGGGTGCAGGTGGGCGTAGCGGTGGTGCAGCATGCCGTCGCGGCTTTGCGCGAACATGGTGCGGGTGAACTGCAGGATCGAGGTTTCCAGCGTGCCCAGGGTGCTGAGCATGACGGCCAGCACGGCCATGTAGTTCCACGGGCGGGGGAACAGCTTGTCGGCGATGGCCAGCATGATGTTGGTGTTGGCGCCCTGGATCTCCTTGTCGCTCAGCGCCATCAGCGCCACCACCATGAACAGGATGAACAGGGCGATGATCACCAGCATCGCCAGCAGCGAGCCCACGCTGGCCACCCAGCTGCCGTCGCGGGTCTCCTCGTTGAGATTGACCGTGACGTCCCAGCCCCAGTAGAAGAAGATGGCCGTCAGCGCGCCCAGCGTGAACACGTGGGGGGTGAAGGAGCGCGGGTCGAAATCCGACCAGTGGATCGCATGCATCGGCGCCGCGGAGAATTTCCACAGGGCGGTGCCGACGATGACCACCAGGATGCCCAGTTCCAGCAGGGTCAGCGTGACCTGCACGTAGCTGGTCAGCTTGATGCCCTTGAGGATCACCGCGCTGACCAGGATCAGCCAGCCGGCGGCCACCATCGTGACCACCGCCGTGTTGCCCATGGCGGAGGGATGCACCAGCGCCAGCGTGGCGGTGGCAGCGGGGATCGTGCCCGAGACCATGAACATGGCCGAGGCCACGAGCAGCGCCCAGCCGGCCAGGAAGCCCAGCCCGCGGTTGAAAATGGTGCTCACCCAGGCATAGGAGGCGCCGGCGTTGGCGTCCAGGCGGTTGAGGTGCATGTAGGCGAAGGTGACGCCGAACATGATCAGGCCGCAGTACAGCAGACTGGCTGGGGCCAGCACGCCCACGCCGGCCACCAGGGTCGCGCTGGTGGCCGCGATGGAGAACACCGGGGCGGCTCCCGCCACCCCCATGATCGTGGATTCGGTCAGGCCGAGGGCACTGCTGTTGAGCGCGACGGGTTCCGGACGGTGGGGCATGGCGAGGCGGAGCGGAGGGGACGATGGACGATCGAATCGGCAGCGAATTATCCATCGTGCCGAGCCGTGCCCACGCAATCGACCGGCGTGCCTTCGCGCAGGGAACCTCTACCCGTCGCGGCCGTGCGACGCGAGCGCCCGCGCAACGGGTTGCCGGCGCATTCAGGGCGCTTGGGGCGGGCTCAGACGTGCAGGAGCAGGTGCTCGCGCTCCCAGGCGCTGATCACTTGCATGAACTCGGCCTGCTCGCTGGTCTTGACCGCCTTGTAGATGGCGCAGAACCGCGGCCCCAGCAGGTCTTCGAGTTCGGGCGCCTGGCCGAGCAGGTGCAAGGCTGCGGGCAGGTCTCGCGGGAGTTCGATCGCCGGGAGCAGGCCCTGCGCGCGGGGGTCTCTCTCGGGCAAGGCTTCGATGCGCCCCACCAGGCCCAGGTAGCCGCAGGCCAGCGAGGCCGCCATCGCCACATAGGGATTGGCGTCGGCCCCGGGCACGCGGTTCTCCACCCGCCGGTTGCGCGGATCCGAACCCGGCACGCGGATGCCCGTGCTGCGGTCGTCGCGACCCCACTCGACGTTGACGGGCGCGTCGCCCTCCCCGGCGAGGCGGCGGTAGGAGTTCACATAGGGGGCGAACAGCGCCAACGCATGGGGCAGGTAGCGTTGCAGCCCCCCGATGTAGTGGTGCAGGGCGGGCGCCGGCGAGCCCTCCGGCAGGCTGAACAGGTTGGCGCGGCTGGCGCGGTCGACCACGCTCTGGTGCAGGTGCATCGCACTGCCGGGTTCGCCGGACATGGGCTTGGCCATGAAGGTGGCGTACAGGCCGTGGCGCAAGGCGGCCTCGCGCAGCGCGCGCTTGAACAGGTACACCTGATCCGCCAGATCCAGCGCCTTGCCGTGCGGGAAGTTGATCTCCATCTGGCCGGCGCCGAGTTCGTGGATCAGCGTGTCCGCATCGAGCCGCATGGCCTCGCAGTAGGCGTACAGATCCTGCAACAGCCCGTCGAACTCCCGCAGGGCGTCGAGGCTGTAGGGCTGGCGCGAGGTCTCGGCGCGCCCGCTGCGCCCCGGCGGCGGGCGCAGCGGCTGGCCGGGGTCGGGATTCCTGGCCACCAGGTAGAACTCGACTTCCGGGGCTACCACGGGTTCCCAGCCGCGCTGCTCGTACAGACGCAGCACCCGCTTGAGCACGTTGCGCGGGGCGTAGTCGACCTCGCGACCGTCGGGGAAGCAGCAATCGTGGATGACCTGGGCGGTGGGACCCGCGGCCCAGGGAACGTGCCGCACGGTGGAGGGGTCGGGCACCAGGTGCAGGTCGTTGTCGGCGTCGCTGATGAGTTCGGCCATGCGCTCGTGCGCGGGCCAGTTGCCGGTGATGTTCAGGCCGAGGATGCTTTCCGGCAGGCGCATGCCTCGATCCGCGGCGAACCTGCGGCGCGGCAGGATCTTGCCCCGGGCCACTCCGCTGAGCTCCGGCACCAGGCATTCGACCTCGGCGACATGCTCGCGCTCCAGCCAGGACTGCAGTTGCGCGAAGTCGCGCGGCGCCGGGTCGCGCGCTGCGAGGGGATCGGGGCGGACGGGCATCGGGGGCGATCGCATGGCAGGGCTGCGCTGGCGCGCCCCGGCCGGCCCGCGAAAGCCCGCTCAGGCGGCTTCGGCCTGGGCCACCAGCGTGGCCCGCTCCGCCCTGCGTGGCAGGGCCGGGGAGGCCAGGCCTTGCGCATAGGCGCGGCAGGCCTCGCCGAAGGCATGGAACAGGCTGCGGGACACCGGGTTGTTCATGGCGCGCCACTCAGGGTGCCATTGAACCGCAAGCAGCAAGCCGGCGGAGTTGGCGTGGGTATAGGCCTCCACCAGCCCGTCCGGCGCATGCGCCTGCGCGACCAGCCCGGGGGCCAGGCGCTTGATGCCCTGGCCATGCAGGCTGTTGACGCTCCAGCTGGAGCGCCCCACCAGATCCTCCAGCCAGCTGCCCGGCACCGCGTGCACCTCGTGGGCGGGGCCGTATTGCTGTTCCAGGGGCAGGCTCTCGTCTTCCCGGTGGTCGGCGTAGCCCTCGGTGAAGTGCACCTGCTGCAGCAGGCTGCCGCCGAGGGCGACGTTGATCTCCTGGAAGCCGCGGCAGATGCCGAACACCGGCATGCCGCGGTCGATGGCGGCGCGGATCAGCGGCAGCGTGGTGGCGTCGCGATCGGGATCCGCCGGGGACTCGGGGTTGTCCAGGGATTCGCCGTAATGGTGGGGCTCGATGTTGGACGGGGACCCGGAGAACAGCAGGCCGTGCACCGAGGCGAGCACGTCGTCCACCGGCGTGCGGGTGCCGAAGGAGGGCAGCAGCAGTGGCAGGCAGCCGGCGATTTCCAGCAGGGGGTCGACATACTTGCGCGCCACCGCATGCACCGGCTGGCCGCAAAGGTTCTTGATGTCGGTGGCCACCGCCACCAGGGGTACTGCTTGGGTCATGGTCCGAGCCTGGCGCGCCCGGCTTGCGGCTCCCTGCGACAGGGGGGAGGCCCGCAGCCAGGACAGTTACGCCTTTAGTTTCCCCCGACCGGACCGAAAGTGCAAGGGCAAACCCTGATATGTGAAGGACTGTTGCCCTCCAGCTTCAGGTGTGCGCGGCGTGCGCGACCCCCGCCAGTTGCTCCATGCGCGCGGTGTCGGCGCGCAATTCCTCGGCGGTTCCGTCGTAAATCACGCGTCCCTCGCCCAGCACGTAGGCGCGATCGGCCAGCTCGAGCGCGCCGAACACGTTCTGCTCCACGAGCAGCACGGCGATGCCTTCGCTTTTCATGCGCGCCACGGTGCGCATGACTTCCTGCACGATGATGGGCGCCAGGCCCTGCGAGGGTTCGTCGAGGATGAGCAATCGCGGGTTGAGCAGCAGGGCGCGCGCAATGGCCAGCATTTCCTGCTCGCCGCCCGACAGACGCCCGCCCTTGCTGTTGCGGCGCTCATGCAGGCGCGGGAACAGTTTGTACACGGAATCGATGTTCCATGTGCCCTGGGTCTGATGCGACACCAGCAGGTTCTCGTGCACCGAGAGGTGACCGAAGATGCGCCGCCCCTCGGGCACGTAGCCCACCCCGGCGGTGGCCACGCGGTGCGCCGGGGAGCCGGTCATGTCCTTGCCGAACAGCTTGATGCTGCCCTGGCGCGGAGGGGTCAGGCCCATGATGGAGCGAAGCGTGGTGGTCTTGCCGGCGCCGTTGCGCCCGAGCAACGCCACCAGCTCGCCCTCGCGGATGTTCAGGGAGACCCCATCAAGGATGTGGCTTTTCCCGTAGTAGGTGTGGATGGATTCGACTTCCAGGACCATGCTCATGTTCAGTACCTTGCCGGCTCGCCGCGCTCAGGCCTGCTGGCCGAGGTAGGCAGCCTGCACCTTGGGGTTGCTGGCGATTTCCTGGGCATTGCCCTCGGCCAGGAAGTGTCCGTTGTCCAGCACGGTGATGCGGTCGGCGATGCCGAACACGATCTCCATGTCGTGCTCCACGAACAGCGTGGTGATGCCCTGGTCCTTGTTCAGGCGGCGGATCAACCCGGTCATCATCTGGGTTTCCTCGTCCCCCATGCCCGCCGTGGGTTCGTCCAGCAGCAGCAGCTTGGGCTTGCGCGACAGCGCGATGGCCACCTCGACCACGCGCTGGTCGCCGTGCGAGAGCTCACCGACGATGCGGTCATCCTTGCCGGTCAGCCCGACCATGCTCATGAGCTCGTCGACTCGCTCTTCCACGCGCGCCTTTTGCGCGCGCGACAGCCAGGGGCGCGCGCTCCAGCCCAGCGAGACCTCGGCGGCGATGCGCACGTTCTCGCGCACGCTCAGCGACAGGAACACCTCGGTGATCTGGAAGGTGCGGATGATGCCCCGGCGCACCAGGGCGGCGGGGTTGACCCGCTGGATGGCCTCTCCATCGAACACGATCTCGCCCGAGCTGGGCGGGAAAAAGCCGCTGATCAGGTTGAACAGGGTGGTCTTGCCGGCGCCGTTGGGGCCGATGACCGCGCGCAGTTCGCCCTGGGAGACTTTCAGGGAGATGTCGCTCAGGGCCTGCAGCGCGCCGAAGCGGCGCGAGACGGAGCGCAATTCGAGAAGGCTCATGACTGCACCTTGCCCTTGCGTTGCAGGAAGCCCATGATCCCCAGCGGGAAGAACATCACGGACAGTACGAAGATCAGGCCGATGACCGTCATCCAGTTGCTGGTGGCATTGCTCGCGTAGTCGCGCACCAGCACGAAAATGGCGGCGCCGACGAAGGGGCCCCAGAAATTGCGCATGCCGCCCAGCACCGCGATGATCACCAGGTCACCCGACAGGTTGTTGCTCAGGCTGTTGGGCGAGGTGAAGTTGTCCAGCAGGGCGTTGAGCCCGCCGGCCAGGGCGACGATGAACCCGGAGATGGCGAAGGACACCCCGGCGTAGAAGTGCACGTTCACGCCCAGGAAGCGCAGGCGCTTCTGGTTCTCGCGCACGGCCACGAAGCTGTGGCCCAGCGGCGAGTTGAGGATCGCGAAAATGATCCAGGCGGCGATCGCGAAGCACAACAGCACCAGGTAGTAAAAGCCCGTCGAGCCGAGCGTCCAGGTGAGACCGGGCAGCACGTGGATGGCATGACGCGAAAAACCCGTCAAGCCGTCGTAGCCGCCCGTCACCGAGGCCCAGCGTATGGAGACGAAGTAGAACAACTGGCCGATGGCGATGGTGATCATCGCGAAATAGATGCCGCGCCGGCGCACGCACAGCGGCGCCAGCACCGAGGCGACGATACCGCCGGCCAGGGTTCCGGCCAGCAAGGCCAGCGGCACGCTGTGGGTGGCATGCTTGAGCATCAGCCCCACCACGTAGGAGCCCAGCCCGAAGTAGGCGGCGTGGCCGAAGGACAGGCCGCCGGTGAAGCCCAGCAGCAGGTTCAGGCCCATGGCCGCCAGCGCGTAGATCAGCACGCGCGAGATGATGTCGGTGTAGCCGCCGATGTGGGTGATCCACAGCGGCAGGGTGACCAGAACCAGGCCCAGCAGCGCCGTGCCGGGGTGGATGCGGCCGGCCGTGCGCCGCCCGCCGGGCGCCGCCGGCAGCTTGGCCGCGGTTTCGCTTGCACTCATTCCAGAAGTCCCTCCTGGCCGAGCAGACCGCGCGGACGCACGATGAGCATCAGCCCCATGAGCAGGTAGATCACGGCTTCGCTGGCCGCGGGATAGAAGGCCGTGGTGAACCCGGCGGCCAGGCCGATGAGCAGCCCGCCGATCAGCGAGCCCAGCAGCGAGCCCACGCCGCCCACCACGATGGCCACGAAGGCCGGCATGAGCAGGCCGTCGCCCATCGTCGGGTCCAGGCCCAGCTGGCCGGCGGCCAGGATGCCCGCGATGCCCGCGAAGATGATGCCGATGACGAAGTTGGCGCTGCGCAGCAGGTAGATGTTGACCCCCAGCGAGGCCACCGTTTCCAGGTCGGCGTTGCCGGCGCGGATGCGGATGCCCAGGCGCGTGTAGCGCAGCAGCGCGAACAGCGCGCCGGTGCCGATCAGCGCCACCGCCACCACGAACAGGCGGTAGCCGGTGAGGAAGAAGTAGGTCTGGCTCAGCGGATGCGCCAGCGCGTCCGGGATGCTCAGGGGCACGCCGACGGGGCCCCAGATGGTGCGGATCAGGTCCTGCATGATCAGCGCCAGGCCGAAGGTCATCAGCAGCGAATACAGCGGGTCGCGCTTGTACAGGCGGCGCACCAGCAGCATCTCGACCACCAGGCCCAGCACACCGGAGAGAACCGGCGCGACGACCAGCGCGCCCCAGAATCCCAGGTGCGGCGCCAGGCTGTAGGCGAAATACGCCGACAGGGCCATGAAGGTGCCCTGGGCGAAATTGATGGTGTTGTTCAGGCCCAGGATCAGGGCCAGGCCGAGTGCCAGCAGCGCGTAGAACGCGCCGGTGATCAGGCCGTTGAACAGGTTGAAAAAGACTACGACGCTCACGTAGGTGACTCCGCGCAGGCTGGTGCGCGCACCAGCCTGCGTTGGGTGGAAAAGCCCGAAGCGGCTGAATCGACCGCGCGCGACCGTTGCCGGTCCCGCGTGGTCGGGTTCAGACGATCAGACGGTGGGCATCTTGCAGCCCATCTCGGCCGCCGACTTGGCGATCGAGGCACCGGCCACGATCTCCGACACTTCGAACAGGTCGGGGTACTTGCCGGTCTGGATCACATGGCCGGGGAACATGCTGATGAGCAGCTGGTGGTCCGCGGCGCGGTACATCGGCAGGTGAGGCTGCAGCGCGACCTCGGGCGGGAGCACCAGGCCTTCCATGGCCTTGATCACCTTCAGCGAGTCGGTGGACTTGGCCTTCTCCACGGCCAGGCGGAAGGCGTGGGTCGAGGCATAGCCGAACCACACGCGCGCCGACGGGTACTCACCGTTGTTGGCGGCGCTGTAGCGCTTGACGAAGTCCGCCACGTGCGGGGTCTTGGGCTGCTTCCAGTACCACTCCATGGTCCACCAGCCGTAGCGGGCGGCTTCCGGCAGCGCCTGCGCCTGCTCGAGCTCGAACAGGGCGCCGCCGACGGCGATGTCCTTGTTGATCCCGAACTGCGCGATCTGCTTCATCGCGTTGACCTGGTCATTGCCGGCCAGCAGCAGGCACAGCACGTTGGGCGCCTTGGCCTTCACGTCGATCAGGTAGGAGGAGAAGTCGGTGGTGCCCACGGGCGCCAGCGCGCCGCCCACCACCGTGCCACCCGCCTTCTTGATCTGCGCCTCGTAGTCGGTCTGCTCCGACTTGCCGAAGGCGTAGTCGGTGGTCAGGAAGTACCACTTCTTGCCGAACTTCTTGAACAGGGTCTCGAAGTCCCCGGAGGTCAGCATCCAGGTGGTCGAGCAGGTGCGGAAGGTGAAGGGGTTGCAGGAGGTGCCGGTCAGGGAGTCGACGTGGCCGCCGGTGGCGATGAACACCTTCTTGTGGCGCTCGGCGAACTGCGACACGGCCAGCGAAGCGGCCGAGTTCACGGTGCCCATGAGGAAGTCGACGTTGCTCTGGCTCAGCAGGCGGGCGCACTTGTCGACCGCGGTGCCGGGATTGCCGGCGCTGTCCTCGACCAGCACCTGCAAGGGGCGGCCCATGACGCCGCCGGCCTTGTTGATCTCGGCCTCGGCGAACTTGGCCCCCTTGATCTCGCTCTGGCCCAGCGCCGCGAAGGTGCTGGTGATGGGGTCCACCAAGCCGATCTTGATGGGTTTCTCGCTGGCGGCCCAGGTGGGCGCCTGGCTCAGGAGGGCGGCCAGGCCGGTGGCCCCGGCGGTCTTGATGAAATCGCGACGATCGAAATCGCCGCTGCCAAGCTCTTGCTTGCCCGGTTTCTGCATTGCGGTCTCCAGTGGTTGGCGTGGGCCTTGGTGAGCCTCTTCTAGGGGTGTAGGCAACATGCAACGCGGATGCTAGAACCCGAAATCCCATTGCGGCATGCGGGTTTGCCGGGGTTGTGTCGCTCACGAAAGTAACCATGCATTACGGTGTCGTGAAACGCCTTGCAAAGCGACAAAGAAGCGTCCCCGAAGGCTTCGACTTGTCACGATGTATGCAGGATTCGACCCGACAATGCACCGAATGCCGCGATCGGTATACGCAACAGCCTGGACGACGGCAGCGTGGCGTGGCGCAGGCGGCTGATGAGCTCGAATCCCGGGCAGGCGCCGGGCCCTCCGAGCAGGGCCTGCGCAGCCATTTCCCCGGCCATGCCGGCCAGCGCCAGGCCATGGCCGGAGAAGCCCTGCACGTATACGCAGGCAGGGCCGAGGCGCCCGAAGTCGGGTGCCCGATTCAGGCTGACGTCGATCCAGCCACCCCAGTCGTGGGTGATGCGTACATGGTCCCATTGGGGGAACACCCGGAGCATCGCGCGGCGCAGGCGCCGGCGGCGCTCGGCAGGGTCCCTCAGCGCGCGATCGACCCGCCAGTGCGCGCCGCCGCCGAATACCAGGCGAGCGTCGCTGGTGAAGCGGAAATAGTCCGGAACGAATTCCGAGTCGCACACGGCGTAGCCTGCCGGTGGGACGGCCTGCCCCAGGGATTCTGTGGCGAGTATGCAACTGGCCACGGGCAGCAGGCGTGCTCGCAGCCGACGCAGCGGAAGGCCAGGCACCACGCCGCCGGCCAGCAACACCCGGCGGGCGCGCAGCCGTCCTCGCGGACACTGCAGCAGCTGGGCGCCCCCGGGTCGCCCCGGACCTCGCAGGCGCAGCACCGGACTGTGTTCGTGGATGCGCACCCCCAGGGCCAGCGCCGCGCGCGCCAGGCCCAGGGTGTAGTTCAGCGGATGCAACTGACCGCCCAGGGGGTCGAGCATGCCCCCCACGTAGCGCTCGCTGTGCAGCCCGGCGCGCAATGCCGCTCCGTCCAGCCAGCGCAGTTGCGTGGCGTCGTAGCGCTGCTGGCGGTGGCGCATGGCGGCATGCAGGCGTTCGGCCTGGGATGCGGTGCGGGCGACCACCACGGCGCCATCGCGCCAGTCGCAGTCGATGGCGTGCTCGCGAATGCGAGCGCGCAGGCGCCGCAGAGCCTGCTGGGAGACTTCCCAGGCGAGAGCGGCGCCATCGGGGCCCAGCCTTCGCTCGAGGGCTTCGATGCCGCAGGCGAAGTCCCCCAGGGCCTGGCCCCCGTTGCGCCCCGAGGCGCCCGAGCCGATGCGAGCACTCTCCAGCACGCACACCCGCAGCCCGCTGCGCGCCAGTTCGATGGCGGCGCACAGGCCGGCGATTCCCGCGCCGACCACGCAGGCGTCGGTCTCCTCGGTCTCGTCCAGCGGGGGCAGTTCCGGGCGCGCCTGCGCGGTCTCGGCGTACAGGCAGCTGCCGTCCAGCCGGGGCAGGCGCAGCAGGGGCGGGGGCGCGAACAAGGAACAGGACATGGCGCAGCACGTGGCTCGCCGCCGACGCTGCAGCAAGCCCTCGGCTTCGGGCCGGGGCGTCCAGCATAGGCCGCGCCGCGCCCGGCGTCCCGCGCCGGCCGGGATGACCCCATGCCCCCAGGGCATGGGTCCCGGCCCGGAACTTCAGGGACGCAGGTAGGCGAAGCCCGCGTGTTCCAGCTGCATGATGCGCGCCACTCCGGCGGGCACCACCGTGGCCTCGGGCACCACCACCGGCATGTGGCCGATCTTGCGGGCCATGGCCTTCATGGTGTTGTGGCAGGCGTCGAACTCCACGCCCTCGCTGTTCTCGGAGTCGATGCGTGCGGCCACGGGGCTGTTCTTCAGCAGCATGGGCAGGCCCGGCCCGAAGGCCACCACCACCACGCGCACGTTCTCCTGGCCGAAGAAGTCCAGCAGGTTCTGCGCGTTGTTCAGGACCAGGTTCCAGTAGCCCGGGTTGTTCTCGCTGACCTGGATCACCACCTGGCGGGTGGCGAAGGGCAGCTCGTGGGCAAAGGTCGGGTGGTCGAAATCGAACTTGGCCACCGGTTGGGCGGGTGCGTCGGCGGCGCTGGCGGCGCCGGTCGCGGCCAGGCCGAGACCGAAGGCGAACAGCGCGGCCCGGAGAGCGCGGAGTGGTTTCATGGCAGGAATCTCCTCAAGGGTGGGTGCAGCCCAGGCCGGCCGCGACTGGACCGAATTGATCCATAAATACATGCCCATATACATAAGCGAGAGGGCATTCTGCGCAACCATCCGGAAAAGTCCAATGGATTCTTCGGATGGGTGTTATCGTCTTTATTGTTACAAATACCCCGCGCAGTACACGCGGGAAGACGCCCTCTGCTCTCAGCTTTGCACCAGGCGCCGGGATCGCGCGATGGACAGCAGGATGCCCGTGCCCAGCATCAGCGTGGCCAGCGCGGTGCCGCCATAGCTGACGAAGGGCAGGGGCACCCCGACCACGGGCAGGATGCCCGAGACCATGCCCATGTTCACGAAGGCATAGGTGAAGAAGATCATGGTGATCGACGCTGCCAGCAGGCGCGAGAACAGGGTGGGCGCCTGGGATGAAATGTACAGTCCGCGGCCGATAAAGAACAAATAGCTGAGTACCAGGGTCACGTTGCCCACCAGGCCCCACTCCTCGGCCAGCACCGCGAACACGAAGTCCGTGTGGGATTCCGGCACGAAATTCAGGTGCGCCTGGGTTCCGTGCAGGTAGCCCTGGCCCCAGACGCCGCCCGAGCCGATGGCAATCATCGACTGGATGATGTTGAAGCCGGTGCCCAGCGGGTCGGACTGCGGATCCAGCAGCATGAGGATGCGCTGGCGCTGGTAGTCGTGCATGAAATGCCAGAGCACGGGGGCCGCGGCCGCCGCCGCCAGCGCTCCAGCCAGCAAGACGCGCCAGGACAGGCCGGCGAAGAAGATCACGAAAAATCCGGTCGACAGCACCAGCATCGCGGTGCCCAGGTCGGGCTGCTTCATGATCAGGCCCACCGGAACGGCCAGCAACAGTCCGGCGTAGCCGTAGTCACGCAGCCGGATCAGGCCCTCGCGCTTCTGGAAATACCAAGCCAGCATCAGCGGCATGGCGATCTTCATCACCTCGGAGGGCTGGATCACCACGCCGACGTCCAGCCAGCGGCGCGCGCCCTTGCGGACCAGGCCGAAGGCGGCGGTGGCCACCAGCAATGCGACCCCCAGCGCGTACAGCGGGACGGCCGCCTGCATCAGGCGCTGCGGCGGAATCTGCGCCACCACGAACAGCACCAGCAGCCCGAACAGCAGATTGCGCAACTGGTCGCTGAAGTGGATGGGCTGCCCCTGCAGGGCGGAGAACAGCACGATGCAGCCGATGCCCACCAGCACCAGCAGGGCGCCCAGCAGCGGCACGTCGAAGCCGGTGACGTAGGGGCGCAGGCGCTGGCGCAGCGAGGCGCGGTTGATGACCGTGTTCACAGGCGCTCTCCCTGGTCCGGATCGGGGCATTCCGGCGCGGCGCCGAAACGGCTGAACAGCGGGCCCGCGCCGCAGCGGGTCGGCACGTAGCGCCCTTCGCGTTGCAGCGCGCCCACGGCCGCGGCGCGAGCGCCGGCGCTGCCCGCGCGCGGCGCCGCGGGCTCCGAAGCCGGCGCCGGCGCGGGCCAGGGCTGCACCGGTGGGGCCGCGGCGCTCGATGCCTCGGCGGCCGAGGAAGCGCCCGGATGCGGCGGCGGCGCGTGCGCCCCGGGAACCGGGGGCAGGCCGTCGCGCGCGCCCGCATAGCGAAACGGCAGCGGCGTGGGCTTGCGCCCCGAGATCTTCTGGATCTCGTCATCGCTGGGCAAGGTGCCCAGCAGGTGATAGTCGATCAGCTTGCGCGCGATGGGCGCGGCGGCACTGGCGCCCCAGCCCGCGTGCTCGACGATCAGCGCGACGCAGATGGTGGGGTTGTCGGCCGGGGCCCACACCGTGTAGAGGGCGTGGTCCAGCAGGTGGCGGGCGAGGTCGGCGGCGTCGTAGTGCTGGTGCTGTCCCACGGTGAACACCTGCGCGGTTCCGGTCTTGCCCGCGCTGGTGTAGGGGGCGTCCTTGAACACCGCGTAGGCCGTGCCCTGCTTGCCCGCGTTCACCGCCACCATGCCGTCGTGCACCACCTGCCAGTAGCCGGGGTCCAGGCGCAGGCGCTCGGCCACTTCCACCGGGGTCGCCACGAAACGGTGGGTGCTCATGTCTTCCACCATGCGGACCACCCGGGGCTTGAAGCGCGTGCCTCCATTGGCCATGGTGGCCAGCGCGTTGGCCAGCTGGATGGGGGTGAAGCTGTTGTAGCCCTGGCCGATGCCCAGGCTGATGGTCTCGCCGGCATACCAGCGCTGCAGCGCGGGGGTCTTGAAGGCGCGCTTCTTCCAGGCCTTGGAGGGCAGGATGCCGCGCACCTCGCCGGGCAGGTCCACGCCGCTCAGGCGTCCGAAGCCGAAGTGGCGCGTCCAGTCATGCATGCCGTCCACGCCCCAGTCGTTCGCCACCATGTAGAAATAGGTGTCGCAGGAGACTTCGATGGCCTTGTGCATATCCACCTTGCCGTGGCCGCCCGGCACGTCGTCACGGAACTTGTGGTGGCCGAGCATGAAAAAGCCCGGATCGTTCAGGATGTAGCTGGGAGTACGCAGGCCCAGGGTGAGCGCACCCATGGCCAGGTAGGGCTTGTAGGTGGAGCCTGGCGGGAAGGTGCCGCGCAGCACACGGTCGAGCAGGGGGCGGCGCGGATCGGTGTTGAGCTGGTTCCAGTTCTGGGGATCGATGCCCTCGACGAACAGATTGGGATCGAAGGTGGGCATGGAGGCCATGACCAGCACCTCGCCGGAGCGTGGATCCATCGCCACGCAGGCCCCGCTGCGGTCGCCGTACAGGTCCTCCGCCAGCTTTTGCATGCGCGCGTCCAGAGACAGCACCAGGGTGCTGCCGGGCACCGGAGGCTTGCTGCGCAGCTTGCGCACCGGCTTGCCCGCGACATTCACCTCCACCTCGTCGAAGCCGATGGTGCCGTGCAGCTGGCGCTCCCAGCCCAGCTCCACCCCGGTCTTGCCGATGTGGT
Organism: Pseudomonadota bacterium; assembly: GCA_021846965.1. GTDB lineage: Bacteria > Pseudomonadota > Gammaproteobacteria > Burkholderiales > Burkholderiaceae_C > Thiomonas_A. Next base: position 61,729 of record JAJZWA010000001.1, on the reverse strand, counting down.
CGGCCCCCTGGTAGTTCGCGGCCTGGTCGGAATCCTGCAGCTGCTGCTGCTCGTTGGCATTGATGCGTCCGACCATCCCGATCACATGGCAGCCCAGAGAGCCCAGGGGATAGGAGCGGAACAGCCTGGCGTGCACTTCCACCCCGGGAAAGCGAAAGCGCTGCGCGACGAAGCGAGCAACCTCGGCATCGCTGAGCCGGCTGCGGATGGGAATGGACTCGAAACTGCGGTTCTGCGCCAGCAGCGCGTGGAAGCGGCGCTCGTCATGCGGGGAGATCGGCACCACCTCGCGCAGCGCGGCGATGGTGGCGGCCAGGCCCACCGTCTTGCTGGGGGTGATCTCCAGGGTGTAGGCGGCGAAATTGTCGGCCAGCACGATGCCGTTGCGGTCGACGATGAGCCCGCGCGAGGGTTGCACGGGAACGATGGCCACGCGGTTGTCCCGCGCCTGCAGCGAGTATTGGCGGTGGCGCAGCACCTGCAGCCACAGCCAGCGCCCGATGAGCAGTCCGAAGGCCAGCACCACGCCACCCACGGCAAGCAGCAGCCGGCGCCGGAAGCGCATCAGCTCGCGCCCGACGTTCTTCAATTCCGGGCTGTTCACAGCGGCCGATTCTCGTCGGGGGCGGGCGCGCGCCGCTGCGGCGCCAGCAGGAGCCAGCTCAGCAGGGGCCATAACGCCGCCTGCAGCAGTGGCGCCACCGCGTAGCTCAGGCCCGGCGGCGAGCCGCCGGACATCATGGCCACGAGGAACTCGAGCAGGCGCGCGGCGGCGAACAGGGGCAGGATCTGCAGCGCCTGCTGATGCAGCGAGAACCACAGCAGGCGACGATGCAGCATGACGGCGAAAAAGGCCAGCAGGCTGTAGGCCAGCGCATGCTCACCCAGAAGGGCCGCATGCTGGGCGTCGATCAGCAGCCCGAACACGAAACCGGCGCCGATGCCCACCCGGCGCGGCTGGTGCACGACCCAGAACACCAGGGTCATGGCCAGCAGGTCGGGCAGCCAGGGCAGGCGTCCCACCGGCATGAACTCGATCACCAGCGCGGCCACCAGGGTGAACCAGATGAACCACGGCCGTGCCGCCAGCAGCAGCACCTCGCCGCGGGGATTGGCGTCGGCCGGCGAAGCGCGCGGCCCGCGCAGGGAATTCATGCCCGCCCCCCGTCCGGCGCGCTCATCGCCGGCGCGCCGGCGTCGCGGGCACCTTGGGCGCCGGCGCCAGCGGGCGCTGCGGGGTGAGCACGAGCACGTAGCGCCCCGCGTCGACCTGCGCCAGCGGTGCGCACAGCACACGGGCGAAAGCCGAATCGGGCTCGCGCGTGACCTTCACGATGCGCGCCACCGCCAGGCCGGCGGGGTAGACCCCGTCGAGCCCGCTGGTCACCAGCACATCGCCCGCACGCAGGTCGCCGTCGTTGGCCTGCCATAGCAATTGCAGGCCTCCCGGGCTGGTGCCGGCGTCGCCCACCAGCACGCCGCGCGCGCGGTTGCGCGCCACCTCCACCGGCACGGCCGAATCGCGGTCGGTGATCAGCGTGACCTGCGCGCCCAGCGGGGAGAGCATGGTCACCTGGCCCAGCAGCCCGTGGGCGTCGATCACCGGGGAGCCCGGCTCGATGCCGGCGGCGGAGCCACGATCCAGCAGCAGCTTGCGCGAGAAGGGGTCGCGTGCCTGCGCGACGATCTGCGCCGCGGTCGCGTGCACGGGCACGGCCGCGCGCAGTTGCAGCAATTGGCGCAGCAGGGTGTTCTGGCGTTCCAGGTCGGCTTCGCGCTGGGCCTGCAGCGAAAGCTCCAGGTTGCGCTTTTGCGCCAGGGCCAGCTCGGCCTGCGCGCTGTGCAGGGATTCGGCGCGGCTGCTCAGCGCGCTCCAGGCCAGCCAGGGGCTGCGCGCCATCTCCACCACCGGGGTGAGGGACACGTCGATGCCCAGGCGCAACGGCCCCAGCAGGTGCCAGCGAGCGTCCAGCGCCATGGCCAGCAAGGACAGTGCCGCGTAGAACACAAGCCGGGCGGCCGCCGACGGTCCTTGCCGGAAAAACGGCGGCGGGGAGCGCTCCAGGGTTGCGAAGGCCATCGCGTGATGCGCGCGCACGGGGCGTGCCCCGCGCGAGTCTTACTCCGAAGTGAAAATCGTGCCCAGCCGGTCCATGCGCTCCAGCGCCATGCCGCAGCCGCGGGCCACGCAGGTCAGGGGATCCTCGGCGACCAGCACGGGCAGCCCGGTTTCCTCGGCCAGCAGCCGGTCCAGGTCGCGCAGCAGCGCGCCGCCGCCGGTGAGCATCATGCCACGCTCGGCGATGTCGGCGCCGAGCTCGGGCGGCGTCTGTTCCAGAGCGTTTTTCACCGCCGAGACGATATGGTTGATGGGGTCGGTCAGCGCCTCCAGGATTTCGTTGCTCGAAATCGTGAAACTGCGCGGCACCCCTTCCGAGAGGTTGCGACCCTTGACTTCCATCTCCCGCACCTCGGAGCCCGGGAAGGCCGAGCCGATCTCCTTCTTGATCGCCTCCGCGGTGGGCTCGCCCACCAGCATGCCGTAATTGCGCCGGATGTAGTTCAGGATGGCTTCGTCGAACTTGTCCCCGCCCACGCGCACGCTGCCCTTGTAGACCATGCCGCCGAGGGAGATCACGCCCACCTCGGTGGTGCCACCGCCGATGTCCACCACCATGGAGCCGCTGGCCTCGCTGACCGGCAGCCCGGAGCCGATGGCCGCGGCCATGGGTTCCTCGATCAGGTAGACCTCGCTGGCGCCGGCACCGAGTGCCGATTCGCGGATGGCGCGACGCTCCACCTGGGTGGAGCCGCAGGGCACGCAGATGATGATGCGGGGGGACGGTTTGAACAGCGTGGTCTCGTGGACCATCTTGATGAACTGCTTGAGCATCTGCTCGGTGACCGTGAAGTCCGCGATCACCCCGTCCTTCATCGGGCGGATGGCCTCGATGTTGCCGGGCACGCGGCCCAGCATGGCCTTGGCCTCGCGCCCCACGGCCTGGATGGTCTTCTTGCCGTTGGGCCCGCCTTCATGGCGGATGGCGACCACCGAGGGCTCGTCGAGCACGATGCCCTTGCCGCGTACGTAGATCAGCGTGTTGGCGGTCCCGAGGTCGATGGCCAGATCGGTCGAGAAATACCGGCGAAAGAGTCCGAACATGGCGAAATGGGCGTCAATACGTCGTTAATAAGCAACGGATCCGACAACTCGACGCGGCAAATCGAGCTTCGGGAATCCAGACATGTTACCGGATGACGGGCCGTACAATGGCCTCTTTTGCCCGCTGCGCGCGAAACGCCGCGGACGCGTCGAAACCGGCCATGCCCCTGCAATCCAGCGACATCCAACGCATCGCCAGCCTCGCAAGACTGCGCCTGGACACGGCCGAACAGGCCGAGATGCTCGAACAGATCAACGCCTTTTTCACCGAGGTGGTGGAGCCGATGCGCGCCGTCGATACCTCCGGCGTGGAGCCCCTGGCCCATCCGCTGGCCGTGCTCGGGGAACTTCCGCTGCGCCTGCGCGAGGACGCGGCGCGAGCGCCCGAGGCCCGGCTGCGCGAGGTGGCGCTGTCCAACGCCGCCGCCGCGCAGGAGGGCATGTTCATCGTGCCGAGGGTGGTGGAATGAGCGCGCTGGCCGAGCAGGACCTGCGCGCCCAGGCCCGGGCGCTGCGCGAAGGGCGCGCGTCCAGCGTGGAACTCGTGGGCGAGCACCTGGCGCGCATCGAGCGCCAGGCGCAACTGGGCGCCTTCCTGCACGTGGACGCCGAGGGCGCACTGCAGGCCGCGCGGGCGGCCGATGCCGCGCGTGCCGCCGGGGCGAGTTCCGCGCTGCTGGGCCTGCCCCTGGCCCACAAGGACGTGTTCGTCACCCGCGACATGCCCACCACCGCCGGCTCGCGCATGCTGGCCGGCTACCGCAGCCCCTTCGACGCCACCGTGGTGGCGCGCCTGCGCGAGGCCGGAGCCGTGTGCGTGGGCAAGACCAATATGGACGAGTTCGCCATGGGTTCGTCCAATGAGAACTCGGCCTTCGGCCCGGTGCGCAACCCCTGGGATCCCCGGGCCGTGCCCGGCGGCTCCTCCGGCGGCTCGGCCGCCGCGGTCGCGGCGCGACTGGTGCCGGCGGCGACCGGCACCGACACCGGCGGCTCGATCCGCCAGCCGGCGGCCTTCTGCGGCATCACCGGCATCAAGCCGACCTACGGCCTGTGCTCGCGCTACGGCATGATCGCCTACGCCTCCAGCCTGGACCAGGCGGGAGCGATGGCGCGCAGCGCCTGGGATTGCGCGCTGGTGCTGGGCGCCATGGTCGGATTCGATCCGCGCGACTCCACCAGCGTGCAGCACGCGGTGCCCGACTACACGGCCGCGCTGGACGCGCCCCGCGAGGGCGCCGATGCGGCGCGCCCGCTGTCCGGCCTGCGCATCGGCCTGCCGCGCGAGTGGTTCGCGCAAGGCCTGGCCGACGACGTGGAGCAGGCGGTGCGCGAGGCCCTGCGGCAGTTGCGCGACCTGGGCGCGCAACTGGTGGACATCGATCTGCCGCGCAGCGCGTTGTCGGTGGCGGCCTACTACATCCTGGCGCCGGCCGAGGCCTCGAGCAACCTGTCGCGTTTCGACGGCGTGCGTTACGGGCACCGTGCCGAGCAGTACGCCGACCTGGCGGAGATGTACGCCAACAGCCGGGCCGAAGGCTTCGGGCCGGAGGTCAAGCGGCGCATCCTGACCGGCGCCTACGTGCTGTCCCACGGCTACTACGACGCCTATTACCTGCAGGCGCAGAAGATCCGTCGCCTGATCGCGCAGGATTTCCTGGCCGCCTTCGGCTCCTGTGACCTGATCGCCGGCCCGGTGGCCCCCACCGTGGCCTGGAACCTGGGCGAGAAGGCCGATCCCCTGGCCAACTACCTGGCCGACGTGCACACGCTGCCGGCCAGCCTGGCCGGCCTGCCGGCGATGAGCGTGCCCGCCGGCTTCGGGCGCGCAGAGCACGCGCAGCGCCCCGTGGGCCTGCAGCTGGTGGCGCCGCATTTCGGCGAGGCAGGGCTGCTGCACGCCGCCCACCAGCTGCAGCGCGTGACCGACTGGCACCTGCGCGCGCCGGCCGTCTGAGGGCTTGACGCCCCCCTTTGCCCCGAGTTCCGAGCGAGCACCATGTCCTCATTCGCCCTTCCCGGCTGGGAAATCGTCATCGGGCTGGAAACCCACGTCCAGCTGTCCACCGCGTCGAAGATGTTCTCCGATGCGCCGAACCTGTTCGGCCGCGAGCCGAACATGCTGGCCAGCGAGGTCGACCTGGCGTTGCCGGGTACCTTGCCGGTGACCAACCGGGGCGCGGTGGAACGGGCGATCCGCTTCGGGCTCGCGGTGGGCGCCGTGGTGGCTCCCATGTCGGTGTTCGCGCGCAAGAACTACTTCTATCCGGACCTTCCGAAGGGCTACCAGATCAGCCAGTTCGAGATCCCCGTCGTGCAGGGCGGTAAGGTGCCCTATGTGTTCGACGGTGAGCCGCGCCAGGCGCAGCTCACCCGCGCGCACCTGGAGGAAGATGCCGGCAAGTCGGTGCACGGCCTGGACTGGGCGGGCCAGGATGCCACCGGCATCGACTTGAACCGTGCCGGCACGCCGCTGCTGGAGATCGTCAGCGAGCCGGTGCTGCGCAGTCCCGCCGAGGCGGCGGCCTACGCGCGTGCGCTGCACGCCCTGGTGGTGTGGCTGGGCATCTGCGACGGCAACCTGCAGGAAGGCTCCTTTCGCTGCGACGCCAACGTGTCGGTGCGCAGGCCGGGGGCGCCCCTGGGCACGCGCTGCGAGATCAAGAATCTCAACAGCTTCCGCTTTCTCGAGCGCGCCATCGAGTTCGAGGCCCGGCGCCAGGCCGAGCTGATCGAGGACGGCGGCACGGTGCGCCAGGAAACCCGCCTGTTCGACCCCGACCGGGGCGAGACCCGCACGATGCGCACCAAGGAAGACTCGCACGACTACCGCTACTTCCCCGACCCCGACCTGCCCCCGCTGCTGATCGAGCCGGCCTGGGTGGAGCGGGTGCGCGCCGAGCTCCCCGAGCTTCCGGCGCAGATGGCCGCCCGCTTCGAGCACCAGCATGGGCTGAGCACGGCCGACGCCGCCTACCTGACCCAGAGCCGGGCCCATGCCGCCTACTTCGAGGCCTGCCTGGCCGCCGGAGCGGCGGCCAAGCCCGCGGCCAACTGGATCATGGGCGAGCTGGCGGCGGCCCTCAACCGCGACGAGCTGGACATGGCCCGTTGCCCCGTGGCGCCCGGGGAACTGGCGGCCTTGATCGCTCGTCAGGCCGACGGCACCTTGTCGGGCAAGACCGCGCGCGAGGTGTTCGCGGCGCTGTGGCAGGGCGAGCGCGGCGTGGATGCGATCATCGACGCCCGCGGCCTGCGCCAGATCAGCGACGTCTCGGCCATCGCCGAGGCCGTGGCCGCGGTGCTCGCGGCCAACCCGAAGAACGTCGAGGAATTCCGCGCCGGCAAGACCAAGGCGCTCAACGCCCTGGTCGGCCAGGTCATGAAGGCCACCGGCGGGCGCGCCAATCCGCAGCAGGTCGGCGAGGCGCTGCGCGCGGCCATCGAGGCCTGAGCCGGCTCCCTGGAGCCCGGAGCTCTCAGTTCGCCGGAGCGCTGCCGGCGGCCGCGTGCTGGCGTGCCCACAGCGGCTGCAGGCGTGCGCGCAGATCCTTGTAATGCTTCTCGACGCGCAGCAGCTCGCGCTGCTGCGCGACGATCATCTGCTGCTCCTGCTCGCGCTGGCTCTGGTTGATCTGCATGCGCGCGCGCAGGTCCGCGGGGTAGTTTCCATTCGGGTAGAACTGCGCGTCCAGCGCGTTGTCGTGGCGCTCGCGATCCAGCACCTTCAGGCGCTGATGCGCCGCGTCGATCAGCGCCTGCACGCTGTGCAGATCGGCCGTGCGGGCGCTTTGCAGGCTGGAGTCGTCCGGGTAGCGCGCGAGCAGCGCGCGCTGCTCGCGCTGCGCGCGCAGCTGCTGCGCCCGCGCGGCCTGCTCGCGCTGGCGCGCCTGCTCCTGGTCGGCCTGCTGCCGTTGGGTGAGGATCAGGCGGCGCACGCTGCCGTCGGGGTTGAGCTCCTTGCCGCCGTACTGAAGGCAATCCGAGCCGAGGTGATCGGTGGTGATCGTGCCGCCACGGCCGTCGTGGCACAGGAATACCGTGGCGTGCGCCGTGACCGGCAGGCAGGCGCAAAGCGCCGCCCACAGAGCCCAGGAGGCGTGGCTGCGAACTGCTTGGCTTTGCATCGATGATTCCCCCGTGACTGGCTGCACTGGCGATGTTCGGTTCCGCTGGCGGTCGGGCAGGCTGCTCCCCGGGGCGAACCCCGACGGAATTCTGCGCCTGGGCGCACAATCGCGAATTCGCATGTGTCGCCGGCCGCATCGGCCGCGGCTTGTGCGCCACGCTGCAAGTCTATCCAACCACCTCCAGTCTTCGCCATGTCCCCAGCCCGTCCCGCGCCCGCGCTGCGCGTCACCACGCTGAACGCCAACGGCCTGCGCAGTGCGCTCACCAAGGGCCTGGAGCCCTGGCTGCTGGAGCAGGCGCGCCCGGACTGGCTGTGCCTGCAGGAAATCCGCGTCACGCCGGCGGACCTGAACGACGCCATGCGCGGCCTGGGCGGGCTGCGCGGAGCCTTCCACCACGCCGAGCGCCCGGGCTACAGCGGCGTGGGCCTGTACTACCGCATCGAGCCCGAGGACCTGCGGGTGGGGTTCGGCAGCCCCGAGTTCGACGCCGAGGGGCGCTACCTGGAGGCGCGTTATCGCATGGCCGACGGTCGGCGCCTGGCCCTCGTGTCGGTGTACTTTCCCTCCGGCTCCAGCAGCGAGTTGCGCCAGCAGGCCAAGTTCCGCTTCCTGGAGGCCTTCGAGCAGCACATGCGCGAGCTGCAATCCCAGGGCGAGGTGATCCTGTGCGGTGACGTGAACATCGCCCACAAGGAGATCGACCTGAAGAACTGGAAGGGCAACCTCAAGAACAGCGGCTTCCTGCCCGAGGAGCGCGCGTGGATGAGCCACGTACTCGACGACCTGGGCTGGGTCGACGTGTTCCGCGCCCTCAATGCGCAGCCCGACCAGTACACCTGGTGGAGCAACCGCGGCCAGGCGCGCGCCCGCAACGTGGGGTGGCGAATCGACTATCACCTGGCCACGCCGGGGGTCGCCGCGCTGGCGCGGCGCGGCAGCGAGAGCATCTACGTGGGGCAGCGCTTTTCCGACCACGCTCCCTTGTCCATCGACTACGAACTGCCCTTCTGAAGGCGCGGCATGCGTGTTCGCGACCTCTTGCTGGCGCTGCTGACGGTGGTGATCTGGGGCAGCAACTTCGCCGTCATGAAACTCGGTCTGCGCGGCCTGCCCCCGCTGCTTTTCTGCACCCTGCGCTTTGCCTTCACGGCCTTTCCCATGGTGCTGCTGGTGCGTCCGCCCCGGCTGCCCTGGCGCCGCGTGGCCGCCTGGGGCATGGCGCAGTTCGCGGTGCTGTTCGGCCTGCTCATGACCGGGCTCAAGCTGGGCATGGCGGCCGGGCTCGCATCCATCGTCATGCAGCTGCAGGCCTTTTTCACCATCGCGCTCGCATGGGCCCTGTTGCGCGAGAAGGCGCGGCCGGTGCAGCTGCTCGGAGGGGCGATCGCGCTGGCCGGCATGGGCGTGGTGGCCTGGAATCTGCACCAGCGCACCTCGCTCCTCGGCCTGCTGCTGCTGATCGTCGCGGCCGCTTCGTGGGCGGTGGCCAATGTGCTGGCGCGGCGCCTGGGCCCGGTCAACGCGGTGGCCCTGGCTTCCTGGGCCAGCCTGTATGCCGTGCCGCCCCTGCTGGCGCTGTCGCTGTTGCTGGAGGGGGCCGGCAGGGACTGGCAGGCGCTGCGCGACATGGACGCGATGTCCTGGCTGGTGGTGGGATTCCAGGCCTATCCCGCGACCCTGTTCGGTTTCGGCTTGTGGGCCATGCTCATGCGCCGCTATCCTGCTGCCCAGATCGCGCCCTTCACCTTGCTGGTGCCCGTGAGCGGCATGCTCACCGCCGCCTTGCTGTTGCACGAGCCCCTGCAGGCGTGGAAGCTCGCCGCGGCCGCCCTGGTGGTGGGCGGCCTGATGCTGAACCAGATTCCGTCGCTGCGCCATCGGCTGCTCGCGCAGCGCGCCTGAACCCATCGAGGAGATCGGCATGGACCTGCAACTGCGCGGCAAGCGCGCGCTGGTGACCGGCGGCAGCCGGGGCATCGGCAAGGCCGTGGCGCGCGCGCTGGCGCTCGAGGGTGCCCTGGTGGCCCTGCTGGCGCGCCACGAGCCCACGCTGCGCGAGGCCGCCGAGGAGCTCCGCGCGCAATGCGGCGCCACGGTGATCGGGGTGCGCGCCGATACGACCGACGACGAACAGGTGCGCGCGGCCGTGCGCGAGGCGGAGGAACGCCTGGGCGGTGGCATCGACATCCTGGTCAACGCCGCCGCCGAGCCCTCCGGATTCGCGGCGCCGCCCGGGCTCGAACACATCCGCGCCGACTACCTGCGCGGCGAGATCGACACCAAGGTCATGGGCTACCTGCGCTGCGCGCAGGCCGTGGTGCCGGGCATGCGTCAGCGCGGCTGGGGGCGCATTGTCAACATCAGCGGCCTGGCCGCGCGCCAGACCGGGCACGCGGTCGGCAGCGTGCGCAACGTCGCTGTGGCCGCGGTCACCAAGAACATGGCCGATGAGCTCGGCCCCTTCGGCATCCAGGCCACGGTGGTGCACCCCGGCACCACGCGCACCGAGCGCACGCCGGCCCTGATCGCCGCGAAGGCGAAGGCGCGCGGGGTCGAGCCCGAGGTGATCGAGCAGGAAATGGCCGCGCAGAATTCCATCCGGCACCTGGTGGACGCCTCCGAGGTGGCCGACGTGGTCGCCTTCCTGTGCTCGCCGCGTTCGCGCGCCATCAACGGCGACGCCATCGCCGTGGGCGGCGGCGCGCCGCGCAGCATCCATTACTGACTCGCGTCGCGCTTCATGTGCGGCGTCGCCGGTCTGCTCGACTTTCGCCAGGCGCCCTCGGCGCAGCTGGTCTGGGCCATGGTTCGCGGGCTGCACCACCGGGGGCCGGACGGCCACGGGGTGCGCGAATGTGGTCCGGCCGTGCTGGGGCATGCGCGCCTGGCGGTGATCGATCCGAATGCCGGCGCCCAGCCCATGGGCAACGAAGACGCCAGCATCTGGGTGAGTTTCAACGGCGAGATCTATAACCACGCCGAGCTTCGACGCCAGCTGCTGGGCCTGGGGCACGGGTTTCGAAGCCATTGCGACACCGAAGTGCTGGTGCATGGCTACGAGACCTGGGGCGACGCGCTGGTCCAGCGCCTGGACGGGCAGTTCGCCTTCGCGCTGTGGGACGGGCGCCGGCGTCGTCTGCTGCTGGCCCGGGATCGCACCGGAATCCGTCCGCTGTTCCTGCGCCGCGACGCTTCGCGCCTGGGCTTCGCCTCCGAGGTCAAGGCCCTGCTGGCCATGCCGGGGTGGGCCCCGCGCCTGGACCCGCAGGTGCTCGCGGAGGTGTTCACCACCTGGGGGCCGCTGGCCGGCCACAGTCCCTTCGAAGGCGTGCGCAGCCTCGAGCCGGGCAGCTGCCTGGCCATCGATGAAGCCGGCGAACGTGCATGGCGCTACTGGGATTGGAGCTTCCCCCCGAGGCAGGGCCTGTCCGACGAGCTCGATGCGGACGCCTGCGCGAGCGAGTTGCTGCGCCGCCTGCAGGCCAGCGTCGACCAGCGCTTGCGCGCCGACGTGCCGGTGGGTGCCTACCTGAGCGGGGGGCTGGACTCCGCGGCGGTGGCGGCCCTGGCCAGGCGCGGCGGCGCGAGGCAGTTGCGCACCTTCTCGATCCGCTTCGACGACCCCGAATTCGACGAGGGCGAGCAGCAGCAGGAACTGGTGCGCGAGCTCGGCTGCGAACATGCGCAGTGGCGCTGCCGGGACACCGATATCGCCCAGGCCTTCGAGCAGGCGGTCTGGCACGCCGAGGCGCCGATGCTGCGAACCGCGCCGGTGCCGCTGATGCTGCTGGCGCGGCAGGTGCACGCCGCCGGCTTCAAGGTCGTGCTCACCGGGGAGGGAGCCGACGAAGTGCTGGGGGGCTACGATCTGTTCAAGGAGGCCAGGGTGCGGCGCTTCATGGCGCGGGCGCCGCAGTCGGCCTGGCGCTCCGCCCTGCTGGGCCGACTGTACCCCTGGCTGTCGCGCTCGCCGACAGCCAGCGCGGCGCTGGCCCGCGGCTTTTTCCGGGCCGATCCGGACAAGCTCCCGCTGCCCGGCTACGGGCACATGACCCGCTGGAGCACGACCCAGCGCTGCTGGCAAATGTTCTCCGCCGAAATGCGCGATGTCCTGCGTGAACGCGACATTCCGGGCGAGCTCGCCAGCGGCCTGCCCGCGGAGTTTGCAGCCTGGGGCCCGCTGCAGCAGGACCAGTACATCGAGGCGACCACGCTGTTGTCGCAGTACCTGCTGTGCACCCAGGGTGATCGCATGGCCATGGCCCATGCGGTGGAGGGGCGCTTCCCTTTCCTGGACCACCATCTCATCGCCTTTGCATCGAGCCTTCCGGCGCGCTACAAGATCATGGGCCTGAACGAGAAGTGGCTGCTCAAGCGGGCCATGCGCGGCTTGCTGCCCGAGTCCGTGCTGGCGCGCTCCAAGCAGCCTTACCGGGCGCCCGACAGTCGCTGCTTTTTCAACGACGGAGTCGAGCTGGACTGGGTGGCCGAACTGCTCAGTCCCGCCTCGCTGAAGGATGCGGGGTACTTCGACGCCACGGCGGTGGCGCGCCTGCTTGCCAAGTGCCGCGCCGGGAGGGCCATCGGCTTCGCCGACAACATGGCCTTCGTGGGCGTGTTGTCCACCATGTCCCTGCATCGGCAGTTCGTGCAGGGCGCACCCCCGCGAAGCCGGGAGGAAGCCCCCACCTGAATTCCGTACACTCGCCGGTCGCACCCACGAGCATTCCGACACCATGGCCCTTTTGCTGCACCAGACCTTCGAGACCCAGGTGCGGCGCGTTCCGGACCGCACGGCGCTGGTGCGCGAAGGTCGTCGCAGCAGCTACGCCGACATCGATGCCCTGAGTCTGGGTCTGGCCGCAAGTCTTCGCGCCCATGGGGTCGGGCGCGGCGACCGGGTGGCCCTGTTCCTGGACAATTCCGAGCACATGGTCGCGGCCATCTATGCGGTGTTGCGCATCGGTGCCGTGTTCATGCCGGTGAATACCCTGACCAAGGCCGACAAGCTGGCCTACGTGCTGGCGGATGCCGAGGCCGCCGCGCTGGTCACGCAGAACGCACTGGCCGAGGTGGCGCGCCAGGCGCTGGCGATGGCTCCCTGCGTGCGCAATTGCTGGCTCGCCGATGACGGCTATGCGGCGCCCGCGCCCGGCCTGGCCGGGGAGGTCCGCTACCCGCCGGCATGCGAGGAGCCCGCAGCCGCAAGGCTGGAGCCGCCGAGGCCGCTGATCGACCAGGACCTGGCGGCCATCATCTACACCTCCGGGTCCACCGGCCGTCCGAAGGGCGTGATGCTGAGCCATCGCAACATGCTCAGCGCGCTGGATTCGGTGAGCAGCTATCTGGGGCTGCACGAGCACGACGTGCTGACCTGTGCGCTCCCGCTGGCCTTCGACTACGGCCTGTACCAGGTGCTGATGGCCTTCGCGCTGGGGGCCACCGTGCTGCTGGAGCGCTCCTTCACCTACCCGGCAAGGGTGCTGCAGGACATGGCCCGCGAGGGGGCCACCGTGTTCGCCGGAGTGCCCACCATGTTCGCCATGCTCCTGGGCATGGACCTGTCCGGCTTCGATCTGCGCAGCCTGCGCCTGGTGACCAACACCGCTGCGGCCTTGCCCGTGTCGCATATCCAGCGCATCCGCGATGCCTTTCCGCAGGCCAGGCTGTATTCGATGTACGGGCTCACCGAATGCAAGCGCGTGAGCTACCTGCCGCCGGAGCAACTCGACATCCGTCCGCAGAGCGTGGGGCGCGGCATGCCCAACGAGGAGCTGTGGCTGATCGACGAGCAGGGGCGGCGACTGCCCGATGGCAGCACCGGGGAGCTGGTGGTGCGCGGCAGCCACGTCATGCGCGGCTACTGGAGGCAGCCGCAGGCCACCGCCGAGCGCCTGCATCCCGGGCCGTTGCCGGGAGAGATGGTGCTCCACACCGGCGACGTGTTCCGCAGCGACGAGGAAGGCTGGCTGTACTTCGTCGCGCGCAAGGACGACATCATCAAGAGCCGGGGAGAGAAGGTCAGTCCCCGCGAAGTGGAGAATGTGCTCCACGAGCTGTCCGGCGTGCAGCAGGCGGTGGTGGTCGGCGTGCCCGACGACCTGCTGGGCGAGGCCATCAAGGCCTTCGTGGTGCGGGTTCCCGGGCAGACCCTGGACGAGCGTGCGGTGCTTCGGCACTGCCAGGCCCGCCTGGAGAGTTTCATGGTGCCGCGGCAGGTGGAATTCGTGTCCGAGCTGCCGCAGACGGACAATGGAAAGGTGCGTCGCGCGTCGCTGCTTTGAGCGCCGCGACCCGGCAAACTCGTCAACGGAGCATGTCGATGGCCACGACCATCCAGCAGCAGGTGCGCGGTTACATCCGCGAGAACTTCCTCATGGGCGCGCAGGACCTGGAATTCGGCGATGCCGATTCGCTGCTCGACCGGCATATCGTGGATTCCACCGGAATCCTCGAATTGATCCTGTACCTGGAGGAATCCTTCGGAGTCCGGGTGCTCGATGCCGAGATGGTGCCGGAGAACCTGGATTCGCTGGACGCCATCGCCGCCTTCGTGCACCGCAAGCGCGAAGCCGGGGTCCAGGCCTGAGGCACGTCATGGGGGAACTGTCGTCCCGGGTGCTCGATCTCGACTGCGAGCAGGAACTCGAGCGCATCGGGGCCTTCCTGCGCGGGGCCCTCGCGGGCATGCATCGGCGAGGCGTGGTGCTGGGGCTATCCGGCGGCGTCGACAGTTCGGTCTGCGCCGCGCTCGCGGCGCGTGCCCTGGGGCCGCAGCGGGTGGTCGCGCTGCTCATGCCCGAGCGGGAGTCGGGAGCGGCGTCGACGCGACTGGGCGAGCAGGTCGCGCGCGAGCTCGGGCTGCGCTGCCTGCACGAGGACATCACGCCCGCGCTGGAGGCGCTGGGCTGTTACGCGCGTCGCGACCAGGCGATCCGCGAATTGTTCCCCGACTACGGGGCCGGCTGGAAGAGCAAGCTGGCCATCGCCGAGGGCGCTGCCGGGCGCGTGCATTTCTTCGACCTGGTGGTGCAGGATCCGGGCGGCCGGCTGCAGCGACGGCGCCTGCCGTTGCATGCCTATCTGCGCATCGTCGCGGCGACCAATTTCAAGCAGCGCGTGCGCAAGAATCTGGAATACCACCACGCGGACGCCTTGAACTACGCGGTGCTCGGAACCCCCAACCGGCTGGAGTTCGACCAGGGCTTTTTTGTCAAGAACGGCGACGGTGCGGCCGACCTCAAGCCCATCGCCCATTTGTACAAGACCCAGGTGTACGCCCTGGCCAGGCACCTGGGGCTGCCGCGCGAGGTCTGCGAGGCCCAGCCCACCACGGACACCTACAGCCTGGCCCAGGGGCAGGACGAGTTCTACTTCGCGCTGGCCTGGCCGCAGATGGATCTGGCGCTGTGGGCGCGCGACCACGGCGTGACGCCCGAGCAGCTCGCGGCTGCGCTGGGCATCGAGGCCGCACAGGCTCGGCATGTGTATGCGGACATCGACGCCAAGCGGCGCGGCACGGCGTATCTGCATGGGGCCGCATGGCGCATCGGGGCCGACGGCCAGGGGGCCGGCGCATGAATGTCGGCGGGCCGCAATTCCTGGAACGCCTGGGTCGCCTGAAGACGGCGCTGCACACCCTCCCCGACAAGCCGGAGGAGACGCCCGAGTCTGCGCTGCGTGCGTTGTGGTGCCGCGCCGCGGGACTGCAACTTTCGGTGCAGGCGGCGCAAGTCCATGCGCCACCGACGCTGGATGCGGCCGGGCTGGAGCGCCTGGACGCGCTGATCGCGCGCCGGCTCAGCGGCGAACCCCTGGCCTACCTGCTGGAGCGCCAGCGATTCATGGGCCTGGACCTCCTGGCCCGGCCTTGCGCGCTGATTCCTCGGCGCGAGACGGAGATGCTGGGCGAGGCGGCGCGCGACCTCTTGCTCGAAGCTGCCGATACGCTCGAGCAGCCCTGTTGCATCGACGTGTGTTGCGGCAGCGGAAACCTCGCGCTGGCCATGGCAGGCGCCGTGGCCTCGGCGCGGGTGCATGGCGCCGATCTGTCGGCCCAGGCGCTGGAGCTGGCGCGCGAGAACGCCTCGCTCCTGGGCCTGGATGCGCGGGTGCGCTGGCACGAAGGGGACCTGCTGGCCCCCTTCGAGGGGCCTGACTGGGCGGGCAGCGTGGATGTGCTGATTTCGGCGCCGCCCTACATCTCCAGTGCTCGCCTGGAGTCCATGCCCCGCGAGATCATCGGATTCGAGCCGGCGATGGCCTTCGACGGCGGTGCCTTCGGCGTGGGCATCCTCATGCGCCTGTTGCGCCAGGCGCCGGCCTTGCTGCGCCCCGGAGGCTGGTTGTGCGTGGAGGTGGGACTGGGCCAGGGCAGCGCGATGCTGCAGCTGGCCGGTCGCGACAGACGCTACGACCAGGTACGTCCGGTGCGGGATGCGCAGGGCAACGAGCGCGTGCTGCTGGCGCGTCGCGCCATGGAGCGGCAGGGTGGCTGAGCTGCAGGCTCCCGAGTACCGGGTGGAGGCGGCGCGCCTGCCGGAGCAGGCCGGGGCCATCGTCGATCTGTGGAGCCAGGCCCTGGGCTACGCCGAGCGCAGGCCCCTGAAGCTCGATTGGTTCTACATGCGCCATCCTTCGGGCCAGCCGCGCCTGCTGCTCTTGCACCACGGCGGGCAGGTCGTCGGCGTCACGGGCCTGGGCAACCGGCCGCTGTGCTGGCACGGCCGCGAGCTGGACGCTGCGCTGATGGGCGATTTCGCGGTCGACAGCCACCACCGCACCCTGTACCCGGCGCTGATGCTGCAGCGCGCCGCGCTGGAACAGGGCCTGGCGCGGCACGCACTGCTCTACGGATTTCCCAACGCCAAGTCGCTGCCCGTGGTGCGGCGCGCCGGCTACCAGGTGCTTCCCGGCATGGGGCGCTACGCGCGCGCCTTGCGCAGCGCGGCCTACCTTCCGCCGGGCTGGCCTCAAGCCGCGCGCCGGGCGCTGGGGCTGGTGGCGGACGCGGCGCTCTCCCTGCGCCATGCGGCGGGGCTGCGGCGCCAGGGGCGCTTGCTGCAAGCCTCGTGGCTGGAGGGGCCGGACGAGCGCTTCGACGCGCTCTGGGTGCGGGCGCGCCAGGCCCTGGGCGACTGTGTCGTGGGCAGGCGCGACCTCTCCTTCCTGCGCTGGCGCTTCGAGGCGCGCGCCTGGCACCGCACCCGCATGCTCGTCCTGGTCGATGCGCGCACCCAGGCCCTGGCCGGCTACGCGGCCTGTGAAGTCGAGGGCTCCGCGATGCACGTGCGCGACCTTCTGGTCGAGCGACCGTCGGCCGGGCTGGCGGCGCAGTTGCTGCGCCTGGCCGCGCGGCAGGCGCAGGCCCAGGGGCTGCGCAGCCTGTCCATGCAGTGCGCAGGGCCAGCGTGGCTGCTGGCCGGGCTGCGCACGGCCGGATTGCGCCTGCGCGAAGCGGGTGCGCAGCCCATGATCCTCGCGCTGGCACCCGACACCCCGGCGCCTCTGGCGCAGGCCTGCTGGTACCTCACCGGCGCCGACTCCGACGAGTGAGGCCGGCCCCGCCCGCGCCTGCTCAGCGTTGCACGCTGATGGCGATGCCGCGCAACTGTCCGGCCTGCGCCTTGCGCGCCGGCTGCGGGTAGCGCCGGGGATCGAGGCGGTGCAGCAGCTCGTCGCGGCGCAGTCGCGCGGCCTGCACGGCGGCGAGCTTGACGTGGCCGAAGCCGCGCACCTGCTGCGGCAGCGAGACCAGCGCGATGCCGAGTTCGAGTTTCGAGGCGTCGAGCTGGGGCAGCAGTTCGTCCAGCAGGGTCTCGAACTCGGTGATCGAAGCGCGTTCCATGCGTCGCTCGGCGCTGTAGCCGAAAGGGTCCAGCCAGGTGCCGCGCAGGCGCCGCCCCCGCGCCAGCAGCTTGAGCGGACCCAGCACCCAGGCGCCCACGCGCAGCTTGCGCGGCGCCGCACCGCCGCGGCCGCGGGCCAGCCAGGGCGGCGCCAGGTGCAGGTGCAGGCGTGCGGGGCCCTCGAACTGCTCGGCCAGGGCCTGCGCGAATCGCCCGTCGGTGTACAGGCGCGCCACCTCGTATTCGTCCTTGTAGCTCATCAGGCGCAGCAGGCTGCGCGCCGCGGCATCGGCCAGGCGTCCGTCGCCGCCCAGCTCGGCCTCGCGCAGACGCACGGCCTCGACCCGGCGCGCGAAGCGCTGCGCCCAGGCCTCGTCCTGCCAGGCACGCAGGTGCTCCATGGCCGTGCGCAGGAAATCCGGCGCTTCGGCGGGGGCCGGCTGGGGCTGGTGCAGGAGTTCGCGGCAGGCCTGCGGGTCGGCCGCCGACAGGCGACCCAGCGCGAAGGCGATGCGATTGGCCTGCACGGCCACGCCGTTGAGCTCGATGGCCCGCTCCAGCGCCTGGGCGCTGACGGGAACCAGGCCCAGCTGCCAGGCGTGGCCCAGCGCCAGCACGTTGGCCGCCGTGGTGTCGCCCAGGAACTCCTCGGCCCAGGCCTGGGCGTCCAGGGTGCGCACGCGTTCGGCGCCGGCGGCGCCGCGCAGCTTGGCCAGCAGCTGCTCGGCGGGCCAGGGCGCGTCGCGGTCCAGCACCGCGTGCGCGGTGGGCGTGGCGTGTTCATTGACCACGATGCGCGTACGCCCGTGGCGCACCGTCTGCAGCGCCTCGGCGCTGGCCGCGGTGACCAGGTCGCAGGCCAGCACGGCGTCGGCCTGCTGGGCATCGATGCGCACCTGGTGCAGGCGGTCGGCGCGGTCGGCCAGGCGCACGAAGGACAGCACGGCGCCGCCCTTCTGGGCGAAGCCCATGAAGTCCAGCACGCTGGCGTGGTAGTCCTGCAGGTGCGCGGCCATGGCCACCAGCGCGCCCACGGTGACCACGCCGGTTCCGCCTACCCCGGTCACCAGCAGGTCGTAGGGGGCGTCCCATACATGCGCCGCGGGTTTCGGCAGCGCGTCGGCGCGCGCCAGCAATTGCTCGGCGGCCTGCGCCTGCAGCCCGAGGCGGCGCTTCAGGCGAGCGCCCTCGACGCTGACGAAGCTGGGGCAGAAGCCCTTGGCGCAGGAATAGTCCTTGTTGCAGGCCGTCTGGTCGATGCGGCGCTTGCGCCCCAGCTCCGTCTCCAGCGGTTGCACGGCCACGCAGTTGCTCTGCACCGAGCAGTCGCCGCAGCCCTCGCAGACCAGCTCGTTGATGTACAGGCGCTGCGTGCGCTCGGGCGCCAGCCCCTTCTTGCGCCGGCGGCGCAGCTCGGCCGCGCAGGTCTGCTCGTAGATCAGCACCGTGACGCCTTCCATCTCGCGCAGCTCGCGCTGCACGGCGTCGAGCTCGTCGCGATGATGAAAGCGCGTGCCCGGGGGGAAACGCCCCCGCATGGCGCGGTACTGCGCCACGTTCTCCGATACCACGGCCACGCAGCGCACGCCCTCGCTCTCCACCTGGCGCGCAATGGCGTCCACGCTGATCGTGCCGTCCACCGGCTGGCCCCCGGTCATCGCCACGGCGTCGTTGAACAGGATCTTGTAGGTCATGCGCGCGCCGGCCGCCACCGCCTGGCGGATCGCCAGGTAGCCCGAGTGGTAGTAGGTGCCGTCGCCGAGGTTCTGGAACACATGGGGCGCGCGCGTGAACATGGAGTGCGACACCCAGTCCACGCCCTCGCCGCCCATCTGGATCAGGCCCTCGGTGTCGCGATTCATCCAGCTGGCCATGAAATGGCAGCCGATGCCGGCACGCGCCGTGGAGCCCTCGGGCACCCGGGTGGAGGTGTTGTGCGGGCAGCCGGCGCAGAAGTAGGGGATGCGCCGCAGCCCGTCCACGGGGCTGGCCGGCAGTTGCGCGGGCAGGAAATCGCGCACGTGGCGACGGTGGTCGTTGAAGGTGGCCTGGTCCGGGAAATGACGCACCAGCCAGTCCGCCAGCAGCTCGATCAGGCGCGACGGCCGCAGCTCCCCGGTGGCGGCGACCAGCGGGCGCCCGTCGCGATCGTGCTTGCCGATGATCGCGGGGCGCTGCCCGACCGGCTGGTTGTACAGCAGCTCGCGCAACTGGCTCTCGACCACCGGTGCCTTCTCCTCCACCACCAGCAGCTCGTCCAGGCCGCGCGCGAACTCCAGCGCGCGCGTCGACTCCAGCGGGAAGGACAGGCCCACCTTGTACAGGCGCACCCCGGCCTCGGCCAGCATGCGCGGGCTGATCTCCAGGCGGCGCAGCGCTTCCATCAGGTCCTGGTGGGCCTTGCCGCAGGTGACGATGCCCACGCGGGCGTGTTCGCTGCGGATGAGCTCGCGGTCGATGCTGTTCACCCGGGCGAAGGCCCGCGCCGCCTGCAGCTTGTCGGCCAGGCGGGTCTCGATACGCAGGGAGGGCAGGTCGGGCCAGCGGTAATGCAGGCCGTCGGCCGGTGCCTGGTGCCCGGTGGCGGCTGCCACTCCGGCCGCGTCCAGCCACGCCACGCGGCGAGCCTGCAGCAGGTCCAGGTCGACGCTGGCGCGGCTTTCCACAACCTCGGACAGGGCGGTCATGCCCACCCAGGCGCCGCAATAGCGCGACAGCGCCCAGCCGTACAGGCCGAACTCCAGGTACTCGGCCACGCTGGAAGGCGCCACCACCGGCATGCCCATGCCCTGCAGCACCAGGTCGCTCTGGTGGGGAAAGGAGGAGGACACGCAGCCGTGGTCGTCCCCCGCCACCACCAGCACGCCGCCGTGCGGCGAGGAACCATAGGCATTGCCGTGGCGCAGCGCGTCGCCGGCGCGGTCCACGCCGGGGCCCTTGCCGTACCACATGGCGAACACGCCGGCGGCGGTGCGCTCGGGGTCGGTCTCCACGCGCTGGGTGCCCAGCACCTGGGTGGCCGCCAGTTCCTCGTTGACCCCGGGCACGAAGCGCACGCCGGCGGCGTCCAGCTCGCCCTGGGCACGCCACAGTTCCTGGTCCACCATGCCCAGCGGCGAGCCGCGATAGCCGCTGACGAATCCGCGCGTGTCCAGCCCCTGCTCGGCGTCGCTGGCGCGTTGCATCAGCAGCAGGCGCACCAGCGCCTGGGTGCCGGTGAGCAGAACGCGTCCGCGCGAAGCCAGCAGCGCGTCGCGCAACTGATAGTCGCGCCGCAGGGAGGTGCCGGAGGGCGCGCGCGGCGAGGCCTCGGCGGGGGAGGGATCGGCGGGGGAGGGTGCGGGCAGGACGGTGGACATGGCGACCTCGTGGAGAGCAGAGGAACCATAATGCCTCGTCCGAGAAAATACCTTTCCGGATTCACCGATTCTGGGGCAGAATCGGGAAGGAATTTCTTGAGGTGGAGTATGAGCGAGCAAATTGTCCTCGACACCTACAGTCTGCGCATTCTCGAGGAGTTGCAAAGGGACTCGCGCCAGACCGTGCAGCAGCTGGCCGACAAGGTCGGGCTGTCCAGCACCCCCTGCTGGCGCAGGGTGAAGGAGCTGGAGGCCAGCGGCGTGGTGCGGGGCTACACGGCGCTGGTGGACCGCGCCAAGGTCGGCCTGCACCTGCTGGTCGTGGCCGAGATCAACCTGAGCCGGCACAGCGAGAGCATCGTGGAGGATTTCGAGCGCTCGGTGCTGGCCGTGCCGCAGATCGTGCGCTGCCTGTCGACCACCGGCCAGGCCGATTACCTGCTCACCATCGCCCAGCCGGACATCGAGAGCTACGAGCGCTTCCAGCACCAGGTGCTGTTCCGCCTGCCGGGGGTCACGCACGTGCGCTCGAGCATCGTGCTCAAGGAGGTCAAGGCCGAGGTGCGTCTGCCCCTGGGACACTAACCGGGGTGCAGGGCCGCGGAGGCCATGAACTGCTCGATGGGCACCGGGTGCCCCAGCAGGTAGCCCTGATACAGGTCGCAGCCGTGTGCGCGCAGGAAAGCCAGTTGTGCGGGGGTCTCGACGCCCTCGGCCACGACCTCCAGGCCCAGGCCCTTGGCCATGGCGATGATGGTCTGCGCCACCAGAGCGTCGCTGGGGCTTTCGGGAAGCTTGTGCACGAAGGCCTTGTCGATCTTCAGCTGGTCCAGCGGCAGCCGGGTGAGGTACGACAGCGAGGAGCTGCCGGTGCCGAAATCGTCCAGCGCGATGCGCAGGCCATGGCTGCGGAGCAACCCGAGCTTGTGCACCGCGTCGTCCAGGTCGTCCATGACCATGCTTTCGGTCAGTTCCAGCTTGAGGCGCTGCGCGTCGATGCCCGAGGTGGCCACCGCGTCGAGGATCTCGGCCACGAAGTCCTCCCGCCTGAACTGCACCGGACTGACGTTGACCGACAGCGAGAGCTCGCGCGTCGCCTGCTCGCGCGACCAGGCTGCGATCTGCGCGCAGGCCATGCGCAGCACCTCGCGCCCCAGCGCGTCGATCAGGCCTGTCTGCTCCGCCACGCCGATGAAGCCGTCGGGCGGCAGCAGCCCGCGCGTCGGGTGCTGCCAGCGCACCAGCGCCTCCGCCGCCCGCACCTCGCCGTCTGCGTTCACCTGGGCTTGCAGGTGCAGGAGCAGCTGGCGCTGGGGGATGGCCACGCGCAGCTCCTCGATCAGGCGGCCGCGCGCATCGAGCTCGGCCTGCATCGAGGGCTCGAACACCCTGGTGATGTTGCGCCCGCCCTGCTGCGCCCGGTACATGGCGGTCTCGGCCCGCGCGAGCAGGACGTCGCTGTCCAGGCTGGCTTCGGTGTCGGGGCCGAAAAGGGTCAGGCCGATGCTCACGCCGACCCCGGGGATGCGCTTGTCCGGCCACTCGAAGGGGGCGGCTGCCGCCTCGCGCAACTGCGCCGCGGTGGCCCCGGCCCGATGCGTGGCGTGCACCCACTCCGCGCCGATGCCCTCCAGCAGCACGACGAATTTGTCCCCGGTGAATCGACCCAGCGCGTCGCCGGGGCGCAGCGCCAGGCGCAGGCGCCGGGCCAGTTCCACCAGCACGAGGTCTCCATGGTGGTGCCCGTGGGTGGCGTTGAGCAGGGCGAAGTGGTCCACGTCGAGCATCATCAGCGCGCCCAGCTCGCCGCTCTTGCGCGCGCGGGCCAGGGCGGCGCCGGTCAGTTCGCGCAGGTACTGGCGGTTGGGCAGGTCGGTCAGGGCGTCGTGGCGCGCCAGGCGCTCGGCCTCCCGCCTGGCCTCGCGCTCCTCGGTGATGTCGGTCATGGTGCCGACGTAGTGCTGCACCGTGCCGGCGTCGTCGCGCACGGCGGAGATCGCCACCCGGGCCAGGAAGGCCTCGCCGTTCTTGCGACGGCTCCACATCTCGCCGCTCCAGTAGCCGTTGCGCGCCAGGCCGCGCAGGGGCCCCCAGGCCACGCCGTTGCGGCGATGCTCCGGGCGCAGCATGGCCGGGTGGCGTCCGATGGCCTCGGCGGAACTCCAGCCGGTGATGCGCGAGAAGGCGGAGTTGACCCGCTGGATGCTTCCCTGCGCGTCGGTGACCACGATGCCCTCCTGGGATTCGAAGGCGGCCGCGGCGATGCGCAGCTCACGCTCGGCCTGCCGCCGCCGCGTGATGTCCTGCGAATACACGACCCGGTAGCGCACGCGCCCCTCCTCGTCGTGCACCAGGGTCATGTCCAGGCTCACCGGGAGGCGCTGACCGGCGCGCGTGAGATGTTCGGATTCGAACACGCACCGGCCCTGCTGTGCGGCGCGCTCCAGCATGTCGCGCGCCTGCTGCAGTCGATCGGCCGGAAACAGCTGTTCCAGCGGCATGCCGAGGAGTTCGTCCACGGTGTAGCCGTGCTGGCGCGCGTAGGCGCGATTGACCGCCACGATGCGGTTGCTGTGCACGTCCGAGACCGCGACGCCGAATCCCGCGTGCTCGAAGGTGTGCGCCCACAGCCGGCGCTCGTGTTCGCTGCGCATGCGCTCGCTGATGTCCAGCGAGTACACGATGCGCCGCTCGGCGCGGCCGGTGTCGTCGAACACCACGGTGACGTCGAGCAGCGCCGGGAAGCGCGAGCCGTCCTTGCGCAGGGCCACCGATTCGTACACCGCATGCGCCTGCTCGTCGCCGCGCGCCCGGTTCGCCAGGTAGCGCGGCAGCATGTCGGCGGGGATGACGCTGGTGACGGGCTGGCCGATGAGTTCCTCGCGGGTGTAGCCGCGCTGTTGCGCGAAGGCGGGGTTGACGTCCAGGTAGCGGTTGCTGCGGGCGTCCGAGATGGACAGGCCGAAGCCGGCGTTGCGGAAGGCCTCGGCCCAGAGGCGGATGGTGCTTTCCATGTGCCTGCGCCCCGAGATGTCGCGGGCCACGCCGAGCACGCCCAGGTAAGCCCCGCCGGGAGCCGGCACGGGGATGTTCAGCACCTCGAGGGCGTAGTCGCCGCCATCCGGGTTGGGCAGCAGGGCCTCGCTGCGCACCTCCGTGCCGCTGCGCAGCGCCTCCCGGTCGCCGGCGACCACGCGCGCGGCGAGGTCCTCGGGCAGGAAATCGCCGTCACGCCGGCCCAGCACCTGCTCGCGGGTCTTGCCGAGGTAGCGCAGGGCCTGTTGGTTGCAGTGCAGGTAGACCCCGTCCAGGTCCTTCAGCCACATGCCGTCCGGGGAGGTCTCGACCAGGCTTTCCAGGCGCGCGCGCTCCAGCTCCAGCTCGCGCACCCGGCGCTGGAGCTCGGTGGTTTTCGCGCGCTCGGGGGCGGCGAGCTGCAGCAGGAACCTGAGGATTCGTCGCATCGGCGCATCGCTCCGCACCAGGAGGGCGGATCCTCAGCGTACCTTCAGCCGGCGCCTCATGCAAAACCTATGGGGTTTTCCTGAGGTTTTTCCCCGCGCCCGAGGCGCAGGGTGGTTTTGCTGCGACGCCGCCGGGATTTGACGGGAATCCGCGACGCTGCGGGTGGGCTCGCGTAAGCTCGGGCAGCGCCCCCTGCGGGCTTTGCCGCCGCGATGTCCTCCACCCCCACCGCCACACCCCCACCCACCCCCACGCCTTCGCGCGATCCCCGCGCGCTGGCCTGGCTGAACGGTTTCGTGCCGCGCCTGCGCCCGGCGCTGCGCCAGGCGGTGGCGCTGGGCACGGCCTCGGGCGTGCTGGTCGTGGCGCAGGCGGGCCTGCTCGCGCAGGTGATCGCTTCCGCCGTGCAGCGGCACGCGGGCCTGCGCCAGGCGCTGCCCTGGCTGCTGGCCCTGGCTCCGCTGATCCTGCTGCGCTTCGCGCTGGTGCGTGGGTCGGAGCGCGTGGCCTTTCGCGCCGGGGCCGCGCTGCGCCAGCAACTGCGCGGCGAACTGCTGGCGCAGATCCAGCGCCTGGGTCCCTTGTGGCTGCGCGGCCAGCAGCGAGGCGACCTGGTCAACAGCCTGGTCAATGGCATCGAGGCGCTCGAGTCCTATTTCGCGCGCTACCTGCCCACCGCGAAGGTGACGGCGCTGGTGCCCGTGGCGATCCTGCTGGCGGTGTTCCCGGTGGACTGGATCAGCGGCACCATCCTGCTGCTCACCGCGCCCCTGATCCCCCTGTTCATGTGGCTGATCGGCCGCGGCGCGGAGGACATGAACCAGCAGCAGTGGCTGCGCCTGGCGCGCCTGTCGGCGCGCTTCCTGGATTCCCTGCAGGGCCTGGGCACCCTGCGCCTGCTGGGCGCCGGCCGGCGCGAGGCGGCGGTGGTCGAGCAGGTCTCCGAGGAATATCGCGCCGCCACCATGCGCGTGCTGCGCGTGGCCTTCCTGTCCTCGGTGGTGCTGGAATTCCTCTCCACCGTGAGCATCGCCATGGTGGCGGTGCTCATCGGCTTTCGCCTGATGTGGGGGCAGATGCATTTCCTGCAGGGTTTTTTCGTGCTGCTGCTGGCTCCCGAGTACTACGCCCCGTTGCGCGCGCTGGGCGGCGTGTACCACCTGCGCATGGACGCCATCGGGGCCGCGCAGCGCCTGCAGCCGGTGTTCGAGCTGCAGCCTCCGGAGCCCGGCTGTGGCGGGGCGGAGCAGCCCGCCCCGGGCGCTCCGGGCCCCGGCGGCAATGAGCCGGTCCCTGCAGACCATGGAGCAGCCGGGCCTGGGACGGCGCCCTCTGTTCCCCGCACTCCGGGCCTGCGTTTCGAGGACGTGCACTTCGCCTACGCGGACGGGCGCGAGGCCTTGCGAGGCTGCAGTTTCGACGCGGCCGCCGGCCGTGTCACCGCGCTGGTGGGCGCCAGCGGCGCCGGCAAGTCCACGGTGCTGAGCCTTTTGCTCGGGCTGGCGCGGGCCCAGCGCGGGCGCATCGAGGTGGATGGCGCGGCGCTGGAATCCTTCGGCCAGGAGTCCTGGCTGCGCGGCCTCGCGCTGGTGCCGCAGCGCGCCCACGTGTTCGCCGCCAGCATCGCCGACAACCTGCGCCTGGCTCGCCCCGGGGCGAGCCTGGAGTCCCTGCGCGGCGCTGCCCGCGCGGCCGGCGCCGAGGCGTTCATCGATGCGCTGCCCCAGGGTTTCGACACCCTGCTGGGCGAGCGCGGAGCGGGCCTGTCCGGCGGGCAGGTGCAGCGCCTGGCGCTGGCGCGCGCGCTGTTGCGCGACGCCCCGCTGCTGCTGCTCGACGAGCCCACCGCCAGCCTGGACGCCGAAGCCCAGCAGCAGGTGCTGGACGCGCTGCGCATCGCGGTGCGAGGGCGCACGGTGCTCATGGTCAGCCACAGGTTGCGCACCCTGGAACTGGCCGACCACGTGGTGGTGCTCGAAGCCGGGCGCGTGGTCGAGCAGGGCCGCCCGCAGCAACTGGCGGCGGCAGGCGGCGCCTTCGCGCGCTTGCTGCGCACGCAGCAGGGCGGGGCCGCATGAGTCCGCGCCGATCCGCCCGTCACCCGTCCGCCTCGCCGGGCGAGCTCCAGCGTCGCGACCTGTCGCGCCTGCTGCGCCTGATGGCCCCGCAGCGCCGCTGGATGCTGGCCGGCGGCGCCGTGGCGCTGCTGGCCCTGCTGGCCAACGTCGGCTTGCTGGCCGTGTCCGGCTGGTTCATCGCGGCCATGGCGCTGGCGGGCGCCTCGGGCGCGGTGTTCGACTATTTCACGCCGGCCGCGCTGATCCGCGGCCTGGCCATCGCGCGCACCGGCGGGCGCTACGTGGAGCGCCTGGCCACGCACGAGGCCACCTTTCGCATCCTGGCGCGCCTGCGGGTATGGTTGTACCTGGCCATCGAGCCCCTGGCTCCGGCGAGGCTGGACCTGCTGCGCAGCGCCGACCTGCTGTCGCGCATGCAGGCCGATATCGACACCCTGAACCAGGTCTACCTGCGCCTGCTGCTTCCGGCGGGAGTGGCGGCGGTGGCCAGCCTGGGCGTGCTGGCCACCGTGGCGCTGTTCAGCCCGGCGCTGGCGCTGCTGCTGGGCGCATGGCTGGCCCTGGCCGGCCTGGCCGTGCCGTGGTGGGCCTGGCGGCGCGGGCGCGGGCCGGCCGCCGCGGCCTTGTTGCAGCGCAATCTGCTGCGCGTGGAGGTGGCCGACGCGCTGGCGGGTGCGCTGGACCTGCGGGTCTACGGTGCCGAGGCCCAGGCGCTGCGCCGCGTGGACCAGGCCAGCGCCGAGCTGCTGGTGCACCAGCGCCGGCTCAGCGAGCTGGCGGGGCTTTCGGGTGCGGCCGTCGGGCTGTGCGCCAACCTGGCCGTAGTGTCGGCCCTGGCCTTGCTGCTGCCGGCGGTGGCCTCCGGGCATATGCCCCCGGCGCAATTGCCGATGCTGGCGCTGTTCGCCCTGGGGGCCTTCGAGGCCGTGGCGCCGCTGCCCCTGGCCTTCCAGATGCTGGGGGAAATGCTGGCCGCCGCGCGCAGGGTGTTCGAGCTGGCCGACACGCCGCCCGCGGTGCCCGAACCCCAGGTTCCGGCCGAAGTGCCGAGGGACGTCGCCCTGGAGCTTCGCGGCCTGCGCATGCGCTACGCCGAGGACCGCCCCTGGGTGCTCGACGGGCTGGACCTGGACCTGGCCGCCGGAGCCCGGTTGGCGCTGGTAGGCGCCAGCGGCGCCGGCAAGAGCAGCCTTTTGCAGGTGCTGACCCGACTGCGCGAGTACCAGCAGGGCAGCGTGCGCATCGGCGGGCGTGAGCTGCGCGAGCTGCGCGGCGACCAGGCCCGGTCCCTGTTCGCGGTGGTCGGGCAGGACGACTACCTGTTCCACGGCACGGTGCTGGACAACCTCCTGCTGGCCCGCCCCGAGGCCACGCCCGCGCAGGTGCATGCGGCCTGCCGCGCGGCGCAGCTGCACGATTTCATCGAGTCCCTGCCCGAGGGCTACCTGAGCCCGCTGGGCGAGGGCGGCACGCTTTTGTCGGGGGGGCAGGCGCGGCGCCTGGGCATTGCGCGCGCGCTGCTCAAGGATGCGCCGGTGCTGCTGCTGGACGAGCCCGCCGATGCCCTGGACGCGAACACCGAGCGGGATCTTTACGAGGCCCTGGCCGAGGCCATGCGCGGGCGCTCGGTGTTGCTGATCTCGCATCGCCTGGGCGCTCTGGCCGCGCTGGTCGACGAGGTCGCCGTGCTGGAGCACGGGCGCATCGCCTGGCGCGGCCCGGTGGCCCGCTGGAGCGAAGCCGCGCGCGATGCTGGATAGGGAAAAGTGGACGGCCGGCCCCCGCGGTTGCGCTGACGCGAGCCCTTCAGCGCCTCAGCGGTTCATCCTCGTCCTGCGTGTCCAGCCAGGCGCCGCCGGCTGCCGACACCAGCACGATCATCACCGTACCCACGATCCACGCGAAATACCAGGAGGCATAGTCGCCGAGGATCACGCCGAGCACGATGGTGACCAAGGCGATGAGCAGGTACAGCAGGAACAGGAAAAAGGTCTTCATCGCGGTCTCCCTGAAGGGTTCAGTACGCGTGGTCGTCGGACTCGAGCGCGCGCGCGTCCACCTCGCCGCGCATGACCCAGAAGGCCCAGCTGGTGTACCAGAGGATCAGGGGCACGAACACCAGCGCGAAGCCGGTCATCCACAACAGCGTGGTCAGGCTGGATACCGAGTTCCATACCGTCAGGCTTTGCGAGGGGGCCAGGCTGGAGGGCATCATGAAGGGGAACAGCGCGACCCCGGCCGTGCCGATCACGCCGATCCAGGCCAGCGCCCCCGACCACCATGCCAGCGTGGCGCGCCGCGCGCGCACCGAGGCCAGCGCCAGCAGCATGCCCGCGTAGCCGAGCAGGGGCACCGCCCACAGCAGCGGCTGCGCGCGGAAGTTGCCCAGCCAGGCTCCGGCCTGCAGGCTCACCGTCTGCTGCAGCGGATTCTGCGCCGCGGCGGGCGCGGGCCCGGCGTCGAGCACGTAGCCGTGCATCAGCGAGACCCAGATGCCGCCGGCCGTGAACAACAGCAGCGCCAGCACCAGCGCTCCCGAGGAGGCCGTGCGCGCGCGCTGCGCCACCGCGCCACCGGCGCGGCCCATGAGCATGGCCGCGCCCATGTGGATGGACAGCATCAGCGACAGCAGCCCGCACAGCACCGCGAAGGGGTTCAGCAAGGACAGGAAGCTGCCCGTGTAATACGAGCGCATGTCCCAGCTGAAGTGGAAGGGGACGCCCAGCAGCATGTTGCCCATGCCGGCGCCGTAGACGATCATCGGCACCGCGCCGCTGACCAGCAGCGCCCAGTCCCAGGCGTTGCGCCACGCGGGCGAGGCGATCTTGCTGCGGTACTCGAACCCCAGCGGACGCACGATCATGGTCCACAGCAGCAGCAACATCACGATGTACAGCCCCGAGAAGGCCGTGGCGTAGATCAGGGGAAAGGCGGCGAAGATCGCGCCCCCACCCAGGATGAACCACACCTGGTTGCCGTCCCAGTGGGGACCGATGGCGTTGAGGCACACGCGCCGCTCGGTGTCGCTGCGGCCGACGAAACGCAGCAGCGTGCCCACGCCCATGTCCATGCCCACCATGATGGCCAGGCCCATGAGCAGCACGCCCAGCAGCAGCCACCACAACACCTTGAGTGCGAGATACAGGTCCATGGCTCAATCTCCCTTGCGCATCATGGCGCCCGCGGTGGCGTAGCCGCCGCCCCAGGCGGGGCGCTGCGAGCTTGGCGGGGTGCCGTCATGCTCGGTGGGACCCTGGCGGATGAAACGCACCATCAGGTACATCTCGATGGCGATGAACACCGAGTACAGCGTGACGAAGCCGATGAGCGAGAAAGCCATGTAGCCCACGCTGTGGGTGGAAGCGCTCATCCAGGTGGGCAGCAGCCCATACACCGTCCAGGGCTGGCGTCCGAGTTCGGCGGTGAGCCAGCCGAACTCGCAGGCCAGGAAGGGCACCGGAATCATCCAGGGCGCCAGACGCAGGAACCAGCGCTGGCGCTGCAGGTCGCGGCGCAGGGTGAACAGCGTGGACAGCACGAAGAACCCCAGCATCAGCAGCCCCATGCCCACCATCAGGCGGAAGCTCCAGAATTCGGCGAACACGTTGGGAATGCTGTCCCAGGCGGCCTTGTCGATGTCGGCCGGGCTCAGTCGGGCCAGGTCGTCGTCCGGCGCGTAGCGCTCGGCGAGGAAGCCGTAGCCCATGTCGGCCTCATGGGCCTGGAACCGCGCCATCGCCTCGGGGTCGCCCGGCTTGGCGCTGAGCTGCTTGAGGGCCTGCACCGCCTGGATGCCGCTGAGGATGCGCTCGCGGTTGTGGCGCACGATGGCGTCGATGCCCGGCACCGTCTGGTCCATGGTGTGGGTCAGCAGCGGCGTGAGCACGTAGGGAATCTGCAGCGCGAAGTCGTTGTCCCGCCGCTTCTGGTCGGGCCAGGCCACCACGTTGAAGGCCGCGGGCGCGGGCTCGGTCTTCCACATGGCCTCCATGGCCGCCAGCTTGGAGGGCTGGGCGTGGGCGCCCACGAAGCCCAGGGCATCGCCCAGGGTGATCACGCCGGCGGTGGCCAGCACGCCGAACAGCGCCGCCATGCGAAAGGAGCGACGCGCCAGTTCGACATGGCGCCCGCGGTACAGGTACCAGGCGCTGATGCCGCACACGAAAATCGAGGCGGTGACGTAGCCGGCGATGCTGGTGTGCACGAACTTGGCCTGCGCATCGGGGCTGAAGATCAGCGCCGGCAGGCTGGTGAGTTCCATGCGCATGGTCACCGGGTTGAAATGCGCTCCCTGCGGGTCCTGCATGAATCCGTTGGCGACCAGGATCCACAGCGCCGACAGGTTCGAGCCCAGCGCCACCAGGTAGGTCACCAGCAGATGCTGCATCTTGCTCAGGCGCTTCCAGCCGAAGACCATGAGCCCGATAAAGGTCGACTCCATGAAAAAGGCCATCAGCCCCTCGATGGCCAGCGGCGCGCCGAAGATGTCGCCGACGAAGCCCGAATAGAAGGACCAGTTGGTGCCGAATTCGAACTCCATGGTCAGCCCGGTGGCCACGCCGAGGGCGAAGTTGATCAGGAACAGCTTGCCCCAGAACTCCACCATGCGCCGGTAGATCTCCCTGCCGGTGGTCACGTACACGGTTTCCATCGCCGCGAGCATGAAGGTCATGCCCAGGGTGAGGGGGACGAACAGGAAGTGGTACAGCGCGGTGGCGGCGAACTGCCAGCGCGAGAGTTCCACGACGGTGGGGTTGATCATTGCACGCTCCCGGAGCCGCATCGAAGGGTGTTCAGGCGCGCGGGCGCCGGCCAGGGCGACCCTTGGCTCGCTGGGGACCGCGCGATCCTCAGGCTCAACCATATGCCGGATTCGGGTTTCTGAATTTGACCGGCACCAAAATTCGAGCACAACCCCTAGGGGTATGCTCGATTGCGCGGAAACAACAATTCCCTATCGATCTTCCGGAATGCCGTGGATTCCGTGCCCGGCGGATGCCAGCACGGTCGTCCAGTGGCGGGCGCAACGAGCGGGGGCCGCGGCGGTGCGCAAGGCCCTTGTCGCGGCGGCCTCAGCCGTCCACCGGCGCCAGCGGAGTATCCAGCAGCAGTTCGTAGAAGGCCAGGTCCAGCCAGCGGCCGAACTTGAAACCCACCTGGGGCAGCGTGCCCACGTGGCGGAAGCCCAGGCTGG
The DNA here is from genome assembly GCA_021846965.1 of Pseudomonadota bacterium. Classification (GTDB taxonomy): domain Bacteria; phylum Pseudomonadota; class Gammaproteobacteria; order Burkholderiales; family Burkholderiaceae_C; genus Thiomonas_A. Next base: position 30,489 of record JAJZWA010000001.1, on the reverse strand, counting down.
TGTGCAGGGCGATGCTGCCGGCGTTGGCGGCGTCGATACCGCCGATCATCGCGTGCAGCCCCTGTTCGCGCGCGGCCTCGATCAGGCGCTGCATGACGAGGCGCCCGAGCCCGCGGCCGCGGTGGTCCCTGTGCACGTACACCGAGTGTTCCACCGTGTACTTGTAGGCCGGCCAGGCGCGGAAGCTGCCGTAGCTGCCGAAGGCCAGCAGCGTCCCCGCGGCGTCCTCGACGCCGATCACCGGAAAGCTCCCCCGCTGCTTGGCCTCGAACCAGGCGACCATGCTCTGCGGCTCGCGCGCCTTGTAGTCGTACAGCGCGGTCGAGTGCGCGATCGCCTCGTTGAAAATGTCCAGGATCGCTGCCGCGTGCCGCTCGAGGCTGCAACGCACGATCTCGACTTGGTCCATCGTCTCGTTCCCCTGCATCGAATCCCGCGATCCTAGTCCACTGCGTTGCGCCAAGACCGCAGGTCGGAGCACGAGGGCTCGCATACGGCGGCTCCCGCGCAGTCCTGGGCCGAGCGGCAGGACGCCGCCTCGTCAATCACGCGCCAGCGCTTCGTGGATCCCGCGTGAGTCGCCGTGCGCGCCCGCCGCGGCGCCTTCCAGCATGCCAAGATTCCTCGGACGATGCGCCGGCGGGGCAGGCACCCCGTCCAGCGGCCTTGCCACGGGGGGACTTGCCCATGCTTCGATCGCTGTTGCGGCTTTCGCGGCGCGTCCACGGCGAGCAGCCGATGCGGCGCTGGAAATTCGTCGTGCGCAGCGTGCTGTACGGCGCGAGTCACCGTTCGTGGCTGGACTATCTGCGCCGGCAGGCCTGGTTGCATCGCATGGTGCTGCTGCGCCCGGAACTGACCGAGCGCCTGCATCGGCCTTATCAGTGCGCGCAATTCAATCGCTGGGCCCGCCTGGAGGCACTGCAAGCGCACTATGACGTGTGCGCGGCCATCGGCTGGCAAACGCTGTGCCTTCGCCTGGCGCGCGAGCCCCTGGTGCTCGCGCGCCTGGATGCCGCGCGGCAGCCGGAGCTGCGCATCGAACTCGGCTACGACCCGCGTTTCGGCAAGGAAGGCGAATGGGTGCTGAATCTGTGCGGCGTCACGAGGCGCTGCTACACCATGGTGCTGGGCTTTCGCCGCCATGCGGGGGCTCACAGCCTGCACATCGGCTGCCTGCAGGGGCCCGACGGACTGGAAAGCCGTGAGCATGTGCGCGAGCTCACGCGTGCCATGCACGGCGAGCGCCCGCGCGAGCTGCTGCTGGAGGCCGCGCGCGAGCTGGCCGCCTGCGCCGGCTGCTGCCACCTGCAATTGGTGGGCGACCGCCAGCACATCTATCGCCACCGGCGAAAGCGCCGGCGCCTGGCCTTCAGCTACGACCGGTTCGCCGCCGAACTGGGTGCCCTGCCCGACGGCGCGCAGGGCTGGCTGCTTCCCCTGCGCGGCACCGAGAGAGACCTGGACGCCGTGGCCTCGCGCAAGCGCGCGGCCACGGCGCGGCGGCGCGCGCTGCTGGAATCCATGCGGGCCCAGCTTCGAGCGGCCTGCACCGTCGCGCCAAGGTCCGCCCCCTGAGGCCGGCCGGGAGCGCTGGATCAGGCCCCGCGCGCCACGTGCTGGCCGGCGTCCCTGGGCAGCGCGAAGCTGTCGCGCACGCCGAGCAGCGAGACCAGCGCCACCAGCACGAAGGCGATGCGAAAGGCCGAGGACGGTGCCGCCTGGGGCGCGAGCAGGGTGCCCGCATGCCAGGCCAGCGCGCCCAGCGCCACGCCCAGGCCCATGGCCAGCTGGAACACCGCCGAGAACAGGGTGTTGGCCGCCGCCATCGCCCGCTGCTCGATGTCGGCGAAGGCCAGGGTGTTGAAGGCGGTGAACTGCATCGAGCGCGTCATGCCTCCCACGAACAGGATGCCCGCCATCAGCGCCAGGGGCATGCCCGGCCCGAGCAGGGCGCAGGCCGCGATGGCGCAGGCATTGAGCAGGCCGTTGACCACCAGCACACGGCGAAAGCCGAAGCGCTGCAAAACCTGGGTGGTGCCCAGTTTCATCAGCAGGTTCCCGCCGAACACCGCCATGAGCATGCTGCCGGCGCGCACCGCGCTGTAGCCGAAGCCCAGCTGGAACATCAGCGGCAGCAGGAAAGGCACGGCGCTCACGCCCATGCGGAACAGCGAGCCGCCGCGCAGGGGCACGGCGAAGGTCGGCACCCGCAGGGACGACAGCTCGAGCATGGGATGCGGGCTGCGCGACAGATGGCGCAGGGCCAGCGCGAGCAGCGCCAGGCCGCCGGCGGCGGCCAGCACCATGGGACCGGGAGCGGGGCGCGGGCCGGTCAGCATGTCGGCTGCGCTCAGCAGGCCGAGCAGCGCGCCCGCGCACAGCAGGAAGCCGACCCAGTCGAAGGCCTGCGGGTCGGGCTCGCGCACATCGGGCACCAGCAGCAGCGCCGCGGCCAGCGCGAGCAGGCCCAGCGGCAGGTTGAGCCAGAAGATCCAGCGCCAGCTCGCATGCTGGGCCAGCAGGCCGCCCAGCGGCGGGCCCAGGACCGGGGCGATCAGCGCCGGCCAGGTGAGCGTGGCGATGGCCTGGATCAGGCGATGCTTGGGGGTCACCCGCAGCACCACCAGCCGGCCCACCGGCACCATCAAGGCGCCGCCGATGCCCTGCAGGACGCGCATGACCACGAACTCCCCCAGGCCGCTGGCGTGGCCGCACAGCCAGGAGGCGATGGTGAACAGGGCGATGGCCGAGGCGAACACCCGGCGCGCCCCGAAGCGATCGGCGATCCAGCCGCTGGCAGGGATGAACATGCCCAGGGTCAGCATGTAGGCACTGACTCCCGTGTTCAGCGCCACGGGGGGCACCGAGAAGCTGGCCGCCATGCGCGGGATCGCCGGCGTGATCACCGTGGCGTCCAGGTTCTCCATGAAAAAGGTGCCCGCCACCAGCAGCGCCACCGCGCCGAGGCCGCGCTGGCGCGTGAGCAGGGACTCGGCAGGGTTCACGAGCGCGCGGCTTGGGGCGCGACGACGGCCGGCAGCGCGGGGCGCGCGCGCACCAGCAGGATGGCCAGCGCCGCGCCCAGGCAGGCGACGCCGGCGATGAACAGCGAGGGCGAGTAGGTGTGCAGCAGCGTGCGCATCAGCCCGGCGCCGTAGGCGGCGGTGGCGGCGCCCAGCTGGTGCGCGGCGAACACCCAGCCGAAGATCAGGCCCGCGCGTTCCGGGCCGAAGCGCGCGCCGGCGAGCTTCACCGTCGGCGGCACCGTGGCGATCCAGTCCAGGCCGTAGAACACCGCGAACAGGCCCAGGCCCGACAGGGTGAACTCCAGATAAGGCAGCCACAGCAGCGACAGCCCGCGCAGCCCGTAGTAGCAGAACAGCAGCTTGCGGTTGTCGAAGCGGTCCGACAGGTAGCCCGACAGCGTGGTGCCCACGAGATCGCAGGCGCCCATCATGGACAGCACCGAAGCCGCCGGAACCGGCCCCAGGCCGTGGTCGCCGCACAGGGAGATGAAATGGGTCTGCACCAGGCCGTTGGTGCTCAGGCCGCAGACGAAGAAGGTGGCGGCGAGGATCCAGAAGGTGGGCACGCGCACCGCCTCGGCCAGGGTGCGGAAGGGCAGGCCCCAGTCGGCGCGCTGCGGCGCCACGGGCGGTGCCGCCGAGGGCGCCGCGCCGTAGGGCCGCAGGCCCACGGCCTCGGGGCTGGAGGCCACGAACAGCAGCGCCAGCACCGAGACCCCGATGGCGGCGGCGGCCACCGGAAACAGCGCCGTGCGCCAGCCATGGTGCTCGACCAGCCAGGCCGCCAGGGGCAGGAACAGCAATTGCCCGGTGGCGCTGCTGGCCGCCAGCAGACCCATGACCAGGCCCCGGCGCTGCACGAACCAGCGGTTGACCACGGTGGCGCCCAGCACCATGGCGGTCAGGCCCGAACCCACGCCCAGCCCCAGGCCCCACAGCGCGAAGGCCTGCCCGATGCCGTGCATGCGCGTGCCCAGCACCAGGCAGGCGGCGATCAGCGCGGCGGCGAAGCCCACCACCCGGGCCACCCCGTAGCGCAGCAGCACCACGGCGGCGAAGGGCCCCAGCAGGCCGTACAGCGCGAAGCGGGTGGCGAACACGCCCGAGAGCTCCGCGGTGCTCCAGCCGAACTCGCGCGACATGGGTTGCAGCAGCACGCCCGGCATGCCCAGCGCGGCCGAGGTCACCAGCATGGCCACGAAGGTGATGGCCGCCACGGCCCAGGCGTAATGGATCCCCCGGCGCTGCAGGCGGGCGGCAAGACGGGCGGCGAGCATGGGCGGGGAGTCCTTCGGGGCGAGTGCGGGGGCCGCGCGGCGGCGCGGCGGCGGAGCACGGACGGACGTCCGCGAACAGCGAAATGCTAGTCGGGAGTGACCGGCGCTGCAGGCGCGGCCCGCTCCGCATGCCCAGCCAGGCTCAGAGTGCCGGCGAGCACGGCGGTGACCACCGCGCACAGGGCCAGCGGGGCGATGCCGCTGAGCGAGGAGCGGGTCCAGTCCCACAACTGGCCGCTGAAGATGGACACCGCCATGGCCCAGCCGTAGCTGATGGTGAACATGCCGGCCGAGGTACGCGGAACGTCCGCCGGCGCGCACAGCAGCGAGGGCAGCGCGAAGGCCAGGATCAGGGTGATGGAGTTGGAAAAACCCAGCACCGCGCACCACAGCACCATGCCCTCGCCGCGGGAGGCGATGATGCCCAGCACGCTGAGCAGCGACAGCGAGGCCGTGGCCACGTAGGCCCAGCGCTGGGTGGCCATGCGCCCGGCCAGCGCCAGCATCAGGAAGGAGGCGGGAAGCTGCGCCACGTTCAGCGCGGTCAGGGCGCTTTCGATGAGTTCCGGGTGCCCGGCGGCGGTGGCGAAATCGGGCAGGAAGGCGTTGGCCACGAAATACATGGCGTTGACCCCGCCCAGCAGGAAGCCCAGGCGCCAGATCAACGGGTGTCTCCAGTCGGGGATCCACTGGCGCGCGTCGGCCGCAGGCCGCCCCCTGGGCACCAGATGGCGCCCGAAGGCCATCACCAGCAGCGCGGTGGCCAGCACCGGGACCGCCCACACCGCCACCGCCCCACGCCAGTGCCCCCCCACCAGGGGTAGCACCAGGGGACGGGTCAGCGAGGCGGAGAGGATCTCGCCCACCAGCAGGCCGTTGGTGTACACCGCGGTGGCGAAGCCGATGCGCCGGGGAAAGCGGTTGCGCACCAGCGGGGGCAGGGCAGGCTGGGTGACGGCCACTCCGGCGGCCATCAGCGCCGTGGTCGCGTACAGGAAGTCGACCTGCGGCACCAGGCCGCGCGCGGCCGAGGCCGCCGCGTTGAGCAACAGTCCGATGAGCAGCGTGGAGCCGATGCCCAGGCGCGCCACCAGGAAGGCGCCGGGAATGGCCGCCATCGCGAACATCAGCGAAGGCAGCGAGGACAGCAGCCCGACCTGGCCTTCGTTCAGCCCCAGGCTCGCGTGCAGCAGGGGCATCAGCGGGGGCACCGCCAGGATGCTCAGGCGCAGGCAGGCGCCCACCAGCCACAGCAGGGCCAGGGCCGCGATGTCGTTGTCCTGCCCGGCGCTGCGGCGAGGGGTCTGGGTCAAGGCGAGCTCCGCTTGGGCGCGAAATGTTCGCGATCTTAGATGCGTTGCGCCTCGGGCGCAGGCGGTGCTGCGCTGGAGGAGTGGCCTGAGCGAGAAGCGGCTCCTGGGCAGCCGCTGGCTTGGGCACCTGCTCGAGTCCCCAAGCCCTTGTCAACCTTCCAGAATTCCTTGCAACAGTCCTGGGCCGAGGGCTACCGTGGGTGCATGTTCCCAAGATGTTCGGGCTGCTGGGACGGGTGAGCGATGCGTGGCGACATCCTCGGGCCCCTGCTGCGCATGGCGGCCTGCGGGGTGCTGTTCGATGCGCTGGTTCCGCTCGCGCCGTTCCTCGCCACGCAGACGGGGCGAACGGATGCAGCGGTGCAAGCCGCGATTGCCATGGGAATCACCGGCTTCGCCGTGGCGCAGCTGGGGGCGGCACCGTGGTTGCGGCGCATCGGATTGCGCGCGGGCATGATCATCTCGTCCGCCTGCCTGGTGAGCCTGGGGTTGATCGTCGCCTGCCTGCCCCGTTCCGGTGGGGCCTTGCCGCTGCTGGTGGCGATGTTCCTGGTGAACGCCCCTGGCTCCGTGGCGGCGCGCGCCATGCTGCGCAACGTCCTGGACCATGCCGGCTACCAGCGTGCGATCGGTCGACTGTACGCGGCCCTCGAGGGTTTCGAGATCATCCTGCCGTTCGTGATCATCCCGGCGGCGAGGGCCTTTGACTGGCGTATGCCGTTCCTGGGGATTTGCCTGGCGGTGCTGGCTTCCATCGCTCCCGTCTGCCTTCGGAGGCACCCTGTCGAGAGCCGCCCACGAAGCTCCGGGCAGCGAGCCCGCTCCATCGCGCGCGAGCGCGATATCCTCGTTCCTGCTCTGCTGCTGATGTTGATGCAAGGCAGCTTCACGGCCGTCGCCCTGGCAAAGCCCGCGATCCTGCTCGGGCCCTTGCGCATGACACCTCCCCAGCTCGAGAAGACCTTGTCCGGCTTGGCCCTGCTCACGTTCGCGGGCTTTCAGGCGGGAAGCGCCTTGACGCACGCGATGAGCGACCAGGCGCGGATCCGGCTCGGCCTGCTCCTTCAATGCGGGGCGGCCGTGGCCCTGATGCTCAGCGCCATGGCTCCCGACCCCCTGATGTTCGTGGGCGGCTGCGCCCTCGCTGCCCTGGCCTGCTGCACCCTGCTTCCCGTGCTCCACGCTCTGGCCATCGACATGCCGGGACCGGAGCGCGTCGATGCCTCCGCCTGCCTGGGCTTCCTGCAGGGCGCGGGCTCGGGGGTCATCGTGCTGCTCGGGTCCGTGCTTGCGCTGCCGCCCCTCACGCGCCTGGCCTCGACGGTGACGGTCTGCACCGTGTTCGCGCTCCTGATCGCAAGCGCAGGGCTTCGCAACACCGGCGAGCGCCAGTCCACGCAGGCGCGGCAAGGACACCCGCCCTGAGCAGCGGGCCTCAGTCCGGCAACACCGCGGTGACCTCGATCTCCACCTTGGCGCGGTCTTCCACCAGGTCGGCCACCTGGATCGCGCTCATGGCCGGATAGTGGCGCCCGATCTCGTCCCGGTAGGCCTGTCCGATCTCCTTCAGGCGCGCCTGGTACTCGCGCTTGTCCTTGAGGTACCAGGTCATGCGCACGATGTGCGCGGGCTCGCCGCCGGCGGCGCGCACCACCTCGACGCAGTTGCGCAGGGCCTGGCGGGTCTGCTCGACCAGGTCGTCGGTCTCGAACACGCCCTGCGGGTTCCAGCCGATCTGCCCGCCCACGAACAGCTGGCGCCCTCGCGCCTCGATGCCGTTGGCGTAGCCCCTGGGCGGGGCCCAGCCCTCGGGCTGGATGGTCTTCAGGCTCATGCCTTCTCCTTGAAACCTTGGATGGCCGCCCGCAGGTCCTCGGGCCAGGCGATGGGGCGATGGGTGTCCAGCGAGGTCGCGACGATGCGTTGCGCAAAGCGCACGCGCAGGCTGGCGTCGGGGCCCAGGACCTGGTGCTCGAGCTGCAGCGAGCTGCGGCCCAGGCGGGCCACGCTCAGCTCGAAGCGCAGTTGCTCGCCCAGGCGCGACGGCGCCACGAAACTTGCGTCGAGCTGCGCCGTGGGCATGCCGATGCGGCGCTGGCCGATGAGCCCGGACCACGGCAGGCCCAGGTGCTCCCACCAATCCTCCACCACGCTGTTGAGCAACTCGTAGTAGCGGGGAAAGAACACGATCCCGGCCGGGTCGCAGTGCCCGAAGCGCACCAGGCGCTGCGTGACGAAGGCCGGGGACGGAGATGCCGCGGATTGCGCCAGGCTGCTCATGGTCCTTGCCGCTCAGCCGCCGAAGGCGGCGATGCCGGTGATGGCGCGCCCGAGGATCAGCGCGTGGATGTCATGCGTGCCCTCGTAGGTGTTGACCACTTCCAGGTTCACCAGGTGCCGGGCCACGCCGAACTCGTCCGAGATGCCGTTGCCGCCGAGCATGTCCCGCGCCGTGCGAGCGATGTCCAGCGCCTTGCCGCAGGAATTGCGCTTGATGATGGAGGTCAGGTCCGTGCTGGCCGTGCCCTCGTCCTTCATGCGTCCCACGCGCAGGCAGGCCTGCAGGCCCAGGCTGATCTCGCACAGCATATCGGCGAGCTTCTTCTGCACCAGCTGGTTGGCCGCCAGCGGGCGCCCGAACTGCTTGCGCTCCAGGGTGTAGCGCCGTGCGGTCTCGAAGCAGAACTCGGCCGCGCCGAGGGCGCCCCAGGCGATGCCGTAGCGGGCGCTGTTCAGGCAGGTGAAGGGGCCCTTGAGCCCGCGCACCTCGGGAAAGGCGTTCTCCTCGGGGCAGAACACCTCGTCCATGACGATCTCGCCGGTGATCGAGGTGCGCAGCCCGACCTTGCCGTGGATGGCCGGCGTGGACAGGCCCTTCCAGCCGCGCTCGAGCACGAAGCCGCGGATCTTTTGTTCGTCGTCCTTGGCCCACACCACGAACACGTCGGCGATGGGGCTGTTGGTGATCCACATCTTGGCCCCGCTGAGGCTGTAGCCCCCCGACACCTTGCGCGCGCGCGTGACCATGCCGCCGGGATCGGAGCCGTAGCCCGGCTCGGTCAGACCGAAGCAGCCGACCCACTCGCCGCTGGCCAGGCGCGGCAGGTACTTGCGCTTCTGTTCCTCGGTTCCGAAGGCCTCGATGGGCACCATCACCAGCGAGCTCTGCACGCTCATCATCGAGCGGTAGCCCGAATCGATGCGCTCCACCTCGCGCGCCACCAGGCCGTAGCACACGTAGTTCATGCCGGCCCCGCCGTACTGCTCGGCCACGGTGGGTCCGAGCAGTCCCAGCTCGCCCATTTCCCGAAAGATCTCGCGGTCGGTGCCCTCGTGGCGGAAGGCCTCGAGCACGCGCGGGGCCAGGCGCTGCTCGCAGTAGCTGCGCGCGCTGTCGCGCACCATGCGCTCGGTTTCGCTGAGTTGCTGGTCCAGCAGGAACGGGTCGTTCCAGACAAAGTTCGGTTGGCTCATGGGATTTCCCTGGGAAGATTCAGCGCGCCGCCTTGAGCAGCTCGCGCGCGATGATGAGTTTCTGCACCTCGGTGGCGCCTTCGTAGATGCGCAGGGCGCGGATGTCGCGGTACAGGCTCTCCACCACCTGGCCGCGCTGCACGCCGCGCCCGCCGTGCAACTGCAGCGCCGAGTCGATGACCCGCTGCGCGTTCTCGGTGGCCACCATCTTGGCCATGGCCGCCTCGCGCGTGGTGGGCAGGCGCTGCACGTCGCGGCGCCAGGCGGCGCGCGCGGTCAGCAGCGCGGCGGCGTCGATGTCGGCCGCCATCTCGCCCAGGCGGGCCTGGGTGAGCTGCAGGTCGGCCAGGGTGTGGCCGAACATGCGCCGGGAGCCGGCGTGGCGCAGCGCCTCGTCCAGCGCGCGCCGGGCGAAGCCCAGCGCCGCGGCCGCCACCGAGGCGCGGAAGATGTCCAGGGTGCGCATGGCCAGCTTGAAGCCCTCGCCTGCCTGGCCCAGAAGGTTGGCCGCCGGCACGCGCATGGCGTCGAAGCGCAGGCGCGCCAGGGGGTGGGGGGCCATCACCTGCAGGCGTTCGGCGACCTCGAAGCCGGGCAGGTCCGGCGTGACCACGAAGGCCGAGATGCCCCGCGTGCCGGGGGCTTCGCCGGTGCGTGCGAACAGGCAGTAGACGTCGGCGATGCCCCCGTTGGAGATCCAGGTCTTCTCGCCGTGGACCACCCAGTGGTCGCCGTCGCGCGTGGCGCTGCACTGCATGGCCGCCACGTCGGAGCCGGCCTCCGGCTCGGTCAGCGCGAAGGCGGCGATCCATTCGCCGCTGGCCACGCGGGGCAGCACCTCGCGTTGCAGCGCCGGACTGCCCGCCAGGGTGATGGCGCCGCTGCCCAGGCCCTGCATGGCGAAGGCGAAGTCCGCCAGCGCGTCGTGGTAGGCCAGGCCCTCGCGGGCCACGCACAGGCTGCGCGAGTCCAGTTCCGGCAGCGCGCCGCCGAAGGCCGCCGGCACGCAATAGCGCAGCAGTCCGGCACGCCCCAGTTCGCGCACCAGCGCGCGGCAGGCGCCGTCGACCTCGTCATGGTCGATGGCCGGAGCCTGCGCGCTCCACGCCGCCACCTCTCGCGCCAGCTCGCGGTGCGCAGCTTCGTAGAAGGGCAGATCCAGGTGGGCCTGGTCCATCGCGGCCTCAGTCACCCTGGAACTCCGGCCGGCGCCGCGCGGCGAAGGCCTCGAAGGCGCGCCGGAAGTCTCCGGTCAGCATGCACAGCGCCTGCGCCTGGGCCTCGGACTCGATCATCTCCTCGATGCCCATGGCCCATTCCTGGTTCACCATGGTCTTGGTCATGGTGTGCGCGAACCAGGGCCCGTCGGCCAGCTCCCGCGCCAGCTCGATCGCCTTGGGAAGCAGGGCGCCGGGCTCGTGCAGGGCGTTGAAGAAGCCCCAGGCCAGGCCCTCGTCGGCACGCATCGAGCGCCCCGTCATCAGCAGCTCGTTGGCGCGCCCCAGGCCGATCACCCTGGGCAGCAGGCCGCAGGCGCCCATGTCGGCGCCGGCCAGGCCCACGCGGGTGAACAGGAAGGCCGTCTTCGCCGCCGGCGTGGCCAGGCGCAGATCACTGGCCAGCGCGATCATCGCGCCGGCGCCGGCGCACACGCCGTCGATCGCGGCCACCACCGGTTGCGGAGCCCGGCGCATCGCCTTGACCAGATCTCCGGTCATGCGCGTGAAGGCCAGCAGCTCGGGTGCGCGCATGCGCGTGAGCGGCTCGATGATCTCGAACACGTCGCCGCCGGAGCAGAAATTGCCGCCCGCGCCTGTGATCACCACGCTGCGCACGTCGCTGGCGTAGGGCAGTTCACGGAACAGGTCGCGCAGCTCGGCATAGGAGTCGAAGGTCAGCGGGTTCTTCTTCTCCGGCCGATCGAGGGTGATGGTGGCCACCCGGGCATCGTCGCTGCAGGACCAGCCGAAGTGCCGGGCGCGATAGTCGCGCAGCGGCCGCTTGTGCGCGGCCATGGGGTTGTCGCTCATGAAGTTCGTCCTCGCCTTGATTGCAGGAACCGTCGCCGGCTTCTACATGACCTCGCCGCCCGCCACCGCGATGGCCTGGCCGTGCACGGACTCGGAGCCCGGAAGGCACATCCAGGCCACCGCGTTGGCCACCTCGCCGGGGGTCACCAGCCGGCCCTGGGGGTTGCCCGCGGCCAGCTCCTGGCGCGCCTGCTCGCGCTTGCGGCCGGTGCGGGCGACGATGTGGTCCAGCGCCTCGTCGAGCAATGGCGTGTCGGTGTAGCCGGGGCACACGGCGTTGACCGTGATGCCCTTGGCGGCGACCTCCAGCGCCAGCGCGCGGGTGAAGCCGACCACGCCGTGCTTGGCCGCGCAGTAGGCGCTGACATAGGCGTAGCCGGCCAGCCCCGCGGTGCTGGCCACGTTGATGATGCGGCCCCAGCGGGCGCGCAGCATGCCGTCGAGCACGGCGTGGGTGCAGTTGTAGGTGCCGGTCAGGTTGACCGCCAGCATGTCCTGCCACAGCTGGGGGTCGGTGCGCGCCAGCGGCGCGCTGCGCGCGATGCCGGCGTTGTTGACCAGGATGTCGATGCTCCCGCGCGCGGCGGCCGCCTCGCCCAGGCAGGCGGCGACGGCGGCATGGTCGCGCACGTCCACCCGCGCCGCGGCGTGGCCCTCGCCGTGCAGCGCCTGTCGCGCGCGTTCCAGGCGCCCGGCGTCGGTGCCCAGCAGGGTGAGGACGGCGCCGTGGCGGGCCAGTTCCAGGCAGATGGCGGCGCCGATGCCGCCGCTGGCTCCGGTGACCACCGCGTGCCGGCCGCGCAACGGGGCGTCCGGGGCCTGGGGAGAGTCGAGGCGGGCGGGGGAGGCCATGGCGTGGGCTCGGGGCTCAGGCATGGAGCGCCATCTGCGCGGCGCGCTCGAGGTTGCGCTCGAGCTGGATGCGGCCGCCCACGTAGGGGCGCGGCCAGGCGACGCCGGCGTAATGCTGTTCGGCGGCGGCGTGCAGGGTCCACGCCGGGTCCGACAGGTGCGGGCGGGCGAGGGCGCACAGGTCGGCGCGCCCCGCGGCGATGATGGTGTTCACGTGGTCGCTCTCGAAGATATTGCCCACGGCGATGGTCGGCATGCCCAGCTCATTGCGGATCTTGTCGGAGAAGGGGGTCTGGAACATGCGCCCGTACACCGGGCGCTCCTGCTTGCTCACCTGACCGGAGGATACGTGCACGATGTCGGCGCCGGCCTGGCGGAACAGCGCGGAGATGCGCACCGCGTCCTCCGGCGTGGTGCCGCCCGGCACCCAGTCGTGGGCCGAGATGCGTACCGACATCGGGCGCCGCGCCGGCCACAGCTCGCGCATGGCGCGGAACACCTCCAGCGGGTAGCGGCAGCGGTTCTCCAGGCTGCCGCCGTAGTCGTCCTCGCGCCGGTTGGTCAGGGGCGAGATGAACGAGGACATCAGGTAACCGTGCGCGGCGTGGAATTCCACCATGTCGAATCCCGCCGCCTCGGCGCGGCGGATGGCGGCGACGAACTGGTCGCGCACGCGCTCCATGTCCGCGCGGGTCATCGCGCGCGGGACCTGGGAGAGGCCCTCGATCAGGGGCAGGGGCGAGGGCGCGATCAACGGCCAGTTGCCCTCGGGCAGCGGCTGGTCGACGCCTTCCCAGGACAGCCGGGTCGAGCCCTTGCGCCCGGCGTGCCCGATCTGCAGGCCGATGCGGGCACCGGTGGCGGCGTGCACGAAATCCACCAGGCGACGCCAGGCGGCGGCCTGCGCGTCGTTCCAGATGCCGGTGCAGCCCGGGGTGATGCGCGCATCCGGGGCCACGCAGGTCATCTCGGTCAGCACGAGCCCGGCGCCGCCCAGCGCGCGCGCCGCGTAATGCTGGAAGTGGAAGTCCCCGGGCATGCCCTCGACGGCGGAGTAGGTGCACATGGGCGAGACCACCACGCGGTTGGCCAGGTGCATGTCGCGCAGCGCAAAGGGCGTGAACATGGGCGGCACGGTGGGCGACCCGGGGCCGTCGGGCAGGCCGGCGCGGCGCTGGAACCAGCGATCGAAGGCTTCCACGTGGCGCGGGTCGCGCAGCTTCTGGTTGGCGTGGCCCACGCGCTGGCTGCCGGTGAGCAGCGAGAAGGCGAACTGCTCCGGCTCCATGCGCGCGTAGGTCTCGATGTTCTCGAACCACTCCATGCGGTTGCGCGCCGCGCTCTGCAGCTTCAGGGCCTCGATCTCGCGCTCGGCCTGGAAGCCGGCCAGGCGCTCGGGCACCGTGCCCTCGGAGCTGCCGAGCACCCGCGCCAGCGCGATGGCATCTTCCATCGCCAGCTTGGTGCCCGAGCCGATGGAGAAATGGGCGGTGTGCGCGGCATCGCCGATGAGCACGATGTTGTCCTTGAACCAGCGCTCGCAAAGCACCCGGTTGAACTTCTGCCACACCGCCGAGCCGCGCAGGTGGCGAGCGTTGGACACCAGCTCGTGTCCGTCCAGGCGCTCGGCGAACAGTCGCTCGCAAAAGCGCAGCGACTGCTCCTTGTCCAGCTTGTCCAGACCGGCCTTGAGCCAGGTCTCCTCCGGGGTTTCCACGATGAAGGTGGACCAGTCCTCGTTGAATCGGTAGGCGTGCAGGTTGAACCAGCCCCACTCGGTCTGCTCGAAGGCGAAGGTGAAGGCGTCCAGGCGCTTGCGCGTGCCCAGCCAGATGTAGCGGCAGCGGCGCACGTCGATGCGCGGGTGGAAATGGGCCTCGTGGCGGGCCCGGGTGCGCGACGAGACGCCGTCGGCGCCGACCACCAGGTCGTAGTCGCGCGCGTAGGCATCGGGATCGCTGAACTCGTGCTCCCACACCATGCGCACGCCCAGCTCGGCGGCGCGGCCCTGCAGGATCTCCAGCAGCTTGAGCCGGGCGATGCCGCAGAAACCGTGGCCGCTGGAGCGGATCTGGCGGCCCTTGAAGAACACGTCGATGTCGTCCCAGTGGTGGAAATGGGCCTCGATCTGCTCCACCACCTGGGGGTCGGCCTCCCGAAAACCCTGCATGGTCTGGTCGGAGAACACCACCCCCCAGCCGAAGGTGTTGTCGGCCGCGTTGCGGTCGAACACCGTGACCTCGTGGGCCGGATCGGCCTTTTTCATGAGGATGGCGAAATACAGTCCGGCGGGGCCACCGCCCAGGCATGCGATACGCATCGTCGTGTCTCCGTGGGCGGCGCCGGTCGCGATCGGCCGGCGCCGCGGCAAGGTCAAAGGGTGCCGAGCTGGTTCTTGAGCCGGCCCAGCAGCTCGCCAAGCTCCGCGAGATTGCGCTCCCCCAGGGGAGCCAGCAGCGAGACCACCCATTGCTCATGCTGCTCGGCCATGTCCGCGAACTGGCTGCGGCCCCGGGCGGTCAGGCACAGGCGATAGGCCCGGCGGTCCATCGGGTCGTCGCGGCGTTCGACCAGCCCCTCGGCCACCAGGCGATCGGCCAGTCCGGTGACATTGCCGCCGGTGACCATCAGCAGCCTGGAGACTTCGCGCATGCGCAGCCCCTCCGGGTAGCGGTAGAGCTGCGCCATGAGGTCGAAGCGGGCCAGCGAGGTGCCGAAGCTCTCGCGCATGCGGGTGCGAAGCTGCTCCTCCATCAGGTTGTGGCAGGCCAGCAGGCGCAGCCACAGGCGCAGAGCGACGTGGTCCGTTCCGGACGTGGGCTCCGCGGGCTCGGTGTCCACGGGGCGGGCAAGGGAGAGCTTGCTGGACATGGGATGGGACTCAGGCAAGTTGGGCCAGGCGGAAGCGCTGCAGCTTCCCGGTTTCGGTACGAGGCAGGTCGCGCACGAAGCGCAGGGCCCTGGGATATTTGTAGGGAGCTGCGTTGAGCTTGACGAATTCCTGCAGCTGCGAGGCGAGCTCCTCACTGGGCTCGTAGCCTTCGCGCAGCACCACGAAGGCCTTGACGATCTGGCCGCGCGCTTCGTCGGGCACGCCGATGACCGCACAGTCGGCCACGGCCGGGTGTTCGAGCAGCACCGACTCGACCTCCGGTCCGGCCACGTTGTAGCCCGAGGTGATGATGATGTCGTCCACGCGGGCGTGGTAGTAGAAGTAGCCGTCGGCGTCGGCGTGGTAGGTGTCGCCGGTGATGTTCCAGCCCTCGCGCACGTAGCGGGTCTGGCGCTCGTCGTCCAGGTAGCGGCAGCCGGTGGGGCCGCGGATGGCCAGGTGCCCGGTCTCGCCCAGCGGCACATCGCGCATGTTCTCGTCCACCAGTCGTGCCTCGTAGCCCGGCAGCACCCGGCCGATCGCTCCTTCCCGGTAATCCTGCGGAGAGGACGCGATGTAGATGTGCATCATCTCGGTGCCGCCGACTCCGTCGTACATGCCGGCGTCGCTGACGGCGCGCCACTGCTGGCGCGTGGCCAGGTTCAGGGGCTCGCCGGCGGACACGCATTTGCGCAGGCTGCGCAGCCCTTGCCGGTCACCCAGCGCGGCGAGCTGGCGATAGCCGGTGGGCGAGCTCACGCAGATGGTCGCGCCCCGCTCGCGGATGGCCTCCAGCACCTTGCGCGGCGAGGGGCTTTCCAGCAGCACGGTGGCCGCCCGCGCATGCAGCGCGAAGCACAGCAATCCGCCGAGACCGAAGGTGAAGGCCAGGGGCGGGGTGCCGATGAAAATGTCCCCGGAGTCCGGCTTCAGGCAATGGCGTGGAAACACCTCGCACATCGCCAGGACGTCGCGATGCGCGTGCACGCAACCCTTGGGAATGCCCGTGGTTCCGGAGGTGAATGCGATCAGCGCCGGATCGTCGCTGGCGCTGTCGTGGGCAGGCCAGCCCAGGGGCATGCCTTCCAGGCGCTGCGTGAAGGCCTCGTCGCCGAGCAGCAGCACCTCGCGCAGGCTCGGGCAGTCGGGCCGCGCCAGTTCCAGCTCCTCGCGCAGGGACGGCGCGCACAGCGCGTGGGAAACCTGCGCGCGTTGCACGATCTGCCGCAGTTCCTTCGCGCGCAACAGGGGCATGGTGCCGACCGCCACGGCGCCGATTCTCCACACGGCCAGCCAGCAGGCGGCCAGCCATGGCGAATTGGCGCTGCGCAGCAGCACGCGCTGGCCGGGCTGCACGCCGTGCTGTTCGCACAGCAGCCTGGCCAGGCGCTCCACCTGCTGCTGCAGCTCGCGGTAGGTCCACGCCTCGTGCTCGCCGTACACGGCCACGCGCTGCCCATGTCCCTCGTCGACGGCGCGATCCAGGAGTTCCGTGCAGGCGTTGAGCCGGGGGCCGAACTTCAGGCCCGGGGCGTCGAACAGGAAGCGCGGCCATTGCTCGGCGGGGGGAAGCTTGCGTCGTACGAAATCGTCGGTCATGCCCGCAGTCTCCGGATCGAGGACATGGTCGCAGTGGATCACGATCAAAAACTTCAGTCAAGAATAATTTAGTCATGAAGTAAACCAGCGGGACGGGCCCTCGCTGCCCTGGGGGCGGGCCCCGCGCGGGGCTTGCGCGGGATCAGGCTTCGTGTCGGCGCGAGCTGGCGCTGGCGTGCCGGAGGCCTACATTGGTTGCAGGTGCGGCGTGCCGTTTCGATGCCCTGGCAGGCTCCGATGCTCTGGAGCCTGGACTGCAGCGAGGCGCAGACGGGAATGTCCCCGTACGTGTCGTCGGCATCGCCGCACCCCCTTCCACAGCCTGCCCGATCGGGGCGAATCGACCCATGGACCCTCGTCAACCCACGGGCCCGGCGGCGCCCGCCGCGCTTCGACGCGCGCAGGTCCTCGTGCCCACGCGCGACGCGCCGCTGCAGGGCATGCTGAGCCTGCCCGAAAAGGCGCGCGGGGTCGTGGTGTTCGTGCACGGAAGCGGAAGCACCCGCTTCAGCCCCCGCAACGCGCACGTGGCCGCGACCTTCGAGGCCGCCGGGCTGGGGACCCTGCTGTTCGATCTCCTGAGCCCGGCGGAGACCGAGATCGACAACCGCACGCTTGCCCTTCGCTTCGACATCGAGCTGCTGTCGCGCCGTCTGGTGGAGGTGCTGGACTGGCTGGATCGCGAGGGGCTCGCGCATCTCGCGCAGGCCCCCGCTTCGTCCACCGCTTCGTCCACCGCAGCCGAAGCGGTCACGACCCCCAGGATCGGGCTTTTCGGCGCCTCCACCGGAGCGGCCGCCGCCCTGATCGCAGCCGCGCAGCGTGCCGACCGGGTGGCCGCCGTGGTCAGCCGCGGCGGGCGCCCCGACCTGGCGGGGAGCTGGCTGCCCAGCGTGCGCGCGCCCACGCTGCTCATCGTGGGCGGCAACGATCCCCAGGTGATCATGCTCAACCGCCAGGCTGCCGAGTCCCTGCGGTGTCCCCATGAGCTGCACATCGTGCCGGGAGCGACCCACCTGTTCGAGGAGCCGGGCGCGCTCGACGAGGTGGCGCGGATGGCCAGGGACTGGTTCCTGCGCCTGCTCGGCTGAGGCCGGGGCGCCCGCGGCCTCGCCGGGTTCAGGCGCAGGCCAGGGCCATCGCGCCGGAGGCGGTGTTGGAGATCGGGATGTGGTAATTCTGGTGCACCAGGCGCGCGCCGTCGCCCAGCGTGGCGCGCGCGGCCAGCCACATGAGCAGCTCCACCCCCTGCGTGCCGCTCAGCTCCACCAGCTCGTGGATGGAGTAGCGCGTGACCCAGTCGGGCTGCTCGACCAGGCTGCGCATGAAGCGCTGGTCGAAATCCTTGTTGATGAAACCCGCGCGCTGTCCGTCGAGCTGGTGCGACAAGCCGCCGCTGCCCAGCACCAGCACGCGCTTGTCGCTGTCCCAGGCCCGGATCGCTTCGCCCAGAGCCCGGCCGAGGGCCCATACGCGACGCGCGCTGGGCAGCGGGAACTGCACCGTGTTGATGCACAGCGGAACGGCAGGCGGCGCGTCGCCGTCGGGCCACAGTAGCTTCATGGGCAGGGTGAAGGCATGGTCCACCCGCATCTCCTGGCAGGTGGTGAGGTCGAAGTCGGCGTCGATCAGGCGCTCGATCAGGTGCCAGGACAGGTCCAGCTCGCCCGCGAAGGGCGCCAGGGTCGGGATGCCCCAGCCCTCGTCGGCGTTGACATAGCGCTCGGCGGCACCGAGCGCGAAGGTGGGCATCTTGTCCAGGAAGAAGTTCAGGCCGTGGTCGTTGTAGATCACCACGACCGCGTCCGGGCGCTCGCGCCGGAGCCACTCGCGGATCGGGGGGAAGCCGTCGAAGAAGGGCTTCCAGTACGCAGCCTGCTCCTGATGCGTGGCGATGGCCTTGCCGATGGCCGGCACATGGGAGGTGTTGACGCAGCCGATGAGATGGGCCATGGCGCTCAACTCCCCGCGGCAAGCAGCCGCGCCTTGAAGGCTTCCTTGCTCATGCCGGTCTGCTGGGCGCCGATGTCCTGCACGTCCAGCCCGAAAATGCCAGCCAGCTTGGCCAGGTAGTACACATTGCCCCCGGCGGCGATGAGGCCGAGCACGTCGCGCCGGCGCACGGCCTCGCGCTGCATGGCGTCGAGCCCGAAGCGCTCGCAATAAGCGTGCTCGTCGGCCAGGAAGGCCGCGCGGTTGGCCGCATCGTTGAAGGAAAAGCACATCTTGTTCAGGGCATAGCCCTTGCGGGCCTGGGCCCCGTCGAACAGGGTGGTGCCCTCGATGGTCTGGCGTTCCGCCATGGTGGTTCTCCTGCGTGGTCCGGGGGATCAGAAGGGAAGTCCGACGTAGTTCTCCGCCAGGGAGCGCAGCGCCGCCTCGGAGGAGAACAGGTAAGCCAGATCGGTGTCCTGCAGCTTGCGCTCGTAGGCCGGGCTGTCGGGGAAGGTGTGCAGCAGCATGGTCATCCACCAGGAGAAGCGCTGCGCCTTCCACACGCGGGCCAGCGCCTTGTCCGAATAGGCGTCCAGGCCGCTGTCGTCGCCCTGGCGGTAATGCGCCACCATCGCGTGGTACAGGTAGTAGATGTCGGAGGCCGCGCTGTTGAGCCCCCGCGCGCCCGTGGGCGGCACGATGTGCGCGGCGTCGCCGGCCAGGAACAGGCTGCCGTAGCGCATGGGCTCGGCCACGAAGGAGCGCAGCGGCGCGATCGATTTCTCGATGGAGGGCCCGGTCACCAGGCGCGCGGCCACCTCGGGAGGCAGGCGCAGCTGCAGTTCGGCCCAGAAGGCCTCGTCGCTCCAGTCTTCCACCTTGTCGCGCAGGGGGACCTGGATGTAGTAGCGGCTCAGCAGCTGCGAGCGCAGGGAGCACAGCGCGAAGCCCCGCTCGTTGCGGGCATAGATCAGCTCCGGTGACACCGGCCTGGTGCGCGACAGCACCCCCAGCCAGCCGAAGGGATACACCTTTTCGTATTCGCGCAGCACCCCGCTGGGGATGGATTTGCGGCTGATGCCGTGGAAACCGTCGGCGCCGATGACGAAATCGCAATCCACCCGCACCAGCTCGTCGCCCTTGCGGTAGCTCACCCAGGGCGAGGCCCCGGCGATGTCGTGCAGTTTCACGTCCTGCGCGTCGTGCACCACCACGCCCTGCATGCGGTCGCGCGCCTCGTACAGGTCGCGCGTGAGCTCGGTCTGGCCGTACACCACCACCGAGCTGCCACCGCTGTATTTGTGCAGATCCACGCGGTCCATGCGCCCGTCGTGGGCGATGAGAAAACCTTCGTGGATCTCGCCCTCGCGATCCATGCGTTCGCCGCAGCGGGCCTCGCGCATGAGCTCGGCGAAGCCATGCTCCAGGACGCCGGCGCGGATTCGACCCAGCACGTAGTCCCGGCTCTGGCGCTCGAGCACCACGGTGTCGATGCCCTGCAGGTGCAGAAGTTGCGAAAGCAGCAGGCCGGAAGGGCCGCCGCCGATGATGCACGCCTGGGTTTTCATGGCTGTCTCCTGATGGGGGGCTCGAAGGGCCCGTATGCGAATGTGTCGATGCCTGAGCGGCGCAGGGTAGGGCCGCGCCGCCCCCAGGCGGAATCGCCGTTTGCAGCCAAGACTTGGACGTTTCGAACATCCCCGGGTCGGCAGACCCGGGCGCGCCACCATGGTGCCCGCGGCATCCGGGGAGCCTTTGCGCAGGATCAAGGAGCCGATCCCTGGCTGCGCTACGTTGTCGACCACCCATGGATCCCCAGGTCGACCCCATCCGGCACTACAGCCTGTACGGCGAGTTCGAACAACTGCCGGACGTGATGCATTGCGAGTCCATCGCCGCACGCTCCGCGCTGCACGACTGGGAACTGGCGGCCCACCGCCACGCCCACCTGCATCAGCTCTTGCTGCTGCGTCGCGGGGCCGGCCGCGTGCAACTGGACGATTCCCGCTTCGCGCTGGCGCCGGGCTCGCTGCTCAACGTGCCTCCCGGCACCGTGCACGCGCTGCGCTTCGAGCCGGGCAGCGACGGCTTCGTCGTGACCTGGACCCAGTCCATGCTCGACGAACTGCTGGGCAGCGACCCTCGGGTGAGCCTGGGTCTGGCACGCCCCTGGGTGGCCAGCTCCGAGCCTTCGCTGGACACCGTGGCGCTGCAGTTGGCCGAGGAGTACGCGGCACGTTCGCCGGCGCGCGCATTGGTGCTGCGCGGGCTGGGCTGTGCCTTGCTCGCACGCGCAGCGCGACTGCGCGCCGGGGGCGAAGCCGCCATGCAGGCCGCGCCGGATTCGCGCCTGCTCAAGGGCTTCGACGCCTTGCTGGAGGCCCATTTCCGCGAGCATTGGCGCGTGGCGGACTACGCCCGGGCGCTGGCCGTCACGCCCACCCACCTGAGCCGCGTGCTGCGCGGGCTGACCGGGGCGAGCGCCTCCGGCCTGATCGACGCACGCCTGGTGCGCGAGGCACGGCGACAGCTGGCCTTCACCAACCTGCGTGTGGCCTCGGTGGCCTATGCGCTGGGCTTTGCCGATCCGGCCCTGTTCAGCCGCGTGTTCACACGCGCCGCGGGATGCTCTCCGCGCGCCTTCCGCAGACAACTGGACGTCCGCCAGGCACGCTGAGGCGCCGGCACGCTCCGCGCGGCACCCCACGGGAAGGGAACCGCGCGGATCCCGGGCCTCGCTCCCAGTGTCCGCGGCGCCTCAGGTCTGCCGCGCGCCTTCGGCCACGATCCGCTGCGCCATCCATTGCAGCAACTCTTCCGTCGCCCGCTCGGCGCGCTGGGCATCGCCCGCCGAGAGAAACTCCTCGTACCAGCCCAGCACCCGGGAATCGGTGACCGACTGCGCTTGCAGGAAGCGCCCCAACGGGCAATCGTCGGGCCGGGTCGCACGGCGGCTGCGCTGCGGATCCCGCGAGCCCATCCACAGGCAGGCCAGGGCCCCGGGCCAGGTCTGCACGGGCGCGTCGGCCTCTTCGGCGCGCGAGCCCTGCTCCCGGTGCCAGGCCAGGAAGTTCTCGGCCGGCATCGGGCGCGACAGTGCGAAGCCCTGGCCCAGGCGCGCGCCCAACTGCCGCGCCACCTCCACGAAACTCGCGTCCTGCAGGCCCTCGATCACCGTGTGCGGGGCGAATTCCTGGCCGATGCGCACCAACGCCGCCAGCAGGCGGATGGTGCGCACGGGATCCTTGGGCAGCTCGCGAATCAGGCCCTGGTCGATTTTCACGGTATCCACCGGCAGCGAGGCCAGGCGCGTGATGCTGCTGTAGCCCGAGCCGAGGTCGTCGAGCACCAGGCGCACGCCGAGGGAGCTGATGCCGTGGATGGCCTCGTCGCTGCGCGACACGTCCAATCCGTCGGTCTCCAACACCTCCAGGCTCAGGTGGGAGGCGGCGACGCCGGCGCGGCGCAGTGCCTCTTCGATCCACGCCGCACACTGTTCGTGCAACAGGGTCTGGGGCGGAAGGTTCACCGAAAGTTCCAGGTCCAGCCCCGCCTCGCGCCAACCATGCAGGTACTCCAGGGTCTGCGCCAGGCCCTGGCGGAACAGCGCGTGCAGTTCCTGTTCGCCGAAGGCCGCCAGGAACTGCCCGGGGTTGTACACGCTGCCGTCCGCGTCGCGCAGCCTGGCCAGGGCCTCCACCTTGGTGACCGCGCCGCTGCGAAGGTCGACGATGGGTTGCACCCACATG
This sequence comes from Pseudomonadota bacterium, assembly GCA_021846965.1. Classification (GTDB taxonomy): domain Bacteria; phylum Pseudomonadota; class Gammaproteobacteria; order Burkholderiales; family Burkholderiaceae_C; genus Thiomonas_A. The sequence goes on along the minus strand of JAJZWA010000001.1, from coordinate 8,359 downwards.
CGCAGGCCCTCGCCGTACAGCAGCTCGCGAAAGCGCCGCACCCGTTCGGGATCCACCGGCTGGTGGTGGCGCGCGGTCGCCGCGAACTGCGCATCGATGCGCGCGCGCAGCAGTCCCAGCCAGGAGCGCGCCCAGCTGGAGGAGAACTGGTGGGGATAGGCGCCCAGCAGCATCAGCACGCTGTCGGTGTTGTCCCCATGGGCGATGGGCACCGTCGCCGCGCTGCGCCAGCCGAGCTCGCGCGCCAGCGCGTACCAGGGGCGCAGCCGTGGATCGAGCATGTAGGCGTCGACCACCTGCACGTCACGCATGAACCAGGCCATGGACAGGGGGCCGCGTTCCACGCCCTGCAAAGGGTTCAGGTTCGGATACAGGGACTGATCGCGAAGCACCGAGACCAGTCGCTCGCTGCCCTCGCCGGCGACCGCCTCCTCGCGCATCACGCCATGTTCGTCGGGGCGGAACACCACGGCGTTGCGCACTCCCGGCAGCCCGGCCAGGGCCTGCAGGGTCTCGGGCAGCACGTCCACCCAGCGCGTGCGCTCGCGCAGCGGAGGGTGCAACTGCGCGAAATAGCGCGAGGTGGTCTGGTCGATGGCCGCGAGCTGGATCTGCACGTCCAGGCGCAGGCGCGAGGTGGCCACGCGCAGCACCCGGTAACGCTGGCGCGAGGAGATCAGCGCATTTTCCAGCTGGGTGCGCAGCAGGTCCTCGTACAGCGCGAAGGCTTCTTCCATGCGCGCGCCCGAAACCCCGATCAGCGCGTGCACCTGGCCCAGCTGCGCCGCCTTGGCCTCCAGGGTGGCGCGGGTCGTGCCCGGGCCGAGCAGGAGCAGCAGGTGCTCGCCCTGGCTGCGCTTGAGGCCCTGCAGTTCTTCCGGGGACAGGCAGCGCAGAATGGCCGCCAGATCCTCGTCGCGCGCCAGGGTGTCATAGAAGGCGGTGCCGAAATCCGCGGCCGCCGTGCGCAGCAACTGTTCGTCCAGCGCGGCCAGCAGCGTGCGCGATTCGGCACCGAAGGCATCGGCCGGAGCCTCGCGGGAGAAGTCGGGGTCGCGCTCGGTCTCCGCCGTTCCCACGCGCCACCAGCTGCTGCGATCATGCTTGTGGGTCTTGCAGGCGTACATCGCCGCGTCCGCCATGCGCAGCAGCCCGTCGGGCTCGTGCGCGTCCTGCGGGAAAAGCGCCAGGCCCATGGTCATGCCCACCTGCGCGCTGCGGCCGCCGCCCAGGTCGAAGGGAGTCTCCACGGCGGTGTGCAGTCGATCCAGCGCGGTGCCCAGGTCCTGCAGCGCCCGCGGGGGTTCCAGGTCCTCGGAGACGATGACGAACTCATCGCCGCCCAGGCGTGCCAGGAAGTCGCCACCGCGCAGCCGCAGGCGCAGCGCCTGCGCCAGCTTTTGCAGCAGCACGTCGCCCACCGCGTGGCCGTGGCGGTCGTTGACCGGCTTGAAATTGTCCAGGTCGAGCATGCCCACGGCCAGCAGGCTCCCGCGGCGTTCGGCGCGCGCGATGGCGCCGGGCAGGAATTCGTCCAGGGCTAGCCGGTTCGGCAAGCCGGTGAGCGCGTCGGTGCGGGCGCGCCGGCTCTCCGTGTCCTGCAGAAGCTGCAGGGTGTTCTTGCGGTCCAGCTCATCCAGTCCGTGGCCCAGCAGCGCCGCCACCTGTTCACAGGCGCTGCGGGTCGTGGCGTCGAAGATGCCCGGCGCGCGGGCGGCCAGGACCAGCACACCCCACACCTGGCCCGCGCGACGCACGGGCAGCGCGAGCAGGGCCGCCCAGGGCTGCACGGGCTCGTGCGCGGGCTGTTCCTGCGCCACGCTGACCTGCTCGCGCCACGCGCGCGCCGCCAGCGCCTGCGGATCGTCGATCCGCGGGCGCTGGGCGTCGATCCATGCGATGTCCCGGGCCTGCTCGCCGGCCTTGGCCAGCACCACCAGGTAGTCCTCCTCGTCCGGACTCGCCAGCCACGCGGCGCTGAATTCGGTGCCGTCCACCAGGCTCTGGCAAAGGCGCGCGATCATCCCGGCCTCGGTGGCCCCTTGGAGCAGGGAGTCGCTGGCCGCCGCCAGCGCACGGTACACGCCCTGGGTCTGGCGCAGCTCGCGTGCCTGCTGGTGGCGCTCGCTGACGTCGATCTGGGTCCACAGGATGCGCTGCGCGCCGTCGCCCAGGTCCAGGCGCACTCCGCTGAGATCGGTGACCACCGTGCCGCCGTCCCCATGTCGCAGGTGCACGCCCTGGATCGAGCCGCGCCCGGAATGCAGGATGTCACGCGCCAATTGCGCGACCCGCTCGGCGTCGGCCCCGTCGGCGTAGTAGTCGGCCGCGAGCCGGGTCTGCACCTGGGCCAGCCGGGTCGTGCCCAGCATCTGCAGCAGCCGGGCGTTGGCATGTTCGACCACCCGCTCGGGATAACGCACCACGTTCACGCCCACCGTCATGTTGGACAGCAGTGCGGCGTTGATGCGCGACTGCTCGCGCTCGCGGCGCACCGCGTCCAGGCGGTCCAGGCCGATGGAAATGTCCGCCGCGATCTGTTCCGAGACCTTTTGCAGCAGGGGGTCGAAACCGCCCGGGAAACTCAGGTACAGGTTGAAGTTCGCCCAGGGGCTGCCCGCGCGCAGCAGCGGCAGGCTGGCGTTGCCGTACAAGCCGAAGGACTGCATGCGCTGCGCCCAGGGCGCCTGCGCCGGATCGCCGCGCGCGTCCTGCACGTAGACCGCCTGCCCCGTGCGCCACGCGCGCGCCGCGGGGCCGCGCCCATGGGGGCTGGCGGTGTCCACGTCGATGCGAATGCCGTCCAGGTAACCCTGGGCGGGCCCGGCCTTGGCCAGCACGCGAAAGCGGCCTGCCTCGTCCGGTTGCCCGATCCAGGCCAGGGCCACGCCCTGCAGCCCGATCATGAGTTCACAGAACTTCTGCAGGAGCTCGACGTCGTCGTGGGCCTTCTCGATGACCTGGCTGATGGTCGACTGGATGCCCGCGAGTTCCGAAAAACGACGCAACTGACCGCGGAACTGATCCTGCTGCTCGCTCAGGTGACGCGCCTGCTCGCGGGTCAGTGCATCGAGCTGGGCCGTCTGCCCCTGCAGGCGCAGCAGCGCGGCGCGATGCGCATGCTGCAGCGAGGAAGCGAACAGCACCGCGCCGCCGACCGCCAGCAGGAAAAATTCCAGGCCGACGATGGTCTGGGCCGAGGAGGCCGCCTCGATGATCGGCACGCCCAGCGCGGCCGATACGGTGAGCAGGCAGAAGGTGAAGGCCAGCAGCCCGGCGGTGACCAGCGCGTCCAGCGCGAACACCGAGCCGATCAGCGGGAACAGCAGCAGCCCGAGCAGGCCCGTGCGCTGGGCGTTCGCCAGCAGGGTGCCGCCCGCGGCCAGCGCCCAGATGGCCAGCACCAGCGCGAACAGGCCCGCGATGCGCAGCGTGCGCCCGCCCGACAGCGGCCGGGGCGGCGCCGAGGGGCGCCGCAGCCCCAGTTGCAGCAGGGGCGTGAGCATGACCACGGCGCTGGCATCGGCGATGGCCCAGTCGACGATGGCGTCCATCGCCGGTCCCCGCAGATTGCCCAGCCAGGCGATGGCGGCCACGCCGAGCAGCGCGGAGGCCAGGGATTGCAGCAGGCCCATGGACAGCAGGAAGGCCAGCACCGAGCGAGGGCTTTCCCACCAGGCCTCGGCCAGCCCGCCCAGGCGGCGCAGCGCGGCCCGACCCAGCAGGGGTGTCAGCGCATTGCCTGCCGAGGCGAGCAGGGCAGGCTCCAGGCCCAGGCGCGAGCCCATGGCATTGGCCAGCAGCGAGGCCAGGAAAATCCCCGGCATGGCCGGGGCACCCCAGCGCAGAGCGGCGAAGGCGGCCAGCGCGGCCGGAGGCCACAGCGGCGAGGCGCCGGGGAACCAGGCGGCCGGGAAGGCCGCCAGCGCCAGGTAGGCCAATGCGATGGCAGCGTTCAGGCGGATGCGCGCGGCAGGCGCCGACGCGCTTGCGTCGGCGGGCCTTGCGGGGTCCATCGAGGGGGCTGCCATGGATGTCGTTGCGTGCGCGGATGCTCCGCTCATCGTAGCGGCGTCCTGACAGCCGTCTCTGCCAAAAAATGCCGGGTTTTTCCGAATGAATGCGGGGCGGGCGACACACCCCCCGCGACCAAACTCGGAGCCGGCAGTTCGCGTGCCGGGACTTATTCGAAGGTCGGCTGCTGCGGACGCACCACCGGCAGACCGGCCGCAGCCCAGGCGTCGAAGCCTCCGGCAATGGAACGCACACGGGTGTAGCCCATCTCGTGCATCACGGCAGCTGCCAACGCCGCGCGCCCGCTGGTCTTGCAGTACACCACGACGTCGAGGTCGCGCGCGCCCAGCTCCGGGGTGCTGCTGAGCTTGAACTCGAGCAGGCCGCGCGGCGCCAGCACGGCGCCGGGCAGATGCCCGGTCGCGTATTCGTCGGCTTCGCGCACGTCGAGCACCACGTCGGCCTCGCGCACGGCCTGCGCCGCCTGTTCGAGGGGGATTTCGGTGATGCGCGCCTTGGCGGCGGTGACCAGGTCGTGGGCGGTTTTCATCAGGTGGCTCCGGAAAAGAGGCGATGGCGATGCGCGATGCGGCCGGCATGCGCGATCACCCGCAAGTCGAAATATACAACCAGGTGTATGTGGGGACCTCAGGGCCGCGGTCATCGCCAGCCTGGCATCGCGTCCCCGGTCAGCTAGGCCGGCAGACCTTTCTCCGATTCCGAGAGGTATTTCCAGATCGCCTTGACATTTTCGCTGGTGGTTTTCCGGCATTCGCAGTAAATACGAATCTCCATTTGCATGGAATATTCGCGGCCGGCGCAGGCCAGTAGTTTCTGGCTAATTTCCCGGCGCACTGCATTCTCCGGCAGAAAAGCCAGCCCATGGCCTTCCAGGAGCATGGCCTTGAGCCCTTCCGCCATATCCGTCTCGCAGCGCGTTTCCAGCAGGGGTTTGGGGCTCATGCCCGCCAGGATGAAATCCACCATGCGCTTGAGGTAGGCGTTGGGCGCGTAGGCGAGAAAGGGGATGGGCTGCCCGGGCAGGCCCGGAAGCTCATAGGCCGGGCGCCCCTGCTCGTCGCAGCGGGCGTAGGGATAGATCGACTCGACGCCGATGGGCAGCATGTCGAAGCGCGAGGGGTCGAGCTGCACCGGCTGGCTGGCGTGGTGGTAGACCATGGCCAGGTCGCAGCCCCCGTCGACCAGGCTCATCGCGGCGTCGTGCACGTTCAGGGCGGTGACCTTGGTGCTCAGGCGGCCGACCCCGCGCTCCACGTGTTTCACCCAGCGCGGGAAAAAGCCCAGGGACAGGGTATGGGGCATGGCGATGCTCACCGCCTCCGCATCGGCGTGTTCCTGTCCCCGCAGCAGGGTGCGGGTTTCCGACAGATGCGCCAGCATCGACAAGGCCTCGGCGCGGAAGATGTCGCCCGCCGGCGTCAGGCGCGTGGGATAGGTGGTGCGGTCCACCAGGGCCGAGCCCAGCCAGGCCTCCAGCGCCTGGATGCGTCGCGAGAAGGCGGGCTGCGTGACGTTGCGCAGCTCGGCCGCGCGGGAAAACGAGCGCGTCTCGGCCAGCGTGATGAAGTCCTCGAGCCACTTGGTGTCCATGGTGCACTTGTCGCGTGGGGCGCGGCGGGCCGCGCGCAGGCATGCGCGTCCATTCTAGGAGCTCCCTCGAAGTCGAATCCATGCAAAGCTTGCATAACGTTATCAAAAAACGGCATTGGCCCGCCTTGATTCGCTCGCCTAGGATCTGCGGCGGTCGAATGCACGGCACCCGACGGAGCCTGCTGCAAATGAATCGAAATCCGGAATCGCGGGAAAACTCCCGGACCCGGGAAGCATGAAGGATGCGTCATCGTGAATATGCGTGAAAACCTGAAACAGCATGATTTGGTCTCGGGACAAGCCCAGACCCTTTCCTTTGCCACCGGCCACGAAGGCCCCTGGCAGACCTATCTGGCCCAGGTGGACCGTGTGGTTCCGTACCTGGGCCCGCTGGCGCGCTGGGCGGAGACGCTGCGGCGGCCGAAGCGCGCGCTGATCGTGGACGTTCCGATCGAGATGGACGATGGCTCGGTGCGTCATTTCGAGGGTTTCCGGGTGCAGCACAACCTGTCGCGCGGCCCTGGCAAGGGGGGCGTGCGGTACCACCCGGACGTGACCCTGGAAGAGGTGATGGCGCTGTCGGCGTGGATGACGGTGAAGAACGCGGCGGTGGGGCTGCCCTACGGCGGAGCCAAGGGCGGCATTCGCGTGGACCCGGCGCAGCTGTCGAGGAAGGAGCTGGAGCGCATGACGCGGCGTTACACCAGCGAGATCGGGATCATCATCGGGCCGCAGCAGGACATTCCGGCGCCGGACGTGAACACCAACCCGCAGATCATGGCGTGGATGATGGACACGTACTCGATGAACATCGGGGGCACGGCCACCGGGGTGGTGACGGGCAAGCCGGTGCAGCTGGGGGGCTCGCTGGGGCGCGTGAAGGCCACGGGTCGCGGGGTGTTCGTGACGGGGCGGGAGGCGGCGCGGCGCATCGGGCTCAAGCTGGAGGGCGCGCGCGTGGCGGTGCAGGGTTTCGGCAACGTGGGCGGGGTGGCGGCGGAGTTGTTCGCGGCGGCCGGGGCGAAGGTGGTGGCGGTGCAGGACCACACGGGCGGCATCTACAAGGCCGACGGGCTGGACGTGGCCAGGCTGAGCGCGCATGTGCAGGCGCGCCACGGGGTGGCGGGCTACGCGGACGCGGAGGTGCTGCAGGGCGAGGAGTTCTGGGGCGTGGATTGCGAGATCCTGATCCCGGCGGCGCTGGAGGGGCAGTTGACGCAGGCGCGTGCGCGGGGGCTGAAGGCGCGCATGGTGCTGGAGGGGGCCAACGGGCCGACGCTGCCGGGGGCGGACGATGTGCTCAACGAGCGCGGCATCCTGGTGGTGCCCGACGTGATCTGCAACGCCGGCGGCGTGACGGTGAGCTATTTCGAATGGGTGCAGGACTTCTCCAGTTTCTTCTGGAGCGAGGACGAGATCAACGCACGCCTGGACAAGATCCTGGGCGGGGCCTTCGTGGCCATCTGGGAGACGGCCGATCGGCTCAAGGTGCCGTTGCGCACGGCCGCTTTCGTCGTGGCCTGCGAGCGCGTGCTGGAGGCTCGCGCCGAACGCGGCCTGTACCCCTGAGCGCCCGGGGGCGTACCAGGCAAGGTTTTTTCACCGAGGTAGTAGCGCATTCCAACCAGACAGGAGACAAGCATGAAGACTCGCATCGTTGTACTGACTCTGCTCAGCGCGGCCATTTCCACGGCCTACGCCGCCGGCGAGGTCACGGTCACCATTGGCTCCGCGGCCCCGATCTCGGGTCCGCAGGCCAGTTTCGGCCAGGACAACACCAATGGTGTGCGCATGGCCATCAATGACCTGAACAAGGAAAACATCGTCATCGGCGGCAAGAAGGTGATCTGGAAGATCGACGCCCAGGACGACCAGGCCGACCCGAAGCAGGCCACCACGGTGGCGCAGAAGTTCGTGGACGAGCACGCCAACGGCGTGGTGGGTCACCTGAACTCGGGTTGCACCTTCCCGGCTTCGCGCATCTACAACGAAGCGGGCATTCCCGTGATCACGCCGTCGTCGACGGATCCGAAGATCGCCGAGCAGGGCTTCAAGACCTTCTTCCGCATCATCGCCAACGACAACGCGCTGGGCGCGGGGCTGGCCAACTACGCCAAGCAGAACCTGAAGGCCAAGACGGTGGCGGTGATCGACGACCGCACGGCGTATGGCCAGGGCGTGGCCGACGTGTTCGCCAAGACGGCCAAGAAGGACGGGCTGAAGGTTCTGGACCGCGAGTACACGAACGACAAGGCCACCGACTTCTCGGCCATTCTGACCAAGATCAAGTCGCTGCACCCGGACGTGATTTTCTACGGCGGCATGTACAGCCAGGCCGGCCCGATGCTGCGTCAGATCCAGCAGCTGGGCATCAAGGCGCACTTCATGGGTGGCGACGGCATTTGCGCGCCTGAGCTGGCCAAGCTGGCGGGCGACGCGGCCGACATCACCATCTGCGCCGAAGGCGGCTCGCCGATTGCGCAGATGCCTGGCGGCACGGCGTGGAAGAAGCGCTATGACGCCGAGTTCGGCGCTTCGGCCTTCCAGATCTACTCGCCGTACTCCTACGACGCGACCATGGTGCTGGCCAAGGCGATGGAGAAGGCTGGTTCGGTCGAGCCCGCGAAGTACCTCAAGTTCATTCGCAACATCGACTACAACGGCGTGACCAAGAAGGACATCCACTTCGAGAAGGACGGCAACCTGGCCGATCCGACCATCACGCTGTCGGCCT
>JAJZWA010000079.1 GCA_021846965.1 Pseudomonadota bacterium | reverse complement strand
CCGCTGCTGATCATCGCCGAGGACGTGGACGGTGAAGCCCTGGCCACGCTGGTGGTCAACAGCATCCGCGGCGTGCTCAAGACCGTGGCCGTGAAGGCCCCGGGCTTCGGCGATCGTCGCAAGGCCATGCTGGAAGACATCGCGATCCTCACCGGCGGCAAGGTGGTGTCGGAAGAGACCGGCATGAACCTGGAGAAGGTGACCCTGGCCGATCTGGGCCAGGCCAAGCGCGTCGAAGTGGCCAAGGAAAACACCACCATCATCGACGGCGCCGGCAATGGCGACGACATCCAGGCCCGCGTCAAGCAGATCCGCGTGCAGATCGAGGAAGCCACCTCCGACTACGACCGCGAGAAGCTGCAGGAGCGCGTGGCCAAGCTGGCCGGCGGCGTGGCGGTGGTGAAGGTCGGTGCCGCCACCGAAGTCGAGATGAAGGAGAAGAAGGCCCGCGTCGAGGACGCGCTGCACGCCACCCGTGCCGCGGTCGAGGAAGGCATCGTCGCCGGTGGCGGCGTGGCCCTGCTGCGTGCCCGTACCACCCTGAAGGTCACCGGTGCCAACCACGACCAGGACGCCGGCATCAAGCTGGTGATGCGCGCCATCGAGGAGCCGCTGCGCCAGATCGTGGCCAACGCCGGCGACGAGCCCAGCGTGGTCCTGAACAAGGTCGTCGAGGGCAAGGGCAACTTCGGCTACAACGCGGCCAACGGCGAGTACGGTGACATGATCGAGATGGGGATCCTGGACCCCACCAAGGTCACTCGCACCGCGCTGCAGAACGCGGCTTCGGTCGCCGGCCTGCTGCTGACCACCGAGTGCATGGTGGCCGACGCTCCGAAGGAAGACGCTCCCGCGGCCCCGATGGGCGGCGGCATGGGCGGCATGGGCGGCATGGACATGTAATGTCCGGCGCGCTTCGGGGCCCCGGCCCCGAGGCGCGCGCTGCCTGCGGAAGTACCCTGAAAGCCTGCGCCCTGCGCAGGCTTTTTTGCATGCGGCAAGCGCGCCGGAATGCTCAGACGGGCCGGGGCGGCGCCAGCAACCAACCCTCGATCAGCTGGCTCGCCTCCTCCAGCCCCTGGCGCGCGGTGGCCGAGAACAGCTGCACCGAGGTGGGTGCCAGCAGCCCGGCGCGGGCGCCGTTGCGCTGCAGGTCGTCGCGCACGGCCTGGGCCTGGCGCAGCTGCTGGTTGCGTGAAAGCTTGTCGGCCTTGGTCAGCAGCACGTGCACCGGCAGGCCCGAGGGCGCGAAATAGCCCAGCAGGGTCCAGTCCAGCGGGGTCAGGCCCTGGCGGCAGTCGGCGATCAGCACCAGCCCTGCGAGCTGGCGCCGCTCGGCCAGGTACAGCGCGATGAAGCGCTCCCAGCGCTGCTTGGTGGCCAGCGGCACCGAGGCGTAGCCATAGCCGGGCAGGTCGGCCAGCAGGCCCACCGTCTCGCCACCCAGGCCGACCGCGAACAGGTTGATGTGCTGCGTGCGCCCCGGGGTCTTCGACGAGAAGGCCAGGCGGCGCTGGCCGCACAGCACGTTGATGGCGGTGGACTTGCCGGCATTGGATCGCCCGACAAAGGCCACTTCCGGCCATTCGCTGTCGGGCAACTGGCGCAGCTCGGCCGCGGTGGTGAGAAAACGCGCGGACTGCAACAGGGCGTTGGTGTCCGGAGCGGGCCTGCTGGAATTCCCTATATTCGTCATGGCTTATATATCGCTAGCATGCGGCATCTTAGCCCTGCGTCGCCCGTTGCCCGGCGGACGCCGCGCAACGGGCTTGCACCGGGACGTCCTTTCGAAGCCAGCCATGCCCCATGCTCCGTATCTCCCCGCCCAGCGTTTTCGCTCCGGAGCACCCGGAGCGCGGCCGGGTCCGGGGCGCGCGGTTCTGCGCAGCCTGGTTGTCGGTGGGGCATGCTGGGCCCTGGCCTCGGTGGCCTTGGCCGCCAACGGGCCGGCGGCCGCGACCCTGAGCGCGCAGGCCCCCGACGCAGCGCAGTTGCGCCACGGCCAGGCGCTGGCACGGAGTTGCGCGGCCTGCCATGGCGCCGACGGCAACGCCTCGGGGCCGCAGTTCCCGAAGCTGGCCGGCCAGGACGCGGCCTACCTGGAGCGCGAACTCGAGCGCTTTCGCCCGGCGCGCCCCGGCGCGCCGGCAGCGCGCCGCAGCCCGGTGATGAATCCCATCGCGCAGGGCTTGTCCGAGCAGGATCGACGCGACCTCGCGGCCTATTTCGCCTCCTGCAAGCTCAAGCCCGCGCTGGCGCCCCAGGCGGCCGATCTGCCCGCGGGGGCGCGCATCTGGCGCGGTGGCATCCTCGGGCGCAGGGTGCCGGCCTGCGCGGCCTGCCATGGCGCCGACGGTCATGGCATCCCGCCGCTGTACCCTTCGCTGGCCGGGCAGTGGTCGGAGTATCTTGTGTCGCAATTGCGTGCGTTTCGCGACGGTACCCGCAACGATCAAGGGCCGATGCACGATATCGCCTCGCGCATGACCGAGACGCAGATCCGCGAGGTGGCGGATTTCGCCTCGGGCCTGCATTGAGCCCGACGACGCGGCGGGGCGCAAGATGTTGCATTTGACGCATTCGTTACCACGCCCTGGGTGCGGGTTTGCTATATTGCGCTGGTCCGGCTTCGCTGTTCGAGGCCCTGTTCCCGCGACTCTGCGCATACACCATACGGTATCGTCGAGGGCGCCCATGCCGCAAGCCCCTGGCGCCCCGGCAGGCAGCCGTCCCATCGAGCACCACACCCTGGTCTCGCGCCCCTGCGGCGGCGTCCCGCGTCGAGGCCCGGGGTGCCGCGTGCGGCGCGTGAGTCCCTAGGTCCTTCCACGGCAGTCCATGTCCTCCACCCTCACGACCCTCAGCACTTCCGGCCTGCAATTGCGCCGCGGCTCCCGAGCCTGGCGCGCCGGCGTGGAGCTGTTGTCGTCGATGCGCTTCGCCATCGCCCTGCTGGTCGTCGTGGCCATCGCCAGCATCATCGGCACGGTGCTGGACCAGGGCCAGCCGCTGAACAACTACGTCGATGAGTTCGGTCCCTTCTGGACCGCGGTGTTCCACCGCCTCGACCTGTTCAACGTCTACAGCTCGTGGTGGTTCCTGCTGATCATGGGGGTGCTGGTCGTATCGACCTCGCTGTGCCTGGTGCGCAACACCCCGAAGATCCTCGCCGACCTGCGCAGCTACAAGGAACACTTCCGGGAGCAGGGCTTGCGCGCCCTGCACGACAAGGCCGAGGGCGGCATGCCCCTGTCGCGCGCACAGATGGTGCAGCGCGTGCAGGCTCATCTGCGCAGCCGCGGCTACCGCAGCCGCGTGCGCGAGACCGAAGGAGCCACGCTGGTGGCCGCCAAGACCGGCGGCATCAATCGCCTGGGCTACATCCTGGCGCACGGGGCCTTCGTGTTCATCTGCGTGGGCGGCCTGCTCGACGGCGACATGATGATCCGCCTGCAGATGCTGCTGACGGGCAAGAAACTGCTCACCAGCAACATGCAGATCTCGCAGGTCCCGCCGCAGAACATCCTTTCGGTGCACAACCCGAGCTTTCGCGGCAACCTGCAGATCCCCGAGGGCGGCAGCTCCAACACGGCAGTGCTGACCATCGGCGACGGCTCGGTGCTGCAGCCGCTGCCCTTCACCATCAAGCTGCACAAGTTCCAGGTGGACTACTACTCCACCGGCATGCCCAGGCTGTTCGAGAGCCAGGTGCAGATCACCGACTCGCGCACCGGCAAGAGCTTTCCGGCGATCATCAAGGTGAACTCCCCGCTCACCTACGACGGCGTCACCATCTTCCAGTCGGGCTTCGACGACGGCGGCTCGCATCTGCAGCTCAGGGCCTGGCCCATGCACGGCGCCGGCGACCAGCCCTTCGCCATCGATGGCGACGTGGGCAGCACGCGCCAGCTCAGCGACGGCAGCCAGAAGCTGAACCTGGAGTTCACCGGCTTCCGCGCCATCAACGTCGAGAACCTGAACGCGGCCACGCAGCAGGGCAAGGCGGCGGTGGCGCCGCGCGGCGGCCTGTTCGCGGGCCTGGACAAGCATCTGGGGGCCGCGGTGAACAGCCAGTCCGCCACCCATCCGACGAATGTCGGGCCGGCGGTGATCTACAAGCTGCGCGACGCGGCCGGGCAGGCCCATGAGTTCTTCAACTACATGCTGCCCATCGAGCTCGACGGGCTCCGCGTGTTCGTCGCCGGCGAGCGCAGCGAGGTCGGCGGCAGCTACCACTACCTGCGCATCCCGGCCGATTCCCACGACAGCGTGGACGACTGGATGCGCCTGCGCGCCGCGCTGGAAGATCCGCAGATGCGTGCCAAGGCGGTCGATGCCTACGTGCGCGACGCGCTGCCGCCCAATGCCTCGGCGCAACTGGTCAACCAGCTGCGCGAAACCGCCGGGCGCACCCTGGACGTGTTCGCGGGGGTCATTCCCAAGGACCCCTCCACGGGCAAGCCCCTGCTGAGCTCCCCGGGTGGCTTGCCGGCGCTCGCCGAGTTCCTGCAGAGCAATGTTCCGAAGCCCCAGCTCGCCAAGGCCTCCAAGGTGTTCATCGACGTGCTCAACGGCACGCTGTGGCAGCTGTGGGAGGCCGAGCGTGCCAAGGCGGGTCTGCAGCCCCCGAAGCAGGACGAGGCCAGCCAGCGCTACTTCAACGCCGCGGTGCTGGCGCTGTCGGACGCGACCTTCTATCCGGCGCCGCTGTACATGCAGCTGGCCGGTTTCAAGCAGGTCGAGGCCAGCGTGTTCCAGGTGGCGCGCGCGCCGGGCAAGATCATCGTGTACATCGGCGCGGGCCTGCTGATCCTGGGGGTGTTCACGATGCTGTACATACGCGAGCGCCGCGCCTGGTTCCTGGTGAAGGACGATGGCGAGGGGGCCAGCAAGACGCTGATGGCGATGAGCACGAATCGGCGCACAATCGATTTCGAGCGTGAATTCGGCGCCATGCGGGACGCCGTCCTGCCCTCCGCGAACCGACCGGCCGCGGGCGGCGCCGATCCAACCTGAGAAGGACCCAAGCGATGGAACTGACAAGCAAGCACGCAGGCATCGACCTCGAACGCGCAGGTCTGGAGCGGCGCTCCGGCCCGCTGGGCTACCTGAGCCGCCGCAGCGCCTACGACTGGGTGTTCCTGGCACTCATCCTCGGCACCGACGGCTATGTGCTGCACCGATTCGGCGCCGCCATGGGCTACTGGGTGCAGCTGATCTTCCTGGGCGCCACCACGGCCCTGCTGCTGCTGGGCTGGGGCTGGAGCGCGCTGAAGAACCTGGCCATCGCGGTCGGGGTGCTGTCGCTGCTGGGCATCAGCCAGTACTACGGCCCCGGCGGCGCGCCGGTGCTGGCGCGGGGCGAGCAGGAGTTCCTGCTCAAGTTCTTCCTGTCCAGCCAGACGGCGATCCTGTGGATGGCCCTGCTGTTCTTCCTGTCCACGGCGAGCTACTGGGTCGGCATGTTCACCGGTCGCGTCGCCGCCGCGGACGGCACCCCCTTGCGTGACGCCGGGGGCTGGCAGTCCAATTTCGCGCAGTACTTCGGCTCGCGCCTGGCCTGGGTCGGTGTCACCATGGCCCTGACCGGCACCATGATGCGCTGGTTCGAGAGCTACCTGGTCGGCCCCGACGTGGGCCACATCCCGCTGTCGAATCTGTACGAGGTGTTCGTGCTGTTCTCGTGGCTGACCACCACTCTGTACCTGTACATGGAACACAAGTACCGCACCCGCTCGATGGGTGCCTTCGCCATGCTGGTGGTCAGCGCGGCAGTGGGCTTCCTGCTGTGGTACAGCCTGGTGCAGGGCGCCTACGAGATCCAGCCGCTGGTGCCCGCGCTGCAGAGCTGGTGGATGAAGCTGCACGTGCCGGCGAACTTCGTCGGCTACGGCTGCTTCGCCATCTCGGCCATGATCGGTTTCGCCTACCTGGTCAAGCTCAACGGCAACGAGACCTCGTGGTGGAAGCTCACCCCGCTGTGGCTGCTGGGCTTCGTGATGTTCTTCGAACCCCTGGTGTTCCGCCAGGGCGGCATCTCCGAGTACTGGGGCGTGTTCGCCGGCATCTCGGCGCTGGCCGTGGCGGGCATCCTGTTCGGGCGTCGCCGCATCGCCGAGCGTCTGCCCTCGCTGGAGGTGATGGATGACGTGATGTACAAGTCCATCGCCATCGGCTTCACCTTCTTCACCATCGCCACCATCCTGGGCGCGCTGTGGGCCGCGCAGGCCTGGGGCGGCTACTGGAGCTGGGACCCGAAGGAAACCTGGGCGCTGATCGTCTGGCTGAACTACGCGGCCTGGCTGCACATGCGCCTGATGAAGGGCCTGCGCGGGCAGTTCGCCGCATGGTGGTCGCTGACCGGCCTGCTGGTGACCACCTTCGCCTTCCTGGGTGTGAACATGTTCCTGTCGGGCCTGCATTCCTACGGGAAGTTGTAAGGTCCGTTTGCAGGTTTGCCAGCCGAAAGCCCGCCCCGAGCGGGCTTTTGCCATTTCAGGCCTCATCCGAATGGGCCTAATGGAAGTAGGGTTGAAAAGCCGACTGTAAGGTTTCGCCGCGAAGTCCGACTCAAGAGCATGGGCAGGCGCCGCGGCGGCGCCGCCCCTCATCACCCAGGGAGCGCAAGGCCATGAACAAGCGGCAACAACTCGGCTTCGAACATCCGGTGGCATCGGACATCACGCCCGAGAGCGTGTACCGGTCCCGACGCGCCTTCCTCGGCACGGCGGGCGCGGCGGCGCTGGCCGGCCTGTTGCCGGCGACGCCCGCCCACGCGGCGCAGGAGGGCCCGGCGCCTTTGCCGGCGAAGCTCGATGCCCGGTATTCGACGAAGGAAAAACTCACCCCCTACGGGGATGTAACGTCCTACAACAATTTTTACGAGTTCGGCACCAGCAAGAGCGATCCGTCGCACAACGCGGGCAGCCTGCGCACGCGGCCGTGGACCGTGGTAGTGGAGGGGGAGGTCGCCAAGCCGCGCAGTTTCGGCATCGAGGACCTGCTGCGCCTGGCGCCGATGGAGGAACGCATCTACCGGCACCGCTGCGTGGAGGCCTGGTCGATGGTGATCCCGTGGATCGGCTATCCGCTGTCGCATCTGCTGCAGGCGGTGCAGCCCACCTCCAAGGCCCGCTACGTGGAATTCGTCACCCTGCTGGATCCGGCCGAGATGCCCGGCCAGAACGACGCCGTGCTCCAGTGGCCCTACGTCGAGGGTCTGCGCATGGACGAGGCCATGCATCCGCTGGCGCTGCTGACCTTCGGCCTGTACGGCAAGCTGCTGCCCAACCAGAACGGCGCTCCGGTGCGCATGGTGCTGCCGTGGAAGTACGGGTTCAAGAGCGCCAAGTCCATCGTGCGCATCCGCCTGGTGGAGAAGCAGCCCGTGACTTCCTGGATGCGCGCGGTGCCCAACTGGTACGGCTTCTATTCCAACGTGAACCCGAATGTCAGTCCGCAGAACTGGAGCCAGGCGCACGAGCGGCGCATCGGCCAGGGTTCCTTCGGCGGCCTGTTCACGCCGCAGATTCCCACCCGCATGTTCAATGGCTACGGCGAGCAGGTGGCGCAGCTGTACAAGGGCATGGACCTGAACAAGGACTTCTGACCATGAGCTCCCCACTCCAGGACACCGCCCCCCGTGCGGCGGGCATGCCCCCGCGCGCCGGCCTGCCGCTCGCAGTGCGCCTGCGCCGCGCGCTGCTGTTGTCACGCGCCACCAAGCCCGTGGTGTTCGCGCTGGCGGCCGCGCCCTTCGTCGTGCTGGTGTGGCGCGCGCTGCACAGCGAACTCGGCGCCAACCCGGCGCAGCAGGTGATCTGGACCACCGGCTTGTGGGCCTTGCGCATGTTGATGATCACCCTGGCGGTGACCCCCTTGCGGGTGATCACGGGCTGGGTGGAACTGGCGCGCCTGCGCCGCATGCTGGGGCTGTTCGCCTTCGGCTATGCCTTGCTGCATTTCACCAGCTACCTCGGCCTGGTGAATGATTTCAGCCTCGCCGAAGTGTTGCAGGACGTGGTGCGCCACCCCTTCGTGCTGGCCGGGATGAGCGCCTTGCTGCTGATGACGCCGCTGGCGCTGACCTCCACCAACGCCATGGTGCGCCGGCTGGGCGGCGCGCGCTGGCGAGCCCTGCACAAGCTGGTCTACGCCATCGGCATCATCGCGGTGTTCCACTACTGGTGGGGCAAGCTGGCCAAGAACAATACGGCCGACCCCAAGCTGTATGCGCTGCTGCTGGCGCTGCTGCTGGGCTGGCGCGTGGCGCAGGCGCTGCGGGCCCGGGCGCGCCGCGCCTGAGGCGGATGCTTGCCGGCCCGGGTGCCAGCGGGTCGGTTGCCGGGCTCAGAGCTCCAGAGGCCGTTCCCCGCGCATCAGGTCCTGCAGGCTTTCGCGTTCGCGAATGAGCTGTGCGCGCTCGCCGTCGACCAGCACTTCCGCGGCGCGCGGCCGGGTGTTGTAGTTGGAGGCCATGGCCATGCCATAGGCTCCCGCCGAGAGAATGGCCAGCACGTCGCCTTCGCGCACATCGAGCAAGCGGTCGCGACCCAGCCAGTCGCCGGACTCGCAGACCGGACCCACGACGTCGTAGCGCAGCGCCTGTGCGCCGTCACGCGCCTGGGCCGGCTCGATGCGCTGCCAGGCCTCGTACAGCGCCGGGCGCATGAGGTCGTTCATGGCGGCGTCCACCACCGCGAAGTGCTTTTCCAGGCTGCTCTTCAGGGTCACCACTTCGCACAGCAGCACACCGGCATTGCCCACCACCGAGCGGCCCGGCTCGAGCAGCACCTGGCGATGCCCCTGTCCGCGCGCCTGCAGGCGCTCGCTCAGCGCCTCGATCCACTGTGCCGGGGTCGGAGGCGTCTCGTCGGCGTAGCGGATGCCGAGCCCGCCACCCAGGTCCAGGTGGTGCAGCCGCACGCCGTCGCGCTCGATGTCGTGCACCAGTTCGAGCACGCGGTCGAGCGCATCCATGTAGGGGCCGATCTCGGTGATCTGCGAGCCGATGTGCACGTCGATGCCCGCCACGCGCAGATGGGGCAGTTGCGCGCATTGCGCGTAGGCCTGGCGCGCCTGCGACTGGGCAATGCCGAACTTGTTGTTGCGCAGCCCGGTGGAGATGTAGGGATGGGTGCGGGGGTCGACATCGGGGTTGATGCGCAGGCTGACCGGTGCCGGCACGCCGACTTCGCCGGCGACCCGGTTGATGCGCTGCACCTCGCTCAGGGATTCCACGTTGATGCACTGCACCCCCGCGCGCAAGGCCGCGGCGATTTCCGCGTCGGTCTTGCCGACGCCGGAAAACACCACCTTGTCCCCGCTCGCCCCGGCGGCGAGCACGCGGGCCAGTTCACCGCCCGAGACCACGTCGAAGCCCCAGCCCAGTCGCGCCAGCAACTGCAGGATGGCCAGGCTGGAGTTCGCCTTCACGGCGTAGCGCATGGCGATCGGACGACCCTGCGTGGCGTCGGAATAGGCGCGCGCAGCCTGCTCGATGGCGGCGCGCGAGTACACGTACAGCGGCGTGCCGAAGCGACGGGCCAGCTCGTCGGCCGGCAGCGACTCGATCATCAGCGTGGCGCCGTGGCGTGCGATGTGCGGGTCGCCGGGCAGGGCCTGGGGCAGGTGGGAAGCGTGGGACATGGGAGCAGACGACAGGGGAGAGGGGTCGATCGCGGGCGCGACGCCGCCGGGACGGGTGGGGCGGCGCCTCAGCCGCCCGGCGCGGACGCCGGCCGGCCGGGCGCAGCCGGCGCGGATCCGGGGGAGGGCGAGGGCGGCGCGGCGGTCGGCACGCTCGCCACCGGCGTCGCCGGCAGGTACAGCGGGCCGGGCTGGCCGCAACCCGCGAGCGCCGCGCTGGCGCACAGCAGGCTCGCGCGCAGGGCGTGGCGCCGGATGCTCGCGAGTCGCGGGCCCCGCGAAGCACCTAAAATGAAAATTCCAAGCATGATTTCAGTGTATCAGTGGCCCCATGGACGATCTGTCGCAATCGCAGTACCTGAACCTCGCCGAGCAGGCGATGCGCGCCGTGGAAAACGCGGCCGATGCGGCCGATCTGGACTCCCGGCGCGACGGCTCGGTGTTGAACCTGGAACTCGACAACGGCGAGCAGGTGATCATCAACCTGCAGGCCCCCGTGCAGGAGCTGTGGCTGGCCAGCAAATCGGGCGCCTACCACTTTCGTTTCTCCCAGGGCAGGTGGCGTGATACCCGCGAGGGCCTGGGTTTCGCGGAGCTGTTGCTTCGCGCCGTGACCGAGCAGGGCGGCCCCCATCTGGATCTCGACCCCATGCTGGCTTGATTTTTTGCAGTGCAGCATCGGCTGCAGGGCGGATTTTGTGCGGAGTTTTTGACTCCGCGTCGCTTGCAACCCCCTCAATGCGTGGGTGATTTGCAACGAAACCTGCCCGAAGCCGGGAAAATTCCACAGCCTGCAAAATGGTTGTTGCTAGGATCTGGAACAAACGCCCATTCGATGACATGGCGTATTCTCAGTCCGTGGCGCGTACTTATGGGCCAAAGCGGATGTTCTGGATCAACAGGGGGGCGAGTTGTCCATCTTCGGCAGCCTGTTTCGCAAGCGCTATGCGCCGCTGATGGGATTGGACATCAGCAGCTCCAGCGTCAAGTTGGTGGAG
>JAJZWA010000078.1 GCA_021846965.1 Pseudomonadota bacterium | reverse complement strand
TCGCCGTATTCGTCGCCGCGCTGCTGGGGCTGCTGGTCGGCTCCTTCCTGAACGTGCTGATCCTGCGCCTGCCGGTCATGCTCGAGCGCGGCTGGCGCGACGAGGCGCGCGCCACGCTGGAGCTGCCCCCCGAGGAGTCCGAGGCCTTCGACCTGGTGCGCCCGCGCTCGCGCTGCGGCACCTGCGGCCACGCCATCGCCTGGTGGGAGAACATCCCCGTGCTCAGCTGGCTGCTGCTGCGCGGGCGCTGCTCGGCCTGCGGCACGCGCATCTCCCTGCGCTACCCGCTGGTGGAAATCGCCGGGGCCTTGCTGGCCGCGGCGCTGGTGGCTCAACACGGCGTCTCGGCGTGGACCGCCGGCACCGTGGTACTGGCCTGGGGACTGCTGGCGCTGGCGCTGATCGATTTCGACACCACGCTGCTTCCCGATGGCATCACCCTGCCCTTGCTGTGGCTCGGCCTGCTGCTGCACGCCTGGCTGGATCCCGGCTTCCTGCCCCAGGCGGTGGCCGGCGCGGCCATCGGTTACGGCAGCCTGTGGTGCGTGTACCAGGGCTTCCGGCTGCTCACCGGCAAGGAAGGCATGGGTTTCGGGGATTTCAAGCTCTTCGCCCTGCTGGGAGCCTGGTTCGGCCCGCTGGCCCTGCTTGCCATCATCCTGCTGTCGGCCATCTGCGGTGCCGTGATCGGCCTGGCCCTCCAGGCCAGCGGGGCCTTGCAACGAGGCCGCCCGATGCCCTTCGGCCCCTTCCTGGCCGCCGCCGGGCTGCTGGCCCTGTTCCTCGGACCGCAGCGCCTGATCGGCTGGGTGCTCGGCGGTGTCTGATGCGTACGCGCGGGCGGCGCCCGCGCGGCGCCCCTGCATCGGCCTGACCGGCGGCATCGGCTCGGGCAAGTCCGCCGTGGCGGACATGCTGCGCGAGTGGGGGGCGGCCGTGATCGATGCCGACGTTGTCGCCCATGAACTCACGGCCAGCGGTGGGGAGGCGATCGAAGCCATCCGCGCCGCCTTCGGCGAGGCCGTGATCACCGCCGACGGTGCGCTCGACCGCTCGCGCATGCGCGAGCTGGCCTTCGCCGACCCCGCGCAACGCGCGCGCCTGGAGGCGATCCTGCACCCCCTGATCGGCGCGCGCCTGCGCGCGCTGGCACAGACGCTGCCGGGCCCCTACGTCGTGCTCGTCGTGCCGCTGCTGGTCGAATCCCTGGCGCGCTGGCGCGAGCGCGTGGACCGCATCGTGGTGGTGGATTGCGCCCCCGAGCTGCAGCTGAGCAGGGTCATGCGGCGCTCCGGGCTCGAGGCCGGACAGGTGCGAAGCATCCTGCGGGCGCAGGCCACGCGCGAGCAGCGCCTGGCCGCCGCCGACGAGGTGATCGACAACTCGACGGACCTCGACTCGCTGCGCCGCCAGGCGCTGGAACTGCATCGCCGCCTGCTGAAGCAGGCAGGCGGTATTTGAATTCCCGCGACACATGCGTGACAATGGCCCGCGACGGGCCGTCCCGGGCTGCCCCGGGCAGCGCGCGCCTGGGCGCCGAGGCGCGCCGATCCTCCCCCCGAAGGGCGCCATGGTGGCGCCAATCGCCGCTATTCTCACAGCTGCTTTCGCCGCACCCCGCCCGGCCGCATGCCGGGCCCCAACTCGTCCCGGCCCGTGATCCTGTACGAATATCCGCTGAACGAGCGTGTTCGCACCCTGCTCAGGCTCGAATACCTGCTGCGTCGAAATGCCTTCCTGATGCAAAGGGGCCATCCCTTCGACCATCATCACGCGCTGCTGTCCATGTTCGAGATCATGGACGTGACCTCGCGCCAGGACCTCAAGAGCGACATCCTCAAGGACCTGGAGCGCCAGCGCCAGCAATATCTCGGCTACCGCGGAAATCCGGCGGTTTCCGAGATCACCCTGGAGGAAGTGCTGGCGGAGATCGACGCCTCCTTCCAGCGTCTGAGCCAGCAGCTGGGCAAGCCGGGACAGACCCTGCTGGACAACGAATGGCTCATGTCCATCCGCAGCCGCGCGGGCATTCCGGGCGGCACCTGCGAGTTCGATCTTCCCGCCTACTACGCCTGGCAGCACCTGCCGGAGGAGCAGCGCCGCGAGGACCTGATGCGATGGATGGAGGTGTTCAACCCGATGTCCATGGCCGTGGAGGTGCTGCTGCGCATGCTGCGCGACGGCGGCGTGCCCCACAAGAGCGTGGCCCAGAATGGCAGCTACCAGCAGAACCTGGGCGGGCGCACCTATCAGTTGCTGCGCCTGCGCGTGGACGGAACCCTGGGCGTGATCCCGGAGATCACCGGGCACCGCCTGATGATCTCGGTGCGATTCATGCGCCCGGATTCCGACTGGAAGCTCAAGCCGGCGGACAACGACGTGCACTTCGAGCTGTCGCTATGTCCGTGAATCCCCCACGCCCCGGCGGCGCGCGCATCGTGCCCTGCCCGGGCTGCGGCACGCCCACGCCCTATGGCCCCGACAATCCGTGGCGCCCCTTCTGTTCGGAGCGCTGCAGGAACGGCGACCTCGGCGCCTGGTCGAGCGAGAGCTACCGGGTGGCGGTCAAACCCACCGAAGCGGACGACGACATCCCCGAGTCCCAGGTCTCACGCCAGGAATCCCCCCGGCATTGATGCGGCCTTCCCCCGCGGACCCTGTCCGCCGGGCCGGGTTCACTCCCGGTGGGTAGGCCCGGCGTGCCCGCGCTCCTCGGCCAGCCAGCGCAGCACGGGAATCGTGCCCGGCAGCACCGGGCCCACCTGCACGGGCAGATCCTGCCAGGCCAGTTGCTGGCCCTCGCAAGGCCGCGGCTCGCCACGCCAGCGACGCACCTTGCAAAAGCGCAGGTCCACGCGCGCATGGGGATAGTCGATGATGCAGGACTTCCAGAACTCGCCATCCTCGATGTCGATGGCCAGTTCCTCGCGCAGCTCGCGGCGCAGCGCCTGCACCAGGGTCTCGCCAGGCTCGATCTTGCCTCCCGGAAATTCCCAGTAGCCGGCCCAGGGCTTGCCCTCGGGCCGGCTTCCCAGCAGGAAGCGTCCATCCTCGAGCAGCAGCACGCCCACGGCCACCGGCACCGGCGTGCGCTCGACTCCGGCGTCGTCCGCCGACTCCTTCCGCGGCTTCACTTCCTGCGCCTGCCGCAGTAGTCGCGCGCGAATTGCCAGGCGATGCGCCCGGAGCGCGAACCTCGCTCCAGCGCCCACAACAGGGCCTCGGCCTGCGCGGCGCGCGCCTGCTGCTCGCTCAGCCCGAACACCTGCAGCCAGTGCTCGGCGATGCGCAGGTAATGTTCCTGGTCGAAGGGATAGAAGCTCAGCCACAGCCCGAAACGGTCCGACAGCGAGACCTTCTCCTCCGTGCCCTCGCCGGGATGCACCTCGCCGCTTTCGCTGTGGGTGGCCTCCAGGTTCTCGTGCATGTACTCCGGCAGCAGGTGGCGCCGGTTGGAGGTGGCGTAGATCAGCAGGTTCTCGGCGGTGCCCGCCACC
The DNA here is from genome assembly GCA_021846965.1 of Pseudomonadota bacterium. Taxonomy (GTDB): domain Bacteria; phylum Pseudomonadota; class Gammaproteobacteria; order Burkholderiales; family Burkholderiaceae_C; genus Thiomonas_A. The sequence continues at coordinate 7,318 of JAJZWA010000078.1, read as the reverse complement.
GAACCGTCCAGCACCGATTTGAGCGCCTTGTAGCCGGGCTCTCCCTGGTCGAAGGACAGGTCGTCGGAGAACACGATGAAGCGCTCGGGGCGCTCGCGCACCATGTCGACCAGCTCGGGCAGGTCCACGAGGTCGGCCTTGTCCATCTCGATCAGGCGCAGGCCCCTGGGCGCGAAGGCCTGCAGGCAGGCCTTCACCAGGGAGCTCTTGCCCGTGCCGCGCGCACCGGTCAGCAGCACGTTGTTGGCGGGACGCCCCGCCACGAACTGGCGGGTGTTGCGTTCCAGCCGGGCCTTCTGCTCGTCGATGCCCTGCAGGTCGGAGAAGCGAAGCACCGCCGGCTGGGACACCGGCTGCAGCCAGGCTTGCGAGCCCCGGCGACGCCAGCGAAAGGCGCTGGCCGCGCTCCAGTCGGGCGCGGCGACGCCGGGCGCCAGGCTTTGCTCCAGGCGGCTCAGCACGCGCTCGGCCTGGTCCAGAAGGCCGGCCAGGCGCGCCATGGGATCGACCGGCCCGGTCGCGCCGGGCAACGCCGGCGCGGCAGCTTTGCGCGCCATGCTCAGCTCCGGTAGTCGGCGTTGATCGACACGTAGTCGTGCGACAGGTCGCAGGTCCACAGCGTGGCCGCATGCTCCCCGCGGCCCAGCAGGATGCGCACCAGGATCTCGGGCTTGGCCATCACGCGCTGGCCGTCGGCCTCGCGGTAGTCCGGGTGGCGCCCTCCGCGCGTGGCGACGTGCACGTCGTCGAGGTACAGCTCGACGCCGTCGACGTCCAGATCCTCGACACCGGCGTAGCCCACCGCCGCGAGGATGCGCCCCAGATTCGGGTCGCTGGCGAAAAAGGCCGTCTTCACCAGCGGAGAATGCGCCACCGCATAGCCCACGCGGCGAGCCTCGAGCACGCTGCGCGCGCCCTGCACCTCGATGGTGATGAACTTGGTCGCCCCTTCGCCATCGCGGACGATGGCCTGCGCCAGGCGCTGCGCCACGCGCAGCAGCGCGGCCCGCAGCTCGCGCGCCTGCGGCGAGGCCGGGTCGGAGATCTCCGGCAGCCCCGCGGCGCCGGTGGCGGCCACCACGAGGGAGTCGTTGGTGGAGGTGTCACCATCCACCGTGACGCAGTTGAAGGAGCCGTCGGCCACCTCGCGCACCAGTTGCGCCAGCAGCGCCGGCGCCACCTTCGCGTCGGTGGCCATGAAGCCCAGCATGGTCGCCATGTCCGGGCGGATCATGCCCGCTCCCTTGGCGATGCCCGTGACGTGCACCGCCACGCCGTCGATCAGCACGCGCTCGCTGGCGGCCTTGGGGACCGTGTCGGTGGTCATGATGGCCGCCGCCGCGTCGGCCCAGGCCTGCTCGCGCAGGTCGGCCAGGGCCCGCGGCAGACCGTCGCGCAGGCGCTGCAGCGGCAGCGGCTCGAGGATCACACCGGTGGAAAAGGGCAGCACCTGGCGCGCCGAAACGCCCAGCAGTGCCGCCACTGCCTCGCAGCTTGCGCGCGCGTCGGCCAGGCCCTGCGCGCCGGTGCCCGCGTTGGCGCAGCCCGTGTTGACCACCAGGGCGCGCACCTCGGCGCAGCGCGACTCCCCCAGATGCTCGCGGCATACCTGCACCGGTGCGGCGCAGAAGCGGTTGCGCGTGAATACCCCGGCCACGCGGGTGCCGGCCTGGAAGACCAGCAGGGTCAGGTCGCGCCGCCCGGCCTTGCGGATGCCGGCCTCGGCCACGCCGATGCGCACTCCGGCCACCGCGTGCAGCGCGGCCGGGTCGGGTGCCTGCAGATTCACGGCCATGGCCGTACCTCCCTCGAAATCTGGATGATCGATGCGCTCAGGACAGCCTGCCGTGGCATTGCTTGTATTTCTTGCCGCTTCCGCAGGGGCAGGGGTCGTTGCGTCCGACCTTGGGCAGCGCGTTGACCACCTGCTGGACTCCCGGCGCGGCCGCCGCGGCGATCGCCGCCTCGGCCTGGGCCTGGGCGTCGGCCTCGTCGGGCGCGAGCATGCCACCCGCGGCCTCGGGGTGCTGATAGGCCAGGTTGTGCAGGCTCTGCGCGCGCTGCTCGATGCTCTCGGCGGCGATCTGCGCCTGTTCCTGGGTCTGCACCTGCACCGTCATCAGGGTGCGCGTGACCTCGTTCTTCACCGCATCGAGCATCTGGCCGAACAGCTCGAAGGCCTCGCGCTTGTATTCCTGCTTGGGCTGCTTTTGCGCATAGCCCCGCAGGTGGATGCCCTGGCGCAGGTAGTCCAGCGCGGCCAGGTGTTCGCGCCAGTGCTGGTCCAGCGCCTGCAGCAGCACCATGCGCTCGAAACCGGCGAAATTCGCCGCGCCCACCAGATCCACCTTGGCCTGGTAACGCGCGTTGACCTCGCGCAGCACGCGCTCCAGCACCTGCTCGTCGGTCACCGTCTGGTCGGCCTCGATCCAGGCCTTGAGCTCCACCTCGACCTGCAATTCCTCGCGCAGCGCACGCTCCAGCGCCGGCACGTCCCATTGCTCCTCCATGCTCTGCTCGGGCACGTAGGTGTGGACCAGGTCGGCCACGCTGCCGGCACGCAGATCGGCCACCTGCTCGGCCACCTCCTGGCTGTCCAGGATGGCATTGCGTTGCTGGTACAGGATCTTGCGCTGCTCGTTGGCGACGTCGTCGTATTCGAGCAGCTGCTTGCGGATGTCGAAGTTGCGCGCCTCGACCTTGCGCTGGGCCGACTCGATGGCCCGCGTCACCATGCCGGCCTCGATCGCCTCGCCCTCGGGCATCTTCAGGCGATCCATGATCGCGCGCACGCGATCCCCCGCGAAAATGCGCATCAGGGGATCGTCCAGCGACAGGTAGAAGCGCGAGGAGCCCGGATCGCCCTGGCGGCCCGAACGCCCGCGCAGCTGGTTGTCCACCCGACGCGACTCGCTGCGCTCGGTGCCCACGATATGCAGGCCGCCCTGCGTGATCGCGTGGTCGTGCAGCGATTGCCACTCGGAGCGCAGCGCGGTGACGCGGCGCTGCTTGTCCTGCTCGTCCAGGCTCTCGTCGGCGGCGATGAACTCGCACTGCTTCTCGACGTTGCCGCCCAGCACGATATCGGTGCCGCGCCCCGCCATGTTGGTGGCGATGGTGATCATGCCCGGGCGCCCGGCCTGCGCGACGATCTCGGCCTCGCGCGCGTGCTGCTTGGCGTTGAGCACCTGGTGCGCCAGCTTCTCGCGGGTCAGCAGCTGGGACAGGTGCTCGCTGGCCTCGATCGAGCCGGTGCCCACCAGCACCGGCTGGCCGCGGGAATGGCAATCCTTGATGTCCTCCACCACGGCGCGGTCGCGCTCGGCGGCGCTCTTGTAGACCTTGTCCTGGTGGTCCTTGCGCTGGCTGGGGCGGTTGGTCGGGATGACCACGGTTTCCAGGTTGTAGATCTCCTGGAATTCATAGGCCTCGGTGTCGGCCGTTCCGGTCATGCCCGCCAGCTTGGCGTACATGCGGAAATAGTTCTGGAAGGTGATCGACGCCAGGGTCTGGTTCTCGCTCTGGACCGCCACGCCTTCCTTGGCCTCGACCGCCTGGTGCAACCCGTCGGACCAGCGCCGCCCGGCCATGATGCGGCCGGTGAACTCGTCGACGATCACCACCTCGCCGTTCTGCACCACGTAGTGCTGGTCGCGGTGGTACAGGTGATGGGCTCGCAGCGCGGCGTACAGATGGTGCACCAGCGCGATGTTGGCCGCGTCGTACAGCGTGCTTCCCGGGGGGATGAGGCCCATGCGGGTGAGGATGTCCTCGGCCTTCTCGTGCCCCGATTCGGTCAGGTAGACCTGGTGGCTCTTCTCGTCCACGGTGAAGTCGCCGGGCTTTTCCACGCCCTGGCCGGTCACCGGGTCTTCCTCGCCGATCTGGCGGTCCAGCAGCGGCACCACGCCGTTGAGCTTGAGGTACAGCTCGGTGTTGTCCTCGGCCTGGCCGGAGATGATCAGCGGCGTGCGCGCCTCGTCGATGAGGATGGAGTCGACCTCGTCGATGAGCGCGTAGTTCAGCCCGCGCTGCACGCGCTCGGCAGGCTCGAACACCATGTTGTCACGCAGGTAGTCGAAGCCGTATTCGTTGTTCGTGCCGTAGGTCACGTCGGCGGCGTAGGCGGCCTGCTTTTCCTCGCGCGACTGGTTGGGCAGATTGATGCCCACGCTCAGGCCGAGGAAACGGTACAGGCGCCCCATCCACTCGGCGTCGCGCTGCGCCAGGTAGTCGTTGACGGTCACCACGTGCACGCCCTTGCCGGACAGGGCGTTCAGGTACACCGCCAGCGTCCCCACCAGGGTCTTGCCCTCGCCGGTGCGCATCTCGGCGATCTTGCCGGCATGCAGCGCCATGCCGCCGATGAGCTGCACGTCGAAATGGCGCATCTTGAGCGCGCGCTTGCCGCCCTCGCGCACCACGGCGAAGGCCTCGCACAGGAGCTCGTCCAGGCTGGTACCGGCGGCCACGCGCTCGCGGAACTCGACCGTCTTGGCGCGCAATTGCTCGTCGCTGAGCTTCTCGAATTGCGGCTCCAGCGCATTGATGCGCTGCACATTGCGCCGATACTGGCGCAGCAGGCGTTCGTTGCGGCTGCCGAACAGGCGGGTCAGGAAGGAGGCGGGCATGGATCTGGGCATGGGCGGCCGCGCAGGGCGGCTACCGCCTCGCGCCAGGGGCTGGAACCCCTACGGCCTGGACGCAAAACGACCATTCTAGTCGCCAGCGCCGGATGTCCGTCGCCACGGCCGATCGAGCGACAATACGAGGCAAATGGCTACCGAACCAAGCCCCGCCAGGACCTCCGCCAGGGGGCCGGGAACGAGCCGCCGCGCCGCCGGCACCGGCCCCGGCCGCAGCGCCACGCTGCATCAATGGATGCAGCGCACGCCGTTGCTGCTGGGCCTGCAGCAACAGGCGCTGGATTCCCGCCGCATGGGCGAGGAACTGGCACGCGCGCTGGGCCCGGACCTGGCCACCGGAGTGCGGCCGGGGCGCTTCGCCGAAGGCAGCTGGACCCTCAGCGCCAGCTCTCCGGCCGTGGCGGCCAAGTTGAAGCTGCACCTGCCCCTGCTGCTGCGCCGCCTGCAGCAGGCGGGCTGGGTTCTCGCGCGCATCCAGGTGCGCGTGGTCATGCCCCAGGGTCAGGGCAGCGCCGGAGGGGTCGGGCCGACGGCCCAGCCCAGCAACGCTCCGCCGGCCGTGCGCGAACGCCTGCGCGCGCTGCGCGAAAGGCTCTGAGCCGCGGCGCGGGCCCGGGTCAGTACAGCAGGCTGCGCGCCGAGGCGCGGAAACCCGAGGGGGCCTCGGCCTCGTCGTCGAACACCACCATCTCGAAGGCCTCGGGATCCTTGCCGAGGGCACGCAGCAGCGCGTTGTTGAGCGCATGCCCGCTGCGGTAGGCACTGTAGGCACCCAGGATGGGATGCCCGATCACGTACAGGTCGCCGATGGCGTCGAGCATCTTGTGCTTGACGAATTCCGCGTCGAAGCGCAGCCCGTCCTGGTTGAGAATCCGGGATTCGTCCATGACGATCGCGTTCTCCAGGCTTCCGCCCTGGGCCAGGCCGATCTCGCGCAGGGCGTCGACGTCGCGCACGAAGCCGAAGGTACGCGCGCGAGCGATCTCCCGCACGTACTCGGGCATGGAGAATTCGAAACGGAAGTCCTGCGCGGTGCGGTCGATGGCCGGGTGGCCGAACTCGATGGCGAAATCCAGCCTGAATCCGTCATGCGGCTCCAGGCGCGCCCATTTCTCGCCGTCGCGTTCCTGCACGCGCACTTCCACCGGCTTGCGCACGCGCACGAAGCGCCGCGGCCGGTCCTGGTCCTGCAGCCCGGCCGACTGCAGCAGGTAGACGAAGGATGAGGCCGATCCGTCGAGGATGGGGATCTCCTCCGCGTCGACCTCGATCACCAGGTTGTCCACGCCCAGGCCGCAGCAGGCCGACAGCAGGTGCTCCACCGTGTGCACCTTGACGCCGTCCGCGCCCAGCGTGGTGGCCATGCGGGTGTCGACCACCGCCTGCGGGCTCAGCGGGATGCTCACCGGCTGCGGCAGATCGACGCGGCGCACCACGATGCCGCTGTCCGGCGGCGCCGGCAGCAGGCTGAGTTCCACCCGCTCGCTGCTGTGAAGCCCGACGCCCACGGCGCGGGTGGCGGAACGGATGGAGCGCTGCGCGAGCATCGATGAATCCCTGGAGCCTTGTTTTTTCAATCGAAATCAGCCTTGCTATTGTTTTCTTTTATTGTAACCGAGTTCAGGGATGCACGCGGCACGGCGCCGGCGCCGACGCCCCCACCGCGCGCGCAGGAGGCAGTGCGCGCGCAACGGGGGCGCCCGGACCGGCGCGCTCGCGACGCGCGGACAGGACCACGGGGAGAGGCCCAGCCCGCACACCGCGCGCCGCGGAGGACGGAGTTACGAACCCTCAAACACCGCTACGCCCGCCCCGGCTCCCCTCGGGGAGCAGCGAGCGCGGCGAGCGTGAAAGGCCTGCTTCCTGCGAGCCTCGGCCGGCGCCGGGCCGCCCCAAGCCGGCCGAGCTCCCCTCGGGGAGCAGCGAGCGCGGCGAGCGTGAAAGTCCGGCTTCCTGCGGGCCTCGGCCGGCGCAGGGCCGCCCCAAGCCGGCCGAGCCCCCTCGGGGGGCAGCGAGCGAAGCGAGCGTGGGGGCCGTCCATCAATCCGCCTGCTTGCGCAGGAAGGCGGGGATCTCCATCTCCTCCATGCCACCCTGCATCAGCGCGTTGACATGGGCGGACGGCGCGTTGCCGCGCGGGTTGCGCCAGATCGCCGGGATCTGGCTGCTGTCCACCCCGGCGGCGCCCAGCGCGGCGCCCATGCTCAGGGGTGCCGCGTCGGTGCCGGTGCGCAGCACGGTCAGCGTGGGCGCGGCCTTGGCGGCGGCCTTGGCACGCGACAGCCCCGTGGCCAGCACGGTCACGCGCAGCGAGTCGCCCATCGACGGATCGTTGACGGTGCCGAAGATGATGTGGGCATCCGGGGAGGCATAGGCGCGGATCGCATTCATGGCCTCGCGGGTCTCGCTGAGCTTGAGCGAGTCGTCGGCGGTGATGTTGACCAGCACGCCCTTGGCTCCCGAGAGATCCACGCCGTCGAGCAGCGGGCACACGACGGCCTGCTCGGCCGCCAGGCGCGCGCGGTCGGCGCCGCTGGCCACCGCCGTGCCCATCATCGCCTTGCCCGGCTCGCCCATCACCGTCTTCACGTCCTCGAAGTCGGCGTTGATCATGCCCGGCACGTTGATGATCTCGGCGATGCCGCCGGTGGCGTTCTTCAGCACGTCGTTGG
>JAJZWA010000027.1:14880-49849 GCA_021846965.1 Pseudomonadota bacterium | reverse complement strand
GCCGCGAAAGCCGATCTGGTCGGGGAAGTCGTTGCCCGCGGTCAGCTCGGTGAGCGAGCCACCGGGCGCACCCGTGGCGTGCGTGACGCCGACATCGATGTTGCCGTACACGGTCGGGCCCGCGGCCCGCGCCTGGACGGCGCAGACCGCGGCCACGGCCATGCTCAGGCTCAGCAGCTTGTGGGTTTTCATCATGGGGTCTCCTCGGGTGGTTCGTGGGGATTTCGTGGGGTGCACGAGGCCTGGCCCATCCCGGCGCAAGGGTCCGGGGGGCCTGGCGCGGCCAGGGCCGCGTGCTTCAGTGCATGAGGTTGTGGCGCGTCGGCGTGACCCAGGCCGCCAGCAGGTAGGCCAATGCCAGCGCCGCGGTGGAAATGGCCAGCGCCACGCTCAGGCCGCTGGAGGCCTTGGCGATCAACGACACCACCACCGGCATGGAGCCGCCGAGGGCGAAGCCGATGTTCCACGACACGGCCGTTCCGCTGGAGCGGATGGATGTGGGGAAGCGCTCGTTGAGCACGATCAGCAGCGGGGCGTAGCAGAAGGTGCCCACCGCGCTGAGCAGCACCGAGTACATGCCGATCTCGCGCAGCGACTGGGCCTGCGCGAGCCCGTGGTACATGAGCGGGATCGCCACCAGCGAGACCACGCCATAGACCAGCATGGCAGGCTTGCGCCCCACGATGTCGGTGAGATAGCCCGACAGTACCGAGGAGGCGATGACCGCCAGCGCCGACAGGCTGAGGATCTGCCCCAGGTCCTTCGGCTTGACGTGGTTCACCAGTTTCATGAAGGTGGGCAGGTAGCCGGAGGTCAGGTAGGACAGGCCGCCGCCGCAGGTGGTCAGCACGATGCACAGCAACACCACCGGCACGAAGGCCCCCAGGCGCTCGACGGACGCGGCGGGCGCCTTGCGCCCGGCCTCGCCAGGCTTGGCGCGCTGCAGGGCTTCCCACAGGGGCGACTCGTGCAGGCGGCTGAACACGAACAAGCCGAGCAGGGAACTGATCAGGCCGCTGAAGAACATGACCCGCCAGCCCCACTGCGCGAAGGCCGGGCCCGGGAACAGCGAGGTCACGGCCAGGAACACCAGGGAGGCCATGAGCTTGCCCACGCCGGAGCCTCCGCCGGAGATGATGCCCGAGGCCAGGCCGCGATGCTTCGGCGCGATGGACTCGGTGCCCAGGGTATGGGTGGAGGCCACCATGCCTCCCATGAACACCCCCTGCACCAGGCGCAGGCCCAGGAACAGCGTGGGCGCCAGCAGTCCGATGGACTCCACGGTCGGCAAGGTGCCCATCAGCGCGGTGGACAGACCCACGCCGACGGCGGCCACGACCATGGCGCGCCGACGTCCGCGCAGGTCGGCGAAGCGCCCGAACACCCAGCCTCCGACCGGGCGCATGATCAGGGTGGCGGTGAAGGCGGCGTACACCCCGGCCAGCGACAGCATCTGCTGCCCGGAGGGGAAGAACACCTTGGCCAGCACCGGCGCGACGTACAGCAGGATGAACAGGTCGAACAGGTCGAAGGCCCAGCCCAGCGCGGAAAACGCGATGGCCGCGGTGACCTGGCCCTGGGTGAGCGCACTGCCCGATGCCTCGGCTCGGATGGCTTGCACGGATTTGTCCCCTTCTTGTGGAATCTGCACGGCACTGCGCGAAACCGCGCCTGCCTGCCTTCATGTTCGCCCAGTTGCACGCCTCGCACCAACGGCGCGCGCGGACTAGCTGCTATGCGCGATCTATATAAGCAATTTCACGTATCGCGGGCACGCCCGGGGCGCCTACGATCGAGGGCGCGCAGCTGTGCCCGTGTCCAGGCGCCGTGTGGCGCGCGCCTGCCTGGCGAGCAGCAGTACGCCGAGCGCCGCGAGCACGCTGCCCATGGCCAGGTAGCCGTTGCCCACGCGCCCGGTCAGCGAGGCCACTGCCGCGAAGGCCGAGGGCCCCGCGAAGGCGCCGCAGAAGGTGAAGAACAGCGTTCCTCCGGTGAGCACCCCCGCCATGCCGGGAGGCGCCAGGCGCGCCACCTCGGCCAGGTACACGCCGTTCCATCCGGTGGCCGTGGCCCCGAACACCACCGCCAGCATCCACAGCGCCGGGCGCGGCCAGGCGGGAGACAGCAGGCCGGCCAGCAAGGCGCAAAGCCCCATCGCCAGCGCCAGCAGTGCCAGCATGCGCGAGGGGCGCACCCAGTGATCGCTGATCCAGCCCCAGGCGATGCGCCCGACCACGCCGGCGGCCTGTGCCGCGGCCAGCAGCAGCCCGGCGCGCACCGCGTCCAGCCCCGCGCCCACATGCGCCTGGGCCACCAGATAGCTGGCCAGGCTTCCCTGCATGGCCGCGAAGAACAGCGTGGACAGTGCCAGCTCGCGCATGGGTGCGTGGGTCCACACCATGCGCAGCGTGCGCAGCGAACCGCCGGTGCCGGCGCGCCGGCCGGCTTCGCGGTAGCGGTCGAAGCGGGCGCGCAGCGGCTGCAGCAGTGCGCTGCAAAGCACGCAGACCAGGGCCAGCACGGGCAGGGCCAGTCGCCAGCCCATGCGCTGGTCCGCGACGGGCAACACGGCCCCCGCCAGCATGCCCCCGAGAGGCACGCCGGTCTGCTTGATGGAGAACACCAATCCGCGCCAGCGCGGCGGCACCTCATAGGCGAACAGGTGCGAGCTGGCCGGGGTCGAGGTGCCGTAGCCGCTGCCCACCAGCACCGCGCCCAGCAGCATCAGGGCCGGCACGGCGCTGGCCACCAGCAGCAGGCCGCAGGCGACGATGACCAGGCAGAACTGGGCCGTGCGCATGGCCCCCAGGCGCACCACGGGGATGCCGGCATTGATCGCCGACAGCATCGCTCCCACGTACAGGGCGCCGCTGTACAGCCCCACCGCGCTCAAGGGCAGGCCCGTGCTCGCGGACACCGCGGGTGCGATCGCCGGGACGGCCAGCGCCGCCGCCGAAGCCAGGGTCTGCACGGCGAGCATGCTGGACATCGCGAGGCCGGGGAATGCATCGCCGGAAAGCGGTCGGGGCGCGATGGTCATGGCATGCGAATCCTAGCGTCCCATGACTTATCCTGCCGAAGCACCACCCGATCCCGCCGGCCAGCCCCGCCACGGCTTCTCCCATGCACGATGCCCTCCCTCCTCCCCTCGATGGCGCGCCCGGCGCGCTCCACACCGTCGCCGGACGCAGGCTGGAGGACTGGCTGCGCACGCATCCGCTGCTGCGTGAGCTGATGGCCTTGCGCGAGACCACCTGGTTCCACCCTGCCGTGCAACCGGCGGCGCAGGCCCTCGCGGGCTGCGGCCTGGGCGAGGCCGACGTGGACGAGGCCGAGCGCCGCCTCGCGCGTTTCGCGCCCTGGGTGGCGCGGGTGTTTCCCGAGACGGCGGCGCGGCAGGGCCTGATCGAGTCACCGCTGCGGCGCCTGCCCGCCATGCGCGAGGCGCTGCGCCAACGCCATGGCGCTCCGCACCACGGAGATCTGTGGGTGAAGCTGGACAGTCACCTGCCGATCTCCGGCTCCATCAAGGCCCGTGGCGGCATCCACGAGGTGCTGCAGCACGCGGAGAGCCTGGCCTGGGAGGCCGGACTGCTGCGCGCGGACGACGATTACGCGCGCCTGGCCGAGGCTCCAGCGCGCGAGCTGTTCGCCGCGCATCGCATCGCGGTGGCCTCCACGGGGAACCTGGGCCTGTCCATCGGCATCGTCGGCGCGGCGCTGGGCTTCGAGGTCAGCGTGCACATGTCGGCCGATGCGAGGGAGTGGAAAAAGCGCCTGCTGCGCGAGCGCGGCGTGCGCGTGGTGGAGCATGCCAGCGACTACAGCGCCGCCGTGCGCGAGGGCCGGCGCGAAGCCGCCGCCGACGCGCGCTGCCACTTCGTGGACGACGAGAACTCGCGCCAGCTTTTCCTGGGCTACGCGGTGGCCGCGCGGCGCCTGCGGCAGCAGTTCGACGAGGCGGGCGTGCGCGTGGATGCCGATCACCCGTTATGGGTGCACCTGCCCTGCGGGGTCGGCGGCGCTCCGGGCGGCGTGGCCTTCGGCCTGAAGCTGGCTTTCGGGGATGCCGTGCACTGCCTGTTCGCCGAGCCCACGCACTCGCCCTGCATGCTGCTGGGCGTGTACACCGGGCTGCACGACGCGGTCTGCGTGCAGGACTTCGGCATCGACAATCGCACGCTGGCGGACGGCCTCGCCGTGGGCCGCGCGTCGGCCTTCGTCGGGCGTACCGTGCAGCACCTGGTGGACGGCTACTGCACGGTGAGCGACGAGGAGATGCTGGCCTTGCTGGGCCTGCTGCACCGTAGCGAGGGCCTGCGCCTGGAGCCCTCGGCCCTGGCCGGCTTCGCCTCCAGCACGCGGGTACCCGAATCGATGCCGGTCGCCACCCACCTGGCCTGGGCCACCGGCGGAGGCATGGTGCCCGAGGAACAGATGCGGGCCTACCTGGAGATCTCGCAAAATCCGCGGCCCAGCCCTGCGAGCGCGCGGTGAAGTTGCTGCAGGTTCTCCAGGTTCGTGCGCTCGAGAATGGCGCGGATCTGGGTGCGGATGGTCGCGATGGAGCGGCCGCAGTGCGTGGCGACCTCCTCGGGGGAAAGCCCGCGTGACAGGCAGGCCGCCACGCGCGCCTGCGCGGGCGTCAGACCCAGCCAGTTGCTGAGCGCGGACTCGTCCAGGGCGCCGCGCTCGCCGAAAGGATCCAGGATCAGCACCCGCTGGCGCAGCATGGTCTGCTCCTCCAGGATCGCCGTGACCGCAAAGGTCTGCGCGCTGCTCCCCGCCGTGGCCGGCCGGTGCAGCGCGAAGAACTGGGGCCTGCCCGTCTGCTCCAGACGCAGCAGGGCCTCGGACACGCAGCGCCCCGCGACGCCGGTGGGCGTCAGGCACCCTTGCCGCAGACGCAGGGGCCCCTCGGGCCCCAGGCAGGAGTACGCGACCTCGTTGGCATAGACCAGCCTCGCGCCGACGCCCACGGCCATCACCCCCTGGCCGGTATGTCGCACCGCGACCGCCAATGCGCTGGCTGCCACCATCGGATCCGGGGAGATCCCCTCGCCGGCGAGCGGAACCTGCGTGGACGCGACCGCCCTCTGCGCGGGCGGGAATCGGGAAATCGTAGAGCGGACGGGCATATCGAAGCAGGCGAATCCAATGCAGATTCGCGTGCCCGCTCGTCGGCATGCGAATAGCATCCCGATTATTCCGTGAAATCGAATGACAGGTTTGTAACATCGGGTATGTTTCGGTAATCCATGGCTTCTTCCCGTCGCCATGGCGTCGTCCCTGAAACCCGCCCCATTCACGTGTAAGGTATTTGCAAGAAACCCCGTGTAGGAAATGCCGATCAGCGCCCTGCGCCCAAGCTTCCCTCTGGGTGGACGTTGAATTCCGGTATCCACAATATTGATGATCTGCTTCCCATGCGGAGGCCCTGAAAAGCCTGCGACCGAGACGAATGGTCCCGGTTCCAGGCTCCTCGCCAGGGACTGGCGGGATCTTTGCGCAACGTCGGGAATGCGCCTGTTGTCGCCGAATCATCCGCATCGCGACACAAGTCGTGCCGCCCCCGCGAACAAGGGGTGGCTGCGCACTATTGATGAACGCGACGTGCAGCGGAGTGGCTCTAATCCCCTATGAGTTCCGCGGGTATTTCCGCGGCCCGGTCCGTTCGCGAAACACCATGCACAAATCCATGCTGCGCGGCCTTGGCGCCGCCATCGCCCTGTGGGCCGCCCAGGCCCATGCGGCACCCACTCCCCTACAACGCGCCCAGCTGGACGCGCACGCGGAGCACCGGCTCGGCGTGGGCGTGCTGGTTCTCGCCCACGGCGAGGAGTCCGCCCAGCTCGCCGCGCTGATCCACTCCGGCGCAGCCCGCTACGCCTTGCGCCGCTTCGATCTGGTGGTGCTGCGCCCGGCGGGCGATGGGGCCTACCGAGTCGCGCGCCTGGGCGGTGCCTGCGATGGCATCCAGCCCTGTGCCCAGGAGGAATTCCGGCAGGGTCTCGACGCCGCGCAGGCTCGCGCGCTGACGCAGGGCCACCTGGGCGGCCCGATGTTCGTGGTCTACCCGGCCAACGGGGATCCCCGTCCCAGCGGAATCGCCTTCGGCTTCGACGGGCTGGAAAGCATCGTGCGATTCGCACGCGCCGTGCGCCACGGCTCCCCGGGCCAGCCGGTCCTGTACGAGGACCGGCAGCTGTTGTCGAGCAATCCCTGAAGAGCCGAGGCGCCCGCGCTGCCGCGAGCGCCTAGCCGTGCGCCTCGGGCGGAGCCTCGCCGGTGCGCCGGATCGCGGCGCGCTGGTCGGCGCGCTGGATCACCCGGTGCAGCACCAGCACCAGCCACACGCAGGCCATGCCGAACACCAGCGTGGCCAGCGCCCAGCCCCAGATCACGCGATCGCCCTGGGAGGCGCTGAGGGAACCCAGCGGGCGCCCCGACATGGGCACCAGCATCCACGCCGACAGCGCGGCGCCGACCAGCACGAAGATTCCCACGACGTGGGTGAAGAGCTTGGCTCGCATAGCGCGCATACTACCTGCCCCATGGCTTGCGCGCGGCCCCCTCCGGCATTTCGACAGGCTGCTAGGCGGCCTGGGCCGCGTGCTGCCTGCCCGCCCCCGCCCCGCGCAGGTGGGCCTCGGCTCGCTCTACCACCTGCGGGAACTCCCAGCCCGGCACGGGCTTGCCGAACAGGAAGCCCTGCGCCAGGTCGCAATGCAGTTGCCGCAGATAGTCCTGCTGCGCCGGGGTCTCCACGCCTTCGGCTACTACCCGCAACTGCAGACGCTGCGCCAGCGCGACGATGGCCGACACGATGGCCGCGTCGTCGGCATCGTGCTGCACGTCGCGAATGAAGCCCCGGTCCACCTTGAGCTCCGTGGCGGGCAGGCGCTTGAGATACAGCAGGCTGGAATAGCCGGTTCCGAAGTCATCGATGGACACGCCCACGCCCATGGCCTCGAACTGTTTCAGGATGGCCATGCTGGATTCGACGTTGCGCATCGCCGTGGACTCGGTCACCTCCAGCACCAGCGCGCGCGAGGGCAGCGCATGCCGGCGCAGCGCGTCGCGCACCGACTGCACCAGGCCGGGATGATCGAACTGCAGCGCGGACAGGTTCACCGCCACGCTCCAGTTCCGGTGCCCGCTGGCGTGCCAGGCCGCGGCCTGGCGGCAGGCCTCGTCGAGCACCCATTCGCCGATGGGCACGATCAGGCCGGCCTGTTCGGCGAGTTCCAGGAATCGATCGGGAGGCACGTTGCCGTGGCTGGGGCTGGCCCAGCGCAGCAGGGCCTCCGCGCCCACGGCGCGACCGCTGCGCAGGTCCAGCTTGGGCTGGTAATGCAGCCGGAACTCCCTGCGCGCCAGCGCCCCGCGCAACTCGCCCAGGAGTTGCAGGTTCTCCTGGGCATTGACCAGCATCGAGGGGTCGAAGAACTGATGCGCGTCGCGCCCCCCCGACTTGGCACGGTACATGGCGGCATCGGCGTGGCTGATGAGTTCCTGCGCCGAGACACCGTCCTGGGGATACAGGGCGATGCCGATGCTCGCGGAAATGCGCAGGTGATGACCGTCGACCACGAATTCCTGGCGCAGCGCCGCGCCCAGGCGCGCGGCCAGCGCATGCACATCCTCGCGGCGCACGGCCTCGGCCACCATCACGAACTCGTCGCCTCCCATGCGCGCGGCCATGTCCGACGGACGCATGGTCTCGCGCAGGCGCTGCGCGATGAGGCACAGCAGGCGGTCGCCTGCCTGGTGCCCGAAAGCGTCGTTGACGGCCTTGAAACCGTCGAGGTCCACGAACAGCACAGCACAGGACTGCCCGCTGCGCCGGCTGTCACGCATGGCCTGCTCCAGGCGACGCTCCAGCTGCAGGCGATTGGGCAACTTGGTCAAGGCGTCGTGCAGGGCCAGGAAGGCAATTTCGCCATGCGCCTGCGACAGGGAGGACTGCAGCATGGCGCTCTGCAATTCGAAGCGCCGATCGAGCATGGACAGCACGATGGCCGCCGCCAGCACCGCCACCGCCGCGGTCAGCACCATGGGGGCCAGGCCCTGCCCGCTCCAGCCCCCGGCCAGCGCGCCGCACTGGCTGCCGACGGGAAAGCCCGCAGCGGCCATGCCGGTGTAGTGCATGCCGGCGATCGCCGCGCCCATGAGGATGGCGGCACCGGCCCGCAGCCGGTACAGGTGATGGGTGCGAGCCCGCAGCCGGAAGGCGATCCACAGCGCGGCGCCCGAGGCGCCGATCGCGATGGCGACGGACAGCAGAACCAGCGCAGGGTTGTAGGCGATGAACGGGCTCATGCGCATGGCGGCCATGCCCGTGTAGTGCATCGCGGCCACGCCGCCCCCCATGCCGAGGGCGCCCACGCCGAGGCGTGCACGGGTGAGATCCGGCCCACTGACCAGGTACAAGGCGAATCCCGAGGCCGCGATGGCGATGAGCAGGGACAACAGGGTCCGCCCCGGGTCATAGGCCAGGGGCACCGGCAGCGTGGCGGCCAGCATGCCGACGAAGTGCATGGACCAGATGCCCACGCCCATGCACAGCGCCCCACCCGCCAGCCACCACAGGCGGGCCTGCGCGGAGCGCGCGGTGGAAATGCGCGCAGCCAGGTCCAGCGCCGTGTAGGACGCCAGGACAGCCACGAGCAGGGATGCCAGGACCAGCGGCCAGGCGTAGGAAACGTGATCCATGAAGGTGTTCCGGAGCGGTCGCGAATGCAGGCGCCAGCCGTGGGCGCCTGCGGGCTCCGCCGCCGCACGCGGATCCACTGTCGCATTTTGCGAGGATTTCGTCGAATCAGGACTGGGCTACATGCAGGATTCGTGATGCAATCGCGCATTAGTTCACGATTGCGTCAAAAGTGGGTTTTCGGGCACGAAAAAGGGGGGACAGCTTGGCCAGGCGATGGGCGGTGGCGCGCAGAGCGGTGGCGCGCATGGCAGCAGCCTGCGCATGGAGTGCGCTGGGCATGGTGACGGCGCGGGCCAACCTGCCCCCGCATGCGCCGGTGGCGCCCGGCGCCGAATCCCGGGTGATCCGCCTGTGGCGCCGAGATCCGCTGCTCCTGCACGCGGCCTCCGCGATCGTCGTGGACGCGGGCACCCAGCGCGTGCTGTTGCGCAAGAACGCCGACGTGGTGCGCCCGATCGCATCGCTGACCAAGCTCATGACGGCCATGGTGGTGCTGGACGCGCACCAGCGCATGGACCGCATGATCACCATCCGGCGGGCCGACATCGACACCCTGAAGTGGAGCGCATCGCGTCTGCGGCCGGGCATGCGCTTCACGCGGGCACGCCTGCTGCAACTGGCCTTGATGTCCTCCGAGAACCGTGCCGCGCACGCCCTGGCACGCCACTACCCCGGGGGCCTGGCCGCCTGCATCCGCGCGATGAACCGCAAGGCGCGCGCGCTGGGCATGCTGCACACCCACTACGTGGACCCCACCGGCCTGTGGCCGGGCAATCGCTCCGACGCCCATGACCTCGCGCTGCTGGTGGCGGCGGCCACGCACTATGCCGCCATCCGGCACGACACCACCCACGTCAGCACCGTGGTGCATGCCGACGGCGAACGTCTGGTCTACCGCAACAGCGACCACCTGCTGTACGGCGGGGGCTGGCACATGGTGGTGTCCAAGACCGGCTTCATCAACGAAGCCGGCCACTGCCTGGCCTTCGACGCCTGGCTGCGCGGGCGCCCGGTGATCGTCGTGCTGCTGGACAGCTGGGGCGCCTACAACGACTTCGTCGACGCCATGCAGATCCGCGCCTGGCTGCACGAGACGAGCCTGGAGCAGTGGGCGCGCCTGACCGAGCTCGCGCCGCCGCTGAACTGAACCGGCCCGCCGGGCTTCAGGCCTGCCCGGCCAGGGCCTGCACGGGCCTGTCGAAATCCGCGGCGTCGTGGCGCTCGGGCAACTGCAGGGCCGGATCGCCGAAACTGCGGTTGACCCGCCGTCCGCGCTGCACGGGAACCCGCGCCGCCAGTTGCTTCGCCCAGCGCTGCACATGCTGGTAGTCCTGCACTTGCAGGAACTCCGCGGCACCGTACAGATCGCCCAGCGCGAGCTGCCCGTACCAGGGCCAGATGGCCATGTCGGCGATGGTGTAGGTGTCGCCGGCCACGTAGGCGCACTGCGCGAGACGACGGTCCAGCACGTCGAGCTGGCGCTTGGTCTCCATCGCATACCGGTCGATCGCGTACTCGATCTTCACCGGCGCGTAGGCGTAGAAATGCCCGAATCCCCCGCCGAGGAAGGGCGCGCTGCCCATTTGCCAGAACAGCCACGACAGGCACTCGGCCCGCTGCGCCGGATCGGTGGGCACGAAGGCCCCGAATTTCTCGGCCAGGTACAGCAGGATCGCGCCCGACTCGAACACGCGGATGGGCTGCGGACCGCTGCGGTCGACCAGCGCGGGGATCTTGGAATTGGGGTTGATCTCGACGAATCCGCTGCCGAACTGGTCCCCCTCGCCGATGCGGATCTGCCAGGCGTCGTATTCCGCCCCCGTGTGTCCGGCCGCCAGCAGTTCCTCCAGCAGCACGGTCACCTTCACGCCATTGGGCGTGCCCAGCGAATACAGCTGCAGGGGGTGGCGACCGACCGGCAGCTCCTTGTCGTGCGTGGCCCCGGCCACGGGCCGGTTGATATTGGCGAAGCGCCCGCCGTTGGCGGACTTCCAGGTCCACACGCGAGGCGGGGTATAGCTGTCTTGTTCACTCATGCGTGATTCTCCAGGGCGAATGCACCATGAACCATAGCGCGCGCCCGGGAAATCTGCAGGACCCGACTGGGCATCAGCCCGGAAGCTGCGCCACGTCCACCCACTGGGCGCCCGTGATGCGAACCAGGCGTTCGGGCTCGATGCGCAGCGCCGAATGGATCGAGCCGGCCGCGGGCAGCACCACGTCGAAGCGCCGCAGCGACACATCGGCGAACACGGGCAGCGGATGCGCCAGGCCGAAGGGGCAGACCCCGCCCACCGGGTGCCCGGTCCAGTGCACGACCTCGGGCGCGTCGAGCATCTTCGCCTTGGCGCCGAAATGCTGCTTGTACTTGCGATTGTCCAGGCGCGCGTCGCCACCCAGCACGACCAGCACCGCGCGGTCCTGCAACCACAGCGACAGGGTCTTGGCGATCTGCGCCGGCAGCACCCCATGCGCGGCGGCGGCCGCGGCCACGGTCGCCGTGGGCTCGGAGCTTTCCAGCACCTCGATGTCCGGCGCGTGCAGGCCGAGGAAGGCCCGTACCGACTCCAGGCTCATGCCGCCCTGCCCGACCGCAGGCCCAGGCCGCCCACGAAGCCGGCCAGGCGCCGCAGTCCTTCCTGCAACTGTTCGCGCGAGGCCGCGTAGGAAAGCCGCACGTGACGGTTCGCTCCGCGTTCGCCGAAATCGTTGCCGGGCGTGAGCGCGACGCCGGCCTCGTCCAGCGCGCGCTCGCAAAAGCGCATGGCGTCGAGCCCGGTGGGGCTCACGTCGATGTAGACGTAGAAGGCTCCGTCCGGCTCCACCGGCACATGCAGCCCGGCCTCGCGCAGGCCCTCGAGCACCAGGCGCCGCCGCGCAGCGAACTCGGCCCGGCGCTGCTCGCACACGGCGATCGCCTCGGGGCTGAAACAGGCCAGCGCGGCATGCTGGGCCAGGCTCGACGCACAGATGTAGTAGTTCTGCGCCAGGCGTTCGACCACCGGCACCATGTCGGGCGGCACCACGCACCAGCCCAGGCGCCAGCCCGTCATGCCGAAGTACTTGGAAAAACTGTTGATCACCACGGCCTCGTCGTCGCAGGCCAGCACGCTGGGCGCGGGGCGCCCGGACGCGTCGCCGTCGGCCAGGTCCAGGTAGATCTCGTCGACCACGCGCCAGGCGCCTCGCTCGCGGGCGAAGTCGCACATCGCGCGCAACTGCGCGGGCGGCGCCGAGGTGCCGGTGGGGTTCGACGGCGTGGCGATCATCAGCCCGCGGGTGCGCTCGCTCCAGTGGGCGCGCACCAGGGCTTCGTCGAGCTGGAAGCGGGTGGAGGCATCGGTGGGCACCAGACGCACGTCGGCCCCGAAGCCCGCCAGGAATTGGCGATTGCAGGGATAGGAGGGATCCCCCACCAGCACCTCGTCGCCGGGGTCCACCAGCGCCGCGGTCACCAGCAGCAGCGCCGCGGAGGCTCCGGCGGTGACCACGATGCGCTGCGCATCCACGCGCACGCCGTGCGCGCGCAGGTAGAAGTCGGCGATGGCCTCGCGCAGCGCGGGCAGACCCAGCGCGGCGGTGTAGGTCAGAGGCGTGCCGCGCGCAACCTCGGCCGCCGCCTCCAGCACCTGGGGCGGCGCTCCGAAATCGGGCTCGCCGATGTTGAGCCGCACCACGGATCGCCCCGCCGCCTCCAGGGCCGCGGCGCGCTTGCCGAATTCCATGGCCAGGAACGGGGAAATGGCCTGAGAACGCGCTGAGAATTTCATGATCATCCAGAAAAGGGTTGCGCGGGCGCCGCGGCCCGCGACGGCGGCGATCAGGCAGGCTGCGCCAGACGCCGGCGTTGGGCAGGCCGCGCCACCGTCACATAGGTCAGCAAGGCGGCCGCCGAGCACAGCACCATGGTCAGGCTCATGGAGTGCGCGCTGCGACCATCGTCGAACCAGGCCACCAGCGCCGACGCCGCCGCTCCGGTGGCCATTTGCACGAATCCCAGCGAAGCCCCGGCCACGCCCGCGATATGGGGCATCGGATGCAGGGCTCCGTGTACCGCGTTGGGGGAGAGCAGGCCGTAGGAAAACGTGCCCAGCACCAGCAGCGGCAGGTACTCGGCCAGCCCCACGCGCGGCAGCCAGTCCAGGGCGACGAGCATGCACGCGGCGAACAGCGCGCAAGCCAGGCCGACGCCCAGCGGAAGGTGGCCCGGCACATGCCGGCGCCCCAGGTGGCCGCTGGTGGTGGCGCCTGCCACGATGCCCAGCGCGGTGCAGGCGAACACGATGCCGTACTGCACCGGCGACAGTCCCAGTACCCGGGTCATGAGCAGCGGCGAGCCGGCCACGTAGGCGAACAGGCTGCCGAAGGCCAGCGCGTTGACCATGGCATGCCCGAAGGCTTCGGGGTGGGCCAGCATGTCCCGATAGTTCGCCGCCAGCCGGCGCAGGCGCAGCGCGTGGGGATCGGGCTGGCGCAGGCTTTCGCCCAGGCCCCGCCAGGCCAGCAGCGTGACCAGGCAGCCGAAGCCGGTGAGCACGGCGTAGATGGCGCGCCAGGAGCCCAGACGAAGCATCCAGGCACCGATGGACGGCGCCACGATGGGCGCGATGGCGCGGATCAGGTTCAGCGTCGACAGGTGGCTGCGCGCCCGCGCCCCCTCGAACAGGTCGCGCACCACCGCCAGCACCACGACCATGCCGGCGCCGGCGCCGCAACCGGCGAGCAGGCGCGCGGCCAGCAGGGTTGTCATTCCGGGCGCCAGCGCGCAGGCCGCGCTGCCCAGGCTGAACAGCACACAGCCTGCCAGCAGGGCCGGACGGCGCCCCATGCGATCCGACAGCGGGCCGAAGCCCAGCTGCGCAAGCGCGAAACCTGCCAGGAACAGGCTGAGGGTGAGGGTGGCGTCACGCTGCGGCGCGTGCAAGGCGGCGGCCAGGGTGGGAAGCGCCGGCAGGCCCATGTCGATGGACAGCGCCACCATCGCGCTCAGGGCGCCCAGCAGCACGAGCAGGCGCGGGGAATCGACGGGAATGGTGCGCATCGCCGGGATTTTAGAAGCTTGCGCGACCGCAGGCAGGAGCCCTGGCTACACTTCTCCCTGCACGATCGCCGTGGCGGGCTGGCCCGACCCGGCTCGCCGCCACCCGCGAAGGGCCGGTCCCGTCCCGGGCGCCTTGCCGCAGTCACGCCTCATGTCTTCTCGTTCCGTCACGTCCTTCGTCACCGCCCTGGGCCGCTTCGAGGCCGCGCGCCGCCTGCCTCGCCTGCCGGAGGGACACCCGGCGCAGGGGCTGCACGGCCACGGTTTCGAACTGCGGGCGCAATTGCCCGCGCAAGCCCTGCGCGCCCCGGCCGGCGGCGAGGTGCAGGCCCTGCGCGAGCATCTGGCGAGCGCGCTGGAGCCGCTGGATTACAGCGACCTCAACCGCCTGCTGGAACATCCGGACGACGCGGCACTGGCCGCCTGGCTGGGCGAGCGCCTGCGCACCGACACCGCCGCGGCCACGCTGGAGTTGCACAGCACGCCCTTCCAGGGCGTGCGCTGCGACGGGCGCGGCGAGTGGCTGGGCCTGCGTCGCTACCGCTTCCAGGCCGCGCACTTCCTGCCCAGGGTTCCCGAGGGACACAAGTGCGGGCGCATGCACGGCCACGGTTTCGAGGTGGAACTGTGCGCCGCGGCGAGCTCCCACGATACCCTCGACGCGCACTGGGCACCGCTGGCCGCACGCCTGGACCACGTGCTGCTCAACGACATCGAGGGCCTGGAGAACCCCACCAGTGAAATGCTGGCGGCCTGGATCTGGGAGCGCCTGCGCCCCTCGCTGGACGCACTGCGCAGCGTGTCCGTGTTCGAGACCGGTTCCTCGGGCGCGCGCTACGACGGCCAGTCCTACCGCATCTGGAAGGAATTCGGCCTGGACAGCGCGGTGCGCGTGCGACGCGCGCCGGAGGGCAGCGCGCAGGCACGCCTGCACGGGCAGACCTTCCGGCTGCGCCTGAGCCTGGCCGCGCCGCTGGACCAGGTGCTGGGCTGGGTGGTCGATTTCGGCGACGTCAAATCGCTGTTCCGGCCCCTGTTCGAACGCCTGGACCACCAGCCACTCTACGAGATCGAGGGTCTCGAGGACACCGACACCTGCACCCTGGCGCACTGGATCCTGCACGCCTGCCGACCGCAGCTCGCGGCGCTGGAGGCGGTACGCCTGCTCGAAGCCGACGGCTGCGGCGCCTGGGCGCAACACACCCCATGAACCCCACGGACCTCGACCCCCTGCCCCCGGGCCTGCCCCAGAGCCCCTGCGTGGGCATCTGCTCGGCCTGCTTCGATGATGTCTGCCGCGGCTGCGGGCGCACGCTGACGGAGATCTCCAACTGGCTTTTCATGAGCGACGCCGAACGCCAGGCCATCTGGCGCCGCGTGCTCGCCCAGGGATGGCAGCCGCGACAGCAGGGCCGCCGATCCTGAGTCACCCGCTCCCCCCGCACCATGGACCCGGCAACCACCGATTTCCTGCGCCGCACGCGCACGCGCGGACGCCAGCCCCTGAGCGGGCTGAGCGTGCAGCAGGCGCGCAAGTTCCCGAGCTGGTTCGAGCTGCTGTTCGGACCCGCGCCGAGGCTGGCCATCCTGCGTACGCTGAGCATTCCCGCGCTCGACGGCACCCCGCTGCACGCGCGCCTGTACGCCGACGACCCCGCGGCCGATAGCCTGGTCGTGTACTTCCATGGCGGTGGCTGGGTGCTGGGCTCGGTGGCGGCCTTCGAGCCCTATACCGCGCTGCTGGCGCAACGCACCGGCACGGCGGTGCTGTCGGTCGACTACCGCCTGGCCCCGGAGCACCCCTTCCCCACCCCCGTGGACGATGCGCAGGCCGCGCTCCGCTTCGCCGCCGAACAGGGCGAGCGCCTGCTGGGCCGGCCCTTGCGCCGCCTGGTCGTCATGGGCGACAGCGCGGGGGCGACGCTGGCCACCGTGGCCGCGCGGCGCGTGGCCATGGCGGGCGATACGCGCGGCGCCGACCTGCAGGTGCTGGTCTACCCGGTCACCGACGCCGGCTTCGACACGCCGAGCTACCGCGACTACGCCGAGGGCCACCTGCTCACGGCCGACGACATGCGCTGGTTCTGGAACCACTACTGCGCCGACCCCGCGCGGCGCCTGGACCCGGAGGCCTCGCCGCTGCGCGCCGACCGGCTGGAGCTGCTGCCGCCGACCCTGCTGTTCAGCGCCGAGCTGGACCCGCTGCGCGACGAGGGGGAACGCTACGCGCAGCGCCTGCGCGAGGCGGGCGTGGACTGCGAGATGCTGCGCTGCCCCGGCGTGCTGCACAGTTTCCTGGCCATGGCCAACACGCTGCCGGCCGCGCGCAGCGCCCTGGACGAGATCGTGCGCCGCATGCGCGCGCGTCTGGCGTGAAATCCGTCACACAACGCGGCATTTCCTGACCCGGCGCGCCGCCGCGCCGGGCGAATGCGTCCGAGAATCCCGGCGAGGGAGATGCACGTGGCGGCCGCCGCGTGCCCGCCATCCCTGTGCCCGGGGAAAGCTCGATGGAAACCTTGCTCGACTTTCTGCAGCTCAGCGCCGAGGAGACGCGCGCGCTGCACGATCATGCGCCGGCGCTGCTGGCCCGGGCCCACGTGGCATCCGAGGCCTTCGAGGCCCAGGCACGCGCCCTGCTCGGGCCGGGTGAAATGCTCGCGCCCCTCGGAGAGGCGGCGCTGGAGCAACTGCAGGATCTGCACGCGGCCCATTACCGCGAACTGCTGGCGCCCCATTACACGCCCGAGCTGCAGCAGCGCATGCTGGAGACGGGCAAGCTGTTCCATGCCTGGGGACTGGGCCCCCTGTGGATCATGACCATGTCCTCGGGCTTCGCCGCCGATTTCGAGCTGTTCGCGGCCGGCATGTCCCTGCAACAGCGCCGCCCCTTGATGGGCGCGCTGTACAAGCGCCTGCGCCGCGACGAAGCCTGGCAGCTCGAGGGCTACCGCCAGGCGGGCGAGGGCTTGCGCCGCCGGCTGGAGCAAAGCCCGCTGCGCGACGGCCTGACCGGACTGCTCAACCACGCCGCGCTGGCCGAGATGCTTCCTCCCGCGCTCGAGCGCAGCCGCCGCAGCGGCCTGCGCCTGGCGGTGGCCGTGCTGGACTTCGACGCCTTCGAGCAACTCAACCTGGCCCACGGACGCGCCGCCGGCGACGCCGTGCTGCGCCAGTTCGCGCAGCGCCTGCAGCGCGCGCTGCGCAAGACCGACCTGGTGGTGCGCAGCGACGGGGACGAATTCATTCTGGTGCTCGAGGGAATCCAGGGCATGCACAACATCGCGCCCCTGCTCGAGCGCCTGCAACTGGATTTCGACGTGCCCTACGCGCTGTCCGACGCGCTGTTCTGGCAATGCCCCATCAGCATGGGGGTGACCCTGTTCCCCGACGATGCGGGGGACGCCGAGGGTCTGGTGCTGCACGCGAAATGCGCCATGCAGCAGGTCAAGGCGACCAAGTCGCAACGCGAATTCTTCTGGGCCTTCTACCGTCCCTGAGCTCGCGGGCGTGTGAGTACACTGGCTTCACGGCGCACCCGCGCCGTCCACGACCAAAACGACGGCCAGGCTCGATGTTGCGGTGCACACCGCGGATCGCGGCCATGCCGAACACGGAGCCAGCCATCCCATGAATGCCATTTCTCAGGCCAGCGCGCCGGGCACGGTGCCCGATTACGTGCGCAATGCCAAACTCATCGCCTGGGTCTCCCGCATCGCCCACCTGACGCAAGCCGAAAAGGTGCACTGGTGCGACGGAAGCCAGGAGGAATACGACCGCCTTTGCCAGCAACTGGTGGACGCCGGCACCTTCCGGCGCCTCGACCCGCTGCGGCGCCCGAACAGCTATCTGGCCTGTTCCGACCCCTCCGACGTGGCCCGGGTCGAGGATCGAACCTTCATCTGCAGCGTACGCCGCGAGGATGCGGGCCCGACCAACCATTGGGTGGACCCCGGCGAGATGCGCTCCCTGCTGCAGACCGGGGACAAGGCCCTGTTCCGCGGCTGCATGCGCGGACGCACCCTGTACGTGGTGCCCTTCAGCATGGGGCCGCTGGGTTCGCCGATCTCGCACATCGGCGTCGAACTGTCCGATTCCGCCTACGTCGCGGTGAACATGCGACTGATGACCCGCATGGGCCGCCCGGTCCTGGAGCTCCTGGGCACCGACGGGGATTTCGTGCCCTGTGTGCACAGCGTGGGCGCGCCGCTGCAGCCGGGCCAGGCCGACGTGCCCTGGCCCTGCAATGCCGAGCACAAGTACATCGTGCATTACCCCGAGACCTCGGAGATCTGGTCCTACGGTTCGGGCTACGGCGGCAACGCGCTGCTGGGCAAGAAGTGCTTCGCGCTGCGCATCGCCTCGCGCATGGGACGTGACCAGGGCTGGCTGGCCGAGCACATGCTGATCCTGGGCGTGACCACTCCGGCCGGGCGCAAGTACCACGTCGCGGCAGCCTTCCCCAGCGCCTGCGGCAAGACCAATTTCGCCATGCTGATCCCGCCGTCGACCATGTCCGGCTGGAAGATCACCACCCTCGGCGACGACATCGCCTGGATCAAGCCCCGCGCCGACGGGCGCATGGTCGCGATCAACCCGGAGGCCGGCTATTTCGGCGTGGCGCCCGGCACCAATTTCGAGACCAATCCCAACTGCATGCGCAGCCTCGAGCGCGACGTGATCTTCACGAATGTCGCGCTGACCGACGACGGCGACGTCTGGTGGGAGGGCATGGGCCCCGCGCCGCGCCATGCCATCGACTGGCAGGGCCGGGACTGGACGCCGGAGATCGCGGCGGCCACCGGCGCGAAGGCCGCGCACCCGAACGCGAGATTCACGGTGGCCGCCACCAACAACCCGGCGCTGGATCCCGCCTGGGACGACCCTGCCGGAGTGGCCATCGACGCCTTCGTGTTCGGCGGACGCCGATCCGACACCGTGCCGCTGGTGACCGAGGCCCGCAACTGGCTGGAAGGCGTGTACATGGCCGCCACCATGGGCTCGGAAACCACCGCCGCGGCGACCGGCAAGCAGGGTGTGGTGCGCCGCGACCCCTTCGCCATGCTGCCCTTCTGCGGCTACCACATGGGCGACTACTTCCGGCACTGGGTGGACATCGAGCACAAGCTGCAGAGCGAATCGTCCTCGCTGCCGCACATCTTCTGCGTCAACTGGTTCCGCAAGGGCGCCGATGGGCGCTTCGTGTGGCCGGGCTACGGCGACAACGCCCGCGTGCTGCAGTGGATGATCGGACGCATCGAAGGCAGCGCCCAGGGCCGCGACCATTTCTTCGGCATCAGCCCGCGCCGCGAGGACCTGGACTGGACCGGCCTGGACTTCAGCGCCGAGGACTTCGGCAGCGTGATCGAGGCCGACACGGAGCACTGGCGCAAGGAACTCGGATTGCACGACGAGTTGTTCGCCAGGCTGGCACCCCGGGTTCCGGACGAACTCCTGGCCGTGCGTCAGGCCCTGGAGGCCCGCCTGGACGACGCGTGAATCTCAGCGGGAGCGCGGGGCGGACGCCAGTTCCAGGTCGGCCGTCTCGGCGCTGCGGCCGCAGCTCAGCAGCAGCGTGCCCACGCGCACGCCGAACTTGCGGATTTCGATGCGGTTGAGCAGCAGCCCGTCGGCCACCAGGTACATGCGGTCGTCCATGCGCAGGCGCAGCCTGTGGCGCCCGACGGGCAGTTCCATCAGGTAGCGCCAGCGCATCTCGTTGCCCAGCGCGCGCCCGCGCGCGGTGCCCACCACGTCGGGCGCGGTCGCCTCGTAGCGCCGCACGCCCTCGTGCTCGGGAAACCTGCGCAGGCTCCAGGTGCGCTGCTGGCGTTCGCCGTCGTCGAAGACGTAGGACTCCTGCAGCCGTCCCCAGTCGCCCTCCCACAAGGCCTGCATGTCGATGCGCAGGCGCCTGCGCACCCGGCCGCGGCGGTCGCACAGCACGCCCTCGGCCCATAGCCGGCCGTTGAAGAATTCCTCCATGCGCAGCAGGCGCTCGGGCAGCGCCGGCTCCCCGAGGTTCTCGGGCGGGGGCTCGGGCTGCCCCAGCGCCTGCTGGCCGGCACCCGCGGGCTCGTCGCCCAGGGTGTCGACCACGGTGTCGGGGTGCAGTTCGAAGCTGACGGGTCTGCGCTGGATCATGGGGGAGCACTCGAGGAAGGCGCGCGCGAGGCCAGCCAGCGAGCGCCGCACGAAGCCGTGATGGTAATGCTCGCCGCCCGCGGTCGTCGCCTGGCGCGCGCGCATGCCTCGAGGGCGTCGTGGGCAGGCCTTGTCCAGGACAATTGCGACTCCGAAGAGCACGGGCATCCCGTCCCCGGTATCATGCCTCCTCGTCATGCCCCAGCACCTCACTCCCTTGAAAATCCACGCGCCAGCCGTCGAGGAAGCTCCGGACGACACGCGGGGCCTGAGCATCGCCACGGTCGAGCGCGACACCGGATTGTCAAAGGACACTTTGCGCATGTGGGAGCGCCGCTACGGCTTCCCCTCCCCCTTGCGCAACGCGACCGGCGAGCGTCTGTATCCGGCCGAGCAGGTCCACAAGCTGCAACTGCTGCGCCGCCTGATGATGCAGGGCCACCGGCCGGGGCGCATCGTCGCCCTGCCCCGCGAGCAACTGGAGGCCATGGCCCCGCGCGCTCCGGCGCCGGCCGCGCCGCCCGCCGGCCCGGGCACCAGTCTGGAGCATTGGCTGTCCCTGCTGCGCGGCCACGACGCCGAGCGCCTTCGGCGCGAGTTGCAACAGGCGCAGATCCGCCTGGGCCTGGAGCGCTTCGTGGCCGAACTCGTGGCTCCGCTGACCACCGCCGTGGGCGAGTCCTGGATGCGCGGCGAACTGCAGGTGTTCGAGGAACATCTGTATTCCGAGACCATGCACCGGGTTCTGCGCGGCGCCATCGCCTCGCTGAGCGCGGCCGAGTCGCCGGCCCGCGAGCGCCCCCGCGTGCTGCTGACCACCATGGCCCAGGAACCGCACGGCCTGGGTCTGTTGATGGCCGAGGCCATGATGTCCCTGGAGGGCTGCCATTGCGTGTCCCTGGGGGTGCAGACCCCGGTGGCCGACATGCTGCTGGCCGTGACGGCGCACCACGCCGACGTACTGGCGCTGAGCTTCAGCGCCCAGCCCGCGCGCGCCCAGGTACGCGACACCCTGTCCGCGCTGCGTGCCGCGCTGCCCAGCCGGGTGGAGATCTGGGCGGGGGGCTCCTCGCCGGCGCTGTCCCGGCCGCCGGCCGGGGTCCAGGTCCTGCGCAGCCTGCAGGCGCTGCCGCGGCGCGTGGCCGAGTGGCGCGCCGCGCACGGGGCGGGCTGAGGGCGGCCCCGCGCGACGGCTTGGCGCCGGCGCCGGGGGCTTCCTATACTGGACGCGAAGTCATCGCGTCGCCGGGCGCAAGGCCCGGCGCCAGGTCCCGCCCCTGAACAGGAGAACGATGTGTTTCCCGAATACCGCGACCTGATTTCCCGTCTCAAGACCGTGGATGCGCATTTCGCCAGGCTGTTCGAACGTCACAACGAACTGGACCAACGCATCCGCAACCTGGAGGAAGGCATCGAGACGGGAGACGATGTGACCATCGAAACCCTGAAAAAGCAGAAACTCAAGCTCAAGGACGAGCTGTACCTGATGCTGCGAAAGGCCGCCGCCTAAGTGAAATCCCGGAGCGTGGATCGTTGGGCCGGCCTGGGGCCGGCCCGGGGTGCGATCGACCATCTCAGCCGCGTGGTGTTCAGCCGCTATTTCACCAGCGGCCTGATCTCCGCCACGGGCACCTTCGCGCTGGGCTTCGTGGGCTACGCGCTGGGGGGCATGGGCGCGGCGCTCAGCCTGGGAAGCGGCGCGCTGATGGTGTCCTTTGCCGACAACCCGGCGCCGGTCAGCCTGAAAGCGGTGGAATTGCTGTTCGCGTCCTTCGCCGGCACCCTGTGCTTCGCCGCCGTCTGGGCCAGCGTGGCCCACCCCTGGGTACAGCTCGCCGTGGTGCCGCTGCTGGGTTTCCTTGCCGGCCTGGTCAGCCTCTGGGGCAAGCGGGCCGTGGCGCTGGCCTTCTGCCTGCTGTTCATCACCATCATCACCCTGGGCATCCCGGCGCCGCAGGGGGTTGGGCCCTTCTTCGCGGGAACCGGCCTGCTGCTGGCGGGGTCCCTGGCCTACACGGTCTACGCCCTGCTCATCGGCCGCTGGCTGCGCACCCGGGTGAAGGAGCAGGCACTGGCCGAGCTGATCGACAGCATGAGCGCCTACGCTCGCTGGCAGGGCTCCATGTACCTGCGCCAGGCCGCGCGACCCGCCCCGCCCGGCGAGGGCGACGCCTACGCGCAGGCGGCGGCCCTGCAAGGTGCCGTCAACGATGCGCTGCAATCGGCCCGCGACCTCGTGCTGCGCGAGGGCCGCGCGCCGCGCGACGCACTGTGGACCCACATGCTGCTGGTGGCACTGGATCTTTTCGAGGCCCAGCTCGCCGCGCAGATCGACGCGGCTCCGCTGCGGGAGACCTTCGACGGCAGCGACGTGCTGGATGCGCTGGGCCAGGGCATGCAGCGCAGCGCCGACGCCCTGGGCGCGCTGGCCCTGGCGCTGCTGTACGACCGTGAATCACCGCAGCGCCCGCCCGGCCCCGAACGCTGGGACCTCGTGCAGCAGCATGCCGATGCCTGGCTGGGCGCGCGCGGGCAAGGGGAACTGCGCGATGCGCGCGCCCAGCTCGACGCGCAACTGCAGACCCTGCGGCAGGCCGACCGCCTGATTGCCGCGCTGGATCAGGCCTACGCGATGCGCGACGCCCCGGCCGGCACCCCCGAGGTTCCCGATGTGCGCCTGTTCGTCAGCGCCTGGCGCTATGACCCGAAGCAGGTGCTGTCGCACCTGCGCCTGGGCTCGCCGATCTTCCGTCACGCGGTGCGCCTGGCGCTGGCGCTGGGCGTGTCGCTGCTGGTGTCGCGTCTGCTGTTCGCGCACCAGACCCACGACTACTGGATCGCGCTGACCATCGCGGTGATCCTGCGTCCCAACTACGGCGTCACCCGCCAGCGCATCCGCGACCGTCTGCTGGGCACCATCGCCGGCTGCGTGCTGGTGGCGATGTTCGTGGCGCTGCATCCGGGCCTGGACTGGCTGCTGCTCGCGCTGTTCCTGGCCATGGCCCTGGCACGCACCTTCGTCACCACGCACTACCGTTTCACCGCGATGGCCGGCAGCGTGCTGGCGCTGCTGCTGGCGCAGCTGTTGCAGGAAAATACCCACATCCTGGTCCAGCAGCGCCTGCTGGACACGGCCATCGGCGCGGCCCTGGCATGGGCCGCCAGCCACGTGCTGCCGCGCTGGGAATACCTGGACGCGCCGCGCCAGCTGCGCGACCTGCTGGGCGCTCTGAGCCGCTATGCGCAGGTCGCGCTGGGGCACGAATCGAACCAGGAACGCGAGTCCCGCCTGGCGCGCAAGCAACTGTTCGACAACCTGGCGGCAATCACCGGCCTGTACGGCCGCATGCTCGAGGAGCCGCAGGCCCAGCGCCGCGCGCCCGGCGAACTGGCCCAGATCATCACCCATGCCTATCTGCTGGCTTCACAGCTAGCCTCGCTTCGCCTGCTGCGCGCCCAGCTGCAGCCCCAGGGGCGCATCGACGCGCAGGCCCTGCGGTGGATCGACACCTGTCGCGATCACGTCCTGCGCCGGCTCACGCCCTCGGCCAGCGCCGAGGCCGGCCCTCCCGAGGACTGGTTGGCCAGTGAGGACCCGCTGCTCGCGCGCCTGGCGCGCATCGGGCTGGAGGCAGCGCGCATCGGGCAGATCCGCCAACGCCTGCAACGCGAGATGCGCGGCGCGGAGGCGCAGGCGAGAGACGCGGACCCGAGCCACGCGTGAGCACGGCCGCGCGCCCCGGCTCGCCGATCCGGGCGACCGCGCTCCTGCTGCTGGGGCTGGCTTGCGCGCTGGCCGGAGCCTCCCGCGCAGCGACCGCCGACCCGCCCGCGGAGTTGTCGCACCAGGTGGTGGGCGGTCCGGCGCGGCATTGCGTGCGTGCCGGCGACACCCTGCTGGCCATCGCCGCGCGCTACGGCGAGCCCCTGGCGCGCCTGCTGCGCGACAACGCGCTGCAGGCGCACAGCCCGCTGCGCCCGGGACAATGTCTGCGCATCGACAACCCGCAGGTGGTCCCCGCCGGACCGCCCGATGGTGTGCTGATCAATGTGCCCCAGCGCATGTTGTTCCTGCGCCGCGAGGGCCGTCTCGAGGCGGCCTGGCCGGTGGCGGTGGGCCGTGCGGACTGGCCGACCCCGCTGGGGCGTTTTCGGGTGGCGCAGATGCGGCGCGATCCGGTATGGCATGTCCCCCCCTCCATCCAGGAGGAAATGCGGCGCGAGGGCAAGCCGGTGCTGCGGGAGGTGCCGAGCGGACCCGACAACCCGCTGGGCCACGCGTGGATCGGCCTGGACGCCGTGGGCTACGGGATCCACGGAACGAATGCGCCGGCCAGCATCCACAGCTTTCGCACCCACGGCTGCATCCGGCTCGACGACGACCATGCCCTCGAACTGCTGCGTGACGTGCAAATCGGCACCGCCGTGCACATCGTCTACCGTACCTGGCTGCTCGCCGAATGGCCCGCGGGCCAGCTGTGGCTGCAGGCCAACCCCGACCCCTACCGGCGAAGCAGCCCCCAGGCCGAGCTTCGCGCCTTGCGCGAGCTCGCCTCGCGCGAGGGCCTGCAGGGGCGTATCGACTGGGCGCTGGCGCAACGTCTGTTGCGCGCCCCCCAGGGTCTGGCCGAGCGCATCGACCAGGCTGGAGCGCGCGCCGGCGGGCAGCCCGCGGGACCCTGAATTACATCGCGTAACATGTGCGGTCCCCGCAGCCTGCCCTGTCCATGCCCACGAAACCCCTGTGCTGCCCCGCGCGCCGGCGCCTGCTGGCGGGTGCCGCCGGCATCGCGCTGAACACCCTGCCTCGCGGACGCGCCCAGGCCGCGACCGCGGGCGTGCGCACCCTGGCCTTCGAGAACCTGCACACGGGCGAGACCCTGCGCACCGTCTACTTCGAGCAGGGCCGTTACCTCGCGCAGCCTCTGCTGGACATCCAGCATGTGCTGCGCGACTTCCGCAGCGGCCAGACCCACGCCATCGACCTCGGCCTGCTCGACCTGCTGAGCGCGATGTGTGAGCGCCTGGGCTCCCCACGGACCATCCAGTTGATCAGCGGCTACCGCTCGCCCGCCACCAACGCGGCCCTGCACGCGCGCAGCGGCCAGGTCTCCAGCACGAGCCTGCACATGCAGGGCATGGCCGCGGACATCCGCATCCCCGGCTGCTCGCTGCCGCAGCTGCGCGCGCTGGCCGTGTCGCTGCGCGGCGGTGGTGTGGGCTACTACCCACGCTCGGATTTCCTGCACGTGGACGTCGGCCGCCCGCGTCAGTGGACCGGGAGCTGAGACCGGCGGTTGGCGCGACGGGTAGCGCGGCGTTGACAGTGCGCGAGCCCTCCCCGTATGTTCGCCAGGACAGCCGGGTGGGCGCCGATGGCGCGATGCGCGGCTGCGGCCCGCGCATCGCGCCCCGTCCAGCCTGCCCCCTCCCCCGCGCCCGCTCATGGAGCCTCGCGAAAGGTCAATGCCTTCCCGGCGAAGCGCCGCCTACGCGCTGGCCATCGTGCTGCCGCTGGCGGCGCTGGGCCTGCGCGAGGCTGTGGCGGGCATCTACGGCGAGCGTCCGCTGCTGGTGCTGTTCATGGTGCCGATCACCGTGTGCGCCTTGCTGGGCGGACTCGGCCCGGGCTTGCTGTGCACCGTCCTCAGCGGCCTGATCGCCGCCATGGGACTGCAAGACCTGCCCGGCCATTTCTCCATCATCCACCCGCGCGACCTGCTGCAGTGGAGCCTGCTGGTCGGCAACGGCGTGCTGGCCAGCGTGCTGGCCTGGTTCGTCGAACGCGCCCAGGCGGCCGAGAGCCGCGCGCGGGCTCTGCAGGCGGACACGGCTTCGTGGTACCGGGCCGTGGTCGAGAGTTCCGACGACGCGATCATCGGCACCGACCTGGAGGGCATGATCATGGGCTGGAGCCACGGCGCGCAGGCCATGTTCGGCTACACGGCGCAGCAGGCTCTGGGCCGCAGCCTGGGCATCCTGTTCCACCCCGAGGACGCGGTGGAGCGCGAGCGGCTGCTGGCCAGCGTGCGCCGTGGCGAAGCCCTGCAACACCACGAGGCCCGGCGCGTGCGCAGCGACGGCAGCGAACTCACCGTATTCGTGTCGGTCTCGCCCATACTCGACGCCGAGGGAAGGCCCGTGGGCTCGGCGCGCATCCTGCGCGATGTCACGCATCTGCGCAGGACCCAGCAACAGCTGCGCGAGCAGATCCTGCAACTCAACGCGGACCTGGAACGTCGCGTGGCCGAGCGCACGGCCGAACTGAGCGCGGCCAACCGCGAGCTCGACGCCTTCGCCTACGCGGTGTCCCATGACCTGCGGGCGCCACTGCGCGCGATGAGCGGCTTCAGCCAGGCCCTGCTGGAGGACTACGCCGATGAAATCCCCGAGCAGGGGCGCCTGTACCTGCGACAGATCGACATCGCCAGCCACAAGATGGGCGAGCTGATCGAGGGCATCCTCGCGCTGTCCCGCAGCACCCGCGGCGAGGTGCGGCGCGACCCGGTGGATCTTTCGGCGCTGGGCGAGCAGCTGCTCGGCGAGCTGGCGCGCGAGGAGCCTGGGCGCAACGTGCAATGGGAGGTGCAGGCCGGCCTGCAGGCACTGGCCGATCCCCGCATGGTCGAGGCCGTGCTGCGCAACCTGCTGGGCAACGCATGGAAATACACGGCGCACACCGACCCCGCCCGCATCCGGCTGTGCTCGGCCGAGATCGACGGCGCGCCCGGTTTCGCGGTCGAGGACAACGGCGCCGGTTTCGACATGGCCCATGCGGCGCGCCTGTTCCGACCTTTCCAGCGCCTGCACCGCCAGGACGAGTTCGCCGGCCTGGGCATCGGACTGGCCACGGCGCAACGCATCGTCACGCGCCACGGCGGTACCATCCGCGCGCAGGCCGCGCCCATGCGGGGCGCGCGTTTCGAATTCACCCTGGCACCGACGGCCGTGCCGCAGCCCAGCCCCGCGGAGTCCCCGGACCCGACGGCCCCTGTCATCACACCCTGAGGAACGGCGCACCCATGAACCCACCGTCGGTATTGCTGGTCGAGGACAACCCGCAGGATGAAATGCTGATCCTGCGGTCCCTGCGCAAGATCCACCTGGCCAACAAGGTCGAGGTGATGCGGGATGGTCAGCAGGCGGTCGACTACCTGATGGCCGAGGGCGAGTTCGCCTCGCGCGACCGCAACCAGATTCCCGCCGTGGTGCTGCTGGACATCGGCCTGCCTCGCCTGTCGGGCATCGAGGTGCTGCAACGCCTGCGCGACTCGGAGCACACGCGACTGCTGCCGGTGGTCATGCTGACGTCCTCGGACGAGGACATGGATCGCCTGCGCAGCTACGAGTGCGGCGCCAACAGCTTCGTGCGCAAGCCGCTGGACTTCGGCGAGTTCGCCGAGACCGTGGCCAGCCTGGGCGCCTACTGGCTGATCACCAACCGCCCTCCCCCGATGGAAGGCAACTGAGCGGCGCCCGGGGCGCCCCGGAGGCTGGGCTCTTGTCCACCGCGGGCGGTTTGGGCTATGATGTCGAGCTTTCGGGGGTATAGCTCAGTTGGTAGAGCAGCTGACTCTTAATCAGTAGGTCCAAGGTTCGAATCCTTGTGCCCCCACCAGTACACAGGATGCCAGTGGTCGATCCAGCAAGTTGATCACTACGAGGTCATCCAAGAAGGCCGGCCCGCGACGCGCGCCGGCCTTGTTTTTTGTCGTCGCCCGGTAGGATGTCGGCAGCCGGCACCTTCGCGCCGGCCCCACCTACTCGAACACCCAGATGACCGACCCCATCCTCGTGACCGGCGGCGCCGGCTATATCGGTTCGCACACCTGCGTGGCCCTGATCGACGCCGGCTACACCCCCCTGGTGCTGGACAACCTGTGCAACAGCAGCGCCGAATCCCTGGCCCGCGTGGCCCGCATCACGGGCGTGCGTCCGGCCTTGATCGAGGGCGACGTGCGCGACCAGGCGCTGCTCGAAAAGCTGCTGGCCGAGCACAAGCCGCAGGCCGTGATCCACTTCGCGGGCCTGAAGGCGGTGGGTGAATCGGTGCAGCAGCCGCTCGAGTACTACGACAACAACATCGGCGGCACCACCACGCTGCTGCGGGCGATGCAGGGCGCCGGGCTGCGCAACATCATCTTCTCCTCCTCGGCCACCGTGTACGGTGACCCGGCCACGGTGCCGATCCGCGAGGACTTCCCGCGCAGCGCGACCAACCCCTACGGGCGCAGCAAGCTGGTGATCGAGGACATCCTGGCGGATCTGCGGCGTGCCGACACGCGCTGGCGCATCGCGCGCCTGCGCTACTTCAATCCCGTGGGCGCGCATCCCAGCGGGCTCATCGGCGAGGACCCCCGCGGAGTGCCGAACAACCTGCTGCCCTACATCACCCAGGTGGCGGTCGGGCGCCTGCCGCACCTTCGGGTGTTCGGTGGGGACTGGCCCACGCCGGACGGCACCGGCGTGCGCGATTTCATCCACGTCATGGATCTGGCCGAAGGGCACGTGGCCGCGCTGCGCCACCTGCTGGCGCATGAAGGCATGTTCACGGTCAACCTGGGCACGGGCCAGGGCTGCTCGGTGCTCCAGCTGCTGCAGGCGATGGAACGCGCCAGCGCGCGCAAGCTGCCCTACGAGATCACCCCGCGTCGCGCGGGGGACATCGCCGAGTGCTGGGCCGACCCGAGCGCCGCGCGCGAACTGCTGGGCTGGAAGGCCGTGCGCGACCTCGACACCATCTGCGCCGACGCCTGGCGCTGGCAGCAGTCCAACCCCGAGGGCTTCGGCGCCGCCTGAACCCGGCGGGAGCGCCGCGGCGGCCGGCCCCCAGGGGCGCGGCCGCCCGCATGCGGCAGCTGTCAGCTGCCCGGCGAGTACACCGGGAAGGCGTCCGCGAGTTCGCGCACCTGCGCGCGCACGCGCTCGAGCACGGCCGCGTCCTCCGGCGCCTCCAGCACGTCGGCGATCAGGTTCGCGGTGCGCACCACCTCGGCCTCGCGGAAGCCGCGCGTGGTCATCGCCGGAGTACCCACGCGAATGCCCGAGGTCACCATGGGCTTCTGCGGATCGTTCGGGATGGCGTTCTTGTTCACCGTGATGTGCGCCTGGCCCAGCAGGGACTCGGCCAGCTTGCCGGTGATGTTCTTGGCGCGCAGGTCGACCAGCATCAGGTGGCTTTGCGTGCCGCCGGAGACGATGCGCAGGCCGCGCGCGGCGAGCGCATCGGCCATGGCGCGGGCATTGGCCACCACCTGCTGCTGGTAGACCTTGAACTCCGGCGCCAGCGCCTCGCGGAAGGCCACGGCCTTGGCGGCGATCACGTGCATCAGCGGGCCGCCCTGAAGTCCGGGGAAGATGGCCGAGTTGATGGCCTTCTCGTGCTGGGACTTCATGAGGATGATGCCGCCACGCGGGCCGCGCAGGGTCTTGTGGGTGGTCGACGTGACCACGTCGGCATGGGGCACGGGGTTGGGATACACGCCGGCGGCGATCAGGCCCGCGTAGTGCGCCATGTCGACCATGAAAATCGCCCCGACCTCGCGCGCGATGCTCGCGCAGCGCTCGAAATCGATGTGCAGGCTGTACGCGGAAGCCCCCGCGATGAGCAGCTTGGGCCGGTGCTCCAGCGCCAGCCGGTGCATCTGCTCGTAGTCGATGCGCTCCTGCGCATCCAGGCCGTAGGGCACGACCTTGAACCACTTGCCGCTCATGTTCAGCGACATGCCGTGGGTCAGGTGCCCGCCCTCGGCCAGGCTCAGGCCCATGATGGTGTCGCCGGGGTTGAGGAAGGCCAGGAACACCGCCTCATTGGCCTGCGCGCCGGAATGGGGCTGCACGTTGGCGGCCTCGGCGCCGAACAGCTGCTTGACCCGCTCGATGGCCAGGCTCTCGGCCACGTCCACGTACTCGCAGCCACCGTAGTAGCGGCGCCCGGGGTAGCCCTCGGCGTACTTGTTGGTCAGCTGCGTGCCCTGCGCCTGCATGACGGCCGGCGAGGCGTAGTTCTCGGAGGCGATGAGCTCCAGGTGCTCGTGCTGGCGGCGGTTCTCGTTCTGGATGGCGGCCCAAAGCTCGGGGTCGGCCTGGGCAATGGCGATGGAGCGGTCGAACATGGAGGTTTCCCGGGAAGCGAAGCGCGCACAGGCGCACGAAACAGCCGCCCCGGCCGGCAAATCGGCCCGGCGGCCTGGTGGAGCCCAGGCGAACGGCGGCAACGGCTGCGCTTCCTGGTGGTCAGTCCCACCTTGGCCCGTGGTGGCCACGCCCGTGGCGGCCCGGGGGCCGCATCAGGCGTTGCCGGGCCTCATCGCCAGTCGCGCAACCACGATATGGTAACCGAGACCCGGCCCGGCGCAGCCCCGAAAGGCACGCCGTCACCAGGGTCGGAAAGCTCAGATGGCCGAGGACGGATGCACCGGCGCGCTGCTGGCCGTCTGCACCCGCGAGGTGATGGGGCGCGGTGCCCGCTGCCGGGCCGAGGCGAGGACCTGCTGCAGGCGCGCCTGCTCGGCCAGCACCTTGTTCGCATAACCGCCCTCGCTGGCCACCGAGGAAGCGCCCACGTACATGCGCAGCCCGGCCTGCAGCGAACCGCCGCGGTCGATGGCATCGCGCAACACCACGGCTCCCACGCGCACGTTGGTCAGCGGGTCGAGACTGGCCCGCGCGCCGCCGTAGGGGGCGAACTTGTCGCGGTGCACCTTGGCCATCACCTGCATCAGGCCGGTCGCGCCCACCGCGCTCTGGGCATAGGGGTTGAAGGAGGATTCCACGGCCATCACGGCCAGGATCAGGGTCGGATCCAGGTGCTCCTGGCGCCCGGCGGCCCAGGCGCCCGCCACCAGCTCGCGCATCGCCGCGGGGGCGATGCTGTAGCGGCGAGCCAGCCAGTCCGCCACGGCCAGCTGCGCCGGTTGCAGCGGCGGCAGGGGTTGCGGCTCGAGCACTGCCGCGTCGGCGGTGGAGATGCCCGGCCCCATGTCCGCGGCGCGCTGGCCCAGCGACTGCAGTTCCTGCATCGCCATCCTGCGTGCCGAAACCCATTGCACGACGTTGCGTTCCAGGGACAGGACCGATTGCGGATGCAGGTACAGATAGGCGCCTGCGGCCACCACGAAAAAACCCACCATCATCAGCGTGTTGTGGGTCCACTGAAGGACCTCGGCGCCGATGCTTCGCCAGCTGGGAAGCCGGACTTGCGCGTCTTGCGACATCGTCTTCTCCTGTGTCGATTGGCGGGGCAGGCGGAGCCGACAAGCGGCGCCGCGGTTGCCACCACCGGGCACAGATCCGGAACCGGCGCATCGAAGCGGGCGTGCCTGGCCTACGATGCGACTGGCACGTCGTCACCGGGCTCGGGGCCGGGACGGTTCCGGGGCGATTCCATCGCACGCCCCGCGCAAGGCGAAGCCCGTAGGCTGCTGCGTAGGCCCTGACCCCAAGCGAGCAGGACCCATCGGTGGTGCGAGAACAGCTGCCATTTTAGAGCCTGCTTATATCCTGTCAATTGATAAGCCTTTAGGTCTCCAAACTTTCCGTTATATGAAATACCGCGATCTCAGGGATTTCCTGGATGTCCTGCGCGCTCACGACGACCTGATCGAGGTCGCCCAGCCGGTGGATCCCCGGCTGGAAATGACCGCGGTCTGCGATGCCATGTTGCAGCGCGGCGGCCCCGCGCTGCTGTTCCAGCAAGCCGGCGCTCATGCCATGCCGGTGCTGGGCAACCTGTTCGGGACCACGCGGCGCGTGGCCATGGGCATGGGCGCGCGGGACGTGGGCGAGTTGCGCCGCATCGGGGAAGTGCTGGCGGCGCTGCGTCAGCCCGAACCGCCGCGCGGCCTCAAGGACGCCGGCGAGCTGTTCCAGCTGGTGCGCGCGGTGTGGGACATGCGCCCGAGCACCCTGCGCCGCCCGCCCTGCCAACAGGAATGCCTGGAAGGCGAGGAGGTGGACCTGGACGCGTTGCCACTGCAGACCTGCTGGCCCGGCGATGCCGCACCGCTGCTCACCTGGGGCCTGGTCGTCACCCGCGGCCCGCGCAAGCCGCGCCAGAACCTGGGCATCTACCGCCAGCAGCGCATCGGCAGGCGCCAGCTGATCATGCGCTGGCTGTCGCATCGCGGCGGCGCGCTGGATTTCCGGGACCACGCGGCCATGCATCCGGGCCAGCCCTTTCCCATCGCGGTGGCGCTGGGAGCCGACCCCGCCACCATCCTGGGCGCCGTCACCCCGGTGCCGGACTCGCTCTCGGAGTTCCAGTTCGCCGGCCTGCTGCGCGGCGCGCGCACCGAGGTGGCCGACTGCCTGGGCCTGCCGCTGCAGGTTCCGGCGCATGCGGAGATCGTGCTCGAAGGCCACATCCCCCCGGCCGAACGCGGCTTCGAAGGGCGCAGCGACACCGGCGTGCCGCTGAAGGAGATCGAGGGCTGGCTGCATGCGCTGGAAGGCCCCTTCGGCGATCACACCGGTTACTACAACGAGCAGGAATGGTTCCCGGTGTTCGAGGTGCAACGCATCACCCGACGCTCGGCGCCCATCTACCACTCCACCTACACGGGCAAGCCGCCGGACGAGCCGGCCGTGCTCGGCGCGGCGCTGGGCGAAGTGTTCGTGCCCCTGCTGCGCCAGCAATTCCCCGAGATCACCGATGTGTACCTGCCCCCGGAGGGTTGTTCGTACCGCCTTGCCGTAGTCTCCATGCGCAAGCAGTACGCGGGGCATGGCAAGCGGGTCATGATGGGGCTTTGGAGTTTCCTGCGGCAATTCCTGTACACCAAGTTCATCATCGTCACCGATGACGATGTGAACATCCGCGACTGGCGCGACGTGATCTGGGCCATCACCACCCGCATGGATCCGGTGCGCGACACCACCTTGATCGACAACACGCCGATCGACTACCTCGATTTCGCCTCGCCGCAGGCGGGCCTGGGCGGCAAGATGGGCATGGACGCCACGCACAAGTGGCCGGGCGAGACCTCGCGCGAGTGGGGCCGCCCGATCGTGCCCGATCCTCAGGCCCAGCGCCGCGCGGACGAGCTGGTGCGCCAGCTGTGGCCGGCGGGGCGGGCCAGCGCGCGGCCGCTGTGAACGCGTGGATCTTGCGCTGAACCCATCAATTTCTTGCGGGTTTTGTTCATAATGGGGGCATCATGTCCCCCTACGCCCGTATTTCGCTGCGCTGGTCGCTGCGCGCCCTGGCCGTACTCGCGCTGCTGCTCGTGCTGCTGCTGGCCCTGTCCCCCTGGGCCGTGCCCTCGCTGCTGCGCCGGGAGATCCCCCGCCTGGGACAGCAGCATCTGGGCCGCGTGGTCCGCGTAGGCTCGCTGAGCTTCAACCCCATCCTGCTGCGCCTGCGCGTGCAGGACTTGCAGGTACTCGACGCGGCGGGTCACGCCGATGCGCTGCGCCTCGCCCAGGGCAGTGTGCGCCTGGACTGGAGCTCGCTGTGGGGACTGCACGCGCGCCTCGGCGAGGTGCGCCTGCAGGGCCTGCAGCTTCGCGTCGTGCGCGACGCCGACGGGCACCTGGACTTCGAGGACATCCTGCGGCGCATGGCCAGCAGTCCCTCCGCATCCTCGGGCGGCACACCGGGCTTCGCCATCGATGCCTTCGATCTCAGCGACGGCAGCCTGCGCTATGAAGACCAGGCCAGCGGACTGCGCACGAACCTGCGCAAGCTGCAGTTCCAGCTCACCCAGCTGTCGACCCTGGGCAGCGCCGACGGCGCGCTGCATGCCAGCGCCAGGGGCCTGCTCGACGGCGCGCCGCTCAGCCTGCGCCTGAGCGGCAAGGTCTTCGGTGCCAGCCCCCTGCTGCACGTCGACCTGCAACTGGACAAGCTGGCGCTTGCGCAATGGGCCGCGCTGCAGCCCAAGGACCTGCCGGTGCGCCTGACCCAAGGAAGCCTGGACACCACGCTGCACATGCAGTGGGCCCTGCACGCCTCGGCCGGGCCGGAGATTTCCGGCCATGTGGACATCCAGCACCTCGGGCTGGAGCGCTCGGGCCAGGCGCTGGCCCAAGTGCGCTCGGCGAGCCTGGACCTGATCTCGGTGCTGCCGCTGCAGCACCGCCTGCGCCTGGGCCAGCTCCGCATCGAGGGCCTGCAGGCGCGGCTCGACCGCTCCGAACTCGGCGCGCCGCCCGGTCGCGCAACCGCCCCGGCAACCCCCGCGGCCTCCACCCCTGCGGCCTCCTCCCCCGCGGCCTCCTCCCCCGCGGCGCACGGCACGCCAGGCGCGGCGCACGGCACGCGCGCGGCAGTGACCGGCAAGCCGGCGACCGCGCCGGCGACCGCGCCTGCGCCATGGCGGGTCGAGCTGGCCGGTGCCAGCCTGCGCGACGCGCAACTGCAATGGCATGACGCCAGCGTGCGACCCGTGGTGGACTGGACACTGCGCATGCCCCTGCTCAGCGTGGGCCCGGTGCAATGGCCCCTGCCGGCCGCCAACGCCGGCAAGCCGGTGCAGGCCAGCGCGCAACTGCTGGGCCCGCAGGGACTGAGCCTGAGCCTGCAAGCCAGCGCGGACGCCGCCAGGGCCGACGCGACCCTGCAGCTCCAGGGCCTGGACCCGCAGCTCGCGCTGCCCTACGCCCAGACCTGGCTGCACGGGGCCCCGCTGCCCTCCGGCGTGCTCCAGGCGCAGGCCCGACTGAGCTGGACGGGCCATGGGCTGCATGCCGCGCTGGCCCAGGCGCAGTGGAAGGACTTCAGCTGGCAGCCCACGGGTGCCGACGCCGGCCAGGGACCGCGCGCCAAGGCCATCGTGCTGCGCGACGCCAACCTGGACTGGAGCTCCCGGCCCTCGGTACTGCGCATCGACGCGGGTGCCCTGGACGTCGAGCAGCCCTCCCTTGGCGGGCCGGCCGGAATGCACGCGACGGCCCTGCAGCTGCGCCAGGCCAGGGTGGACCTGCAGTCGCGCAGCCTGAGCCTGGGCAGCGCCGCCCTGGTGCAGCCACGGGCGGCCCTGAGCCGCGATTCCAGCGGCGCATGGTCGGTGCAGCACCTGCTGCCCGCCGGACTGCTGCCGGCCTCGAAGCCGGCCTCGAAGCCGGCC
>JAJZWA010000027.1:0-14780 GCA_021846965.1 Pseudomonadota bacterium | reverse complement strand
GCCGGCCTCGAAGCCGGCCTCGAAGCCGGCCACGAAACCGGGCGCCCGTGGCGCGCCCCACGCGACGCAGCCCGCCGACGCGCGGCCGTGGGAGGTGCAGGTGGCCGACGCCAGCATCCGCGGCGGAACCCTGGGCTTCGCCGACACCCACGCGGCGCGCCCGGTGGTGCTGTACTTCAGCGGCATCGATGCCGAACTCCATCACGCCGCCTGGCCGATGCGCGAGGCCGCCGGCCTGAGCCTGCAGGCCCACGTGCTCGACGCCCGCCAGGCTCCGCTGCCCACGCGGCAGGAAGGCGCGAAGGACTCCGGGGAAGCCGCGGGAGCGCTGGTGCGGCTGCAAGGGCAGCTGCGTGCAGCGCCGTGGCGCCTGCAGGGCCGCCTGCACGCGCAGGGCTTGCCGGTGCAGGTGGCGGGCGACTACCTGCCGCGGGTGAACGCCCGCGTCGTCCGCGGCACGGCCGATGCCGACGGCAGCATCGACGTATCGCTCCCCGCGGGCGGCCCGCGCCTGGGTTTCGACGGTCGCGTGGCGCTCGAAGGCCTGGCCCTGAACACCCTGCAGCCCGATGCCAGCCTGCTCGGCTGGCGCTCGCTGCAACTGCAGTCGCTGCGCCTGCGCCTGGACCCGGCGGCCAGGCCCGCCACGCGCCTGGACATCGGCCAGGTGCTTCTGCACAGCTTTTATGCCCGACTCACCCTGAGCCCGCAGGCGCGCCTGAACGTGGCCGAAGTCCTGCGCCCGGCCGGCCCGGCCTCCTCGGCCTCCTCGGGCTCCTCGGGCGCGACGGCTCCCTCCGCTTCCTCCGCCTCCGCGGCACCTGCCGGCACCGGCACCACCGCCCGCCCCGGGACCCCGGCGCTGCGCCTGCGCATCGGCGGCATCACCCTGGACGGCGGGCGCATCAACTGGGCCGATCATTTCGTGCAGCCCAACTACTCGGCCAGCCTGGGCGAGGTGCACGGAAGCATCGGGGCTTTCGCCTCCGATTCGCCGCAGCAGGCCACGGTGGACCTGCGAGCGGTCGCCGAAGGCACCGCGCCGGTGACCCTCACGGGCAAGGTCAACCCCCTGCTCAGCCCGCCCCAGCTCGACGTGAACGGGCGGGTCGACGATCTGCAGCTGGCGCCCCTGTCACCCTACTCGACGCGCTACGCGGGCTACGGCATCGAGCGCGGCCTGCTGTCCATGAACGTGCACTATGACATCGACGCGGGCGGCAAGCTGGAAGCCGACAACAAGCTGGTGCTGCGCCAGCTCACCTTCGGCCCCCACGTGGACAGCCCGACGGCCACCAAGCTGCCGGTGCTGCTGGCCGTGAACCTACTGAAG
This sequence comes from Pseudomonadota bacterium, assembly GCA_021846965.1. Classification (GTDB taxonomy): domain Bacteria; phylum Pseudomonadota; class Gammaproteobacteria; order Burkholderiales; family Burkholderiaceae_C; genus Thiomonas_A. Next base: position 13,447 of record JAJZWA010000027.1, on the reverse strand, counting down.
GACCCGAACGGAAACATCAACCTGGACATCCCGATTTCCGGCTCGCTCAACGATCCCCATTTCAGCCTCGGCGCGGTCATCGCGCAAGCCGTGGGCAAGCTGATCCTGCGCGCCATCACGGCCCCCTTCTCGCTGATGGCCCACATGTTCGCGGGGGCCGCGCCGCCGCCACAGCTCAATGTGGTCCCCTTCGCCGCCGGCCAGGCGCAGCTGGGGGCCGCCGATGCCACGCGCCTGGCCGACATCGCCAGGCTGCTGCAGGCCAAGCCGCAGCTGGTGGTCACCATCACCGGCGGGACCTGCGGCGCCTCCGAGGCGAAGGCCCTGCGACAGGCCGTGCTGGAACGCCGACTGCTGCAGGCCTGGAGGCGCGACCTGCCGCGCGCCGAGGCCTATGCGCATGCGAAGGACACCCAGGTTCCGGCGAAATACCGCGACCAGGCGCTGGCCGAGCTGTACCGCTCCACCTCGCTGCCCGACAAGCCGCGCAACGCCCTGGGCCTGGCGCGCAGCGTGTCCCCGCAGACCATGCAGGATCTGCTGCTGCAATCCATTCCCGACGGAAAGGACCAGCTGCAGGCGCTGGCCATGCGCCGAGCCATCGCGCTGCGCGAGGCCCTGAGCAAGCTGGGGGTGCCCGCGGCGCGCCAGTTCATCGCCGCGCCCGAGACCCTCGGCGCGGGTGCGTCGGGATGCTCGCCCAGCGCGCGTCTGAGTGTCAGTCTGCCCTGAACGGCCACGCCCGGAGCGGCGCGCGGAGAGGCTCGAAAGTTTTTGCGGTCCTGCTCTTGACGCTGCCCCGGCGCAGGCCTAGATTAGGAACCGTCGTGGGGGTTTGGGCCGCCACGACCGCCGGCCCGGGTGCAGCCTGGGCCGAGCACGCCAACTCCGGCACTCGGTGCCGGTTGCGGTACCCGGCATCACACCCGGGCACCGCGGTACCCCAGGCCGCGTCGCCGCTCCAGGCACGCGGCCTTCTTGTTGGGGCATGGCATGCGGCCTCTGCAGGCAAGCGCGCAACGGCGTATCTTTCGATCACAGGAGGCGCTTGCCATGACGACGACGATCCCGCAGGACGCGAGCACGAGTTCCACCGCGCAGCCCCTGGAAACCATCACGCTGGCCGGCGGATGTTTCTGGTGTGTCGAGGCCGCGGTGCTGGCCCTGGACGGTGTGCTGGAGGCCACCAGCGGCTATGCCCAGGGCCATGTCGACCACCCCAGCTACGAGCAGGTGTGCGGCGGGCGCACGGGGCACGCGGAGGCCGTGCGCGTGCGCTTCGATCCTGAACGCCTGAGCCTGCACAGGCTGCTGGACCTGTTCTTCACCATCCACGACCCGACCACTCCGAACCGCCAGGGGGCCGACGTGGGCCCGCAGTACCGCTCCGGCATCTACTTCGAGCAGCCCTCGCACGAGGCGGCGGTGCGCGACTACGTGCAGCGCCTGCGCGAAAGCGGACGCTACGGCTCACAGCCCATCGTCACCGAGATCGAGGCGCTGCGCGTGTTCTGGCCGGCCGAGGCCTATCACCAGCGCTATTTCGAGCAACACCCCGAGCAGGGTTATTGCCAGGTCGTGATCGCGCCCAAGATGGCCAAGGTGCAGCGCGAGTTCGCCTCCCAGCTGCTGCGCCGGGCCTGAAGGCCCAGGGCCTTCAGGCCTCCCTGCGCCGCGGCCGGCTCCGGCTTCGCGGGGAGGCGCCGCGAATCAGGCCAGATCGGCGAGGATGGCGTGCAACTGCTCGTCGGAGGGGACCCCGACGAACATTTCCGCCTGGCCGCCGCGCCGCTTCCAGACCATGACCGGCACGCCGAACAGCTTCTGGCTCCGATAGATGTCCAGATTGCGCTGCAGCAGCCGGCGGGTGCCCGGCTCGATGGTGGCGGCCGGCAGGATGCCGCCCCCGGGCTGGCCGTTGGCGGCGAAATCGTAGTCGTGCTCGTTGATCTCGAAGGCCTTGAGCCGATCGGGCGCCTGCAGGATGGCTGCCGCCTTGGGCAGGCTGCTCGCGGTCAGCATGCCCAGGACGACCCAGTGCACCTGCAGCCCGTCCCTGGCCAGGCGCGGGGTCAGCTTGAGATACAGCTGGTGGCAATAGGGGCAGTTGGGGTCGAAGAACACGTACAGCCGGTGTTGGCCATGACCCTGGCGGATGCTCGTGACCTGGTGCATGGCTGCCAGCAGGGCCGCGGCCTGCGCCGAGGCGGCAGCCCCGGCTACGGGCAGGCCCCCGGCCAGCAGGCCCGCCGCGACCGCCACGCCCAGCAGGCGCCGCCGCGAGCGGTCGGGATTCGAAGCATGGAGACTCATCGGATGCACCCCCGGGAGTGTTTCACTGCCCGATTGTGACACCACTGGCCGCGCTGCGCATGCCCCCGGCTGCCGCGCGCGGGATGCCTTGGCTCTCAGGGAGCCAGGCGCTGGCGGCTCCAGACGCCGTCGGAGCCCAGACGGTAGGCCAGGCGGTCGTGCAGGCGCGAGGGGCGCCCCTGCCAGAATTCCCAGGCGTCCGGCAGCAGGCGGAAACCGCCCCAATGCGGCGGCCTGGGCGGCTGCAGCCCGAACTGAAGCCCATAGGAAGCGGCGCGCCGCACCAGCACCGAGCGGTCGGCGATGGGCTGGCTCTGCTCCGAGGCCCAGGCCCCGATGCGCGAGGCCAGCGGGCGGCTGGCGAAGTAGGCGTCGGACTCCTCGTCGGACACCTTTTCCACGCGACCCTCGATGCGCACCACCCGCTCGAGCTCCACCCAGTGGAACTGCAGGGCCGCGAAGGCATGGGCCCGCAGCTCCCGCCCCTTGCGGCTGAGATAGTTGGTGTACCAGACGATGCCGCGGGAATCGACGCCCTTGATCAGCACCACCCGCGTGGAGGGCCGCCCGGTCTCGCCGACGGTGGCCAGGGTCATGGCATTGGGCTCGGGCAGGCGGGCCTGCACGGCCTCGGAGAGCCAGCGCTCGAACTGCTTCAGCGGATCGGGGTCGGCATGCGCCTCGTCCAGTTCGGCGCGGGCATAGTCCTTGCGGAGATCGGCCAGTTGGTCCATCGCAAGAGTATAGGAAAGAGTGACCCGGGCCTGCCGCCCGCGGCCTTGGCCCCTCGCCGCCTGGGGGAAGGGGAACTTCAATCCAGGCGCTGCGTCAGAGCCTGCATGCGACGCGATCCGCGCCGCGGCAACCCGAGGGGAATCCATCATGAAGCCGCAACGCCCAGGCTGGCTCACCGCCGTTTCCTTCCCGCTGCTGGCGGGCCTGATCGCCCTGCTCCGCCCGGGCCATGCGCAGGCGGGCCCGCCCACGGCGCCCCAGCCAGGCGCGCTGGCCATGTTCTGCGCCCAGACCCTGGACGACAGCTACGACCACAATCTGTGGTCGGGCGAGAACCTGAAGGAATCCACCGGCGCGCAGCTCATGGAGCTCAAGTGGCTTCCCACGCCGGGCGAGGAGCAGCGCGGCACCATCGAATGCATCTACGCACCCAGGTTCCTGCGCTGGGCCTACCCCAAGCTGAGCAGTCGCTTCCAGGTGCTGCGGCCCGACGCCCCGGGCTGGATGCGCCCCAGCCCCACGGTGGACTGGCTGCTGTGCAGCGGAGCCACCATGACCCATTTCGACCCCAGCCAATGCCCCTTCGTGCCGGCCGAACCCCTGCCGCCACCGGACCATGGCGCAGCGCCCTTCGGAAGCATGAACCGCGATTGAGCCCCGAAGGCCGCCCGCGGCAGCTTCAGGGCGGCAACCTCAGCGCGGCAGCTCCGTCGCGCCCATGAGGAAGCGGTCGACTTCCCGGGCGGCCTGGCGGCCTTCGCGCCGCGCAGCCCGGCCGGGCCGCGCTCGTCCATCCACTCGCCTTCGGGCGAGCCGGGAAGGTCGCCCGCGGCAACCTCAGCGCGGCAGCTCCGTCGCGCCCATGAGGAAGCGGTCGACTTCCCGGGCGGCCTGGCGGCCTTCGCGCCGCGCAGCCCGGCCGGGCTGCGCTCGTCCATCCACTCGCCTTCGGGCGAGCCGGGAAGGTCGCCCGCGGCAACCTCAGCGCGGCAGCTCCGTCGCGCCCATGAGGAAGCGGTCGACTTCCCGGGCGGCCTGGCGACCTTCGCGGATCGCCCACACCACCAGGCTCTGCCCGCGACGCATGTCTCCGGCGGCGAACACCTTGGCAACATTGGTGGCGTAGCCTCGCCCGTCCTCGGTGCCGGCGCTGGCGTTGCCACGCGCGTCGCGCTGCACGCCGAAGGCCTCCAGCACCGGGGCCACCGGATGCACGAAACCCATGGCCAGCAGCACCAGGTCGGCCTGCAGCGTGAACTCGCTGCCCGGCACCTCCTGCATGCGCCCGTCCTTCCACTCGACGCGGCAGGCCTGCACCTGGCGAACCTTGCCCTTGTCCTTGCCGGTGCCGGGCACGAAGGCCTTGGTGGCCACCGACCAGTCGCGCGAGCAACCCTCCTCGTGACTGCTGGAGGTGCGCAGCTTGATGGGCCAGTAGGGCCAAACCAGCGGCTTGTTCTCCTGCTCCGGCGGCTGCGGCAGCAGCTCGAACTGGGTCACGCTGGCCGCGCCGTGGCGATTGCTCGTACCCACGCAGTCGCTGCCGGTATCCCCGCCGCCGATCACCACCACATGCTTGCCCGTGGCGAGAATCTGCCCCTTGACCTTGTCGCCGGCGTTCACGCGGTTCTGCTGGGGCAGGAATTCCATCGCGAAATGCACGCCGTCGAGCTCGCGCCCGGGAACCGGCAGGTCGCGCGGATGCTCCGATCCTCCGGTCAGAAGCACGGCGTCGAATTCCTCCAGCAACTGCTGCGCGCTGCGGTGCTGCACCGACAGGTTGGTCACGGTGGCGCCGGGCCCCTCGGCCGGCAGTTCGCCCACCAGCGTGCCGGTCTCGAAACGCACGCCCTCGGCGCGCATCTGCTCGACCCGGCGGTCCACGTGGCTCTTCTCCAGCTTGAAATCGGGGATGCCGTAGCGCAGCAGGCCGCCGATGCGGTCGTTCTTCTCGAACACGGTCACGTCATGCCCGGCGCGCGCCAGCTGCTGCGCGGCGGCCAGCCCGGCCGGCCCGGAACCGACCACCGCCACGCGCTTGCCGCTGCGGTGCGCGGCGGGCTGCGGCTGCACCCAGCCCATCTCCCAGCCCTTGTCGATGATCGCGTGCTCGATGGACTTGATGCCCACCGGCGCCGCATTGATACCCAGGGTGCAGGCCGACTCGCAGGGTGCGGGGCAGATACGCCCGGTGAACTCGGGGAAATTGTTGGTCGAGTGCAGCACGTCCAGCGCCTCGCGCCACTGCCCGCGCCAGACCAGGTCGTTGAAATCCGGGATCACGTTGTTGACCGGGCAGCCGTTGTTGCAGAACGGAATGCCGCAATCCATGCAGCGCCCGGACTGCAGCTTGGCCTTGTCGTCCGGCAACTGGTGCACGAACTCCTTCCAGTTCTTCAGCCGCACCGCGGGAGCCTCGTAGCTCTCCTCCTGGCGCTCGAATTCCATGAATCCGGTGGTCTTTCCCATCTCGACTCCCTCGATGCTGTGCGCTGCGCGGACCGGCCCACGGCCGGCCCGTCACGGATTTACCTGGTCTCGGCCTGTGCCGACTCGGCCGCCTTGCGGGTGGCTGCCGTCGCTTCGCGACGCGCGCCCATCTCACCCAGCGCCCGCTTGTACTCGTGCGGGAACACCTTGACGAAGCGCCCGCGCGCGGCCTCCCAGTGGTCCAGCAGTTCGCGCGCGCGCAGGCTGCCGGTCCAGCGGTGATGCGCCTGCAGCAACGCGCGCAGCTGTTCCTCGTCGGTGCGCCCGCGATGCCACAACGCCTCGCCCAGCGTGGCGCGCTGCTCGGCTTCGGGCAGCACGCGCTCCAGCGCCACCATCGCGGTGTTGCAGCGGCGCGAGAACTGGCCGTCGGGGTCGTACACATAGGCCACGCCGCCGCTCATGCCGGCGGCGAAGTTGCGCCCGGTCTCGCCCAGCACGACCACGGTGCCGCCGGTCATGTACTCGCAGCCATGGTCCCCGGTGCCCTCGACCACCGCGGTGGCTCCCGAGTTGCGCACCGCGAAACGCTCGCCGGCCACGCCCCGGAAGAAGGCCTCGCCCTCGAGCGCACCGTACAGCACGGTGTTGCCGACGATGATGTTCTGGGGCGCGTCGCCGCGGAACTCGATGCTCGGGCGCACCGCGATGCGGCCACCCGACAGGCCCTTGCCGGTGTAGTCGTTGGCGTCGCCGATCAGGTACAGGGTGATGCCGCGTGCCAGGAAGGCGCCGTAGCTCTGGCCGCCGGTGCCTTCCATCTGGATGTGGATGGTGTCGTCCGGCAGCCCGTCATGCCCGTAGCGCCTGGCCACCTCCCCCGACAGCATGGCGCCGACGGTGCGGTTGACGTTGCGCACGTTGTGGATGAACTGCACCTTCTCGCCGCGCTCCAGCGCGGGGCGCGCGCGCTCGATGAGCTGGTGGTCCAGGGCCTTGTGCAGCCCGTGATCCTGCTCCTCGACCTGGCGCACCGCCACGTCCTCGGCCAGTGCCGGGCGGTGGAACACCCGGGAGAAGTCCAGCCCCTGCGCCTTCCAGTGCTGGATGCCGGCGCGCATGTCGAGCAGGTCGGCGCGGCCCACCAGCTCGTCGAAGCGGCGCACCCCCAGCTGGGCCATGATCGAACGCACTTCCTCGGCGATGAAGAAGAAGTAGTTCACCACGTGCTCGGGCTTGCCCTGGAAGCGCCGGCGCAGCTCGGGATCCTGCGTGGCCACGCCCACCGGACAGGTGTTGAGGTGGCACTTGCGCATCATGATGCAGCCCTCGACCACCAGCGGCGCGGTGGCGAAGCCGAACTCGTCGGCCCCGAGCAGTGCGCCGATGACCACGTCGCGCCCGGTCTTGATCTGCCCGTCCACCTGCACGCGGATGCGCCCGCGCAGGCGGTTGAGCACCAGGGTCTGCTGGGTCTCGGCCAGGCCGATCTCCCACGGCGAGCCGGCGTGCTTGATGCTCGACAGCGGCGAGGCGCCGGTGCCGCCGTCGTGCCCGGCGATCACCACGTGGTCGGCCTTGGCCTTGGCCACGCCCGCGGCCACCGTGCCCACGCCGGATTCGGACACCAGCTTGACGCTGATGGACGCGCGGGGATTGGCGTTCTTCAGATCGTGGATCAGCTGCGCCAGATCCTCGATGGAGTAGATGTCATGGTGCGGCGGCGGGGAGATCAGGCCCACGCCGGGCACCGAGTAGCGCAGCATGCCGATGTACTCGGAGACCTTGCCGCCGGGAAGCTGGCCGCCCTCGCCGGGCTTGGCTCCCTGCGCCATCTTGATCTGGATCTGGTCGGCGCTGGCCAGGTACTCGGCGCTGACGCCGAAGCGGCCGGAGGCCACCTGCTTGATCTTCGAGCGCAGCGAATCGCCGGCGCGCAGCGGGATGTCGCTGACCACGCGCTGCGAGCCCAGCACGCTGCCCAGGGTGGCGCCGTCGCCGATGCCCGAGCTGCCGGTGCGCATTTCCTCGCGGTAACGCAGCGGATCCTCGCCGCCCTCGCCGGTGTTGCTCTTGCCCCCGATGCGATTCATGGCCACGGCCAGCGTGGCGTGCGCCTCGGTGGAGATGGAGCCCAGGGACATCGCGCCGGTGGCGAAACGCTTGACGATCTCGGTCGCAGGCTCCACTTCGTCCAGCGGGATCGCGCGGGCCGGGTCGACACGGAACTCGAACAGCCCGCGCAGGGTCAGCATGCGCCGCGACTGATCGTTGATGATCTGCGCGTATTCCTTGTAGGTCTGGTAGTTGTTCGAGCGCGTCGAATGCTGCAGCTTGGCGATCGCATCGGGGGTCCACATATGCTGCTCGCCGCGCGTGCGCCAGGCGTACTCGCCGCCGGCGTCGAGCATTCCCGCCAGCAGGGGGTTGTCGCCGAAGGCGTCGCGATGCAGGCGCAGCGCCTCCTGCGCGACCTCGAACACGCCGATGCCGCCGATCTGCGAGGAAGTGCCGGTGAAGTACTTGTCCACCAGGTCCGAGGAAAGGCCCACCGCCTCGAAGATCTGGGCGCCGCAATAGCTCATGTAGGTCGAGATGCCCATCTTGGACATGACCTTGAGCAGGCCCTTGCCGACGGCCTTGATGTAGTTCTTGACCGCCTTGTCCGGGCCCAGCTCGGGCGGCAGCTCGCGCGCCAGGTCGACGATGGTGTCGAGGGCCAGGTAGGGGTGCACGGCCTCGGCGCCGTAGCCGGCGAGCACGGCCATGTGGTGGGTCTCGCGGGCACTGCCGGTTTCCACCACCAGCCCGGTCTGGGTGCGCAGGCCGAGCTGGATGAGATGCTGGTGCACGGCGCTGGTGGCCAGCAGCGCGGGAATGGCCACGCGCTCGGCGCTGAGGCGGCGATCGGTGACGATGAGGATGTTGTGGCCGCTGCGCAGCGCGTCCACGGCCTCGGCGCAGATCGACGCCAGGCGGGCCTCGATGCCCTCGTGGCCCCAGACCACCGGGTAGCAGATGTCGATCTCGTAGCTGCGGAACTTGCCGCCGGTGTGGGCGGCGATGTTGCGCAGCTTGGCCATGTCCTCGAAGTCGAGCACGGGCTGGCTCACTTCCAGGCGCATGGGCGGGTTGACCTGGTTGATGTCGAGCAGGTTCGGGCGCGGACCGATGAACGACACCAGGGACATCACCATGTTCTCGCGGATCGAATCGATCGGCGGATTGGTGACCTGCGCGAACAGCTGCTTGAAGTAGTTGTACAGGGTCTTCGGGCGATCCGACAGCACGGCCAGCGCGGCGTCGTTGCCCATCGAGCCCACCGCCTCGTCGGCATTGGCGGCCATCGGCGCGAGCAGGAACTTCAGGTCCTCCTGCGTATAGCCGAAAGCCTGCTGACGATCCAGCAGCGCGAGCTCGCTGGCGGGCTCGTCGCCGCAGTGCTCGACGTCGTCCATGCGGATGCGCAGGTTCTCGATCCACTGGCGGTAGGGGCGAGCCGCGGAGAGCTGGTCCTTGATCTCCTTGTCATCGACGATGCGCCCGACCTCCATGTCGATGAGGAACATCTTGCCCGGCTGCAGGCGCCACTTCTTGACGATCTGGCTTTCCGGAACGGGCAGCACGCCGGCTTCCGAGGCCATGATCACCAGGTCGTCCGAGGTCACCACGTAGCGCGCAGGGCGCAGGCCGTTGCGGTCCAGCGTGGCGCCGATCTGGCGCCCGTCGGTGAAGGCGATGGCCGCGGGGCCGTCCCACGGCTCCATCATCGCGGCGTGGTACTCGTAGAAGGCGCGACGGCGCTCGTCCATCAGCGCGTGCTGCTCCCAGGCCTCGGGGATCATCATCATCATCGCGTGCGACAGCGGGTAGCCCGCCATCACCAGCAGCTCCAGGCAGTTGTCGAAGCTGGCGGTGTCGCTCTGGCCCGCGTAGATCAGCGGCCAGAGCTTGCGCAGGTCCTCGCCCAGCACGGGCGAGCTCACCGCGCCCTCGCGCGCGCGCATCCAGTTGTAGTTGCCCTTGACGGTGTTGATCTCTCCGTTGTGCGCGACCATGCGGTAGGGGTGCGCCAGCGGCCATTCGGGAAAGGTGTTGGTGGAAAAGCGCTGGTGCACCAGCGCCAGCGCCGAGACTACGCGCGGATCCTGCAGGTCGCGGAAATACTCGCCGACCTGGTCGGCCAGCAGCAGGCCCTTGTAGACCACGGTGCGGGCGGACATCGAGGGTACGAAATACTCGCGGCCGTGGCGCAGGTTCAGACGCTGGATGGCGTGGCTGGCGACGCGGCGGATCACGAACAGCTTGCGCTCCAGCGCGTCGGTGACCATGACGTCGGGGCCGCGACCGATGAAGATCTGGCGGATCACCGGCTCCTTCGCGCGCACGGTGGGCGACATCGGCATGTCGCGGTCCACCGGCACGTCGCGCCAGCCCAGCACCTGCTGCCCCTCGGCGCGCACGGCGCGCTCGATCTCCTGTTCGCAGGCCAGGCGCGATGCCGATTCGCGGGGCAGGAAGATCATGCCCACCCCGTACTCGCCCGGAGGCGGCAGTTCCACCCCCTGCGCGGCCATTTCAGCCCGGTAGTAGGCGTCGGGGATCTGCAGCAGGATGCCGGCGCCGTCGCCCATGAGCTTGTCGGCGCCCACCGCGCCGCGGTGGTCCAGGTTCTTCAGGATCAGCAGACCATTGCGCACGATGTCGTGCGACTTGTGGCCCTTGATGTGCGCGACGAAACCGACGCCGCAGGCATCGTGCTCCTGCGTCGGGCTGTACAGGCCATGCCGGGCCAGGGCCTGGATCTCGGTTTGCTCGGGCTGCTGCTGCATGGTCTGCTCCACGACGAAAGGCACGAAAGCGCCGCAAAAACTGCGATGGGAGCAAGGACTTTACTGCAATGCCGCATGGGGGGCAAGAAATGTTGCCTCAATCCGTCCCCTTTTCCTGGCGCGGCACGGCACGCCCCTTTTTCATTGGGGACAGATTAAATGGGGCTCGCTGCGGCCCGCGGGCGACCGCGCGCGCGCGGTCGCAGGCTGCGACCGAGTTGCTGCTCGGCCCAGGCCAGGTAGGCTTCGTCGCCCAAGGCCCCCGCGGCCCGCAGCGCGCGCTCGATGGGCTCGCGATGCTGCCTTGCAGCATCCGTGCTCAGCAGGGCCGCATAGGCCGCCTCGCGTGCGTAGGGGGTGTTGCCCAGTTCCCAGTAAGGAGGAATTTCGCGCAGCCAGGCGCTGGGGCGGCGCCCGGTGTGGTGGGCCAGGCTGCTCCACGACCAGGCGGCGGCCTCCGCGCAGGCACCCTCGGTCTGCGGCGCCAGGTCCACCGCGCACAGCGCGGGCAGCAACCAGGTCTGCTGCTGCAGCAGGGCACTGCGGAAACGGCCCTGCCAGATGCCCACGCCCTCGCCGCGCCGGCGGCTCGCGCAGCGAGCCAGGGTCTGCATGAGCGCGGACAGGCCGGCGCAATCGGCCGGTGTGAGCACCAGCCACACGGCACGCGGCAGCAGCGCGTAGCCATGCACCTGCACTCCCGAGCGCTGCGCGGTGTGCGCAAGACGCCCCAGGTAGTCCTCGTAGTCGCCTGCCTCGCGGAACACATCGGCGCTCGAGCGTTGCAGCACCAGGTGCGCCTGGCCGGGCAGGCAAAGTCGTGCTTGACGGGCCATGGCTCGCATTGTGCGCCAGCCGACACGCGATGCGTGCTGCTGGGCGCGGCCGCGCCGGCCTATCCGGCGCTGGGCATCAAGCCCCGTGCCCGCCCGGGGCGATGGCCGACGCCGCCGGATCCGTGCCTGCCAGACGCTGGCGCCACTGTCGAGCCGCCAGCGCGATGGCCTGTCCGCGGCGCACCGCCGCGGCCGGATCCTCGGCGCTCACGATCGCGCTGACCACGGCAAATCCGTCCAGGCCGCAGTCCAGCGCGGCGGCGGCGCGCTCCAGGCTGATGCCCCCGATCCCCACCAGGGGATACAGGGGCTTGCAGCGCGCGGCCAGCGCGCGCAGACGCGCCAGTCCCAGGGGGGCATGGGGCGTGGCCTTGACCGTTGTCGGCCACACGGGGCCCAGCGCCAGATAGCTGGGCCGCAGCGCATGGGCCCGTGCCAGTTCCGCGGGATTGTGGGTGCTCACCCCCAGGCGCAGTCCGGCCACCCGGATGGAGTCGATCTGCGCCGCCCCCAGTTCCATCAGGTCTTCCTGCCCCAGATGCACGCCCCAGGCGCCGGCATCCAGGGCCTCGCGCCAGTGGTCGTTGATGAACAACTGGGCGCCTCGCGCACGCGCCGCGTCGGCGGCTGCGCGCACCTGCGCACGCAGCTCCGCCCCCGCCAGATCCTTGGCGCGCAGTTGCACCGTGTCCACTCCGAGTTCCAGCAGACGCAGCACCCAGTCGGCATCAGGCACCACCGGGTACAGGCCCGGCGGACGCAGCAAGGGCGCGAACACCCCGGGCTCGGTGGGCACCCCGGTGTGCAGCGCGGGAAAATCGCCGCTGTCGGGCTGGGCCGCGGCATGGGCCATGGCGCGGCCGCCGGGCGCAACCCAGGCCTGCGCGATGGCGGCGTGGGTGCGCCATTGCGCCTCCACCGCGGCCTGTTCCAGGTCCGCCCCCTGCGCCAGCATGCCGGCCAGCGCGGAGGCGTACACGCAGCCGGTGCCGTGCACGCGCCCGCCCGGGCCGTCCGGCAGGCGCGGCACGCTCAGCGCAAGCAGGGCCTGCGGCGTGCACAGCCAGTCCACGCTGCGCGCCCCCCGGGCATGCCCGCCCTTGAGCACCACCGCGCGGGTGCGCCCTCCCTGCAACCATTGCTCGCGCAGCGCGCGTACCCAGGCCTGCGGCGGGGCGCCCTCGTCTTCCCAGGGCGGCAGGCCCAGCAGTTGCGCGGCTTCCACGCGGTTGGGCGTGATCACGGTGCTGGCGCGCACCAGCCGGCGCAGGGTCCGGGGCTCGGCCTGCAGCAGCGCGACCCCGCCCGCGGAAGCCCCGAGCACCGTGTCCCACACCACCGGCGCGTCGACGAGCTCGCAAAAGGCCGCCACCTCGGCGGCGACCTGCGCCCCGCCCAGCATGCCCAGCTTGATGGCCGCAGGCTGCAGTTCCCTGCGCGCCACCGCGAGCGCGCCGCGCAACACCGGCAGCGGCGTCGGCTGCAGCTCGCGCACGCCCTGGGCATCCTGCACCGTCAGTGCCGTGCACACGCTGGAGCCATGCAGACCCATGGCCTGCCACACCGCCAGGTCGGTGCCGATGCCGGCGCCACCACTGGGGTCATGCCCCGCGATGCTCAACAGGGTGGGCGAGGCCGTCAAGACGATTCCCCGGCCCGGGCCCCGCTGCTGCGCTGTGCCTCGTGCCAGAAGGGCATGCCCACCGTGGGGGTCGACGCCTGCGCCGTGTCGCGTTCGGGCATGATGCCGGCGAGGAATCCGTCGCGTCCGGCGCGTACCGCGGCACCGAAGGCAGCGGCCATGCGCACGGGGTCGGCGGCCTCGGCCACCGCGGTGTTGAGCAGTACCGCATCGAAGCCGATTTCCATCACCTGCGCCGCATGCGAGGGCCGGCCCAGACCGGCATCGCAGACCAGCACGGCGTCGGGCAGGCGCTCGCGAAGCGTGCGCAGGGCCTGCAGGTTCTGCGGGCCGCGCCCGGAGCCGATGGGCGCGGCCCAGGGCATCACCGCGGCCACGCCGACGTCGAGCAGGCGCCGCGCCAGCACCAGGTCGTCGGTGGTGTAGGCGAACACGGAAAAACCCTCGGCGGCGAGCACGCCGGCCGCCTCCAGCGTGCCGAAGGGGTCGGGCTGCAGGGTGTAGTCATCGCCGATCACTTCCAGCTTGATCCAGCGGGTGCCGAACAGTTCGCGCGCCATGCGCGCCAGGTTCACCGCCTGCTGCGCGCCGTGGCAGCCCGCGGTGTTGGGCAGCAGATGCCCGCCCAGCGCGCGGATGCGTTGCCAGAAGGCCTGACC
>JAJZWA010000077.1:8139-10947 GCA_021846965.1 Pseudomonadota bacterium | reverse complement strand
CCCTTCGCGGCCGCGAAGCTCATTCGCCGCTGGCCTCGACGGGCACCGCCGCGGGCAGCGGCTGGTGGCGCTGATGCCGCACATGCGCGCGCAGGAAGCGGGTGCGCGGCTCCATGCGCGGCAGCAGGTGCGCCAGCTCGCTCAGCGCCTGCTGGTAGACCTCGCGCTTGAATTCGATCACGCTGTCCAGCGCGACCCAGTAATCGTTCCAACGCCATGCATCGAACTCGGGATGGTCGGTGGCGCGCAAGCAGACATCGCTGTCGCGCCCGGTGAGGCGGAGCAGGAACCAGATCTGCTTCTGCCCCTTGTAGATGCCGCGATGATCGCGGCGCAGGTACTGCTGGGGAACCTCGTAGCGCAACCAGTTGCGGGTGCGCCCCAGGACATGCACGTGGGAGGGCCGCAGCCCGACCTCCTCGAACAATTCCCGGTACATCGCCTGTTCGGGGTTCTCGCCGGCATGGATTCCGCCTTGCGGGAACTGCCACGAATGGCCGCTGATGCGCTTGCCCCAGAACACCTGGTTCCTGGGGTTGAGCAGGATGATGCCGACGTTGGGACGATAACCCTCTCGATCCAACATGGCCAGTGCCCCCGTTCTTCTAGAATGTGTTTTGATTATAGGCACGCCGCAGCCCGAGGCGAACACGCCACGCGGCGCCGCCCGTCGGGCGCCCAGGGCGCGCGAATGCTGGCTCCGCGGCCTGCCCGTCCCCATCCACTCACGCTGATTTCATGCGCGCTTCCCGATTCTTCATCTCCACCCAGAAAGAGGCCCCGGCCGACGCCGACGTGGCCAGCCAGGCGCTGATGCTGCGCGCCGGCATGATCCGCAAGCTCGCCGCGGGCCTGTACACCTACATGCCGCTGGGGCTGCGCAGTCTGCGCAAGGTGGAGGCCATCGTGCGCGAGGAGATGAACCGCGCCGGCGCCATCGAACTGCTGATGCCGGTGGTGCAGCCTGCCGAGCTGTGGCAGGAATCCGGGCGCTGGGACAAGTTCGGTCCGGAACTGTTGCGCATGAAGGACCGGCACCAGCGCGATTTCGTCGTGCAGCCCACGTCGGAGGAAGTCATCACCGACATCGCGCGCGCCGAATTGCGCTCGTGGCGCCAGCTTCCGGTCAACTTCTACCATATCCAGACCAAGTTCCGCGACGAGCGTCGCCCGCGCTTCGGCGTCATGCGCGCGCGCGAATTCACGATGAAGGATGCCTATTCCTTCGACCGCGACCGTGAAGGCGCGCAGCGCAGCTACGAGGCCATGTACGAGGCCTATCGGCGGATCTTCGAGCGCTTCGGCTTCGAGTTCCGCGCCGTGGCGGCCGACTCGGGAGCCATCGGCGGCTCCCTCAGCCACGAATTCCACGTCATCGCCGACACCGGCGAGGACGCCATCGCCTACAGCCCGGAATCCGACTACGCGGCCAACGTGGAAAAGGCGGAGGCCCTGCCGCTGCTGGCCCAGCGCGCGGCACCGGGGAGGTCGCTCGAGCTCACGCCCACGCCGGACGCCGGCAAGTGCGAGCAGGTGGCCGAACTGCTGGGCATCGCGCTGCAGTCCACGGTCAAGTCGGTGGTCCTGGCCAGCGACGGCGACGCCGGCACGCAGCTGGTGCTGCTGCTGGTGCGCGGCGATCACGCCGTCAACGAGGTCAAGGTGGGCAAGCTGGCCGGCCTGGGCGAGGCGCGCATGGCCACCGAGGAGGAGATCGTCGAGTGGTTCGGCTGCCGCCCGGGCTTCATCGGGCCCATCGGCACGCGCCGGCCGCTGCGGGTGATCGCCGATCGCACCGTGGCCAACATGCATGATTTCGTGGTCGGCGCCAACCAGCCGGACTTCCACTACACCGGTGTCAACTGGGGACGCGACCTGCCCGAACCCGAGGTCGCCGATATCCGCAACGTGGTCGAGGGAGATCCCAGCCCCGACGGGCACGGGCGCCTGGCCATGTGCCGCGGCATCGAGGTGGGACATGTGTTCTACCTCGGCACCAAGTACTCCGATGCCCTGCAGGCGAACTACATCGACGAGGCGGGCAAGTCCCGGCCGCTGGAGATGGGCTGCTACGGCATCGGCATCACCCGCATCCTGGGCGCCTGCATCGAGCAGAACCACGATGCGCGGGGCATGATCTGGCCCGACGCGCTGGCGCCCTTCGAGGTGGTGCTGTGCCCCATCGGCATGGACCGCAGCCCCGCCGTGCGCGAGGCCGCGGAGACGCTGCTGGCCGAATTGCTGGCGGCCGGCTTCGACGCCATCCTCGACGACCGCGGCCTGCGCCCGGGCGCGATGTTCGCGGACTGGGAGCTCATCGGCGTGCCCCACCGCCTGGTGGTGTCCGACCGTGGCCTGGCCGCGCAGACCCTCGAGTACCAGCACCGCCGTGACGCGGCGGCCAGCAGCGTGGCGCGCGGCGAAGTGCTGCAACTGCTGCGTTCGCGCTCGCGGCGCTGAGTCGCCCGGCATCGCCGTGAAGCCCAAGCCCCAGGCCGGCGGCGGGGTGCCCGGGCGCCCGCGGCGCGTGGCGCGCTTCGGGAACCTGGCCCGTGCGGCCGTCGCCGCGCTGCTGGTCTGGGGGCAACTGATCTCCGGCACCGCCTGGGCCGGGGCGCAACGCGAGGAGACCCTGTCGGATGCCGTACGCCTGGCCCTGGCGGCGCAGATCTCCGACGATGCCCCGCCGGTCCCGCATTTCCACGACCCGCGCCGGCTGGTGCGCTACCTGCTGTGGCTGGCCACCGAGTCCTCGCGCCTGCGCAAGCGCATCCCCGACGTCACCGCTCGGCGCGCTCTGCTTCGCAC
>JAJZWA010000077.1:0-8039 GCA_021846965.1 Pseudomonadota bacterium | reverse complement strand
CGCTTGCGCGAGGCCTTGATCAGGTCGGGCTTGCGGCGTTCCAGCGCGGTCATGGAGCAGATGATGCCCTGCATGCGCCGCACGTCGCGCGCGGCCTTGTCCATGTCGGCCTGCCCGGCGCGGGCCTGGAGTTCGGCGGGCAGCTTGTCGAGCATGCCCTGCAGGCCGCCCATCTTGTTCATCTGCTGGAGCTGCATGAGGAAGTCGTCGAGATCGAACTGCTCGCCCGACTTGACCTTGCGCGCCAGTTTCTCGGCCGCCTGCACGTCGACGTGGCGCTGCGCCTGCTCCACCAGCGCCAGCACGTCGCCCATGCCGAGAATGCGGTCGGCCATGCGCTGCGCATCGAAGGCCTCGAGTCCGTCGATCTTCTCGGACACCCCCGCGAACTTGATCGGCGCGCCGGTGACGTGGTGCACCGACAGCGCGGCGCCGCCGCGCGCGTCGCCGTCGAGCTTGGTCAGCACCACGCCGGTCAGCGGCAAAGCGTCGTGGAAGGCGCGCGCGGTGGCCAGCGCGTCCTGACCCTGCATGGCATCGACCACGAACAGGGTCTCCACCGGATCCAGGGCCTCGTGAAGCTCGCGGATCTCGCGCATCATCTGCTCGTCCACCGCCAGGCGCCCGGCGGTGTCGACCAGCAGCACCTCGACATGGTGGGCGCGGGCGTAGGCCAGCGCGCGCCTGGCGATGTCCAGGGGTTTTTCCTGCGGCGACGATTCGAGGAACTCGGCTCCTGCCTGCGCGGTGACGCTGCGCAACTGTTCGATGGCCGCCGGGCGATACACGTCGGCCGAGACGGTCAGCACCTTCTTGCGCTGGCGCTCGACCAGCCACTTGGCCAGCTTGGCCGTGGTGGTGGTCTTGCCGGCGCCCTGCAGGCCGGCCATCAGCACCACCGCCGGCGGCTGCACCGCCAGGTTCAAGCCCGAGCCGCCGCTGCCCATCAGCGCCGCCAGTTCCTTGTGCACCACGCCCACCAGGGCCTGGCCGGGGCTGAGCGAGCCCACGACCTCCTGGCCCAGCGCGCGCTCCTTGACATGCTGGGTGAACTCGCGCACCACGGGCAGCGCCACATCGGCCTCGAGCAGCGCCAGGCGCACCTCGCGCAACATGTCGGCGACGTTGGATTCGGTGATGCGGGCCTGTCCGCGCACGGTCTTGACGACCTGGGACAGGCGCTGGGTAAGGTTGTTCAGCATGAGAAGGGGCCCGATGATGCCGAGCGGTACCGGGGGGTACCAAGGGGTACCGAGCGACACCGCGGAGCCGGGACAAGCCCGGCCTGCTCCCGAGAGGGCTCGGTTAAACTTGAAACATGTGGATTTTAGTCAACGGCCTGGCCTTCGCACTGTACCTGTTGGCGGCGTTCCTGGGCCGTCCGCGGGTGGTGAGCGCGCGCCGCGCGCAAAACGCCCCGCCCGGACGCGACCTTTCCTCCCTGGCCATGCTGCTGGCCTGGGCAGCCCATGCCACCACCTTCGCGCTGGTGCTCGAGGGCATGCACGAGCCCGATTTCGGTTTCGCGCCGGCGCTGTCGCTGACCTTCTGGCTGGTGGCCGCCGTGTACTGGGTGGAAAGCCTGTACTACCCGCTGCAGGGCCTGCGCTCCTGGATCTGCCTGCTGGCGGCCGTCTCGCTGCTGCTGACCTGGTTCTTTCCGCCCTATCGACTGGCGCCGCCGGGCGCCGGCATCGCCTTCTCCCTGCACTGGGCCATGGGCATCGCGGCCTATGGGCTGTTCGGGGCGGCGGTGCTGCACGGGGTGATGCTGTGGTCGGCCGAGCGCGCCCTGCACCAGCGCCGCCCGGGGCTGGCCGGCCTGGGCCCCGCACTGCCGCTGCTGACCCTGGAAAAGCTCACCTACCGCCTGGCCGCGCTGGGCTTCGTGCTGCTCACCGCCGCACTGGTGTTCGCCGCGCTGTTCAGCACGCGCCTGTTCGGCCGACCCTTCGAGTTCAATCACCAGACGGTGTTCGGCGTGGCCTCCTGGCTGCTGTTCGCCGTGCTCCTGACCGGGCGCAGGATGCTGGGATGGCGGGGCCGCCGCGCGCTGCGCTGGCTGTTCTCCGGATCGGCCTTGCTGCTGCTGAGCTACGTGGGCTCGCGTTTCGTGCTCCAGGTCATCCTGCACCGCTGAAGACGACATGAAGTACCTGCTGCTGTTCATTGTCGTGATCGTCGCGCTGATGCTGCACAAGAAGAATCGTTCTTCGCAGCAGGTTTCGCAGCAACGACCCAAGACGCAAAGCCTGAGCGCGCCGGAGCCGATGCACGCGTGCACGCGCTGCGGGGTCAACGTGCCGGCCAGCCGCTGCGTGTGGGATGCGCAGCAGCGGCCCTACTGCTGCGCCGAACATGCCCGGCAGGGCTGAGCACGCAGCCGGCCCGGACAGCGGCTTCGTCTTCGAGCGCCGCCAGCCCAGCTCGCCCGACTCCCTCGCCACCCGCCTGATCTCCGGCAGCACGCCATCGCGCGAGCGCCTGCGTTCCTTCCGCGTCCTGGGCGCGGCGCGACTGGTCATGGGCAGCATCCTGCTCGGCTGGTTCATCCTCAACGCGCTGGGCGAACACCGCGAAGGCATCGGCATGGCGGTGGCCGCCGTGTACGTGGTGGGCGTGCTGGGCCAATGGCTGCTCAGCCTGCTGACCACGCGGGGTTTCGCCTGGCAGGTGCTGTCGGCGGTGCTGTTCGACCTGCTGGCCTACACCCTGATGCAGTGGCTGGCTGGCGGGACCGCGCGGGAACTGGTGCTCAGCTATACCCTGCCGGTGCTGGCCGCGGGGGTCTGGGGAACCCTGCGTTTCACGCTGGCCACCGCCGCCACCGTCAGCCTGCTGCTGCTGGGGCAGGCGCTGGTGGGGGTACACGGCTGGGAGACCGGGGGCGAGCTTCAGCTGTTCTCGGCGGGTTTCGTGGGCGCCGCCTATTTCGCCATGGGCACGCTGGCCTGGCAACTCTCGCGTCGCCTGGTACGCCAGGAGCAGCGCGCGCGCAGCAGCGAGATCCGCGCCAGGCGCCAGCTGGCCATCAACCGCCACGTGCTGCTGGAACACCCTGACGGCGTGCTGGTGGTGGATGCCCGCATGCGCGTGGAGGCCGCCAACCCGGCGGCGGCGACCCTGCTGGGCATGCCGGGCACGCCGGAGGAACTGGCCGCGGGGTCCTGGGACTTCGCCGATCCCGCGCTTGCCCCGCTGGGCGAGCGACTGCGCGGGCTCGCCTCCAGCGCGCGCCCGTCGGCGCCGCTGCAATTCGAGAACGTCGACGGCCTGCGCCTGCGCGCCCATGTCCAGCCGCTGCGCCACCTGCCCGGAGGACCGGCCTACGTGGTGTTCGTGCAGGACATGCGCGAAATCGGCAACCAGATCCAGCAGGACAAGCTGGCCGCGCTGGGGCGGCTGGTGGCGGCGCTGGCGCACGAGATCCGCAATCCCCTGGGGGCCATCGCGCACGCCAACGAACTGGCCGCCGAACATGGCCTGAGCGAATCCCAGCGCATGCGCATGTCCGAGCTGATCGCGCAGAACGTCGACCGGCTCAATCGCATCGTCGAGGACGTGCTCGACCTGGGGCGCTCGGGGGCTCGCTCTCCGGTGACCCTGCAGCCCATGCGCATGCTGCGCGAGCTGGTCGCGGAATTCGACGCCGACACTCCCGGGCGCATCGTGCTGGAGGCGCAGGACGCGCAGGCCACGCTCGAGTTCGACCCCCAGCAATTGCGCCGGGTGATCGTCAACCTGCTGAACAACGCCCAGCGCTTTGCCAGCCGTGCTCCGGGCGCGATCCGCATTTCGCTGCGAGGCGGTCCGCAATTGCGCGAACTGGCGGTGGCCAATGACGGACCGGTCGTGGCGCCGACCCTGCGAACCCAGATCTTCGAGCCCTTCTTCACCACCGACAGCCGCGGCACGGGCCTGGGCCTCTATATTTGCCAGGAGCTTTGCTCGCGCTACGGCACCCGCCTGTTCTACCGCGTGGTGCAACAGGGCGGCACCCACGGCGAATTCGTCATCGGCGTGGTGGCGCCAGCCCCGGGCGCCTGAGCAGGCCGGCTGCCGACACCTCACCATGCCCGACAACAATTCCCCGATCCGCATGCTCGTCGTCGACGACGAGCCCGATCTGCGCGAACTCTACGTGCTCACGCTGCTGCGCGAGGGTTGGCAGGCCGACGAGGCCGGCAGCGTGGCGCAGGCCCTGCAATGCCTGGCGCGCCATGAATACGAAGTGGCCATCGTCGACATGCGCCTGCCCGACGGCGAGGGCACGGACATCCTGGCCTGGGCGCAGACCCAGCGGCGCGCCGAACGCATCATCATGGCCACCGCCTATAGCAGCGCGGCCAGCGCGGTGCAGGCCTTGAAGCTGGGGGCCTACGATTACCTGACCAAGCCGGTGGAGCTCTCGCAGCTGCGCCAGGTGGTGCGCTCGGCGCTGGGCCACCGCGATGCCCCGCCGCCGTTGCCGACCACGGCCGCCCTGCAGGCCATGGTGGGCGAATCCTCGCCCATGCTGGCGGTCAAGCAGACGCTGCGGCGCTGCGCGAGGGGCATGGCTCCGGTGCTGATCCAGGGCGAGTCCGGCACGGGCAAGGAGCTCGCCGCGCGCGCGCTGCACGAGCTGAGCAATCGCGCGGGCGGCCCCTTCGTGGCCGTCAACTGCAGCGCCATTCCCGAGCACCTGCTCGAGGCCGAGTTCTTCGGCTATCGCAAGGGCGCCTTCACCGGCGCCACCAGCGCGCACGAGGGTTTTTTCGCGGCGGCCGCGGGCGGCACCCTGTTCCTGGACGAAATCGGGGAACTGCCTCTTTCCATGCAGGCCAAGCTGCTGCGCGCGGTGCAGGAGCGCAAGGTGCGCGCCATCGGCGAGACGGCCGAGACCCCGGTGGACGTACGCCTGGTCAGCGCCACCCATCGCGACCTGCAGCGCTGCGTGTCCGAGGGCAGTTTCCGCCAGGATCTGTATTACAGGCTGAACGTGATCGCGGTGACCATGCCGCCGCTGCGCGAACGCCTGGACGATCTGCCCCTGCTGGTGGAGGCGCTGCTGGCGCGCATCCGCCATGAGCACGAGCGTCCGGGCCTGCGCCTGGACGATGCCGCGCTGCATCGGCTGCGCAGCCTCGGCTTCGCGGGCAACGTGCGCGAACTGGAGAACCTGCTGCACCGAGCGGCGACCATGGCCTCCAGCGACCTGATTGGCGCGCAGGACCTGGAACCCGACGCCGACCGTGGCGCTTCGCCGGCCTACGCGGGGACGCAGGCCGGGATCCAGCCCCCGGCGCCGGCCCAGGGACACACGCCTGCGCAGGCGCCGGCACAGGATGCGGCGCCGGCCTTCGAGGGGCAGCCCCAGGCCCTGGCGGTGCCGGACGACGCGGGGGAAGGCGAGGAGATCGAAGGCCTGGCGGCTTGCCTGGACGACATCGAGCGCGAGACCCTGCGCCAGGCCCTGTTCGACAGCCAGGGCGACCTGGAGGCCGCCTCGCGCCTGCTGGGTCTGCTGCCGCTCCAGTTGCAATGGCGCCTGCGGCGCCTGCACCTCGATGGCCGCTGAGTCCCCGCGCGCGCCGGAACGCGCCTTGTTCGAAGGCGGCTGGTATCGCCACGCGCTGCGCCGCGACTCGCCGCACTTCGACCCGCGGCCCGCGGGCGCCGCGGTCGAGCTGATCGTATTGCACGGAATCTCGCTGCCCGAGGGGCGTTTCGGTACCGGGCATGTGGATGCGCTGTTCATGGGCCGGCTCGACACCGACGCGCACGCGGACTTCGCGACGCTGCGCGGCCTGCGGGTTTCCTCGCACTTTTTCATAAGCCGCCACGGCGAACTCCGGCAGTACGTGTCCTGCGAGCAGCGTGCCTGGCATGCCGGGGTGTCGAGCCTGTGGGGGCGCGAGCGCTGCAACGACTTCAGCGTGGGCATCGAGCTCGAGGGTTGCGACGCCCTCGGCTACGAGCCGGCGCAGTACGAGAGCCTGGGGGCGCTGCTGGGCGCGCTGCTGGAAAGCCATCCGGTGCGGGCCATCGTCGGCCACAGCGATATCGCGCCCGGGCGCAAGACCGATCCGGGGCCCCATTTCGACTGGGATTTCGTGCGTCGCGCGACCGGCCTGCCCGAGACGGCGCTGCCACCCTTGGCCTGAAGCCCGCGCGCGCAGCCCGGGCGTTCCCAGCGCGCAACAGCGGCGGGCCTCGCCCAGGGATGCAGCAATGCACGCGGCCAAGGCGCCGGGCGGCGCGCGGCGGCGCCCGCCCCTGTGGAAAAACCTGTGCATAGCCGGTGCCCAGCCTGTGGGAGGGGCGGGCGCTAGCTATAGGGTATTGCGCAGCGTTCCAACGCTAGATATAGTGCCCCACAGGGTCTCTCGAGGCATCACGGGCATGCGCCGCGAAGACCCGCTCCCGGCATGGTCGGCGCGGTGACTCGAAGAGGCCGCGCGCGATGCCGCCCATCCTCCCGGACGCGCGCGCGCGATCGTCCGCGGCAGGTACCGTATCCGTGCCGCGCGCCATGAAGCCCCGAGGCTGCGCGGCCCGTTTTTCAGGAGATCCTGCGTGAATCTGAGCACCGACATTTCCCCGACCCAGGCCGCGATGCCCGCGCCCCAGACTCCCGACGAGGGCGCCGCGGGCCAGGTCTACAGCGATTACAAGATCATCCGGCGCAACGGCGCGGTGGTCGGCTTCGAGCCGGCGAAGATCCAGATCGCCTTGACCAAGGCCTTCCTCGCCGTGCAGGGCGGCTCGAGCGCCGCCTCGGCGAGCATGCGCGAACAGGTCGAGGAGCTGACCCAGTCGGTGCTGCGCGCGCTGATGCGCAGCCGGCCCGGCGGCGGCACCTTCCACATCGAGGACATCCAGGACCACGCCGAACTGGCGCTGATGCGCGCCGGCCACCATGAGGTGGCGCGTGCCTACGTGCTGTACCGCGAGCGTCGCGCCCAGGAGCGCGCGCGCCAGCGCGAGCAGGAGGCCCCGCGTCCGCAGGAACTGCAGGTCACCGATGGCGGCGTGCGCCGCCCGCTGGACCTGGGCGCGCTGCAGGACCTGATCCGCTCGGCCTGCGCCGATCTGGGCGCCGACGTTCGCCCCGACCCCATCCTGGCCGAAACCCAGCGCAACCTGTACGACGGCGTGCCGATGGACGAGGTGTACAAGGCCGCCATCCTGGCCGCGCGCACCCTCATCGAGAGCGACCCCGGCTATGCCAAGGCCACCGCCCGCCTGCTGCTGCACACCATCCGCAGGGACGTGCTCGGCGAGGAGGCGACCCAGACCCAGATGAGCCAGCGCTATGCCGAGTACTTCCCGCACTTCGTGCGCGAGGGCATCGAGCTGGAACTGCTGGACGAGCGCCTGGGCCAGTTCGACCTGGCCCGCCTGGGCGCGGCGCTCAAGCCCGAGCGCGACCTGGAATTCGACTATCTGGGCCTGCAGACCCTGTACGACCGCTACTTCCTGATCAACCGCGCCGACACCCGCCACAACAAGGACGGCCGGCGCATCGAACTGCCGCAAGCCTTCTTCATGCGCGTGGCCATGGGGCTCTCGCTGGGAGAGATCGACCGCGAGGCCCGCGCCATCGAGTTCTACGAGGTGCTGTCGCGCTTCGACTTCATGGCCAGCACCCCCACGCTGTTCAACTCGGGCACGCGGCGCTCGCAGCTGTCGAGCTGCTACCTGACCACCGTGGCCGACGACCTGGACGGCATCTACGAGGCCATCAAGGAAAACGCTCTGCTGTCCAAGTTCGCCGGCGGCCTGGGCAACGACTGGACCCGCGTGCGTGCCCTGGGCAGCCACATCAAGGGCACGAACGGCAAGTCGCAGGGCGTGGTGCCCTTCCTGAAGGTGGTCAACGACACGGCGGTGGCGGTCAACCAGGGCGGCAAGCGCAAGGGCGCGGTGTGCGCGTACCTGGAGGCCTGGCACCTGGACATCGAGGAATTCCTGGAACTGCGCAAGAACACGGGCGACGACCGCCGGCGCACCCATGACATGAACACCGCCAACTGGATCCCCGACCTGTTCATGAA
>JAJZWA010000076.1:2786-11004 GCA_021846965.1 Pseudomonadota bacterium | reverse complement strand
GGGCTGAGCCACATCTCCAACGGCAGCGCTGCGGCCTACGGGGTGCACGACGCCACCAACACCTTCGCCGGCAGCTACGGCCAGTCCGCCAACGGGCTCGACATCGGCCTGCGTCATTCCTTCTGAATCCCCACGCGCGGCCCGCCTGCCGCGGGCCCTCACGAGGCCTCGAACACCGCCATCAGCACGCCCACCCGCCCCTCCAGCAGGTTGCGGGCGTGGTTGCCCGCCATCACCCGGAAATCCGGGCCCATCACGAGGTCGAGCCCCGGCGTGGAAGGCCCCGACCTCGCTGCGGCGGCGGCCTTGAGCTGCGCCGCCCATTCGCGCGCGGCCAGCGTGTCGTCGCGCCAGGCCACGACGCGCAGGCCGGCCGCCTCGATGGCCTCGCGCGTGGCCGCCGGGTCCAGCAGGAAGCTGTCCACGGGGTCGTGCGCCCAGGGCGCCGGGTAGCAGGGCTCGGCGCCGCCGCGGACGACGTCGTAGGTGGCGAAGCGCCCGCCGCGCGCGAGCACGCGGCGGATCTCGCGGTACAGGCGCGGCCGGTCCGCGATGTTCATGGCCACATGCTGCAGCAGCACGACGTCGAAGCTCTGGTCCGCAAAGCCCAGCGCGAGCGCGCTTGCGCAATGGAACTCCACGTGTTCGTGCTGCCCCGTGCGCAGGCTCAGGTAGCGCGCCGCCTCGATGAAGCCCTCGCTGAGGTCGACGCCGGTGACCCGGCAGCCGCGGCTGTGGGCCAGCATGCGCGCCGGGCCTCCGATGCCGCAGCCCAGGTCCAGCACCCGATCGTCGGGACCGATCCCGGCCAGTTCGGCCAGTTCGGCGGTGGCGGCGTGGCCGCGGGTGTGGAACTGGTCGATGGCGCCGATCTGGCGCGGCTTCAGAGGCTGGTCCTCGGGGCCGATCGTGGCCAGCGCGGCCCGCAGGCGCTCGACCAACCCGGGGCCCGCGTAGTGTTCGCGAAGGCTCCGTGACACCTCGTCCATGGCAGTCTCCTGTGCTAACTTGCGATCCGCAGGGCCCCCCTGCGATCGCAGGGGCGATCGTGTGGTCCCTGCCATTTCCAGGGAGCGCAGGGCCATGTCGATGTCCGAACCCGTGTTCTACACCCATCCGCAGTCGCGCGGAAGGATCGTGCGCTGGATGCTCGAGGAAGTGGGCGTGCCGTACCAGACGGTGCTGCTCGAATACGGCGGCACGATGAAGGCTCCCGAGTACCTGAAGGTCAATCCGATGGGCAAGGTGCCCGCCCTGCGCCATGGGGAGGTCGTGGTCACGGAAGTGGCGGCCATCTGCGCCTACCTGGCCGATGCCTTTGCTTCGCGGCGGCTCGCGCCGCCTTGCGATTCGCCGCTGCGTGGCTCGTACTACCGCTGGATGTTCTTCGCGGCGGGGCCGATCGAGGCCGCGGTGTCCAACCGCGCCCTGGGATTCGTGGTGCCGCCCGAGCGCAAGGGCATGATCGGCTATGGAAGCTACGAGGAGGCCCTGGCGGCGCTGGAGGGTGCGGTCGGCGCGCGCGCGCCTTACCTGCTCGGCCAGGACTTCAGTGCGGCCGACGTGGTCGTGGGCTCGCACCTGGCCTTCGGCATGCGCTTCGGCACCATCGACCGGCGTCCGGCTTTCGAGGACTATTGCGCCTTGCTCGACCAGCGCCCTGCCAGGCGGCGCGCGATCGAGCTCGACGACGCAGCCATGGCGGCGCGAGGCTGAAGCCTGCACGCTGCAGGTCCTGCGCGCCGAGGCGCCCCGGCACCCTGCCGGGGGCGAACGGGACCGTTCAGGGCCGCGCCGGGCTCACTGGCCGAACCACTGCTCGACCTGCGCGCGGCCCGGCACGCCGCCGGCGTGCACGACCTTGCCGTCGATGACCACCCCCGGCGTGCTCATCACGCCGTAGCGCATGATCGAGGCGATGTCCTCGACCTTCTCGACGCGTGCCTGCACGCCCCTGGCGGCCAGCACGTCCTCGACCAACTTTTGCGTGGTCTTGCAGCTGGCGCAGCCGGTACCCAGGATCTTGACCTCGATCATCATGCAACTCCTCGTGGAATGAAGCTTGGAAGGAATGCGGCCTCACATCACCGCGTTGAATACGTAGCCGACCGCCACGATGCCAGCGGCGACCACCGCGGCGAACAGTGCGATCAGGCGGGGCTTCATGACCTTTTTCAGGATCAGGAACTCGGGCGCCGACAGCGCGGTCACCGACATCATGAAAGCCAGGGTCGTGCCCAGCGCCGCGCCCTTGCCCAGCAACGCCTGCACCACCGGGATGATCCCCGCGGCGTTGGAGTACATCGGCACCCCGATCAGCACCGCCAGCGGCACCGACCACCAGGCCCCCTTGCCCATCAGGTGGGCCATGAAGTCCTGTGGCACATAGCCGTGGATCCAGGCGCCCACGCCCACGCCGGCGACGATGTAGGGCGCCACCTTGAGCACGATGTCGCGCACATGCCGGAAGCCCTGGGCGAAGCGCGCCCGCCAGTCCATGCGCTGCTCGATGCCCTCGGTGGCCGGGATCTCGAACACCCAGGGCTCGACCAGGTGCACCGGGTTCATGCGCCCGATCACCAGCCCCGCGGCGATGGCCACCAGCAGGCCCAGCCCCAGGTACAGCAGCGCGATGCGCCAGCCGAACATGCCGTACAGCAGCGCCAGCGCGACCTCGTTGACCATGGGCGCCGACACCAGGAAGGAGAAGGTCACTCCCAGCGGCACCCCTGCGGTGAGAAAGCCGATGAACAGCGGCACCGCCGAGCAGGAGCAGAAGGGGGTGACGATGCCCAGCGCCGCGGCCAGCACGTTGCCGGCGCCCTGGCGCCTGCCGGCCAGCAATGCACGGGTCTTCTCCGGGGTGAAGAAGCTCTGCAGCACGCCGACGGCGAACACGATCAGCGCCAGCAGCATCAAGACCTTGGGCACTTCGAACAGCAGGAAGGACAGCGCCGAGTAGAGATGGCTGGTCGGTGCGATCCGGGCCGCGCCCGCGACCCAGCGCGTGAAGGCCGCGGTGGCCGGCTCCAGCGCCCAGTACAGCGGGAACCAGGCGCCGACATACAGCAACGCCGGCAGCCAGGCGCGCCATGCCGGCGCCGAAGCACCTCGGGCACCGGGTGCGCAGGGGGGCGCGGGGGGGACGACGGGGGCGGAGGAAGCGGGGGTGTTCATCATGGCCTCGGGACAGGAACTCTCTGTCCACGGAGACGAACAAGCTTCGAAAAGGATGCAGCCTCTTCCGATGGCACCCGCGCGGGGGGGCAGGATCGAGGCTCCGATCCAAGGCCCGGACCGAGGGGCCCGACCGTGGGGCCTCGGTGCCGGGCGCGAGCGCCAGCTCAGGCGCAGTCCGGCCCGGCGTGGCAGCACACGCTGCCGTCGGGGTCGAAGCGCACGCCGCAGCGCTCGACCAGGGCGTCGCGCAGGCGCTTGCGCGCGCGCAGCAGCCGCGCCTTGGCCGCCGGCAGGCTCAGTCCGGCTGCGTCCGCATAGCCGCGCACCGTCTGCCCGTCGAGGTCGCAGCGCTGCACGATGTCGCGGTCCTGCTCGCCGAGCAGGGGCAGGTTGCGGGCGATGCAGGCGTCGAGCGCGTCCACCGGGGCGCGCTCCTCGGCAGGCGGCGCGGCCAGATCCTCGGGGAGCTCGGCACTGGGCCGTTGCAGCCGCCCGGCGTCGATCAACGCGTGACGCGCGACCTGGAACAGCCAGGCGCGCGGCTTGTCCAGGGCGCAAAAGCCCCCACCCTGGCGCAGGGCCTTGACGAACACCTCCTGCAGCAGGTCCTGCGCGGCGTCGGCGTCCGACGCGTGGTGTCGAAGGAAGCCGAGCAACTCGGCCTCGTGCGCCTGCCAGGCGCGCAGCACGCAGTCGAAGGCGGTGTCCGGTGCGCCGGCCATGGCTGTCAGCAGCAGCGCCCCGTCGACGCCGCGGGCGTCGTGGTGATGCAGGAGCCTGCCCCGGAGGCGGCGGCGGGCGTGCAGCAGGAGCCGGACGTGGACGCGGCAGCGGGCGTGCAGCAGGAGGCGGACGTGGACGCGGCGGCGGCGGGAGTGCAGCAGGAGCCGGACTGGGACGTGGCGGCGGGCGTGCAGCAGCTGCCAGCCTCGGTCGCGTTGGGGCTGCAACAGGCCGCGCCCACCTGGTCCTGCCCGGCCTCCCGGAACACCGGGATGTCGCCCAGCGTGCGATAGTGCTCCCAGGCGATGCCCTGCGGGTCGGTGACCCAGTGCTTGTCGCTGCGCGCGTAGCAGCAGGTGGTGGCCCCCTCATCGAGCAGCGCGGAGTCCGCGTCGCCGGCTCGTCGCCTGAGTTCGGCCAGTTCCTCCTCGGTGTCGGCCTGGATGCCCAGGTGATCGATGCCGGCGCTGGCGCCTCGCGTGGAAATCGCGAAGTTCAGGCGCGGGTCCTCGATCATCCACTTGGCATAGTCGGCCTCGACCCGCGTCGGCTCGGCGCCGAACAGCCGGGTGTAGAAGGCGATGCTCGCCGCGAGGTCGTCGACGTGCGCATGCACGTGAAAGCGCTTCATGTGGTTGATCCTCGTTGTTCGTACCAGCCGCGCGTGGCGCCCACCAGGCGAACCACCAGCAGCATCACCGGTACCTCGATCAGCACGCCGACCACGGTGGCCAGCGCCGCTCCCGACTGGAAGCCGAACAGGCTGATGGCCGCGGCCACCGCCAGTTCGAAGAAGTTGCTGGCGCCGATCAGCGCCGAGGGACAGGCGATGGCATGGCGCTCGCCCACCGCGCGATTGAGCACGTAGGCCAGCCCCGAGTTGAGCAACACCTGGATCAGGATGGGCACCGCCAGCAAGGCGATGACCAGCGGCTGCGCCTCGATGGCCGGCCCCTGGAAGGCGAACAGCAGCACCAGCGTGGCCAGCAGCGCCACCATCGACCCGGGCCCGATGCGCGCCAGCGCCTTGTCGAAGGCCGCCTGGCCCTGCCGCAGCAGCAGCGCGCGCCAAACCTGCGCCAGCATCAGTGGAACGACGATGTACATCAGCACCGAGAACAGCAGGGTGGCCCATGGCACCTGGATGGCCGAGATGCCCAGCAGCAGCGCGACGATGGGCGCGAAGGCGAAGACCATGATGGAGTCGTTCAGCGCCACCTGCGACAGCGTGAACAGCGGGTCTCCTCCGGACAGCCGGCTCCATACGAACACCATGGCCGTGCAGGGTGCCGCGGCCAGCAGGATCAGCCCGGCGATGTAGCTGTCGATCTGCGCGGCCGGCAGCCAGGGCGCGAACAGGTGGCGGATGAACACCCAGCCCAGCAGGGCCATCGAGAAGGGCTTGACCAGCCAGTTGACGAACAGGGTGACGCCGATGCCGCGCACATGCCGACGCACCTCGTGCAGCGCGCCGAAGTCCACTTTCATCAGCATGGGGATGATCATCACCCAGATCAGCAGCCCCACGGGCAGGTTCACCTGCGCCAGCTCCAGCCGGCCCAGCCACTGGAAGGGGCCCGGCAGCAGCTGTCCCAGCACGATGCCTGCGACGATGCACAGGAACACCCACAGCGTGAGCCAGCGCTCGAACAGGCTCATCGGCGCGCCGCCGGCCCGGCGCGCCACCACCTCGCATTGCGCGCTCATCAGGCCGCTCCCAGCCCCAGGGCTCCGCGCACCGCGGGCACCAGGCGCGTGCGGATGTCGTCGCGCACCCGCAGGAAGCTGTCCAGCGGCTCGCCGTGGGGGTCGTGGAAGGGCAGGTGGATGCTGGGCACCGGACGTGGGAACACCGGGCAGGATTCCTTCGCGTTGTCGCACACGGTGACCACGAGGTCGAAGGGCTGGTCGATCAGGGTGTCGAGATCCTTCGGGTACAGGCCCGCGGTGGGAAGCCCGGCCAGGCGCAGCGCCTCGATGGCGCCGTCGGCGACCTTGGGCTGCGGGCTGATGCCGGCCGAGCTCGCGCGCACCAGGCCGGCGAGCTCGTGGTTCAGCAGCGCCTCGGCCATCTGGGAGCGGCAGGAATTGCCGGTGCAAAGCACCAGCACCTTGCGAACGGCGCCGTTCATGCGAGATCTCCGGGAAGGGCGTCACAGGCGGGGCATGCCGGCGCGTCCTCGCAGGCCGGGGCGCCCGCCGCGGCAACGCAGGGGTTGCCGCCGCAGCAATTGGCGGTCAGGAATCCGATCAACTGGTTCATCATGGGGAAATCGGCGGCGTAGATCACGAAGCGCCCCTCCTGGCGTCGGCTCGCCAGCCCCACGCGGCTGAGGTGCGCGAGGTGGAAGGACAGCGTGGGGGCGGGCAGGCCCAGGCTTTCGCCGATGGCTCCGGCGTGCAGCCCTCGCGGCCCGGCCTGCACCAGAAGGCGATAGATGGACAGGCGCGATTCATGGCCCAGGGCGGCGAGCAGATCGGCTGCGGTCAATGTTTCCATGGTTCAATAATCATCGAAATGACAGCCGATGTCAAGGGGCGGCCAGAGGCTCGCCCCTTGTGTCGCTAAGCCGGCCGCGGCTCGCGCCGCGCGACCATGTCGATCTCGATGCGGGCGCCCTTGGCCAGGCCCGTCACCCCGATGCAGGTGCGGGCGGGCCTGCGCCCAGGCGGGAAATAGCTCGCATACACCCGATTCATGGTTTCGTAGTCGGCCTCGAAGGCGGTGAGATAGACGCGTACGCACGCCACATCGGCCAGGCTCAGGCCACAGCCCTCGAGCACGACCCGCAGGTTGCGCATCACCTGGTGGGTCTGGGCCTCGATGCCCTGCGGATAAGCCGATTCCACCGAGATCCCGGTGAACGGCATCTGGCCCGTGATGAACACCCATCCCTCGGATTCGACGGCATGGCTGAAGGGCGCGACCGGGTCGGGCGCGCCGCTGATCATGTGAAAGGTCATGGGCATGGCAATCGGTTCCTTGGGCAGGTCGGAAGCGCAGATGCTTGGCGCTGGAGGCCCATCCTAAAAACCCATGCTGCGCTTGCACAAGCCGCCCCCGAAGCATGCGCAGGGTGGTGATTCAGCCCTCCCCAGAGTGAGGCGGGCCTTGGCTCCGGACCGTGCATGCGGTTTTGCACAACAGATTGTGCGCTGCGACACAAGCGATTCCCGAAGGGCATTCCTAGCATGGTCCTCAAGGCGGCGGATCCTCCAATGCCCGGCGATCCGGATCGAAGGAGATCCGTCAAGCCCCCTTGTTTCCATGAATGGAGAAGTCCTCATGTCCACCGAGATGTCGCACCACCCCGTCCCGGCGCAATCGAGCCGTGCAAGCGCGCGCGCCTGGCGCCGCGCGGCCGCCGGCGCCACCCTGGGCGCAGCCGCCTGGTTGAGCCACATGGCCGTCGCCCAGGCGGCGGAGCCGGACTCGGCCGGGCTTTGCGCGCCGCTGCAGGCCAAGTACCCGCAGTTCAAGGGCAAGACCCTCGTGGACGCGCTGAATCCGCATACTCCGGGCTACGAAGCGCTGGACCCGAAGGATCCCAGCCGCTACATCGGCTTCGACGTGGACCTGGCCGAATCCCTGGGCAAGTGCCTGGGCTTTTCGGTGAAGTACACGCCGGTGGCCTTTGCCGCTCTGCTCCCCACGCTGCAGAGCGGCCGCGCGGACTTCGTGATCTCCGACATCTATGCCACCAAGGAGCGGGCGCGGGCCGCGGACTTCATCACCTATTCGAAGGTGTTCGACGGTGTGCTCGTCGCCAAGGGCAACCCGAAGAAGATCAGCGGAATCAACTCATCCCTGTGCGGCATGACCGCCGCCGAGAACACGGGCTTCGTCGAGGTGCCGCTGGTGCAGAACCTGGCCGCGGCTTGCACGGCGGCCGGCAAGCCGGCGCCGAAGGTGCAGCTGTATGACAACAACGCGGCGTGCATCCAGGCCGTGCTGGCCGGAAGGGCCGACACCTACATCAACGATGTGAACACGGTCGACCAGGCCGTCAAGGCCTACCCGGAGCAACTGGGCAAGGCCGTCGCCGTGACCTTGCCGTACCACATCGGGATCGCGGTGCCGCAGAGCAACCACGCCTTGCGCGACGCCATGATGGCTGCGCTGAAGGCCTTGCAGACTTCGGGCGCGCAGGCCGAGCTGATGCGCAAGTGGGGTCTCGACCAAGGCGCGGTCGAAGCGCCGACCCTCGTGACAGCCCAGTGAACGGAGAGGCGGCGTGGCACTGTTCTACCACTACCTGAGCCTGGGCTACCTGCTGCACGGCATCGTGCTGACCCTTGCGGTCACGGCCTACGG
>JAJZWA010000076.1:0-2686 GCA_021846965.1 Pseudomonadota bacterium | reverse complement strand
GGTGGCGCAGGCCGCCGCGGATCGCGCACCCGGTGCCTTCGCCCGGTGCGGCGACGACGCAGGAGTCCTCCCGGCCCGGCGGCGCGGCGATCGACCGAGAGCAGCGCGCGCAACGACTGGCCGCGGGCCCGATCGCGGTGGAGGTTCGGGGGCTGAGCAAGAGCTATGGCGAGCGCTGCATTTTCAGCGAGCTCGATCTGCGCGTGCACTCCGGGGAGGTGGTGGCACTGCTGGGCCCCAGCGGCTCCGGCAAGAGTACCCTGCTGCGCTGCCTGAACCGCCTCGAGCTCTGGGACAGCGGGGACGTGTTCATCGGCGGCCATCGCATCGGCATGAGTCCCGGCGGCGTCGTGCTGGGTCCCAGCGCCGTGGCTCGCCAGAGGGTGGAACTCGGGGTGGGCATGGTGTTCCAGCACTTCAACCTGTTTGCCCATGTGAGCGCTCGCGAGAACATCGCCGGGCCTTTGCGATGGGTGCTCGGCTGGTCCGCCCGCGAAGCCGATGCGAGGGCTCAGGAGTTGCTCGATCGGGTCGGGCTGGCGGATCGTGCCGACGCCTTGCCCAGGCATCTGTCGGGCGGACAGCAGCAGCGGGTGGCCATCGCGCGCGCCATCGCCCCGCGGCCCAGGGTGTTGCTGCTGGACGAGCCCACCTCCGCGCTGGATCCGGAAATGGTGGGGGAAGTGCTGGAGGTCATCCGGCGCCTGGCGAGCGAGGAGGGCCTGACCCTGCTCATCTCCACCCACCAGTTGCGCTTCGCCGAGGAGGTCGCCGACCGCGTGGTGTTCCTGGCGCAGGGGCGCATCGTCGAGCAGGGGCCGGCCCACACGGTCCTGCGCGCGCCCAGCCACGCCTTGACCTCGCGCTTCATCCGGGTGATGGCCGCCGGTCAGTTGTCGGGCGCGTCCGCCTGAACGGCCGCCTCCATGCATCCGAATTCCTGTTCCATTCCTGCCAGTCGTTCGCGGAGCCCCCATGCTGCATGATCTTCCAGCCCTTCCCCAAAGCGTCCACTGGGGATATTTCGACGCCGCCCTGGCGCCCGCCCTGCATGTGCGCAGCGGCGACTTCGTGCGCGCCGAGGCCGTGACCCATCACGCGGGAGATGCTCCCGAGCTGATGATGGACGAGGCACTGCGCACGCTGTATGCCAGCGTTCCCGAGCAGGATCGTCATCCCGGCGTGCACCTGATGACCGGACCCATCCACGTCGAGGATGCGCGCCCGGGAGACATGCTGGAAGTGCGCTACCTGCAGATGTTGCCGCGCTTTCGCTACGGCTCCAACCTGGCCGCGCATTGGGGGCATCTGTACGAGGAACTCGGCGCGAAGGAGCGCGTGACCATCTACGAGCTCGACGAGCAGTGCAATACCGCCAGCGCCTTGTTCGCCTACGACTATCCCGGAAAGTATCTGGTGCCGGGTCGCATCACCTCGCGCGCGGGCTGCAACTGCCAGCCCGCTCTCGCGGGGGTGCGCGTGCCGGTGCGTCCGCATCTGGGAACCGCCGGCGTGGCGCCCGATGCCATGGGGCGCGTCAGCACGGTGCCGCCGGGTGCCCATGGCGGCAACATCGACAACTGGCGCATCGGAGCGGGATCGACCATGTACTACCCGGTGGCGGTCCCGGGCGCGCTGTTCTCCATTGGCGATCCCCATATCTCGCAGGGGGATGGCGAGATCAGCGGCACGGCGATCGAGGCCTCGCTCAACGTGGTCTTCCAGATCGTGCTCCGCAAGGATTTCCACTTTCCCTCGCCCCTGCTGGAAACGGCCGACATGTGGATCGTGCACGGCTTCGACGAGGACCTCGACGTGGCCATGCGCCATGCCGCCAGGGACATGCTGCAGCTGCTTGTCGATCGCCATGGGTTGAGCCGCGACGACGCCTATTCCCTGATGAGCGTGGGGGCGGATTTCGGGGTGACCCAGGTCGTGGATGGCAAGCAGGGGGTGCACTGCAAGATGCCGCGCGGACTGTTCGCCCCGCACCGGGCGGCCTGAGCGGGCCCTTCGATCGATGCGTTGCGCCCGGGGTCGGGCCAGCGATCGGGGGGCACGCTTCTTGCGATTCGTTCTCTCGAACGCGGGAGCGAACCCAGGTGCACACCGAGCTTTTCACGACCGACCCCTATCCGGTGCAGGAGCGCCCCGAAAAGTGGCGCGAAGCCCTGCAGCCGCACCATCTTCGCGCGCGCGTGGAGCCGGCGCGCGAGCCCCTGCATGCCACGATGCTGGCCGCGAGCTCTCCGCTGGGCATCGCCATGGCGGCCATCCGCTCCTCGGCCCAGCATCTGCAGCGTCACGCCGCGCCGCCGCAGGAGCTGTGGCTGTGCCTGCACCTGGCGGGCCCGGCGCGCTTGCTGGAGGCCGGGCAGGCCCAGGTCCTCGAGCCTGGAGACATGGTGTACGGCACTTCGCGCGCCGAGCTGGAGTTGAGTTTCGACGGGGATTTCCGGCAGTTCATGCTTCGCATGCCGGCCGAGACCTTGAAGTCACGCCTGGCGGGGCCCTTGCGAGCCAGCTCCGGGCGCCTGAGCGGGGCGCGCGGCATGGCGCACGTGCTGTCGAGCACCCTGGGAGCCCTGGCCGATTCGCTGGATTCGCTCGACGCCGCGCAGTGGCAATCCCTGGAGCACAGCTTGCCGGAGATCCTGGCGGCCAGCCTGGCCGGCGAAGTGATCAC
>JAJZWA010000026.1 GCA_021846965.1 Pseudomonadota bacterium | reverse complement strand
AAAGTCTCAACTGGCACGACATGGTGCGCTCGCCCATCAGCAAGCTCGACGACGACGCCTTCACCCGCGTGCGCATCGTGCTCATGTCCGCCCTCGAAGACCAGGCGCTGCGCTTCGCGCACGCGGCGACCCGTTCCGGCGTCGAGCTGCGCGAGGGGCTCGCCCGCGTGCGGCGCATCGAGCTGCACCAGGGCATGGCCCTGCGCTCCCTGCTGGGCGCCGATCATTCGCCGCTGGAGCTCGCTCTGGCCCACAAGCAATGCGCGATCGAGGTGGGCGCGGCGCTGGCGCAACGCGAAGCGGACGAGGCCGTGGCACGGGCCCTGCGATTCGTGCTGCTCGAGGACCTGGACCACCTCTATCGCTTTGCCGCGCTGCTCGACCGCGTCGAAGGCAAGGATGCCAACAACATCCTGCAAAGCTACACCGACATCCTGCCCTCGCGCCCCAGCATCCTGCAGCATCGCGCACCCCACGACGACCTGCTCGTGCCCTACGACTGCACCACCGTGTGCACCCCCAGCCGCCTGCACGTGCTGTGCATGCTCGCCTGCGCCTCGCAGATGCGCGAGCTGTTCGCGCATGCGGGCTCGGGACAGGCCGACCCCGTGGTGCGTCAGCTGCTCGCGGAGATCGCCTCCATCGAGGAGCAGCACGCCACGCATTTCGAGTCCCTGATCGATGCGCGCGAGACCTGGCTGGAGCAATGGCTGCTCCACGAGGCCGCCGAGGCCTGGTGCTATCACGCCTGCGTGCAGCACGAAGGCGAATCACGCATCAAGGCGCTGTGGGAACAGATGCTGGACTACGAGATCGGACAGTTCCATTTCGTGGCCGGGCTGCTGCGTACCCAGCAGGGCCAGGACCCGCAGCGCCTGGTGCCGCGCGAGCTGCCCGAGCCCCTGCCATTCGGCAGCCAGCGCGAATTCGTGCGCAAGGTGCTGCGCGAGGAACTCGAGCTCAGCGTGGCCTCGCAGCGCTACGTCCCGCGCAGCCAGGAAAGCCAGGCCACTCGCGACTACCGCGCCCAGGTGGATGCGGAGGGCTCGCCCAGCGAGGCCGTGGCCGCCGGCTACACCTGGAGCCCCGGGACCGAGCTGGCCCGGCTGCACCCGGCGCGCGCCTGAGGCCTTGCGCTGCATTCCACTTTGCCGGATCCCACCCTGCCGGATCCCCCCCCCATCTCCCAGGAGTCCCACCATGAAGCACCAAGTTCCTCGCATGGGCAGCAATCGCACCGGCGTGCAGATGTCTCCGCTGGACGCCAGGCGCATGCACGAGCAGCATGGCGAAGTCGCCCCCGTGGCGCTGCAGTCACCGGGGGCCGCGGCGAGCGCCGACATGCGTGCCCGCTACATCGTGGACGCCGCGCCCCTGGGCTCCGTACCGCCACCGGGCAGTGTCAAGGGCGTGCTCAACACGGGCGTGGCCATGATCAGTGGCAACAGCCCCCAACTGCTGCTGGACAAGCTCGGCGAGCGCCTGGCCTCCGAACGCACCGCGACCCGGATCTGCGACGCGCTGATCACCAAGGTGCGCGCCACGCAGGGGGACGGCGACGAGGCCTTGCTGCCGCTGGACATGCTGTTGACCATGCGCGAGCAGGAGGCCGGGCATTTCGCGCTGGTGGCGCGCTGCATCGAGGACCTCGGCGGTGACAGCACCGCGCAGACTCCGGGCGCCGATCTGGCGGGCGTGGAGGCGACCGGGCTGCTGCAGGCCGTCAGCGACCCCCGAACCACGGTCGTGCAGTCGCTGCATGCGCTGCTCATCTCGGAGCTGGCCGACAACAACGGCTGGGAGATGCTGGTCGCACTGGCCGCCGCGCACAGGCACACGGCCATGCTGCGCGAGTTCGAGCGCGCCCTGGACCGCGAACGCGCCCACCTGCAGACCGTGAGGGCCTGGTTCGAACGCCATACCCTGGGCGCGCCCAGGGCGCCGGAACTCCCGCAGTGAAGCCGCGGGCATTGTGCGCCCGGTCAAGGCGGCGCCGGGCCCTTGGCGCGATGATGCATGCGGGGCGGGGCGCGCAAGTCCCCGCGGGAGTCGGCCGTGGAGCCTCGAAGGCAGGGGTGCCCAAGCGCACGCGCGCGCGCCAGGGGCCTGGCTCGCCAGGCCTTGCTCTGGCTGGGCTTGTCGGGTCTGGGAACGGCCTTGAGCCTGCAGGGGCCCACGCCAGGCACGGCCGCTGCGCAGGCGGTGCCGCAAGGGGCTGTCCGCATGCCCTCGAACCCGCCCTCGAACCCGCCCCCGAGCCCGCCCCGGATCGTGCTGCTGGACGCCGCGCAGCTGGAGCGTCTGGTGGCGCCGGTGGCGCTGTTCGACGACCAGCTGCTGCTCGACACCCTCGACGCCAGCCTGCACCCGGTGCAGGTGCTGCAGGCGCGGCGACTGGCCCATGAGGGGTCGGGGGCGGCCTCGCCGACCTGGGCGCCCAGCGTGCGCGAGCTGCTGCGCCTGCCCAGGGTGCTCGACATGCTGGCCGATCATCCAGCCTGGGCCGAAGCCCTGGGGCGTGCCTACGACCAGCAGGGCCCCGAGCTCATGGACGCGGTGCAGCGCCTGCGCTGGCGTGCACTGGACGCCGGCACCCTCGACCCCACGGACCAGCGCGTGGTGGACATCACGGACGGAATCATCGCCATCCATGCGGTGGCCTGGATGGCCGTGCCGCAATACAACCCCTGGTGTGTCTACGGTCCCTGGTCGCCCGGCGCCATGCAGGGTTTCGATTACCAGCCCTTCGCGCCGGACTGTGGTTTCTCCGCGGGTCAGGCCCTGGTCCTGGTGGAGCCGGTGCCCCTGCTGGCCGGGCGCTGGGTGTGGGGCACCATCGACTGGCACGACCGCCGGGTACTGGTGGACCGGGAGCAATGGCGGCGTCACGCGCCGGGCCACGCCTTGCCACCCGCCTGGGGCCCGCGCCCGCCCAGGGTTCCGCAACAGCCGCGGCCGCCGCAGTTGCCGCCGCAGCCGCCACAGCCGCCACAGCCGCCACAGCCGCCACAGCCGCCACAGCCGGCCCCGCCCCCTGGCCCCTTCCTGGAGCCGCTGCGCCGCGGGCCCGACCTGCGCATGCCCGCGCCGGCGCAACCGCAGGTGCCTCGGCCACCCGCCCCGCTGCCGCGGCCGCAGGGCCTGCCCGCGCAACAGGCCGTCCCGCCGCACCGCGTGCAGCCACCCGCCAGGGAGCAGCCGGGTCGAGCCTTGCAGCCACCCGCCGGGATGCAGCCGGGCCGTGCGGTGCAGCCACCCGCCGGGGTGCAACCGGGTGGGGGCGTGCAGGCGCCGCATCCCCGGCAAGGGCCGCCGCAGTCCCTGCAGCCGCCACCGAAGCCTGCGGGGCCGACGCACCCGCAGGGCGCCCGACCGCAGCGCCCGGAGGATGGCCGGCCGCAACGCCCGCAGCGCGGTCCTCAGGATGCCGGCCCCGGGTAGAGGCCGGCCGGCATCAGGAGGCAGGCTTCAGACCGGCGTCCTCGCTGACCCCGAGCGCCGCGGCGCTCCAGTCCATGTCGCCGCGCTGATGCGCCAGGGCCGACAGCAGGCGTCCCTGCACCAGCTGCGCCAGGGGCATGGGCATGGCGACCTTGCGGGCCGCGCCCAGCACGAGATCGGCGTCCTTCAGGCCCAGGGACAGCTTGAAGCCCGCCGGCTCATAGGCATGCTGCGCGATCTGGCGCCCGTAGTTCACCATCACCGGAGCCGGGAAGATGGACTGGGTCAGCACCTCGGCGGTGCGCTCGCGCGGCAGTCCGTAGCGCTCGCCCAGGGTCATCGCCTCGGCCAGGGACTCGATCGTCGCCATCAGCATGAAATTGCCCGACAGCTTGAGCACGTTCGCGGCCGCCGCGTCCTCGCCCAGCTCGAACACGCGCTGGCCCATGGCCTCCAGTGCGGGCATCACGGCCTGCCGCGCCGCCTGCGGGCCCGCGCAGAGCACGAACAGCCTGGCAGCGGCGGCCGCGTCCGGGCGACCGAACACCGGTGCGGCCACGTAGTGCGTGCCGTGGGCGGCATGCAGCGCGACCAGCTCCTGGGTGGTCTGGGGAGAGACCGTGCTCATCGACAGGTGAATGCCGCCCTGGCCGAGATGCCGGCCGATGCCGTGCTCGCCCTGCACGAGCTCGCGCAGGGCCGCGTCGTCCGACAGCATGGTCACGACCACGCCCGAGGCCGGCGCCACGTCCCGCGCATGGGGCACCAGTCGCGCGCCGTCGCGCACCAGATCCTGCGCCTTCTCGGGCGAGCGGTTCCACACGGTGACCCGATGGCCCGCGCGCAGCAGATTGGCGGCCATGCCGCGGCCCATGCTGCCCAGGCCGATGAATCCGATGTCCATGGTGTGCGCTCCGTGCGGGTCTCAGGCCTGCGCGGCCTGTTCGTCCAGATCCAGTGCCGGATAGTCGGTGTAGCCGGCAGGCCCCGGGGTGTAGAAGCTTTGCGGGTCCGGCTGGTTGAGCGCCGTGCCGCGGCGCAGGCGCAGCGGCAGGTCCGGGTTGGCGATGAAGGCGCGGCCGAAGGCGATGGCATCGGCGCGTCCCGACTCGACGGCCTCGATGGCCATCGCGCGGTCGTACCCGTTGTTGGCGATGTAGGCGCCGCGGAAGGACTTGCGGGCCGCGGCGTAGTCGAATCCCGGCAGATCGCGCGAGCCCCCGGTGGCGCCCTCGATCATGTGGATGAAGGCCACGCCGCGCTGATCCAGCTGCTCGATCAGGTGCCCGAAGGTCGCTTGCGGATGGCTGTCGGAGATCGCATTGAAGGGCGTGAGGGGCGACAGGCGGATGCCCACGCGCGCGGCGCCGATCTCGGCCACCACGGCATCCACGATTTCCAGCGCGAAGCGGCAGCGCGCGGCCACCGAGCCGCCATAGGCGTCGTCGCGGCGGTTGGTTCCATCGCGCAGGAACTGGTCGATCAGGTAGCCGTTGGCGCCGTGGATCTCCACGCCGTCGAAGCCCGCGCGCAGGGCGTTGGCGGCGGCGCGCCGGAACTCGCCCACCACCTCGGCGATCTGATCCACGGTCATGGCCAGGGGCACCGGAATGTCCCGCTTGCCCTGGTGGGTGTAGGCGACGACGCCTTCCGGCGCCAGCGCCGAGGGTGCGAAGGGTTGCAGCCCGCCGCTGAGTTCGGGGTGGCTGATGCGCCCGACGTGCCAGATCTGCGCCAGCATCTTCGAGCCGGCCTGGTGCACGGCCTGGGTGATGGACTTCCAGCCCTCGACCTGGGCATCGGAGTAGATGCCCGGCGTGGCCATGTAGCCCTTGCCGCGCGGGGACACCTGCGTGCCTTCGCTGATGATCAGGCCGGCGCCACTGCGCTGGCGGTAGTACTCGACGTTGATGTCGCTGCCGGGCACGTCGCCGGCGGCTTCGTCGGCGCGGCAGCGGGTCAGCGGAGCCATGACGATGCGGTTGGCGATGTCGATGCAGCCGATGCGTCCGGGCTGGAACAGCCGGGCATCCTGGTTCTTGGGGGCGTTCATGCGCGAAGTCCTTGGTCTTGGGGTTCACCGGGACGAGTACGGCGGCGCCCGGCGCCGCCGTACTCCGTGAAAACCCGTAGATTATGGCGGCTTCGCGCGGATCCTGCAGCGCGCAGCGCTGCCCTGCGCTGGCTACGCGGGGCGGCGCGCCCACCACAGGCCGGTCGACGGCGTGAAGCTGCCGTCGGGCTCCACCTGCAGCGCCTCGCGCACTTCCCGCGGTGCCCCCTGCATCAGCGCGCGGATCGCCTGCACCATGGTCTCGGGCGTGCGCATGCGCTGCACCCAGGCGTCGAACTGCAGGCGCGTGGGCCAGCGCTGCTCGTGCAGCAGCTCCACGCCGATGCCCTGCAACAGGGCCCGCCACTGCGTGCGCGAGCGGTTGCGCACATGCGAGGTGTCGCGCAGCAACTCGATGCATTGCAGATGGGTGTCCACCAAGGCCTGCTCCGGCCCCTCCAGGTCGATCACCAGCAGGTGGCCGCCGGGGCGCAGCACGCGGCGCAGCTCCGCCATGGCCTTGTCCAGGTTCATCCAGTGATGGGCGCTGTAGCGCGTGGCCACGAGGTCGAAGCTGGAGTCGGCGAAGGGCAGGCCGTGCACGTCGCCGGCCTGGGTCTGCAGGCCGCGCAGGCCGCGCTCGGCGGCCGTGCGGCGCACCACCTCGAGCATGGGTTCCGAGGCGTCGAAGGCGATCACCGACTGCGCGAACTCGGCCATGGCGTAGGCGAGGTGGCCGGCGCCGGTGCCCAGGTCCAGCGCCCGCGCCGGCCGGGTGTCGAGCCCGGCGAGCAGTTCGCGCGCGCATTGCAGGTCGGGACCGGCGGCATGCACCGCGCTGCTCAGGTAGGCCTGGGCGCGGGGATCGAAACGGGCGTTGACGGCGTCGAGATGGGAGCTCATGGGTGTTTTCCGGTGCGGGATTTCGGTGGGGCCTACCATAGGCCCGACTCGAGTCATGGAACAAGACCCTTGCTTATCCTGGTATAAAAACCAGCAGCCTGATCCCCGAGAACCGCCGTGAACCCTCCCGGGCCGGATGCCTCCGGCGAAGCCGAACAACTGGGCAGCTTCCTGCGTGCCGCCCGCGAGCGCCTGCAACCGGAGGCCGCGGGGCTGCCCGCCGGACGCCGCCGGCGCACGCGTGGCCTGCGCCGCGAGGAGGTGGCGGCGTTGTGCGGAATCAGTCCGACCTGGTACACGTGGATCGAGCAGGGGCGTACCCAGGCCGTGTCCGTGGCCACGCTGGACGCCCTCGCGCAGGGCCTGCGCCTGCGCGCTGCCGAGCGTGCCTATCTGTTCGAACTGGCGCGTCGTGCCGATCCGCGCGCCGCGCCGGTGCCGCGTTCGCCGGTGGGCGAGCCCGAGGACCGCGCGTGCGCGAGCCTGGTGCAGCAGATGCGCTGCCCGGCCTATGCGCTCGACGCGCATTGGGACCTGCTCGCATGCAATCCCGAGGCCCGGCGCCTGTTCGCGCCCTGGCTGGGCGAGGAGGGCCCGGTGGAGCCCAACCTGCTGCGCTGGGTGTACCTGGATCCGGCCGCGCGCGCGTGGATCGTCGACTGGGAGCTTCGCGCGCGCCGGCTGGCCGCCGAGTATCGGGCCGACACCGCCACGCTGCGCGACGACGCGCGGCATCGCCGTTTCATCACCACGCTGTGCGCGCAGAGCGCGCAATTCGAAGAGGCCTGGCGTTCGCAGCAGGTGCTCGAACGCGAGGGCGGCTTGCGCGCCTTCGCCACCTCCGAGGGCCCGCGCAACTACCGCCAGTTCACGTTGCGCGGTGGCGTCGCGGGGGCCGTCAAGCTGGTTCTCCTGCAGCCGGCCTGAGCTCCGTCCGCGCGGCCGGGCAGGAGCTGCTCCCAGGCCCTAAGATGCCGGGCGAGACAAGGTCCGGGGCGCTGTCCCGCGGACCCAGGACAACATTCCTCGAATCCGGATCACCGGCCATGGCCCAGCCTTCGTCTGCACGGCCCGCCGCGCGCGCGCGGCGGGTGATCGTCCTGCTGCTGCTCGGGGCCGCCAGCTTGCTGGCCTGGCGTCTGGTGCAGCGCGCGCCGGCGAGTGCCGCGCAGGCGGCGCAGGCGGCGCCGGCTCCCGCGCTGGTGCCGGTCACGGTACAAGCCGCGCTGCGGGCCGACGTGCCGCGCGTGCTGCTGGGCGTGGGCACGGTGCAGGCACGGCGCAGCGTGACCGTGCGCACGCAGATCGACGGCAGGCTCGAATCCCTGGGATTCACCGAGGGACAGCCAGTGCGCGCCGGCCAGATCCTGGCGCGCATCGATGCGCGCGCGCTGCGCGCCCAGCTCGAGCAGGCGCGGGCGACGAGGGCGCGCGACCAGGCCCAGCTCGCCGATGCTCGCCTGGAGCTCGGGCGCACGCAGGGCCTGGTGCGAGCTGGCGCGGCCTCGCGCCAGAGCCTGGATACCCAGCGCGCGCTGGTGGGGCAGCTGAGCGCGGCGGTGCAGGCGGATTCCGCGCAGGTCGACTACGCGCGCGTGCAGCTGGGCTACGCCACGATTCGCGCACCCATCAGCGGCCTGGCCGGCGCGCGCCTGGTCGACCCCGGCAACATCGTGCACCCGGGCGATCCCGGCGGGCTGGTGGTGATCAACCAGATCGACCCCATCGACGTGTCCTTCAGCCTGCCCGGCCAGTCGGTGCAGGCCATCAACCAGGCGCGTGCGCGCGGACCCCTGCAGGTGCTGGCCTACGCGCCGGGACAGCAGCGTCCCGAAGCCCGCGGGACCCTGGTGCTGGTGAACAACCAGGTCGACACGGCCAGCGGCACCATTGCGCTGAAGGCCCGCTTCGCCAACCCGGGGCATCGGCTGTGGCCGGGCCAGTACCTGCGCGTGCGCCTGGTGCTGGGACATTTCCGCG
Source organism: Pseudomonadota bacterium (assembly GCA_021846965.1). Taxonomy (GTDB): domain Bacteria; phylum Pseudomonadota; class Gammaproteobacteria; order Burkholderiales; family Burkholderiaceae_C; genus Thiomonas_A. The sequence continues at coordinate 43,299 of JAJZWA010000026.1, read as the reverse complement.
ACGCCGTGACGGTGCCCGATTCCGCCGTTCAGAACGGACAGTCGGGGAGCTACGTGTACGTGGTGGATGCCCAGCACCGTGCCCGGGTGCGGCCGGTGACCGTGGGTCAGGAGCGCGACGGCGTGGCCGTCATCGCCGAGGGCCTCCAGGCCGGCGAGCGGGTGGTCGTCGACGGGCAGTACAAGCTCAGTCCGGGCGCGCGGGTGCGCGAGCTGGCGCCGCGGTGAAGCCTGCCCCATGAGCTTTTCTGCCGTTTTCATCCGTCGCCCCATCGGCACCTCGCTGCTGGCGCTGGCACTGCTGCTGGTGGGCCTGGTGGCCCTGCCGCTGCTGCCGGTGGCCTCCCTGCCGGACGTGGAATACCCCACGATCCAGGTCAATGCCAACTTGCCCGGAGCCAACCCGCAGGTCATCGCCTCCACCGTCGCGCAGCCGCTGGAAACCCAGTTCGCGGCCATTCCGGGCCTGGCGCAGATGACCTCGACCAGCGCCCTGGGCAGCACCCAGATCACCTTGCAGTTCGACCTGCGGCGCGACATCGACAGCGCCGCGATGGACGTGCAGTCGGCCATCAACGCGGCGGCCGGCCAATTGCCCAGGAACCTGCCCAGCCCGCCCACCTTTCGCAAGATCAACCCGGCCGAATTCGCCGTGCTGGTGCTGGCGGTGCAGTCGCCGACCCTTCCGATCACCCAGGTCGACGACTACGCCGAGGTGGTGCTGGCGCAGCAGATCTCCCAGATACCCGGCGTGGGCAGCGTGGACATCGGCGGGCGCCAGAAGCCTGCCATTCGCATCCAGGTGGATCCGACCCGCCTGGCGGCCATGGGGCTGAGCCTGGAGGACGTGCGCGCGGCCATCGGCCAGGCCTCGGTGAGCCAGGCCGCCGGCAGCCTCAGCGGCAAGGACCGCAGCGCGGCCATCTATACCAACGACCAGATCACCCGCGCTGCCCCCTGGAACGACACCGTGATCGCCTGGCGCAACGGCGCGCCGGTGCGGGTGCGCGACATCGGCCGCGCGGTGGACGGGCCGGAGAACGTGCTCACCGGAGCCTGGGGCTTCCGCGGCGCCGCGGCCCCGGCGGGAGACCGCCTGGACAACGGGCGCGCCATCATCCTGTTCGTGCACAAGCAGCCCGGCGCCAATGCCATCGACACCGTCGAGCGCATCCAGGCCGAGTTGCCGCGCCTGCGCGCGGCGATCCCGCCCAGCATCCGCATCAACACCCTGGTCGACCGCACCCAGAACATCCGTGCCTCCATGCACGATGTGGAGCGCACGCTGCTGATCACCGTCTGCGCCGTGGTGCTGGTGATTTTCGTGTTCCTGCGCAGCCTGTGGTCGACCCTCATCCCCGGGCTGACCGTGCCCCTGGCGTTGCTGGGCACGGCCGGCGCCATGTACCTGCTGCACTACAGCCTGGACAACCTGTCGCTGATGGCCCTGACCATCTCGGTGGGTTTCGTGGTGGACGACGCCATCGTCATGCTGGAAAACATCTACCGGCATGTCGAGGCGGGCATGCAGCCCTTGCAGGCCGCGCTGCAGGGTGCGCAGGAGATCGGCTTCACCATCGTGTCCATCTCGGTCTCCCTGGTCGCGGTGTTCATCCCCCTGCTGCTGATGGGGGGCATCGTGGGGCGCCTGTTCCGGGAGTTCGCGGTCACCGTGAGCCTGGCCATCGGCATTTCGGTGCTGGTGTCCCTGACCCTGACGCCGATGATGTGCTCGCGCTTCCTGCGTGACGAACACGCGCGCGGCCACGGGCGCCTGTATCGCGCCTTCGAGCGGGGTTTCGACGCGCTGCGCGACGCCTACCGGCGCGCCCTGGACCATGTGCTGCAGCATCCGCTGCTCACCCTGTGCGTATTCTTCGCCACCCTGGTGACCACGGTGCTGATGTTCGTGTTCAGCCCCAAGGGATTTTTCCCGCAGCAGGACATCGGCTCGATCTTCGGCTTCGCCCAGACCGCGCAGGACGCCTCCTTTCCCGCGATGAGCCGGCGCATCCACGCGCTGGCCAAGGTGGTGGGCAGCGATCCCGACGTCAGCGGCATGGGGGTGTTCGCGGGCGGAACCACGGCCAACACGGGGGTGTTCTTCATCGCCTTGCGCCCGAAGGCCGACGGGCGCAAGGCCAGCGCGCAGCAGATCATCGACCGGCTGCGCCCGCGCATCGCCCAGGTGCAGGGCATCCGGCTGTTCATGCAGGCGCCGCAGGACATCAACGTGGGCGGCCGCCTGGCCCGCACCCAGTACCAGTACACCCTGCAGGACAGCGACATCGACGAGCTCAACACCTGGGCGCCGCGCCTGCTGGCGCGCCTGAAGCGGCTGCCCCAGCTGACCGACGTGGCCTCGGACCAGCAGAACCATGCGCGCTCGGCGGTGGTCACGGTGGACCGCGAGCACGCGGCCAGTTTCGGCATCAGCCCGGCGCTGATCGACCAGACCCTGGACGATGCAGCGGGCCAGGCCCAGGTGGCGCAGTACTTCACGCAGACCAGCAGTTACCACGTGATCGAGGAGGTCACGCCTTCCGAGCAGCGCGACGCCGACCTGTTCGACAAGATCTTCATCCGCTCGCCCCTGAGCGGCCAGCAGGTTCCCTTGTCCGCGCTGGTGAAGGTGGACACCTCGAAGACCGCCTACCTGATGATCAGCCACCAGGGCCAGTTCCCCGCGGTGACCCTGTCCTTCAACCTCGCCCCCGGCGTCGCGCTGGGGGAGGCGGTGGACGAGGTGCACAAGGTGGAGGCGCAGATGCGCATGCCCGCCACCGTGCGCGGCAGCTTCCAGGGCACGGCGCAGGCCTTCCAGCAATCCCTGCGCACGCAGCCCTACCTGATCGCCGCGGCCCTGGTGTGCGTGTACATCGTGCTGGGCCTTCTGTACGAGAGCTACCTGCACCCGCTGACCATCCTGTCCACGCTCCCCTCGGCGGGGCTGGGGGCCTTGCTGATCCTGCGCGCCGGGGGCTACGACCTCAGCGTGATCGCGCTGATCGGGATCATCCTGCTCATCGGCATCGTGAAAAAGAACGGCATCATGATGATCGATTTCGCGCTCGACGCCGAGCGCCGCCGCGGCCTGGCCCCGCGCGAGGCCATTCGCGAGGCCTGCCTGCTGCGCTTTCGGCCCATCATGATGACCACCGCCTGCGCCTTGCTGGCGGGACTGCCCCTGATGCTCGACCATGGCGCCGGATCCGAGCTGCGGCGTCCGCTGGGCTACGCGATGGTGGGCGGGCTGCTGGTCTCGCAGGCCATGACCCTGTTCACGACCCCGGTGGTGTACCTGTACCTGGATCGCGCCCACGGCTGGTTCCTGCGCGCCAGGCAGGCGCGGGCCGAGCGCCGCGCCGCGGCGCAACGCGGATCGCAGGGCAGCGCATAGCGGCGACTCAGTGCGCCAGGAAGCCGGTGGACAGCCAGGGCACCGCGGCGACCACCACGATGCCACCGAGCAGGGCCGCCAGGTAGCCCAGCAGCGGGCGCACGCCTTCCTCGGGCGCCACGCGCCCGATGGCGCAGGCGGCGTAGTAGCCCACGCCCAGCGGAGGCATGAACAGTCCCAGTCCCATCGACAGCACCACCACCATGGCGTAGTGCACCTCGTGGATGCCCAGCTGGCGCGCGATCGGGAACAGCAGCGGGCCGAACAGCACCATGGCCGGAATGCCCTCCAGCACCGAGCCCAGCAGCACGAACAGGGGAATGGACGCGGCCAGGAAGACCGGCCCGCCGCCGGGCAGGGAGCCCATCGCCTGCGCCAGCGAGCCCGAGAATCCGGACTGGGTCAGGCCCCAGGCGATGGCCGTGGCGGTGCCGATGATGAACAGGATGGCTCCGGACAGGCTGGCCGTTTCCACCAGCATGGGCAGGAGCCTGCGCCAGTCGAATCGGCGATACACCAGCAGCCCGATGGCGGTGGCGTAGACGATGCCCAGCGTGGACACCTCGGTGGCGGTGGCGACGCCGTCGACCACGGCGGCGCGGATGACGAAGGGCAGGGCCAGCGCCGGCGCGGCCACCAGGCCCAGGCGCAGCACCTCGGCGCGCGGCGCGCGCTCGCGTCGCGAGCCGCGGCCGCGGTTGCGCCAGCCGATCACCAGGCACAGGCCCAGCCCCGTGACCAGGGCCGGCAGCAGCCCGCCGGTGAACAGCGCCGAGATCGACACCCCGGTGACCGAGCCGATGGTGATCAGCACCAGGCTGGGCGGCACGGTCTCGGTCTGCGCTCCGGTGGCGGCCAGCAGGGCCACCAGTTCGCCCTTGCTGCTGCCCAGGCGCTGCATCTCCGGAAACAAGGCCGGGGCGATGGCGGCCATGTCGGCGGCCTTCGAGCCCGAGATGCCCGAGACCAGGTACATGGCCCCGACCAGCACGTAGGACAGGCCGCCGCCCACGTGGCCCAGCAGGCTGGCGAGAAAGTCCACCATGGCGCGCGCCATGCCGGTCATCTCGATGAGCAGGCCCAGGAACACGAACAGCGGAACCGCCAGCAGGATCAGGTGGGACATGCCTTCGTCCATGCGCCCGACCAGGATCTGCAGGGGTGTCTGCGTGGACAGCGCCAGGTAGCTGAAGGCCGCCAGCCCGAAGGCGAAGGCGATGGGAATGCCCGCCAGCACGCAGCCCGCGCCGATGCCCACGAGGAAGATCAGCAGGTCGATCTGCCCCAGGGATTCGAAGCCGGGTCGCGCCCACCACAGCATCAGCCCGGCCAGCACCGGCAGCGCCAGCGCGCCCGCGGCGCGGCGCGGCGTGCACTCGCGCAGCAGGCGCAGCAGGGCCACCAGGGCCATCAGCACGATGCCCACGGGCATGGCGGCCGCGCGCCACAGATCCGACAGACCCATCGCCGGGGTGGTGATGATCTTCTGGTTGTACGCGAACTGCCAGGCCGGCCAGGCCACGAACACCAGCAGCGCCAGGCTGGCGCCCAGGCTCAGCGCGCGCAGCCGCGCGCGCCAGGTCTCGCGCAGGCGCGCGACCAGCGCGCCCATGCGCATGTGCTCGTCTCGGCGCAGGGCCACCACCGCGCCGAGCATGGCCAGCCACAGGAACAGCATGGACGCGAGCTCGTCCGACCACACCAGGGGGTGGCCGAGGGTGCGCGAGACCATGCCGGCCAGCAGCACCAGCACCTCCAGCAGCACCAGCAGCGCCGCCGCGTATTCGACCGGGCGGCCCAGCAGCGCGTCGATGCGCGCCGCGGGGCCGGGCCGCGGCGTGGCTTGCACGGCCTGGGTCACGCCAGCTTACCGGTGCTGCGCTCCAGGATGCCCCAGGCCTCGGCGCCGTACTTGGCCTTCCACTGGGCATAGAAGCCGGCCTTGCGCAATTGCGCGCGGAAGCTGTCGGGGCTGGTGGAGTTGAACACCATGCCCTTGGAGCTGAGCTGGCTTTGCAGCGAGGCGTTCAGCGTGGCCACGTCGCTGCGTTCCTTCATGCCGGCCGCGTTGATGTTGCGCGCCACGATGGCCTGCAGTTCCGGGGGGAGGCGTTTCCACGACTGCGGATTGCCCAGGAACCAGAAGCCGTCCCACATATGGTTGGTGAGCGAGCAGTACTTCTGCACCTCGTACAGCTTGGCCGTGGAGATGATGGCCAGCGGGTTCTCCTCGCCGTCGACCAGGTGGGTCTGCAACGCGGAGTACACCTCGTCGAAGTTGATCGAGGTCGGGGAGGCGCCGAAGGCCTGGAACATGGAGGTCCACAGCGGCGATACCGGCACGCGGATCTTGAAGCCCTTGAGGTCGGCCGCGGTGCGGATGGGCTTGGTCGAGGAGGTGATCTCGCGGAAGCCGTTGTCCCAGATCCTGTCCATGACCACCAGCCCGGCCTTCTCGATCTGGCCGCGCACATAGGCACCCAGATCACCGTCCAGCGCCTTCCAGACGGCGGCGTAGTCGGGGAAGGCGAAACCGATGCCGGTGATCGAGGCGGCGGGCACCAGCGTGGACAGGATCAGCCCCGACAGGGTGAAGAAGTCGATGCCTCCGGCGCGCAGCTGGCTGAGCATGCTGGTGTCGGAGCCGAGCTGGTTGTTGGGGAAGATCTGGATGCTCACCCGGCCCTGGGTTTCCTTGTGGATGGCCTCGGCCATCTCCCGCGCGCGCACGTTCATCGGGTGCGTGACGGGCAGGTTGTTCGCGTACTTGAACTGGAACTCGGATTCGGCGGCCAGGGCCCGCACCGGGCTGGCGGCCAGCGCCATCGGTGCCAGCGCCGTGGCGCCCGCGAGGAATTCACGACGGGTGATGCTCATGCTGCGTCTCCTCCTGCTGGTTGTGAAAGCGGAATTCGCGTCCTGTCGCGGCGGCTCGCGCCACACGGTCGCCGCGGCGCCTCAATGCGGGCCGCCCTGCTCCTGGCGCCGCCGGCGCAGCGTGGGCAGGCCGACGCCGGTGGCCTCGAAGCCGCCGTCGACCGCCAGCAGCTGGCCGTTGATGAAACTCGCCGCCGGGCTGCACAGGAAGCCCACCGTCTGGGCCATTTCCTCGACCGTGCCGTAGCGCCCCAGCGGGATGGCGTCGTGGTAGTCCGAGCGCACGGCCACGCTGTGCACCAGCTTGGCCATCTCGGTTTCCACGGGACCCGGCGCGATCACGTTGCAGCGTATGCCCTGGTCGCCCAGTTCCACCGCCTGCTGGCGCGTCAGGTGCACCAGCGCGGCCTTGCTGGTGCCGTAGGCCACGCGCAGGGTGCTGGCGCGCACGGCGGAAATGGAAGCGATGTTGACCACCGCGCCACCGCGCCCGCCTCGCAGCATCAAGGGGGCGAAGGCCTGGGTGCACAGGAAGGCCCCGTCCAGGTTGGTGCCGAGCACATGGCGCCATTCCGCGAAACTGGTCTCGCCGATGGGCTTGAACACCGCCACTCCGGCATTGTTGACGAGGGCGTCCACGCGCCCGAAACGCCGCCATACCGCATCGGCCGCCTCGGCCACGCGGGCCTCGTCCGAGACGTCGCAGTGCAGCGCCAGCACCCGTTCGGGCAGCGCCAGCTCGCGCTCGGTGCGCTCCAGCGTGGGCGCGTCGATGTCCAGCAGCGCCACGCGTTGGCCTTCTTGAAGGAACCAGCGCGCGATGCCCAGGCCGATGCCTCGCGCGCCGCCGGTGACCACCGCCACCGGCGTGTCCTGATGCTGGGTACTCATGCTGGTCGATCGCAGAATTCGAGCCGGGGACCTGGCGCCCCGTGGCGCCAGACTAGCCCAGGCCCGCGATGCCGCGCACCCGGGTTCCCCGCAGTTGTGGCGGCGGGAAACCATGGGTAACGAACTGCATGCGCTCCCTTGGCGGGGGCAGGGCCGGGCGGGGGCCGGCCCTGGGGACGCTCAGAAGAATCCCAGGCGATCTTCGGAGTAGCTGACCAGCATGTTCTTGGTCTGCTGGTAGTGGTCGAGCATCATCTTGTGGGTCTCGCGCCCGATGCCCGACTGCTTGTAGCCACCGAAGGCGGCATGCGCCGGATAGGCGTGGTAGCAGTTGGTCCACACGCGTCCGGCCTGGATGCCGCGTCCCATGCGGAAGGCGGTGTTCATGTCGCGGGTCCACACCCCCGATCCCAGGCCATACAGGGTGTCATTGGCGATGGCCAGCGCCTCGGCCTCGTCGCGGAAGGTGGTCACGGAGACGACGGGGCCGAAGATCTCCTCCTGGAAGATGCGCATCTTGTTGTGGCCCTTGAACACCGTGGGCTGCACGTAGTAGCCGCCCTCGAGGTCTCCGCTCAGCTGCGCGCGGGCCCCGCCGGCGAGCAGTTGCGCGCCCTCCTGGCGGCCGATGTCCAGGTAGGACAGGATCTTGTGCATCTGTTCGCTGCTGGCCTGGGCGCCGATCATGGTCTGCGGATCCAGCGGGTTGCCCTGCTTGATCGCCGCCACGCGCTGCAGCACCCGTTCCATGAAGGGTTCGTAGATGCTTTCGTGGATCAGCGCGCGCGACGGGCAGGTGCACACCTCGCCCTGGTTCAGCGCGAACATCACGAAGCCCTCGACCGCCTTGTCCAGGAATCCGTCGTCGCGGGCCATCACGTCCTGGAAAAAGATGTTGGGCGACTTGCCGCCGAGCTCCAGGGTGACGGGAATGAGGTTCTGGCTGGCGTACTGCATGATCAGTCGCCCGGTGCTGGTCTCGCCGGTGAAGGCGATCTTGGCGATGCGCGGGCTGCTGGCCAGGGGCTTGCCCGCCTCCAGCCCGAAGCCGTTGACCACGTTGAGCACCCCGGGCGGCAGCAGGTCGCCGATGATCTCCATCAGCACCAGGATGCTCACCGGGGTCTGCTCGGCGGGCTTGAGCACCACGCAGTTGCCGGCGGCCAGCGCCGGAGCCATTTTCCACGCCGCCATGAGCAGCGGGAAGTTCCAGGGAATGATCTGCCCGACCACGCCCAGGGGCTCGTGGAAGTGGTAGGCGTAGGTCTGGTGGTCGATCTCGGCGATGGAGCCTTCCTGCGAACGCACGCAGCCCGCGAAATAGCGGAAGTGGTCGATGGCCAGCGGCAGGTCGGCCGCGGTGGTCTCGCGGATGGGCTTGCCGTTGTCCCAGGTCTCGGCGGCGGCCAGCACGGCGAGCTGGCTTTCCATGCGATCGGCGATGCGTTGGAGCACGGAGGCGCGCTCGGCCGGGGATGTGGCGCCCCAGCTCGCCTTGGCGGCGTGCGCGGCGTCCAGCGCACGCTCCACGTCCTCGGCGTTGGAGCGGGGCACCTCGCAGAAGACCTTGCCGGTGATCGGGGTGATGTTCTCGAAATACTGGCCGCTTGCGGGTTCCACCCAGCGTCCGCCGATGTAGTTGCCGTAGCGCTTCTTGAAGGCCACCGGGGTCCCGAATTTTCCGGGTTCAAGCATGTCCATGTCCGACTCCTCTGATGGTGTGTCGCCGTCCACGGACCCGCCCGTGGCAGCCGGCGACATGACTATCAGGAAGCGTGCCAGGCTGGTGGCCTGGCGGCTTGGGAAGCCGAAAGGCCCATGGAATCAGGAACTTGCCGCGGCAATCGGGAGCCTCGGGGCGATCCCGCGGCGGGCCGCGCCCTGTCGCATGCGACAGCAGGGCTGTCGCGGCTGTCGCGTCGCGCGACAGCCCTGGGCGCCCGCACGGCCTGTTGCGGTGGGCGCGGCGGGCGCGGTGGGGTCAGAGCGCCTTGATCGGCAGGCCCAGCGCCAGCCATTCGTTCATGCCGCCCGGGTATTCGCGCAGACCGCGACGCCCCAGGATGCGGTCGACCACGAACCAGGCTCCCGCCGCGTACTGGCCGGTGTTGCAGTACACGATGCCCTTGCCCGGCAGCCCGACGCCGTCCAGCGCCAGCACCTTGCGGTATTGGGCGGGGCGGAGGAAGTGCCAGGAACCGTCGGCGGCGACCCGGTACAGCAACTCCGCCGGCAGCGGGCGCGAGCCCTGCAGGCGACCGTCCGCGGGAATCACCGGGGTGCGCTCCAGGCCGGCGAACTGGGCCAGCGGGCGGGCATCCCACAAGGCTTCATGGTGCCGCTGCGCGGCCTGCACCTGGGCCACGTGGGCCAGCATGTCCGCGCGCGGCGGCGAGGCCTTCCAGCGGCCCGACTCCATCGGCGCGATGGCATCGGTGTCCACCGCGTAGCCGGCTGCCAGCCAGGCGTGCGTGCCGCCGTCCAGAATGGCCACGTCGGAGGCCGGCTCCCCGAAGAGTTGCAGTTCCCAGGCCAGGAAGGCGGCCTCCTGCAGGGAGGTGGCGTCGTCGCCGGTGGGCGCGATCACGATGGGCTTGCCCGGCTGCAGCACCGAGGCGCGCATCACTTCCTGGAATTCCTCGGCCGTGGGCAGCAGGAAGTCCACCTTCCTGCCGTCGAGCTCGCGCTTCTCACGCAGGGCCCAGAAGTTCACCGAAAGCGCATCCGGGATGTAGCCGCCCACCTGCTCGACCACCTTGTGCCCGCCGACGCTGCGGATCTTGGGGTCATTGGTCAGCGAGCCGACATCGTCGCGGATGTCGACGATCTGGACCTGCGAGGCGTGCGCGTGCAGCCACTGCACGTTCACCACGGGGCCGGGCAGCGCCGAGGCACGCGCGGCGGTGCCCGCCGAGAGCGCGAGCAGGCCGGCCAACAGGAATTGCAAGGGATTTCTGGTCATGACTACGGAGATATCCAGGGTGAAACCGGGCTGGACCTTTGTAGTTCACGGTCGCGCAGGCGTCCAAGGCAATTTCGCAATATCACGAATGACGGATATTGCAGCGCCGCGCCCAAGCCTGGTCCCGCCAGCAGGAATCGAACCTGCATCTAACCCTTAGGAGGGGCTTGTTCTATCCATTGAACTATGGCGAGGGAGTCGGCTAGTCTAGCAAGCCGTCGAAGGGCCGCGCTGCCCGGGCTCGGCGTGCAGCGCGCCTGCGGGCTGCGCTCGGTAGCTCCACGATCCCAGTCGTCCGCCACAAGGGTCCGGCGCCTTAGCATGACGCCATGCCCAAATTCCGCTTCCTGGTCGACGATCCCGATCACGTCGCATCGCGCGTCCTGTCATGCAAGGCCTGAGGCTCTCCCGCGGCGGGCGGGTTCCGCGCGGCGCGGCTGCGCTGCTGCTCGCCGGCGCCCTGTTCGGCATGGCGGGCACCGCGCGGGCCGTGCCCGCGACGTCCCAGCCCTTCGTGCCTGCGCGGGTGGCCTCGGTCGCGCAGGAATTGCGCGCCTACGCCCAGGTCGAGCCGATCGCCACCGTGGAGTTGCGCGTGGTCGGCCCGGGCACCCTGGATGCGCTGCGCATCCTGCCCGGCAGCGCGGTACGCGCGGGGGAGGTGCTGGCACGCGTGCAAGGCCCGCGCATGCAGGCACGCCTGGTGGCGAGCGCGCAGCAGCTCGCCAGCGCCGAGGCCCGTGCCCGCGCGGCCCGGCGCCTGCTGGGCATCGTGCGCGCCAAGTTCGGCGCCCAGCTCGCCACGCGCCAGCAGCTGGACGCCGCGCAGAGCGGGCTGAGTGCGGCCGAGGCGGCCGTGCGCACCGCGACCGCCCGACTGCGGGAGGTGCGCAGCCAGCAGTTCCTGCGTGCCCCCGCGGCGGGAACCATTCTCGCGCTGCAGGCCGCCGATGGCGAGCAGGTCGCTTCCGGCCAGGCCATCGCCACCCTGCAGCCGGCCGGCAGGCTGTGGCTGCGGGCGGAGGTCTATGGCGCGCAGGCGTCCGGGCTGCGGGTGGGCATGCGGGGCAGCTTCCGGCCCGCCGGCGGCCAGGCTGGGCCCGTGGCCGTCAAGGTCGCCTCCATCGCCGCCGCCCTGGCGCCCGACGGAGGGGTGCAGCTGGGCCTGCTGCCCGTGGCGTCCCGGGTGCCCGCGGACTGGATCGACGGGCAGTGGGGAAAGGTGCTGCTGGAGGGCCCGGTGCGGCGCATGGTCATGGTGCCCACCCGCGCCCTGATCCTGGATCGCGGGCATTGGTGGGTGCTGGTCCACACCGCGGCGGGCGACCGGCCGACCCGTGTCGTTCCCGGCCCGGCCCGTGGCTGGCAGACCGGCATCGTCTCCGGGCTGTCCCCGGGCCAGCAGGTGGTGGTCACCGACGCCTTTCTGGAATACCACCGAGGCATCGCCAGTCGCTACACGCCTCCCGACTGAGCTCCACCCGACCGATACCGCCATGGCTTTCGACCGTTCCATCCCGCGCCTGCTGCGGCGCAGGGTGCTGTGGGCGCTGGTGCTGGGAGCGCTGCTGCTGTGGGCAGTGGACGCCTTCGTGCACACCCCCGTCGAGGTGTTGCCCCAGTTCGACTACCCGCAGATCGGGGTCACCGTGCACCTTCCCGGGGCCACGGCCAGCGAGCTCGAGCACCTCGTGGTCGATCCGCTGGAGGGCGAGATCCTCGCGCTGACCGGGCTGCGCAACGAGCGCGCGGTGATGGGCAACGGCACCGTGAGCATCGACGTGCGCTTTCGCAACGGCAGCGATGCGCAGATCGACCTGCAGGCGGTCAACGGGGCCATCGACCGCGCGCGCGCGCGCCTGCCCTCCGGGGCGCATCCGGTGGCGCAGATCATGGGCAACGCGATCAACGAGGTCGCCGACTACACGGCCAGCATCCCGACCGGAGTCGACCCCGCGCAGGTGCAGCGCCGGGTGCTGGCGGATGTCGCGCCCGCGCTGCGCGCGCTGCCGGGCGTGCAATGGGTGCATGTATTCGGCGTCGGGCGCGAGGCGCTGTGGATCCAGCCGGACCTGGACGCGATGCGCCGCTACGACGTCGGCGCCCAGGCCATCGTGCGGGCGGTGCGGCAGCAGACCCTGCTGGCCCCGGCGGGCTACCTCAGCCTCGGCCACAACGACGTGCTGATCGAGGCGCGCAACCTGCCGGTCGACAGCGCGGCGCTGCGGCGCATTCCCGTGGCCACGCCGCGGGGGCCGATACCCCTGGGCGCGCTCGCGCGGGTGATTCGCAGCGGCCAGCCCACGCACAACGGGGTGATGCTGGACGGCCGGCCCAGCGTGGCGCTGGTCGTGATGAAGCAGCCCGGCGCCTCCACCCTGGCGGTCACCGGCGTGGTGCAGGCCACGCTGCGCCAGACCCAGGCGCAGTTGCCCGCGGGCGTGCACTGGGTGCGCACCTACAGCCAGGGCCACATCGTGCGCCTGATCGGAGCCGATCTCGGTCGCAACCTGGCGGTGGGCGCGCTGCTGGCCGTCCTGCTGCTGTTCTGGGTGCTGGGCGCCGGGCGCGGCATCATCGTGCTGGCCCTGAGCATTCCCCTGTCGCTGGCGCTGGCCATCGCCGCGCTGCATACCTTCGGCCAGAACCTCAACCTGATGACCTTCGGGGCACTGACGGTCGCGGTCGGCCTGCTGGCCGACGATGCGATCATCGTGCTGGAGAGCATCTACCACCGCTGGGAAGCGGGCGACGCCCACTGGCAGGGGATCTGGACGGGACTGCGGGGCATCGTCGTGCCGGACCTGACGGGCACGCTGACCAATATCGCGATCTACGTGCCGCTGCTGTTCGTCGGCGGCCTGGTCGGCCTGTTCTTCATCCCCTTCTCGCTGGCGATGATCCTGGCCCTGCTGGCCTCCTTCGTCGTGTCCATCACCTTGATTCCCCTGGGACTGGGCCTGCTGGGCGCGCGCCCTGCGGGCGGCAGCGGAAGCGGACAGCGCGTGCTGCAGTGGCTGCGGCGGGGCAATGAAGCCTTGTTCGAGTGGGTGGCACGGGCTCCGCGCAGCAGCCTGGCGATCACCTTCGCCGTGTTGCTGCTCAGCCTGCTCGGCCTGGTGCTGGTGCCCATCCAGTTCCTTCCCCTTCCCAACGAGGGCGTGCTGCTGGAGTCCTACACCCTGCCGCCGGGGGCTTCACTGCTCGACACGCGCGAGGCCGTGCGCAGCATCAGCCGGCGCCTGCTGCGCGACCCGGCGGTCGCGCATGTGTACGCCCGCATCGGCGCAGCCTCGTCCACCACCTATACCGAGCCGGCCTATGCCGGCGAGATCGAGGTGGCCCTCAAGCCGGGGATCGGGGTCAACGCGCTGGATGCGCTGGGACGCCGGATCCAGCGCGAGTCCTCGCTGCCCGGCGTGCAGCTTTCCGTCGACACCCCCACCGTCGAGCGCCTGGGGGAGAGCCTGTCGGGGCTGCCGCAACCCTTCGTCGTGCATGTGTTCGGCGCTCGCGTGGCCGAACTGCGCAGCATCGCCGAGCGCATCACCGCGCGCCTGCAGCGCATCCCGGCGCTGAGCAGTGTGTTCGACAACGACGGCTACCCCGTGACCCAGCTGCAGATCCGGCCGCGCGCGATGGCGCTGGCCCGACTGGGGCTGAGCCCGGCTGCCCTCTATGCGCAACTCGAGCCTCTGCTGGACGGCCAGGTGCTCGAGCGCATCCCCGACGGCAACGTGCCGCTGGACCTGTACATGCGTCTGGCCGACGCTCCGCAGCGTAGCGTCGCCAGCCTGGAGTCATTGCCCGTGCGCGTGTCGGGCGGCTGGGCGCCCCTGGGTTCCCTGGCGCGGCTGCGCCTGGAGGCGACGCCCAACCAGATCCGCCACATCGCCGGCGCGCGCGCGCTGGACATCCTGGCCACGCCGAACGGGCCGCTGGGCAGCACCGAGCTGGCGGCCCGGCGCGCGCTGGCGGGAATTTCGCTGCCTCCGGGCTACCGGGTGGCATTCGGCGGACTGGCCGCGGAGCTGGAGAGCTCCGCGCTGGCCTTGTTGCTGGCGACCCTGGCGGCCTTCGCCATCATGGTGGGCATCCTGCTGCTGCAATTCGACGGCCTGCTGATCCCGGCGCTGCTGCTGCTGGAGATTCCCCTGGCGCTGACCGGCGGAACGGTCGCGCTGGTACTCAGCGGAGTGGGACTCAACGCCACCGGGATGATCGGCTTCCTGACCCTGGTGGGCATCGGTCTGCGGCACTCCATCGTGCTGCTCGACCGCGCCCGCGCCAACGAGAACGCCGGCATGCCCCTGGACCAGGCCGTGCGCGAGGCCATCCAGCTGCGCTTTCGCCCCATCGTGCTGACCGCGGTGACCGCCATGCTGGGCATGCTGCCCACCGCGCTCGGCCTGGGAGAGGGCGCGGCTCCGGAGCAGGGCCTCGCGGTGGTGATCCTGGGCGGGCTGGCATGGAGCGCGCTGCGCTCGACCAACCTGATCCCGGCGCTGTACCTGCACTGGCGCCGCAGGCAGGTGGCCTGATCGAGAGGCAACCCCCTCGAGCGCAAGGTTTCGGTGCGCGCGCCGGGGCCGTACGGGAACGGGGGCGCGGACAATAGGGGCCTGCGGTCCGGATACCGCGCTCGCCTCGCAGTTTCCATGACGCGCCACCTGCGCTACGCCCATCTGGCCCTGCTCGTGCTGGCGCTCGGCAGCCTCGCGACCGGATTCCTGCTGCAGGGTCTGGGGCGGCGCGAGGCCGCGGGCTGGGCCTGGGCGGCCGGGGCCTGGCCGGTGAGCGCCGCGCTGGCGATCTCGGTGGCGCGCGCCCTGTGGCGACGCCAGGCCGGGGTGGACGTGCTGGCCCTGCTCGCGCTGGTGCTCGCCCTGCTGCTGGGCCAGCAGCTCACCGCCGTGGTGATCGCGTTGATGCTGGCCGGCGGAAGGGCGCTGGAGGATCACGCGGCGGCGCGCGCGCAGCGCGAGATGACCGAATTGTTGCGCCATGCGCCACGCAGCGCGCTGCGCTTCGAAGCCGGCGAGTGGCGGCCCGTGGAGCTGGACGCGCTGCGCCAGGCCGACCGCCTGCTGGTGCGCCACGGAGAGCTCGTCCCCGTCGACGCCACGCTGCTGGAGCCGGCGCAACTCGACGAATCCACGCTGAGCGGCGAGTCGCGACCGCGCCAGCGGGCGGCCGGGGAGGGCGTGGCCAGCGGGGTTCTCAACCTGGGACCCGCTTTCGAGGTCCTCGCGGTGCGCACGGCCGAGCAAAGCACCTTCGCCGGCATCGTGCGCATGGTGGAGGCCGCGCGCGCCCAGCGCAGCCCGGGCACGCGACTCGCCGACCGCTACGCCGGCTGGCTGATCGTGCTGGCGCTGGCGCTCGCCGGCGGCGCCTGGGCGATCTCGGGCGACCCCATGCGGGCCCTGGCGGTGCTGGTCGTGGCCACGCCCTGTCCGCTGATCCTGGCCGTGCCGGTGGCCATGGTCTCCGGCCTGTCCAACTGCGCGCGTCGCGGCATCCTCGTCAAGGGCGGCGGCGCGCTGGAGCGCCTGGCGCGGGCCGAGGTGTTCTTCTTCGACAAGACGGGCACGCTGACCGGCGGCAGGCCGCGCCTGGCCGGCATCGTCGCCGATCCGCCCTGGAGCGCCGACGAGGTGCTGCGCATGGCGGGCGCGCTGGCCCAGGCCTCCAACCACGGCGTGGCCGAGGCCGTGGCGGTGGCCGCGCGCGAGCGTCGACTCGACCTGCCCATTCCCTCGGGCGTGCGCGAGAGCCCGGGCGCCGGCGTGCGCGGCATGGTGGGCGCACGCGACGTCGCCATCGGCAGCCTGGAGCATGTCGCCCGGGGCGCGCCGGCCGCGCCCTGGGTGCGCCAGGTGCTGGCGGGCATGGCCCTCGAAGGATCCTCCTGCGTGTTCGTCGCCATCGACGGCAAGCCGGTCGGGGCCATCCAGCTGGCCGACCCCATACGCACCGAGACGCCGCGCGCCCTGCGCCTGCTGCGCGCCGAGGGGGTTCGCAGGATGCTCATGCTGACGGGCGACAGCCCCGAGGTCGCGCAGGCCGTGGGCAACAGTCTGGGCGGGCTCGAGGTGCTGGCCGGGCAGAGCCCCGCGGACAAGCTCGCGGCCATCGAGGCCGAGCGGGCCCGCGCCACGGTAATGATGGTGGGTGACGGGGTCAACGATGCGCCGGCGCTGGCGGCGGCCGACGTGGGCGTGGCCATGGGCGCGCGCGGCGCCGCCGCCAGCGCGGAGGCCGCCGACGTGGTCGTGCTGGTCGACCGCCTGGACAAGCTGGTGGACGCGCTGCGCATCGCCCGGCGCACGCGGCGCATCGCCTTGCAGAGCATGGCGGTGGGCATGGCGTTCTCGCTGGGCGCGATGGCGGTGGCGATGCTGGGCTTCCTGCCGCCCCTCGCGGGGGCGCTGGTGCAGGAGTTGATCGACATGGCAGCCATCGGCAACGCGCTGCGGGCCCTGCGCGCGGGGCCGCTGGCCTTGCGCGGCCTGCTCCCGCCAGAGGAGGCCGGGCGCCTGCGCGCCGAGCATGTGCAGCTGGCGCAGGTGCTGGAGCTGCTGCGCGCGGTGGCCGAGAACCTGCCGCTGCAGGACGGCGCGCGCGCCCTGGCCTCGCTGCGGCAGCTGGACGACATGCTGAATGCCAGGCTGCTTCCCCATGAGCGCAGCGACGAGCGGGAGCTGCTTCCCCGCATGGGCCGGCTGGTCGGCGGCGAGGACCCGATGGCGGCCCTGAGCAGCAGCCACCGCGAGATCTTCCGTCTGTCGCGCCTGATCTCCCGCGGCGTGGCGCAGCTGCCGCCGCAGGGGCCTGACGCCGCGGGCGCGGCCCGCATGCAGCGCCTGCTGGTGGCCCTGGAGGCCATCGTGCGCCTGCACATGGAGCAGGAGGAGGAGTTGTTCCACGCCCTGGGAGGGGCGGAGCCCGGGGGGCTTCAGCCTGCCGGAACCGGCTCCTGAAGCGCCCGGCTCAGCGCCTCGTGCACCGCCGCGGCCAGTTGCCGGCGGTCCTGTCCGCGCAGTGCCGGGAGATAGTGCACCACCACGCGCAGCGGACCGCCGGCGGCGATCAGGCGCAGGGTGTCCATCACCGTGTCCTCGCCCACGTAGGCCGGAGCCCGGCTGGGCGCCCCGGTGGCGTGGTCCACGTAGCGCAGCAGCACCGGCTGCACCGGCGTGTCCGCGCTGAGCGCGGCCTGGAACAGATTGGCATGCAGTGGCAGCACGTGGGTGCCGTCCGAGGTCGTGCCCTCGGGGAACACGCTGACATGTTCGCCGTTGCGCAGGCACTGCGCCATGTCGTGCATCACGCGCATCGCGTCGCGCGCCCGCCCGCGTTCGATGAACAGGGTGCCGGCACCGGCGACCAGGCTGCCCAGCACGGGCCACTGACGCACCTCGGCCTTGGACACGAAACGCGTCGGATGCGCCGCATTGAGTGCCATGATGTCCAGCCAGGAGACATGGTTCGGGGCCATCAGGCAGGCGCCCTCGTGCGGCCGGCCCACCACCTGCAGGCGCATGCGCGTGGCGCCCAGCATGCGCAGCGACCAGGCGCGGATGGCCGCTCGCCGCTGCTGCGCGTTCAGGCGTGGAAAGGCGCGCAGGCGCCACAGCCCGCGCGCCAGCTCGATGCCCAGGCGCAGCAGCATGCCCGCCAGGCGCAGCCCGGATGTCATGGGGTCATCCTTCTCGCTACGCCGGGCTCGACGCCACGTCCTGCTCGTGGATCACGCGCCCGTCGATGATGGTCGTGCGTACGCGGCCCAGGAGTTCGGCGTCGCCCAGCGGGGTCAGCTTGCCGCGGCTGCGCAGGTTCTGCGGCGTGGGCCTCCAGCTCTCTCGCGGGTCGACCACGATCAGCTCCGCGGCGGCACCGGCGGCCAGGCTGGGCATGCCCACGCCGGCGGCCGCGGCCGCGCGCGTGGTCACGCAACTCAGCGCCTGCGGGAGCTCCAGGCGGGCGCGGCGCGCGAATTCCAGCACCACCGGCAGCAGCAGTTCCAGTCCGGTGGCGCCGGGCGCGGCCTCGCCGAAGGGCAGCACCTTGTCGTCGCTGCCCAGGGGCGTGTGGTCGGACACCAGCGCGTCGATGGTTCCGTCGGCCAGCGCCGTCAGCAGGGCGTCGCGGTCGGCCTGTCGGCGCAGAGGCGGGTCCAGGCGCATGCGCGCGTCGAACCAGCCGATGTCCACGTCGGTGAGCAGGAGGTTGTGGATGGACACGTCGGCGGTGACCGGCAGGCCCTCGTCCTTCGCCTGGCGCAGCAGCGCCACGCCGGCGGCGCTGGACAGCCGGCCCACGTGCACCGAGCAGCCGGTGGCGCGCACCAGCTCGAAGATGGTGTGCAGCGCCACCGTCTCGGCCACCACCGGCACGCCGGGCAGGCCCAGGCGCTGCGCGTAGGGGCCGCTGCCGGCCACGCCGCGACCCAGATGGGGGTCCTGCGCGGGCAGCCAGACCTTGTAGCCGAAGGTGCTGGCGTATTGCATCGCGCGCAGCAGCATCTGCGTGTCCGTCACCGGGGTGCCGGCCTGCGACAGGCCGATGCAGCTGGCCTTCACCAGCGAGGCCATCTCGGCCAGGCGCTCGCCCTTGAGTCCGGTGGTGAGCGCTCCCAGCGGGTACACGCGCGAGCGCTTGATGCGACGCGCGCGCCAGCGCAGCATCTCGACCAGGCTGGGCTCGTCGAGCACGGGGTCGGTGTCGGGGGGACACACGACCCGCGTGACGCCGCCGGCTCCCGCCGCGGCCAGCTCGGAGTCGAGCAGGCCCTCGGCCTCGCCGCCGGGCTCGCCCAGGCGCGCGCACAGATCGATCAGGCCGGGCATCACCAGGCAGCCCTCGGCGTCGATCACGCGTTCGGCGGCGAAGCCCGCGGCGGCGGGCCCCACGGCATGGATGTGTTCGCCGGAGATGGCGATGTCGCCGGGGTGCTGCGTGCCGCTGGCCGGGTCGACCAGCGCGCCTCCGCGCACCAGGAGGGTCTTGGGCTCGTTCATGGGGGCGCTCAGGCGGAGGTGTTGGCGACGATGGAAAGCACGGCCATGCGCACCGCGATGCCGAAGCGCACCTGCGGCAGGATCACGCTCTGCGGCCCGTCGGCCACGGACGAGTCGAGTTCGACGCCGCGGTTGATCGGGCCGGGGTGCATGACGATGGCATCCTCGCGGGCCAGGCGCAGGCGCTCCGGGGTGAGGCCGTACATCATGTGGAATTCGCTGGCCGAGGGCAGCAGGCCGCCGGCCATGCGCTCGTTCTGCAGGCGCAGCGCGATCACCACGTCGGCGTCGCGCAGGCCTTCCTCGATGTCGTGGCACACGCGCACGCCCATGTCGCGCAGATCCCCCGGCACCAGGGTCTTGGGGCCGACCGCGCGCACCTCCGGGACTCCCAGCGTGGTCAACGCGTGGATGTCCGATCGCGCAACCCGCGAGTGCACGATGTCGCCCACGATGGCCACCGTCAGCGCGCGGAAATCGCGCTTGTAGTGGCGGATGGTCATCATGTCCAGCAGCCCCTGCGTGGGGTGGGCGTGGCGCCCGTCGCCGGCGTTGACCACGTGCACGTGCTCGGGGGTGTGCGAGGCGATGAGGAAGGGCGCGCCGCTCTGGCTGTGGCGCACGACGAAGATGTCGGCGTCCATCGCCTCCAGGTTGGCGATGGTGTCCAGCAGCGACTCGCCCTTCGAGGTGCTGGAGCGCTGGATGTCCAGGTTGAACACGTCGGCCGACAGGCGCTGCGCGGCGATCTCGAAGGTCGTGCGGGTGCGCGTGGAGTTCTCGAAGAACAGGTTGAACACGCTCTTGCCGCGCAGCAGCGGCACCTTCTTGACCTCGCGCTCGCCGAAGCTCATGAAGCCCTGCGCGGTGTCCATGATGTGCAGCAGCACGTCGCGCGGAAGGCCCTCGATGGACAGCAGGTGGCGCAGTTCGCCGTGGCGGTTGAGTTGGGGATGGGCGGCCATCAGGATTCGGACTCCAGGTACGCCAGGCGCATGGCCCGCGGCCCGGCCGCGGGGTCGCGTTCCAGCGCCAGCATGGTGCGTGGCGGCAGCTCGACGGTGGCGCCCACCAGGCTGGCGCAGATCGGCAGCTCGCGTCCGCCGCGGTCGACCAGCACGGCCAGGTCGATGCGCGCGGGGCGGCCGAAGTCGTACAGCTCGTTGATCGCGGCGCGGATGGTGCGTCCGGTGTAGAGCACGTCGTCGACCAGCAGGATGGAGCGGGCGTTGACCTCGAAGGGAAGTTCGGTGCGGTTGCCGCTGGGGTGCAGGCCGCGGGTGCCGAAGTCGTCCCGGTGCAGGGTCGACGACACCACGCCCAGCGGCGTGGGCAAGGCCAGGTCCTCGTGCAGGCGCTCGGCCAGCCAGGCCCCGCCGGAGTACACCCCCACCAGGGTGGGAGGCGCATCCTGCGCGGCCAGCCAGGCTCGCACGAGTTCGCGCAGGCGCGCGTACAGCGCCTCGGCGTCGGGAGGGGAAGAATGGGTCATGGGGCGCGGCTCGCGGCGGGATCTCGCAGGTATTGTTCCAGAATCAGGCGCGCCGATTCCGCATCCACGTCCGCGGCGCCCGATTCCTCCGCGGCGCGGGAGGTGTAGCGCTCGTCGACCATCGACACGGGCAGTCCGAAGCGGCCGTGCAACTGGTTGGCGAAACGACGCGCCTGCGCACTGCGGTCCTGTTCGGCGCCTTCGTCGCGCGACAGCGGCAGGCCCACCACCAGGCGCGAGGGATTCCACTGTTCGAGCAGCCGCGCGATGGCCTCGAAACGCTGCTGGCGGCGCTCGGCCGCCACGCTGCACAGGGCGCTGGCGGTCGCGGTGACGGTATTGCCCACGGCCACGCCGATCAGCCGCGTGCCGAAGTCGAAACCCATCAGCACGGCGGGGTCGCCAGGCGCGGCACCGCGCTCAGGCATGGCCGGCGGTATTGGACAGGCTCATCGCACTGATGCCCATGAGGGACATGGCGGCGTCGAAACGTTGCTCCACCGCCACTTCGAACACGATGCTCGAATCCGCCTCCACCGTCAGCCAGCCGTTGCGCGCGATCTCGTCCTCGAGCTGCCCGGCGCTCCAGCCCGAGTAGCCCAGGGCCACGAAAAACCGCTTGGGCCCGTCGGAGGCGGAGATATGCTCCAGAACGTCCTTGGAGGTGGTCATCTGCAGTCCGCCGGCCACCTGCAGCGTGGAGGCGTAGGCGCGGTCGGTGGGGTCGTGCAGCACGAAACCGCGCTCGGTCTGCACCGGGCCGCCGTAGTAGACGGTGCGCGCGGCCAGTTCCGGCTGTTCCAGCGGCAGTTCGATGCGGTCGAACAGATCCTTGAGCACGATGTCGGTGGGGCGGTTGATCACCAGCCCCAGCGCTCCGCGCGAGGAGTGCTCGCACACATAGATCACGCTGCCGGCGAAGGACGAATCGACCATGCCAGGCATCGCGATGAGAAACTGGTTGCTGAGGTTCGAGGCGTCGCTGCGGGGGTTCATGGCGAAACATATTATCGTGCCGCGCCCCGTGCCGCCCGATCCCACCCCTCGCCATGGCTCCCATTCCCGATTCGCCCGGCCCCGACCTCGAGCTCGGACTGGTCTGGCTGCGCCGCGACCTGCGACTGCAGGACCACGCTGCGCTGCACCATGCGCTGCGCCGCTGCAGGCGCGTGCAACTGGCTTTCGTGTTCGACACCGACATCCTGCAGCCTCTGCTGGAGCAGGGCCTGCGTGCCGACCGCCGCGTGCACTTCATCCACGCCAGCCTGCTCGAGCTGGATGGCGAGCTGCGCCGCCGCGGCGGCGCATTGTGGACCCTGCACGGCAGCGCCGCGGCCGAGCTGCCGGCGCTGGCGCGGCGCCTGGGAGTGCAGGCGGTGTTCGTCAACCGTGACTACGAACCCTTCGCGCAGCGCCGCGACGCCGCCGTGGCCGGGGCGCTGGCTGGCTCCGGCATCGAGTTCCACGCCTTCGACGACCAAGTCATGGTGCCGCCGCCCGCGCTGCGCACCGGTCAGGGACGGCCCTACGCCGTGTTCACCCCCTACAGGAACGCCTGGATGGCGCGCATGCGCGCCGCCGGGGGCGCCGAGCTGGCCGAGCTGAGCTGTCCCCTCGCGGAGGATCGCCTGCTTCCCCCGCCCGCCGGGCTGACGCCGCTGCCCCTGCCCGAGCAACTCGGCTTCGACCTCAGGGCGCCGCTGCCCGACGGGGTGGAGCCCGGAAGCCGGGGCGCGCGCCGCGCCTGGGAGGCCTTCCAGGCCCGCCTGGACGATTACGCCGCATCGCGCGACTTTCCCGCGCGCCAGGCCACCAGCGGCCTGTCGGTGCACCTGCGCTTCGGCACCCTGGGCGTGCGCGAGCTCGGGCGTCATGCCTGGCGCGCCATGCTCGAGGGCAGCACGGGCGCCGCCACCTGGCTGTCCGAGCTGGTGTGGCGCGATTTCTACGCCCAGGTGCTGTTCCATCACCCCCAGGTGGCGCAGGGCCACTCCTTCCGCCGCGCCTACGACCGCATCGAGTGGGACCACGCGCCGGGACTGCTGCAGGCCTGGTGCGAAGGGCGCACCGGCTATCCCCTGGTCGACGCCGCGATGCGCGAGCTGCTGGCCAGCGGACGCATGCACAACCGCCTGCGCATGGTGGTGGCCAGTTTCCTGTGCAAGGACCTGGGCCTGGACTGGCGCCTGGGCGAGGCGCACTTCGCCCGCTGGCTGCTGGATTTCGACCTGGCTTCCAACAACGGGGGCTGGCAATGGGCCTCGTCCAGCGGCTGCGACGCACAGCCCTGGTTCCGCATCTTCAACCCGGTGGAACAGAGCCGCAGGTTCGACCCCGACGGACACTACATTCGCGCATGGCTGCCGGAGCTGGCCGGACTGGATGCCGCTTCGCTCCATGCGCCCTGGCTGGCCCAGCCGGCGCGCCTGCGCGCCGCCGGAGTCGAACTGGGCAGGAACTACCCGCTGCCCGTGGTCGACCACGCGCAGGCACGCCAGCGCACCTTGCAGCGCTACGCCGTCGTGCGCGACGATGCGGCGCAGGCCGCCCAGGCGCCGGCGGCCCCGGCTTCCCCGGGGCGGGCCGGGCCCGGCACCCAGGGCGGGTTGTTTTGAGCCGGCCGGGGCGGCGCCGGGCGGCGCCCGCCCGGGCGCCGCTCAGGGTTCCACGCTGGTCGTTTCCAGCACGTACTCGCGCAGCAGCCCCAGCAACTCGTCTTCCGAGTAGGGCTTGCCCAGGTAGTGGTTGACCCCCAGCTCCTGCGCGTAGTTGCGGTGCTTGTCGGCGATGCGCGAGGTGATCATGATCACCGGCAAGTGGCGCGTGCGCTCGTCCGCGCGAATGTTGCGCGTGAGATCGAAACCGTCCATGCGGGGCATCTCGATGTCGGTGAGCACGACGTCCGGCAGGGTCTGCTGCAATTGCTCCAGCGCGTCCAGCCCGTCCTTGGCCAGCATCACCGTGTAACCGTTGCGGGTCAGGAAGCGCTGGGTCACGCGGCGCACGGTGATCGAGTCGTCCACCACCAGCACCGTGTTGGCGCTGGGCATCGGCAGCTGCGGCAGCAGCTGCGCGGTCTCCGCGCGCGCCGAGCCGGCCTGCGAGCGCATGCGCTCGGCTGCCTTGTCGCCGTACACGGCGGCCAGCGCGACCGGGTTGTAGATCAGCACCACGCCGCCGTCGGGCAGCACCGAGATGCCTGCGAGACCGGGCACGCGCGAGAGCTGCGGGCCCAGGTTCTTGACCACCACTTCCTGGTTGCCCAGCACTTCGTCCACATGCAGCGCCAGGCGCTGGGCCGCGCTGCGCACCAGCACCACCGGCACCGTGCGCCCGGGGGTTTCGCTGCTGGCACCCGACTCGTCGGTGAGCGCGCCCAGCCAGTACAGGGGCAGCTGTTGCCCGGCATGCTCGAGCTGGCGTGCGCGCAGCGCCGGGTCCAGTTCCGCCGGACGCAGGCGCAGCACCAGGTCGACCAGGCTCGAAGGCACCGCGTGGATGCGCTCGCCGGCGCGCAGCAGCACCACCTGGGTGACCGCCGTGGTCAGTGGCAGCACCAGCGTGAAGGTGGTGCCGCGCCCCGGCGCGGAGTCGAGTTCCACGCGCCCGCCCAGCGCGCGCGTGTCGGTGCGCACCACGTCCAGGCCCACGCCGCGCCCGGCCATCTCGGTGGTCTCGGCGGCGCTGGAAAAGCCCGGCAGGAAAATGATCTCGCGCAGCTGCGCCTGGCTGGGATGCTCGCCCTCGGCCAACAGGCCCTGCGCGCGTGCCTTCGCGGCGATGTCGGCATAGTGCAACCCGGCGCCGTCATCACCGATGGACACCACCACCTCGCTGCCGTCGTGGCGCAGCGCCAGCGTGATGGTGCCCACCGCGGGCTTGCCCGCGCGCTCGCGTTCGTCCGGGCCTTCCAGCCCATGCGCGACCGCATTGCGCAGCAGATGCTCGAAGGCCGGCGCCATGCGGTCCAGCACGCCGCGATCGAGTTCGATGGTTCCGCCCTGGATGTCCAGGCGCACCGCCTTGCCGGCATCCTTGCTGGCCTGGCGAACGGTTCGGTACAGGCGCTCCGAGATACTGTCGAACTCGACCATGCGCGTGCGCAGCAGGTCGCGTTGCAACTCGCGGGTCAGGCGCGACTGGCGCAGCAGGCTGTCCTCGGTGGACTGCAGCGCGCGACCCAGGGATCCCTGCACCAGGGCCAGGTCGTTGACCGACTCGGCCATCATGCGCGTGAGTTCCTGGAAACGCGTGAAACGGTCGAATTCCAGCGGGTCGAAATCGCGCCCGTCGTCGCGCGTGGCCTGGGTGCGCGCGGCCATCTGGGCATCGGCCTGCAGTTCGATGTCGCGCACCTGCGCACGCAGACGCGACAGGTTGTCCCCGAGGTCGCGCACCCCCGAGCGGATGACGTCGAATTCGCTGTCCAGGCGCGAGCGCGCGATGCTCACCTCGCCGACCTGGTTGACCAGGCGGTCGAGCAGCGCGGCCTGCACGCGCACCGGCTGGGCGCGTCCGAAGCTCTGCAGGGAGTCGCCGGCCGGCATCGGCGCGGCGCCTTCGGACGCCTGCCCGGCCGGGCCGGAGGAGGTCGATCCAGGCTGCACCTGGGCTTCGAGCAGAGCGCGCTCCGGGTGGATCTCGCCGAGCTCAGTCTCGCCGCGGCCGCTGGCCTCGCGCAGTCGCTCGAAACGCGTGTTGATGGCGTCGAAGCGCGCGATCAGCTCGAGCAGCGCCGGCTCGTCCGGGCGTGCATCCTCGCGCGCCGTCAGGGCTTCGATATCGGATTCCAGCGCATGGGCCATGTCGCCCAGCGCCATGGTGCCGGCCATGCGTGCGCTGCCCTTGAAGGTATGCAGCAGGCGCATGGCCTGGCGTGCGGCCGACAGATCAGCCGGCCGCGCTTCCCATTCGCGCAGCGATCGGCCGAGTTGCGGCAGCAGCTCGGCCGCCTCGAATTCGAAAATGGGGAACAGCTCGGCGTCGATGGCGTCGCGCGAACCCGTTCCGGGGGCCGCCGCGGGCTCGGCGTCCAGCCCGAGTCCGGGCGCGGGTTGCACCACATCCGCGGCGACCCCGTGGGCCTGCGGCCATTCGGCCTCCAGCCCGGAGGCCGCCTGGGCCTCGAGCTCCTCGGGGATTTCCAGGACTTCATGCAGTTCCAGGTCGTCCTCCGGCGTGAAGACCTGCGCGGGCGGCTCCGCGGCCGGCTCCTGGAGCAGCGACTCGGCAGCATCCGGCGCGGGGGTCCACGGCCAGGCGGCGGCAGCTTGCGCTGGCTCGCCGGGGGCCTGCGCTGCGGGTTCGGGCTGCGCCACTGCGGCCGCCTCGAAGCTCTCGCTGGCCGCCAGGGCGGCGGCCGTGCGCAGGTCTTCGAGATGACGCACCAGCGCCTGCAACTGTTCCAGCAGGTCCGGGTGGGCCGGACGCAGGAAACCGGCCGCGAACTGGTGCAGCACGCGGCGCATGTCCTCCACGGTGCGCGGCAGCAGTCCCTGCTGCGCCTCGTCGAGCGCCTCGGGGTGCTCGGACTGCCCCTGCATGGCCTGCTCGAGCAGCTCGGCGAGCTGTTGCACGCTTTGCAGCCCCACGGTGGCCGAGCTGCCGCGCAGCTGATGGGCCAGCGCGGTCACGTGTTCACCGATGGGCGACCGCGGATGGTGGGCCCAGGCGGCGACCTCCTGGTCCAGGCGGCGCACCAGCTCGTCGGCCTCGTTCAGGTAGATCGCATGCAGGGCTTGGGGAATGCGCAGCTCATCGATGACCTTCACGCCCTCGTCCGGCCTGGGCTCGAGGCTCTCGGAGGGTTCCAGCAGGCTGGCCTCGGGCACGGGCGGCGGCGACTCCTGCGCGGCAGGCTGGGCGGGCCCTCCCAGGTCGAGCAGCGAGGCGTCGGGCCAGGCCGGGGGTGCGAAGGCGGGCGCTGGCGGGGTCCAGGAGGGCTCCGACGGCTGTTCCTGCCACGGGGCCGCCGTTTCGGCCGGGGATTCGGAGGGGGCCTCGCTGTCCTGCTCCCGGGCAGGCTCGACGCGGGCCTCGGCGGGCAGCTCCGACGCCACGGGCCAGGGAGGTTCCGCGACGAACTCGGCCGCGACCGGCGGCGCGGAGGACCAGAAGGGCTCGGGTTCCACCGAGGCTTCGGGCGCAGCCTGAGTCTCCGGCATCGCCTGCGGCGCGGAGAGCCAGGAGGCCTCGGGTTCCGCCAGGGCTTCGGGTGTCGCGTGGACCTCCGAGGGAGCCTGCGCTTCCGGCTCCACGAGCGGCTCCACGAGCGGCTCCACCGGCGGCTCCACCGGCGGCTCCACGGGCGGCTCGAAGGCCGCCTGAGGCTCGGAGGACCAGGAGGCCTCGGGCTCCACCAGGGCTTCGGGCGTCGCCTGGATCTCCGAAGGCGCCTGCGCCAGCAGCTCCACGGGAGGCTCCACGTGAGGCTCCACGGGCGCCTGCGGTTCGAAGGACCAGCTGGTCTCGGGCTCCACCAGGGCTTCGGGCGTCGCGTGGATCTCCGCAGGCGCCTGCGCCTGCAGCTCCACGGGAGGTTCCACGGGAGGCTCGACGGGCGCCTGCGGTTCGAAGGACCAGGAGGGCTCGGGCTCCGCCAGGGCTTCGGAGGCGGCTTGGACCTCCGCAGGCGCCTGCGCTTCCGGCTCCACGGGAGGCTCCACGGGAGGCTCGAAGGCCACCTGCGGTTCCGAGGGCCAGGAGGGCTCGGGCTCCGCCAGGGATTCGGACGTCGCGTGGATGTCCGAAGGCGCCTGCGCCTGCGGCTCCACGGGCGGCTCGAAGGTCGCCTGCGGCTCGGACACCACCTGCGGCTCGGGCTCCACGGGAATCCCGGCGGGCTGTGCCGGGGCGATCGTTCCGAGCTCCAGCGGCCGGCCTTCCCGCAGGGCCTGCGCGGCCTGCACCAGTGCGTCGCTGGAGCGCGCGCCCGCATCGCCGGCGCGCAATGCATGCGCCCAATCCTCGAGTCGGTCCAGTGCGTGCTCGGCCAGATCGAGCAGCTCGGGCCGCGGCTGCCCGCCTTCGGCCAGGACCTGGTTGAAACTTTGTTCCAGGGCCCACGCCCCTTCGGCGAAATCGCGCATGCCCACCATGCGCGCGCTGCCCTTGAGGGTGTGGAAGCAGCGGCGCAGCGCGGTCAGGGAATCATCGGCCGGATCGGTGCCGCGCAGGTCGGCGATTCGCTCGCGCCCCTGCCCCACGACTTCGTCGGCCTCGTCGAGGAAGATCTCCACCAGCTCGGGGTCGACCGCCGGCTCCGCCTCGGGCGCCGTCGTCGCGACGGGCTGTTCCGCGCCTGCCGCCGTCCCCAGCAGCAAGGCGTCCAGCGCGGCCGCCTCGTCCCGCTCCGCGGCAGCAGGGGAGCTCGCGGTGTCCGCCACGCCGGCAGCCTCGGCTTCCAGCGGCGGCAACAGGGTGTCGGCCTCTTCCAGATCGAGGGGGGGCGTCGGGGCGGCGCCGGCCTCGGGAGCTTCCGGGGCCGGCGGCGCCGCCGCGGTGTCCGCCGCCTGGGTGTCGATGCCGGGTGCGGGGCGGGCCATCGCCTGCGCCGCCTGGCGTGATTGGGGCACCACCGGGCGCAGATCCCCGGTGTGCGGGTCGAACTGGAAGGAGATCTTCGCCAGGTCGGGCTGGTAGCCCAGCATGTCGACCATGAAGCCCAGGGTGCCGATATTGGCCGCCAGGTGCTCGAAACTGCCGCCGGGCTGACGCGCGGCGGCTTCCTCGGGCGCCACGGCCATCAGGTTCTCCACGCTGTGGCGAATGTACCCCAGTGCCTGCGAGCCCACGTCCATGCCCAGCACGGAAAGCACTCCGCGCATCTGCCCCAGCAGGCGCGGCACCGGCTCGAGGTCGGGGAGGGTCCGCGGGTCGCGGAAGTAGGCGTCGAGCAGGCGTTCCACCGTGCCCATGTCGTGGCGCAGTTCCTGCACCACGGTGCCCAGGGTCTGGTTTTCCGAGACCTGGCGGTACAGCTGCTCCATCCAGGGCGCGAAGGCCTCGCTGGCGTAGCCTTGCGCGCTGCGCTGCAGGCGCTGCGCCAGCTCGCGCGCGCGGGGGAGGAAGTCCGCATCGTCGGCGCGGAAGTGCACCAGCGAGGCTTCCAGGAACAGCAAGGCGGTGGCGACTTCCAGCACCCGCTCCGGCGTCAGCAGCGAGCGCTGCTCGCCGATCACCTGCAGCATGCGCTCGACCGCGGCGGGCAGCACCTCGGCTCCGGCGCTCAGCTGGCGCAGCACCAGCCCGAGTTGCTGCAGGTGTTCCTGCAGGCGCCCGATCCGGCTGAAGTCGCCGTTGCCGATGTGGGCCCAGCCGTCCTTGACCTGCACCATGCGCTTGCGCGCCTGCTGCACCAGGGCTGGGTCCACCAATCCGAAATGCGGCTGCTGCCAGTCGACCACCGCCTGCGCGCGCAGGCCGGCGGCCCGGGCCACGGCGAGCAGGATCGACGGCGCCTCGCTTCCGCGCTCACGCGCCCGGGCGAGCGCCTGGTCGCAGAAGAACAGCAGCTCATGGCCCAGGCGCCGCGAGACCTGGGCCTGGCCGGCCAGCATCTGGCGCAGTTGCAGGTTCAGCCGGTTGCACAGCCGCTTGGCATAGATGTCGGCTTCGATCAGATCATCGCCAAGCGCCGCGAAAAAACCCTCGGCGATCCACCACAGCGCCCGCTCCTCGTCGCGGCTGGCGGCCTGCGCCTGGCGCGACACGGCCTGCATGGTGGCACTGGCGCCGCGCAGGTCGCCCGCACGCAGCACTTCCAGCAGGGCGCGCTCGTAATCGCTGCGCGCCTGCACGCCCAGGCCCTGCGCGGCAGCGTCCTGCGCGGGGGCCTGCGGCCACTCCCAGGCGAGATCCCACAGGTCCGCGGGGTGGGCCGGCTCGCCGCCGGCCAGATCGGCCAGGCCGCGGTACTGGCGGAACAGCTTGACGGCCGGCTCGTCGCGCCCGCTCGCCCGCGCTTCCAGGTAGTCGAGCACCGCGTGCAGGCCTGATTCCAGGGCCTCCACCATCGGCGCGTCCAGGCGCTGGGGCTGCTCCAGCGCGCGCATGATCACGCGCTCGGAAGTCTGCAGCACGCGCGCGCAGCCCGCCTGGCCCATCAGTTCCAGGGCTCCCGCGGCCTGGTGCACATGGGTGCGCGCCTGCAGCAGCGCACTGGTCGTATCCGATTCGGCTCCCTGCAGCTGGCCCAGCTGCACCTGCCGGCGAACGGCGGCAAGGGCGGCCAGCAGGTTGTCGCGAACCTGCTCCAGGACCCACGCCAGGCCCGCGGTGTCGGGCGGCGTGGTGGACTGCGGGGTCTGGGCGACGTCGTTCATGCCGGCTCGGGATCTGGGTTGCGCGGGGCGTGCGTGAAGGGAGGCCTGCGGACTTCAGGCAATCTTGAACCGGGACACCGACTCGCGCAGCACCTCGGCCACGCGCGCCAGTTCCGCCACCAGTTCCGCGGTGGAGCGCGTGCCGTCGCCGGTCTGCTCGGTCACGGCGAAGATGTGCTGGATGCTCGTGGCCACCTGGTTGGCGGCCTGCGCCTCGGTCAGCGCCTGGTGCGAGATGCGCTCGATCAGCTCGGCCAGCTGGCGAGACACGCGGTCGATCTCCGACAGAGCCGCGCCGGCGCTGTCGGACAGGCGCGCGCCCTCGACCACGCCCTGCGTGCTCTTTTCCATGGCCGCCACCGCATCCTGGGTGTCGGTCTGGATGGTGCGCACCAGCGCGGCGATCTGCTTGGTCGCCTCGGCCGAGCGTTCGGCCAGGCGCTGCACCTCCTCGGCCACCACCGAGAAGCCGCGACCCGCGTCGCCCGCGGAGGCGGCCTGGATGGCCGCGTTGAGCGCGAGCACGTTGGTCTGCTCGGTCAGGTCGGAAATCAGCTCGGTGATCTCGCCGATCTCCTGCGAGGATTCGCCCAGGCGCTTGATGCGCTTGGAGGTGTCCTGGATCTGGCTCCGGATGGCATTCATGCCCTCGATGGAGTTGCGCACCGCCAGCAGGCCCTGCTCGGCGGCATCCAGGGACTGGCGCGCCACCGTCGAGGACTGCTGCGCCTGCGCCGACACCGAGTTGATGCGCTCGGCCATGTCCAGCACCGAACGCCCGGTCTCGCGGATCTCGATCAGCTGCTGCTCGGAGGAGCGCAGCAGGTCGCCGGCGGTGGTCTGCGCCTGGCCGGAGGAGCGTCGCACCTGCTCGGCGGAGCGCTGCACCTGCGCCACCAGGCTGCGCAGCTCCTCCACCGTGTAGTTCACCGAGTCGGCGATGGCGCCGGTGATGTCCTCGGTCACCGTGGCCTCCTGGGTCAGATCGCCCTCGGCCACGTTCTGCAGTTCGTTCATCAGGCGGAGAATGGCCGCCTGGTTCGCCTCGTTGCTGCGCCGGGCTTCCTGTTCCTGGCTCTCGGCGCGGCGGCGCTCGCGCTCGGACTGCAGTGCACGCTCACGCGAGGCCTGCACGTACAGCCGGCCCAGTCCGAGCAGCGCCAGCACGGCCAGCAATGCGGCGGCCACCAGCACCCACAGTTCCACGCTGCCCACGCCGGCCTGCGAGGAGTAGTGCGACTGGAGAGCCTGCAGCCCACTCAGCAGGGGCACCGAATCGTGCAGCACGGCGGTCTGCGCAAGGCGCGCGCTGCTCAGGCTCTGCAGGTTGCCGAGGATCCGCTGGGCGAGGACGGATACGCCGCCGAAGGCCTTGAGCATGCCCTCGACCTGCGCGCGCGCCTCGCCGTGCACGGGGGTGAGCTGCAGGTTGGCGTCTCCCTGCGCCAGTCCCTGGGCCAGTTGCTCGAAGGTCTGCAGGTCGCGTCCCAGCGCGAACACCGCCTCCGGGCTGATGCCCTGGTAGGAGAGGAATTCGTTGGCCGACTTGCCGATGCGCTGGGTGAGCATTTCCAGTTGCGCCGCCGCGGCCACGTCGGAGCCGCCGGCGCCCTGCTGCAGCAGCAGCGAGGTCAGGGTCTGCGCGCCCTGCAGCAGCGAATCCGACTGGCGGCTGATGGTGCGCAGGGCGTCGTTGGTCTGGGTCAGCACCGACTGCATCTTCACCACCACGCGCGCGTTCTTCACGGTGGCGTCGACCATCGGCGTCACCGAGTCGAGCTGCGAGCCGCCGGCGTGCAGCGTGTCGTCGGCGTGCAGGCGCCGCAGGTCGTTCTCCAGCGCGTCCGCGCTGGCCTGCAGCTCGCCGAAGCCTTCCTGCGAACCCAGCAGCGCCGCGCTGACCGACTTGGCCACGCGCTGCGATTGCATCAGCGCATCGCCCGAGGTGTTGAGCAGGCGCGCCGACGACGAGGTGATGCGCAGCGTGGCCGCCAGGCCCACCGCCACCAGCAGGACCGCGACGACCAGCAGCACCACCAGCAGGCGCTGCTGGCGCTGCAGCGGCAGGTGACCGATCAGCGGGAGTCGCCGGATGGCCTCGTCGCCGCTGCCTTCCTCGACGTCGCGCTGGTCCTGCATCGCCGCCGACAGCGTGGCACCGCCCACGGTGGCGTCGCTGGCGGCGAAGGCGGTGGCCTCCGCCGCGGGGCGCTTGGAGGAGAACAGGGAAAACAATGCCATGACTGCTCCGAAGGAATCGAAGGGGGGAATGGACGATGGGCGTGCGGGGGGCGGTCAGGCCACCTGCAGGAATCGCCGATCCTGCGAAAGCAGGGCCAGGTTGAGTTCGCGCCAGACCTGCCCGCTGGCGTCGCGCAACTGCGCGCCCAGCCAGGGGGGGGCCGGCGGCGCGGCGCCGGTCTCCGGCGTGAACTGCGCGGGCATGCGCAGGCCCGCCAGCTGGTCGACCAGCAGCGCGCAGTTGATTTCCAGTCGCGGGGAGAACTGCACCAGGCGGCTGTGCGCGCCCGCCCGCGACATCGCATCCGTCTCCGCGTCGCCCAGGAAGCCGGCCAGGTCCACCACCCCGCACAGCACCCCGCGCAGGTTGAGCAGCCCGGCGAACCAGGAGTGGGCGTGAGGCAGGGGCGTCGGAGGCTCCCAGCTCGAGATCTCGCCCGACTGGCCCAGCGGCAGCAGCAGGTGGTGCGAGCCGGCGACCACGGCCAGCCAGCGCGATTCACTGCGGGTCTGCTGCGCGCCCTGCAGGCGCGCCGCCAGACGGCCCTGGAATTCGATCAGCGAGCTCTTTGCCATGGGCCGGGCGGGTCAGTTCAAGGCCATGATCTTGCTCAGCAGGTCGTGCGGATCGACCGGCTTGGTGACGTAGTCGCGGGCTCCCTGGCGCATCGCCCACAGCTTGTCGGTTTCCTGGTTCTTGCTGGTGCACACGATGATCGGCAGTTCCCGGTAGGCCGGGTTGCGGGTGATCTGGCGCGTGAGCTGGAAGCCGTTGAGCCCCGGCATCACGATGTCCATCAGCACCAGGTCCGGCCGCTCCTGCTCGATCGCGGCCAGCGCCTGTTCGCCATTCTCGGCGGTGCGCACCATGTATCCGTTCTTGTTCAGGAGATCGGACAGGAAGTACAACTCGGTGCGGGAGTCGTCGACGATCAGGATCTTGCGGATGCTCATGATTGGGCCGGTTTGACGCTCGGCGCGCCCGAGGCGGGCGCATTCGCGCTCTGGCGGTGCACGTTCACCGCCTGCAGCAACTGGTCTTTCGTGAAGGGCTTGGTCAGGTAGGCCTCGGCGCCCACCATGCGGCCGCGCGCCTTGTCGAACACGCCATCCTTCGACGACAGCATGACCACCGGGATCGAGGCATGCCGCGGGCTGCGCTTGATGATGGCCACCGTCTGGTATCCGTCCAGACGCGGCATCAACACGTCGCAGAAGATGAGATCCGGCATCGTGTCGTTGACCTTGGACAACGCGTCGAATCCGTCCTCGGACAACAATACCTCGAAACCGGCTTGTTTGAGGAAGATCTCCGCGCTGCGCCGGATCGTGTTGCTGTCGTCGATCACCAGGACCTTGAACGAAGCGGGTGCCGTGCTCAAGCGCTATCTCCGTGAGGCAAAGGGTGCGGTCGGTTCAGATCTGCACCATTTCAAAATCGTCCTTGCGGGCGCCGCATTCCGGACAGGTCCAGTTCATCGGCACGTCCGCCCAGCGCGTTCCGGGGGCGAGGCCGCTTTCCGGATGGCCCAGCTCCTCCTGGTACACGAACCCGCAGATCAGGCACATCCAGGTCTTGAAGTCAGGTTGCGTCACAGCGTATCGTCCTCTGGCATAAGATTCAATCATTCTAAGAAACGGCGCTGCCGCATCTGTGGCATCGAGCCGACCGGACGGCCGAGGGCTTGACCGTTCCGGCCCGCTTTTCAGCGAATTCGTGCCGTTTCTCCCGCAGCTCCCTCTCGCGAAGCGCATCATGCCCCCATCCAGCGAAGCCCCGGAATCTCCCCCCGCAGTGATGTTCCTCAACGCGGCCGACCCCAGCGGCGCGGCGGGCCTCAGTGCCGACCAGGCGGTCTGCGCGGCGGTGGGCTGCCACGCGCTGCCCGTGACCACCTCCATCTGGGTGTGCGACACCGCCGAGGTGTTCGACATCGTCGAAGTCGACGCCGACGCCGTGGTGGAGCAGGCGCGCGCCGTGCTGCAGGACGTCGAGCTGGCGGCCTGGAAGGTCGGTTTCCTGGGCAATGTCGAGGTGGTCAGCGCGGTGGCCGAACTGCTGGCCGACTACGCGCAACTGCCCCTGGTGACCTACGTGGGCAACCTGCAGGCGCTGGAGGAATCCCAGGTCGAGGAATACATCAAGGCCATGCAGGAACTGGTGCTGCCGCAGACCCGCGTGCTCTGCGGCAACGTCACCGCGCTGAGCCAGTTCCTGTTCCCCGAGGTCGAGCGCGAGCAGCCGCCGACCCCCGACGTGCTGATGCAGCAGGCGCAGTCCATGGGGGTGCAGTACCTGCTGGTCAGCGGCGTGCTGGTGCCCGAGAACCACGTCGAGAACGTGCTGCTGAGCCCGCGGCGCCAGCTGCTGCGCGAGCGCTTCGAGATGTTCGACGCCGGCTTCTCGGGCGCCGGCGACACCCTGTCGGCGGCCGTGGCCTCGCTGCTGGGCACCGGCGCCAAGCTCGACCAGGCGGTGCACGAGGCCCTGGAATTCCTCGACCAGAGCCTGGATTTCGCCTATCGTCCCGGCATGGGCAATCTGGTGCCCGACCGCTTCTTCTGGGCCCAGACCGGCCCGGAAGGCGAGGGCGATTCGATTTCCCCGGTCGGTCTGCAATAGCCGCTTTCCGGCCTCCGGCCCCCTGAACTTGTTGCGACGCAGCACGCCGCGGCGGCGTGCGCGCCGCCCTGCCGCTCCTCATCCATGTCCGCTTCCGTCACCAACCAATCCCTGTTCGAGCGCGCGCAGCGCAGCATTCCCGGCGGCGTGAACTCGCCGGTGCGGGCCTTTCGCCAGGTCGGCGGGGTGCCCTGCTTCATCGAGCGCGCGCAGGGCCCCTACATGTTCGACGCCGAGGGACGGCGCTACATCGACTACATCGGCTCCTGGGGGCCGATGATCGCCGGACATGCCCATCCCGAGGTGATCGAGGCCGTGCAGCGCGCGGCCACGCGCTCGCTGTCCTTCGGCGCCCCCACCGCGGACGAGATCGAGATCGCGGAAGCCCTGCGTGAGATCATGCCGGCGGTGGAGATGGTGCGCCTGGTGTCCAGCGGCACCGAGGCTGCCATGAGCGCGCTGCGCCTGGCGCGCGGCTTCACCGGGCGCGACGCCATCGTCAAGTTCGAAGGCTGCTATCACGGCCACGCCGACAGCCTGCTGGTCAAGGCCGGCTCGGGCCTGCTGACCTTCGGCAACCCCAGTTCGGCGGGGGTTCCGGCGGATGTGGCGGCCCACACGCTGGTGCTGGAATACAACAACGTCGAGCAGATCGAGCAACTCTTCGCCTCCCAGGCTTCGAAGATCGCCTGCGTGATCGTCGAGCCGATCGCCGGCAACATGAACTTCGTGCGGGGCAGCGCAGAGTGGCACCGGCGCCTGCGCGAGTTGTGCACCGAGCACGGCGCGCTGCTGATC
Organism: Pseudomonadota bacterium; assembly: GCA_021846965.1. GTDB lineage: Bacteria > Pseudomonadota > Gammaproteobacteria > Burkholderiales > Burkholderiaceae_C > Thiomonas_A. Next base: position 7,670 of record JAJZWA010000026.1, on the reverse strand, counting down.
TGGGACGAGGTCATGACCGGCATGCGCGTGGCGCTGGGCGGCGCGCAGCAACTCTATGGCATCCGTCCCGACCTGGTGGTGCTGGGCAAGGTCATCGGCGGCGGCATGCCCATGGCCGCCTTCGGAGGTCGCGCCGAGGTCATGCAGCGCCTGTCGCCCCTGGGTGCCGTCTACCAGGCCGGCACGCTGTCGGGCAATCCGGTGGCCGTGGCCGCCGGCCTGGCGCAGTTGCGCATCGTGCGACGCCCCGGTTTCTACGAATCCCTGGGAGCCGCCACGCGGCGCCTGATGCAGGGCCTGGAGCGAGCCGCCGCGCATCGTGGCGTGACGCTGCGCACCGACTGCGAGGGCGGGATGTTCGGCTTTTATTTCGCCGATGCGGTGCCTTCGAGCTACGCCGACGTCGCGCGCGCGGACCTGGAGGCCTTCAAGGTCTTCTTCCACGCGATGCTCGAGCGCGGCGTGTACCTGGCCCCGAGCATGTACGAGGCCGGCTTCGTCTCCAGCGCCCACGATGACGCGGTGATCGAGGCCACGCTGAACGCCGCCGACGCCGCCCTGGCGGTCCTCGCCAAGGGATAGGGTTTGGACCTGGCCTCGCGTTTTCAGCGCGGGATCTGCGCATCGCGCGCGCGGGCGGCGATGGTGTAGCTGCGGCGGTCGATGTAGGGACCGTAGAGGTGGTGCTGGAAAAAATGCGGGGCCGGCAGCATCACCGCCAGGCGCGCGGCCTGCAGCGGCGACAGGCGCGAGGCCGGGATATGGAAGTACTGCTGCGCGGCGGCTTGCGCGCCGTACACGCCGTCGCCCCATTCGACGCTGTTCAGGTACATCTCCAGGATGCGGCGCTTGTCCAGCAGCAGCTCGAGCATGCCCGTGATCACCAGTTCCTGGCCCTTGCGCAGATAGCTGCGCTCGGGGGACAGGAACAGATTCTTCGCCAGTTGCTGGGTGATCGTGGAGCCGCCGACGATGCGATGGTCGCGCTCCACGCGGCGCGAGTGGTCGCGGATCCACGCCTCGCGCAGCGCCTTCCAGTCCACGCCCGGGTTGTACAGGAAGGTGGCGTCCTCGGAGGCCACCACGGCGCGCTTGATCCAGGGGCTCAGGCGCTCGTAGGGCACCCAGGAGTGGTGCCACTCCACGTTCTCCCGTCCGTGCAGCATGCGCAGTTGCGCGGCGCGCATGAAGGCGGTGTCGCGCACCGGCAGCACCGACCACAGCGCGATGCGCAGCGCGAAGTACAGCTGCAGGACCAGCAGCGAGCACAGGGCCAGCAGCAGCAGCCGGCCCAGCGGCGGGCGGTTTCGCGGCGTGCGTTTCGAGGATGGGTTCGTGGGCATCGGAGTTGCCTCGGGTCTGCTCAGGAAGCGGGCGCCTGCGCGTCGAGTTCCGCGCGCAGCTGGCGCAGCACCGGCTCGGTGTTCACGCGCAGCCCGCGCCACAGCGCGAAGCTCTCGGCAGCCTGTTCCACCAGCATGCCCAGGCCGTCGTGGGCCCGCGCGCCGGCCTCGCGCGCAAGCTGCACGAAGGGGGTGGGACGGGCCCCGTACATCATGTCGTAGGCCAGCGCGCCCGCCTGGAGCACTCCGGGCGGCAGTTGGGGAAGCTCGCCACCCAGCGAGCCGGCGGTGGCATGGATCACCAGCGCATGCCCGCGGCCCGGGCTCGGGCTGGCGCGCAGCGCGCAGCCCTGCGCCGAGGCCTTCGCGGCGTGACGCTGCACCAGTTGCTGGGCCCGCTCCGGGCTGCGGTTCCAGACCTCCACCGCGCGCGCGCCCGCGTCCAGCAGGGCGCCGAGCACCCCGCTGGCGGCGCCCCCGGCCCCCAGCAGCAGCACGTCGAGTCCCTGCAGAGCGGCCTGCGGCTCGCGCCCGAGCAGGCGCGCCAGGTCGCGCACCAGCCCCACGCCGTCGGTGTTGTCGCCCCACAGCCTGCCGTGGGAATCCCATCCCAGCGTATTGGCCGCGCCGGCCAGCTCGGCGCGGGGCGACAGGCTGGAGGCGGCGCGCGCCGCGTCGAACTTGAAGGGTACGGTGACGTTGCAGCCCATGCCGCCCTCGGCGCGCAACGCGGCCAGCGCGGCCTCGAAGCCACCCAGGGGGACGAGTCGACGCTCGTAGCGCAGGGACTGCCCGCCTTGCGCGGCGAAGAGTTCATGGATGCGCGGCGAGCGGCTGTGCTGCACCGGATTGCCGAGCACGGCGTACAGGTCGGGAGCGGACATCAGGAGTGCCTGGCGACAGGGTGGGGTGCCGGGGCGGGCGCGGCGGCGGGGTGGGCGGAGCTCGTGCCCGCGGCCTTCGTGCCGCCGGCGGTCGCGGTCGCAGCGTCGGCGCGCATCTCGGTGCTCAGCGCGCCCTCGCGGGTGAAGTCGAAGCCGGCGATCACCACGATCTGGTCCGCGTCGCGGCGCATCGCGGCGTCGAAATCCCCGAAGGGCTGCGCCGCCTGGACGATGGCGCGCGCCATGCGGTCGAGCAGGGCATCGCCCGAGCCGCGCACCACCTCGGCGCGCAGCACATGCCCGGTGGCGTCCACGGTGATCTCCATGATCAGGCGCCCGTAGAGCTTGTGGCCGTCGCGTTGCGGAAAATCGGCGGTGCCCAGGCGCTCGATCTTCTCGCGCATGTGGTCGTAGTACAGCGCGTAGGGCACGCTGCGCGTGCTCGGGCCCACGAAACGCCTGCGCGGACTGGCGTTGTTGCGCTCGATGCGCTTCTCGATGGCGCCGATCAGGTCCAGCAGTTCCCGATGCTGGTCCTCCAGGCTGCTGCGCTGCTGCTGGGAGGCCGGGCGGGACTGCAGCGCCTGCTGCAGGGTGACGATCTGGCTGTGCGCCACGCTCAGGATCTGGCGCTCGCGCTGCTCCAGGCGTTGCATCATGGTCTGCGCTTCATGCGCGGCGTTGCCCGCCTGCAGGCGTCGCGCGGCCGGCAGCGGAGTGGCGGCCAGTCCGGCACGCGCCGTGCCGCCGCCGTTCAGGTCGGCCTGCGCCAGCGCCTGCGGCTTGTCGGGGGGCGTGGGGCTGGCGCTGTTGACCAGCACCACCGAGAGCGGGGGGTTCTCGAAGGCGCGTTGCATCGCCTGCGGCACGCCCAGGCGCAGGCCCAGCAACACCAGGTGCGCGGCCAGCGAGATGCCCAGAGCCCATTGCAGGGGGCTCAGGCGCAGTCGCGGGCGGGACGGGGCGGACATCGCGGGGGCGTGGCGGAGCTCAGTTGCCGGCCGGGGCGGGCGTGCCGGGGTGCAGATGCGGCGAGGCGTGCTGCGCGGGCTGGGCCTCGGGCTCGTCGAGGCCGGCGGCCTCGGCCGGGCCGGCGGGCTCCGCCGCGGCGCTGCCGTCCGCCCCCGCCTCGACCGTCTCGGCGGCGTCGGCGGCATCCACGGCCAGCTGCAAGCCGCCGGCCAGGCTTTCCTCCTCCTCCGCCTCGGCGGCTTCGGCGGCCTCGGGCTGCGCGGCCGTGTCCTGCAGGCGTTGCAGCACGTGGCAGGGTTGCTCCAGCGTGAGCAGATCGGGCTCGCCGAAGCGCAGGCGCACGCGGCTGCCGCGCGGCAGATCCTGCGCGCCCAGCGCCGCCAGCACCAGCGGCATGCCGTCGACCCGCACCAGGCCCTCGCGCAGCACGCTGCCGTCGGCCTGCTCGATGCCCTGCTGGCGCAGGTAGCGCAGGGTCCAGTAGCGTTCCATGCCGCGCTGGAAGTCCGCGTAGGCCTTGTAGGTTTCCTCGAAGGCCCCCACCACCGCGAACAGCTGGGCATCCTTCGGGCGGTAGGGCGCCGCCAGCGCGGCGGTGCGACCGTGGCGCGCGGCGGCGATCAGCTGACTCTGGTTGACCAGATCGGCGTAGCGCCGCAGCGGCGAGGTGCACCAGGCGTACTGGGCCACGCCCAGGCCCTGGTGCGGGGCGGCGCGGGTGCTCATGCGGGTGCGCAGGTTCGCGCCCATGCCGCTCTGGCTGCGGTAGATGGCCGGCAGGCCCAGCTCGGCCAGCCAGCCACCCCAGGTGGCGTTGGCCAGGATCATCATCTCGGCCACGATCAGGTCCAGAGGCGCCCCGCGGCGGCGCGGCACGATGTCCACGCGTGCATGCTCCTCGCCCTGCTCGAGGCCTTCCACGCGGAAGGTGTAGTCCACGCCGGCGTTGCGTTCCGGGCGTCCACGCACCTGTTCGCGCCCGGCCTTGAGCACCTGGGCCAGGCGCCACAGCTGCGCCAGCTCGGCGGCGCAGGGATAGGTCTGGGCGGCGGGATCGCCCTGCAGCGCATCCTCGGTGACGGCCGCGTCGAGCAGGTCGTGGCGCAGGTTGGCCACGATGGGGACCCGCTCCACCCGGGTCTCGTGGCCGCGCATGCGCCATTGCGGGTCGAAATCCACGTACAGGCTCAGGGCGGGCGGCTGGCTGCCCTCGGCCAGCGTGAAAGCCTGCACCAGCGCGTCGGGCAGCATGGTGATCTTGTCGCCCGGCATGTACACGGTGGACATGCGCTGGCGCGCCGCCAGGTCCCACGCGCTGTCGCGCTCCAGCGCCAGCGCTGGAGCGGCGATGTGGATGCCCACCACCGTGCCGCCGTCGGGCAGGGCGCGCAGCGACAGCGCGTCGTCGATCTCGGTGGTGGCCGAGTCGTCGATGCTGAAGGCGCGAACCTCGGCCAGGGGCAGATCGTCGGGCGCCACGCGCGGCAGGGCCTGCTCCGCGAAGGCGGTGCCGCGCGGGAAGTATTCGAGCAGGAAGCGCTGCATGTGGAAGCGCCACGGCGAGGCGATGGCCCCGGCCTCGCGCAGCAGTTGCAAGGCTCCTTTGCCGCTGCGCCGCATCGCCAGGGCCAGCGCCTTGTATTCGGGGCCGTTCTTGTCGGGCTTGAACAGCAGCGCGTAGATGCGCTCGGCAATGGTGGCGGGGCAGCGCCCCTGCTCCAGTTCCAGGGCGTCCGCGTCGATGCGCCGCTCCAGTTCCTGGCGTCGTGCGATGCCCGCCAGCGCGGCCTGCAGCACTTCCGGCGCCGCCTTGCGAAAGCGACCCTTGCCACGGCGCGAGAAATAATGCGGCGCCCCGTGCAGGCGCAGCAGCACGGCGGCCTGCTGGCGCGCGTCGGCGCTGCTGCCGTAGTACTCGCCGGCCAGGTGCTCGAAGCCGAATTCCTCCTCCGGCGCGAACTCCCACAGCAGGTCCAGCTCGATGCCGTCCTGCTGCGCCTGGGCCCAGTCCATCAGCGCCTGGGGCTCGGGGGACTCGAAACGCAGCAGCGCCTGCTGCAGCTTGATCTTCTGGCGCTTGCCGCTGGCCAGCTCGATCTGCATCGAGGCATCGGCCTGGCTCATGACGCGTGCGGTCGCCAGCTTGCCGGCTTCTTCGAACAAAACGTAGGTCACGTGGACATCCGGGAGAAATTCAATTCGCGCGCACGCCGAGAAAGGCCAGCACCGCGTCGCAATGGGATTGCGCGTAGTCGTCCAGCGCGTGCCCGCCGTGGTCGACCACGCGCATCTCGGCCCCGCGGTAGCGCTGGCACATCTCACGCCAGTCGAGCACCTCGTCGTCGCGCGCGATCACCGCCAGGTAGCGTTCGGGGTGGGGAACCGCGGCGTGCAGATCGCCGATCTCGTAGGCATGCAGTTCACGCACATGCTCGGCGGTGAACCGAAAGCGCAGCGAAGGGTCGTGCCAGCTGCCCAGCTCGCCGATCTGCGCCTGCAGGTCGCGTGCCGGGTCCACCGCCGGGTTGAGCAGCGCGGCCCTGCAGTCCAGCGTGTGGGCCAGCCAGGTCGCGTAGAAGCCCCCGAGGGAGGAGCCGATCAGCACCAGCCGGGACGGCGCCGCCTCGCGCACCAGCTCCAGGCAGCATTCCATCGCCTCGCGCGGCGAAGGAGGAAGCTGCGGACACAGCCAGCGTACCGGCGAAGCCTCCCCGCGCTGCAGATCCTGCAGGCGTTGCAGGGTCAGGCACGCCTTCGCCGAGGCCGGCGAGGAGCGGAATCCGTGCAGGTACAGCAGGTGGCTGGGACGCGGGGTCGGGGCGTGGGCGGGCATGCTCGCGGACGAGGGCGTAAAGGATCGGGCACCGCGCCCGGGGGCACGGCCGCTCGACAGGCCCCATCCTAGCGGTTGCCGGCACCCGCCCGCGGCGCGCCCGCTGCGGGAGCGCGCCGGGCCTTCAGGATGCCGTGCCGGAAGGCTGGGCGGTCTCCGGCGGCCAGTCGCGGATGTAGGCCTTGAGCATGCGGTTCTCGAAATCCTGCTCCTGCACCACCGCGCGCGCCACGTCGCGGAAGGAAATGACCCCCAGCAGCGTGGTGCCATCCATCACCGGGATGTAGCGCGTGCCGCTGTCCAGCAGCAGGCGGCGCAGCTCGTCCAGGCTGGTGGACGGCGCGCAGTGCACGGGCTCGCGCTGCATCAGCTGGCCCACGTCGGGGCGCGCGCCGTTGTCGGAGGCCATCGCCCCCAGCACCTCGCGAAAGGTGAGCATGCCGGCGAGGCGACCGTCGTCCATGACCACCAGGGAGCCCACGTCGTGCAGGGCCATGGTGCGCGCCGCCTCGTGCAGGGGCGTGCTGGGCGACACCGTGAACAGCGCGGTGCCCTTGATGCGCAAAATATCACTGACTTGCATCGTCGTCTCCGTTCGGTGTCAACCGCATGGAGCCAATATAGTGCAGCCAGCGGCGGGATTCCACGCAGTTGCCTCAAGTTCGCCCCAACAGCCTGCCAGCCACCTGGAGATTTCCCCATGCAATGTCTGGTCGATTCGCGCGAAGTCCACGTGCACTGTCTGTCCGCCGCGCCCGGAACCGATGGGGTCGCGATCCTGTTGCTGCACGGCGCCTGCCAGGACCATCGCGCCTGGCTGCCGGTGGCGCCGGCGCTGGCCCGCGCCGGCCACGCCGTCTACGCGCCCGACCTGCCGGGGCATTCGGCCAGCGCCGGGCCTCCCTGCGCCGGCGTTCCGGAACTGGCGGCCTGGCTGCTGGAACTGCTGGACGCACTGGGCCTCGACCGCTGCGCCCTGGCCGGCCACAGTATGGGTTCGCTGATGTCCCTGCACCTGGCGGCGATGGCGCCGCAGCGCGTCAGCCACCTCGCGATGGTCGGCACGGCCGTGCCCATGCCCGTGTCCCCGGTGTTGCTCGAGCGCGCGCGCAGCGATCCGGCCGCGGCCATGCGGGACATGGCCCTGTGGTCCCACAAGGGCTCGCGCGCCCAGCCGCCCGATCCGGCCCTGGTGGAAGCCAGCCTTCGGCTGATGGAGTCGGTGCAGGCGCGCTGGCCGGCCGGCGACCTGCTGGCCACCGATCTGGGCGCCTGCAATGCCTACGCGCATGGCCTGGAGATGGCGCGGCGCCTGCGCATGCCGGTGCAACTGGTGCTGGGCGAATCCGACCGCATGACCCCGGTGCGCGCCACCGAGGAACTGCGCCAGGCGCTGCCCCAGGCCGGCCTGAGCCTGCTCGACGCCGGTCACGCGCTGATGCAGGAGCGCCCGCGGGAGCTGGCGCAGGCGCTGCTGGAACTGCTGCGGGCCTGAGGGCCGCGGCGACGCAAAAAAAAAGGTTCTTCACGGATGTCCGGGGAACGCAGTCCGGATCTTGAGGAAGAAGTAGTCGGTGTCACGATAGCCGTAGGCCATGCGCTTGATCACCTTGATGCGATTGTTGATGCCCTCGAGCT
>JAJZWA010000025.1:32427-51858 GCA_021846965.1 Pseudomonadota bacterium | reverse complement strand
TGGTTTGTGATCGACGCCACGGACAAGGTCCTCGGTCGTGTCGCCAGCGAAGTGGCGCGCCGCCTGCGTGGCAAGCACAAGCCCATCTATACGCCTCACGTCGACACGGGTGATTTCATCATCGTCGTCAACTCCTCGAAGATCCGCGTCACCGGCAACAAGGCCGACGACAAGGTGTACTACCGCCATTCGGGCTACCCGGGCGGCATCTACGCCACGCGCTTCAAGGACATGCAGGCCCGCCATCCGGGTCGCGCGCTGCAGCTGGCCGTCAAGGGCATGCTGCCCAAGGGCCCGCTGGGCTACGCGATGATCAAGAAACTCAAGGTCTATGCCGGCGCCGAGCATCCGCACAGCGCGCAGCAACCCAAGACCCTGGACCTGTAAAGGAACGGCGATGATCGGCAACTGGAATTACGGCACCGGCCGCCGCAAGAGTTCGGTGGCGCGCGTGTTCATCAAGAAGGGCAGCGGCAACATCACGGTCAACGGCCGTGCGCTGCAGGAGTACTTCGGGCGCCAGACCTCCATCATGGTGGTCAAGCAGCCCCTGGTGCTGACCGAGAGCGAAGCCCTGTTCGACATCAAGGTCAACGTGCGCGGCGGCGGCGAGTCCGGCCAGGCCGGCGCGGTGCGCCATGGCATCACCCGCGCGCTGATCGACTTCGACGCCGCGCTCAAGCCGGCGCTGTCGAATGCCGGCTTCGTGACCCGCGATGCCCGTGAAGTCGAGCGCAAGAAGGTCGGCCTGCACGGCGCCCGCCGTCGCAAGCAGTTCTCCAAGCGCTGATGGGCGGGCGGTGCCTGGCTCCGGCCACGCACCCCGGCCAAGACCCGTTCCCGCAGGGGAGCGGGTTTTTTTTTGCCTGCCCGAGGGTTTGCGCGAAGCGCCCCGGGGCCTAAGATGGGCCGTGCTCAACCATCAACGGCCGCAGCCCGAGGGCGCCGGCCGCCTGTGCGAGGGGGAAATGCATGGGAATGTTCGCGTGGCTGCGCAGGCACGTGCAGGGAGTCCCGAGCGCGTCCGACACGGCGCTGGACGCCGACAGCGTCTACGCCGAAGCCGGCCCTCAGACCCGCTTTGGCATGCGTCCCGGGGCGACGGTGTCGGGGCTGGATTTCTACCAGGCCATCGACTTCCAGCGCCGCTGGAAGCTGCGCCTGGGCGCCTATGTGCGCGGTGAGGCCCGCGCGCGGCAGACCTGGCGCGATATCGCGCGCGACGACCGCTGCGAGCTGGGCCGCTGGCTGCAGCAGGCTGGTTCGTTGCAGGGCCGCAACGCCGTGCTGGTGCAGCGCCTGCGCGAACAGCATGCGCTGCTGCATCGGGCCGCCGCGGACATCGTGCGCCTGGCCGATGCCGGGCAGCGCGAGGCCGCGCTGCAGGCTTTGCGCCACGGAGACTTCGCGCACGCATCGCATGCCACGGTGGCCGGCCTGAGCGAGTTGTTCAGCGCGCTCAACGAGAGCGCCGGCGAGGCGGTCCGTCCGCATTGAAGCGGCGGCCCGCGCGCAAGGCCTCGCCGGCGCCGCTACCATTTTCCTTTCGGCCGCTGCTGGCGGCCCGGGATCGGGAATTCACGAGGACATCAGCTCATGGGCGCAGTGAAGGTCGGAATCGTCGGCGGCACCGGGTACACCGGGGTGGAACTGCTGCGCCTGTTGCTGGCGCACCCCGAGGTGGAGCTGCGCGCGATCACCTCACGCAAGGAAGCGGGGCTCGCGGTCAGCGACATGTACAGCAGCCTGCGCGGGCACACCGAGCTGCGTTTCAGCACGCCCGACGAGGCGCCGCTGCGCGAATGCGACGTCGTGTTCTTCGCCACGCCGCACGGCGTGGCCATGCAGCAGGCGCGCGAACTGCTGGCCGCCGGCGTGCGCATCATCGACCTGGCCGCCGATTTCCGGCTGCGTGACACCGCCACCTTCGAGCACTGGTACGGCATGCCCCACGCCTGCCCCGACATCCTGCGCGAGGCGGCCTACGGCCTGCCGGAGCTCAACCGCGAGGCCATCCGCGGCGCGCGCGTGGTGGGCAACCCGGGCTGCTACCCGACCACCGTGCAGATCGGCTTCGCACCGCTGCTGCGCCGCGGCCTGGTCGAGCCCGGGCATCTGATCGCCTCCTGCGCCTCGGGTGTCTCGGGCGCGGGGCGCAAGGCCGAGGTGGGCTACCTGTACGCCGAGGACTCGGACAATTTCAGGGCCTACGGCGTCAAGGGCCACCGTCATGGCCCCGAGATCGAGCAGGAACTGCGGCGCCTGGCCGGAATGGCCGACGCCGATACCTCGCTGCGCTGCCTGTTCCTGCCCCACCTGGTACCGATGATCCGGGGCATGCACAGCAGCCTGTTCGCCCGCCTCAACGATGCTGGCCAGGCCGCCGACCTGCAGGCCCTGTACGAGGACTTCTACGCCGGCGAGCCCTTCGTGGACGTCATGCCCCCCGGCAGCGCCCCGGAAACCCGCAGCGTGCGTGGGGCCAACCTGCTGCGCGTGGCGGTGCACCGCCCGCAGCCGGACACGGTCGCCGTGCTGGTGGTGCAGGACAACCTCACCAAGGGAGCCTCCGGGCAGGCCGTGCAGAACATGAACCTGATGCTCGGGCTGCCCGAGACGGCGGGATTGCGGGGCATCGCGCTGATGCCTTGAAGGCCTTGGGATTCCGGCCCCCACGGGGGGCAGGCCCGGCCTATTCCCCTACTTTCAGTATGGCTGTCCGCCCGGCAAGGCTTGCGCCAGCGACCTAAAATAGGGGCCTCAACAGGAGAAGTTCCATGAGCGCAGTATTCCAGGATGCCCAGGCCGTCGCAGCCCCCGAGCCGCTTTTGTTCACCGAGAGCGCCGCGGCGAAGGTGAAGGAGCTGATCGACGAGGAAGGCAACCCCGCGCTGAAACTGCGTGTGTTCGTGCAGGGGGGCGGCTGCTCCGGCTTCCAGTACGGCTTCACCTTCGATGAAGCGGTGAACGAGGACGACACCCAGATGGTCAAGGGTGGCGTGACCCTGCTGATCGACGCCATGAGCCTGCAATACCTGGTCGGCGCCGAGATCGACTACAAGGAAGGCCTGGACGGCGCCCAGTTCGTGATCAAGAACCCCAACGCCACCACCACCTGCGGTTGCGGCTCGTCGTTCTCGACCTGAGCCCCGGGCCTGCCGAGCGGGCCTTCTGCAGGATCCATGGCCGCCACCACGGGCGGCCATTTTCATGGGCCGCTCGGGTGCGGCCCCCAGTCGCCCAAGGGCTCAGGCCGGATAGACGGCACCCAGCACCCTGGGGCCTCGCGCGCCGGTGACCGCGGGCAGGTTGCCCGGCAGGCCGTCCAGGGTGCGCGCGGCCAGCCAGGCGAAAGCCGCCGCCTCCACCTGCTGAGGCTCCAGCCCACCCGCGCGGGTGTCGAGCAGTTCGCAGGTGGGCAGCAGCTCACGCAGATGCCGCAGCAGGTCCAGGTTGCCGGCGCCGCCCCCGCACACCAGCAATTCCCCCGCGCCCGGCATGTGGCGTTGCAGCTCGGCGGCCACGCTGGCGGCCACCATGCGCGCCAGCGTGGCCTGCACGTCGCGCGCCTCGACCGACTCGAAACCCCGCAGGCGAAGGTCCAGCCACCCGGCATCGAAGTAGTCCCGCCCCGTGCTCTTGGGCGGGGCCGCGCGGAAATAATCATCGTCCAGCAGGCGTTGGAGCAACTCCGGCAGGACCACACCTCCCGCGCCCCAGGCTCCACCGGGGTCGAAATCGCGCCCCAGGTGACGCTGCGCCCACAGGTCGAGCAGCGCGTTGCCGGGGCCGCTGTCGAAACCCAGCACCCTCCCGTCGGCGTACAGCAGGCTGAGGTTGGCGATTCCGCCCAGGTTGAGCACCGCCAGGTCGACCCCGTCGCGCCCGAACACCGCGCGGTGAAAGGCGGGCACCAGCGGCGCGCCCTGTCCGCCGGCGGCGAGGTCGCGGCTGCGGAAATCGGCCACCACGGTGATGCCGCACTGTTCGGCCAGCCAGGCGGGCGCGCCCAGCTGCACCGTGTAGCCGAGTTCGGGACGATGCCGCACGGTCTGCCCGTGGGCGCCCACGGCCGTCAGCTGCGCGGCGCCGACCCCGGCCTCCCGCAGAAGTTCGTCCAGCGCGCGTGCATACAACCGGCTCAGCTCGATTCCCGCCAGCTGCGCCCTGTGCAACTCGTCCGTCGAGGGCTGGTTGAGGGCCGCGAATTCGGCGCGCAGCGCAGGCGGCATGGGAAGCTGCACATGGCCCAGCACGCGCAGCGACCCCGGCGAGGCCGAGCTGGCCTCCGGGGAACCGAGTTCCAGGAGCACGGCGTCCACGCCGTCCAGCGAGGTGCCGGACATGAGTCCGGCGAACAACCTGGCCGCGGCCATCGGGCGATGCCGCGGCGCGGCTCAGCCGCGAGGCGCCGGCCGGCCTGCCTGGGCCAGCTCCGAGCCCTGGGGCATCAGCGCCAGCAGGCGGGTCCGCGGCGCGGTGCTGGCCAGGAAGCTGGCGCGCAAGGCTTCCGGCAGATGCGTGCCCTTGGGCGTGTAGTGCGCGATGTCCAGCGGGTTCACCGGAGTGCCGTGCACGAAGAACTGGAAGTACAGATGCGGCCCGGTGGACCAGCCCGTGTTGCCGGACAGCGCCACCACCTCACCCTGCTTGACCTGCTCGCCCACATGCACCTCGAAACGACTCAGGTGGGAATAGATGGTCGCGAAGCCGCCGGGATGCTCCACCTTCACGTACTTGCCGTAGCCGGTGCCCCAGCCCGCGTAGACGACGCGGCCGTCGGCGATGGTGCGCACCGGCGTGCCCACCGGAATGGCCAGGTCGATGCCCTTGTGGAATTCGGGCTTGTGGAAGATCGGGCTGATGCGCCAGCCGTAGCCCGAGGTCAGCCGGTCGTAGGGCAGGGGCGACAACAGGAAGGCGCGCGACAGGCTGCTGCCGTCGGGTGCGTAATAGGCTGCCGCCTGCGGATGCCCGCTGGGATCGAACCAGACGGCGCTGTGCTCATGCCCGTCGACCGAGACCTGCGCAGCCAGGATGCGCCCCACGCGCAGCACGCGGTCGCCGGCCGTGTACACGCGCCAGGCCACCGTGAAATGGTCGCCCGGGCGCAGGTCCCTGCGGAAATCGACCTCTCCACCGAACAGGCCCACCAGCTGGGAGGCCACCTCGTCGGGCACGCCCGCCGCATCGGCGGCGCCGAACAGCGAGGAATGCACCACCGCGCTGGCCACGCGGGTCTGCGCCTGCGCCTGCTCGACGCGCAGCTGGTCGTCGAAGCCGCCGCCCGCGCGTGCGCGGATGCTCAGCTCGCGCCAGGTGACCTGGCCCGGCTCGCCTGCCGCGTGCGACGCGCGCTGCGCCAGCCCGGGCAAGGCGGCCTGCAAGGATCTCAGGTTGCCCAGGGAATCGACCTCGGCGCTGACCATGGTGCCGCGATGGCGCAGCAGTTCCTGCAGCTTCGGGTCGCGCGCCAGCACGCGCAATTGCGTGGGGTCCGTGACCTGCAGGCGGCGCAACAACGAAGCCGCGGAATCGGCGCCCTCGACATAGGCGGTCGTGTAGAGCACGCGCGGCGCGTTCTCCAGCGCCTGGACTTGCGGGGCCAGATCGATCTGCACCGACTGCTGCACCAGGCTGGGAGCCGGAAGCTGCGGCTGGGGGCCGTATTCGACCAGGGCGAAGGCGCTGACGCTGCTCAGCAGCAACACGCCGCCCACGCCGCCCGCCACGCGCCCCGGATGCTTTTCCACGGACTCGCGCACACGGGCGAGCACCTGTCGCAAACGGGAGGAGGTCTGGATCAAGAACGACGACATGCGCACTCCTGTCATGGCGAGTCGCAAACAAAAAACCGTCCGTGCTCCGCGGCGCCTTGCAAAGGCGGCGCAGCGCGGCCGCGGCCGGGTCCAATACACTTCATGCGGCGCGCGGGGTCGGCACGGAGCCTTCCACCTTCGGAGCGGGGTCGCGAGGGACCCGCCCGGCGGGCCTGCGATCCCAGGAATGCAGCCAGGCCCGATGCGCGCAAGGCGCCAAGTGTACCAGCCCGGGCATGGCCCGAATGTCAAAAAATCCATATGTCCACGACCCCCAGTCCTGAATCCCGAAGCCTCGACCCCGATCGGCTCCCCGATGCGATTCGCCACGCCCTCGCCGTGACCCGCCGCGGATGCGCCGAACTGCTGGTGGAGAGCGACTGGATCGCCAAGCTGGAGCGCAGCCAGGCCACCCGCAAGCCCCTGCGCATCAAGCTGGGCCTCGACCCCACCGCGCCGGACATCCACCTGGGCCATACGGTGGTGCTGAACAAGCTGCGGCAATTGCAGGATCTGGGCCACACGGTGATTTTTCTCATCGGGGACTTCACCTCGCGCATCGGCGACCCCTCGGGGCGCAACACCACGCGCCCGCCGCTGACCATCGAGCAGATCCAGGCCAACGCGCAGACCTACTACGCGCAGGCCAGCCTGGTGCTCGATCCGCAGCGCACGGAAATTCGTTACAACTCCGAATGGAGCGAGGCCCTGGGCGCCGACGGCATGATTCGCCTGGCCTCGCGCTACACCCTGGCGCGCCTGCTCGAGCGTGAGGATTTCACCCAGCGATTCCGTGCGGGGATTCCCATCGCCATGCACGAATTGCTCTACCCGCTGATGCAGGGCTACGACTCCGTGGCGCTGCAAAGCGACCTGGAGCTCGGGGGAACCGACCAGAAGTTCAACCTGCTGGTGGGTCGGGACCTGCAGAAGGAGTACGGCCAGGAGCCGCAGTGCATCCTGACCATGCCCCTGCTGGAGGGCCTGGACGGCGTGGACAAGATGTCCAAGTCCAAGGGCAACTACATCGGCATCCAGGAAGCGCCGGCGAGCATGTACGCCAAGTTGCTGTCGATCAACGACACGCTGATGTGGCGCTACTTCGAATTGCTGTCCTTTCGTCCCCTGGACGAGATCGCCCGCCTGCGTGCCGAGGTGGAATCCGGGCGCAACCCGAAGGATGCCAAGGTGCTGCTGGCGCGCGAGATCGTCACCCGCTTCCACGATGCGGCGGCCGCCGAGGCCGCCCAGGCCGATTTCGAGTTGCGCGCGCGCGGCGGCGTGCCCGAGGACATCGCCGAACTGCGCATGAGCCTGCCCGAAGGCGGGCTGGGCTTGCCGGCCGCGCTCAAGCAGGCGGGACTGGTGCCCTCCACGGCCGAGGCGCTGCGCATGCTCGAGCAGCGCGGCGTGCGCGTGGACGGCGGCGTGGTGGAGGACCGCAACCTGCGCCTGCAGGCCGGCACCTACGTGCTGCAGGTGGGCAAGCGCAAGTTCGCCCGCGTGGTACTGGGCGCCTAGCCCCGGCGCGACCGCGCCCGGTTTCAGAGCATCGGCGCCGGCGGCCGGTCGAGCGCTCGCTCGGCCAGGCGCGCATACAGCGCGGCGCCCAGCGGAAGCACCGCGTCGTTGAAATCGAAGCGCGAGGAGTGCAATTGCGCCGAACCGTCGCCGCCGGTGCCCAGGCGCAGGTAGGCGCCGGGAACGGCTTGCAGCATGAAGGCGAAATCCTCCGCGCCCATGCTGGGCGGCAGGTTGCGCACCACCGCGGTCTCACCCACCAGTTCCGCGGCCACTTCCGCCGCATGGAAGGCCACGTGGGGGGTGTTGATGGTCGCGGGGTAGACCCGTTCGTACACCAGTTCGGCGCGCGCGCCGAAGGCCAGCGCGACCGACTGCACCAGCGGGCCCAGGCGCTGCTCCAGCAGATCCTGCACGTCGGCGCGAAAACTGCGTGCCGTCCCCACCAGGCTGACGCGGCGCGGGATCACGCTCATCGCCCCGAGGTCGCCGGCCTGCATGCCGCACAGGCTGAGCACGGCCTGCTGGGAGGGATCGATGTCGCGCGCCACCAGGGTCTGCACCGCCGTGATCACATGCCCGGCCACGAGCACCGGGTCGACCGCCAGGTGCGGGTGCGCGCCGTGGCCGCCGGTGCCGGTGATGTGGATGGTGATGCGATCGGCCGCCGCCATCATGGCCCCCGGCGCCAGGCCGATGCGCCCGGCCGGCAGCAGGGGCCAGTTGTGCATGCCGAACACCCAGTCGACGGGAAAACGCTCGAACAGCCCGTCCTGCATCATCGCGCGGGCGCCGCCCAGGCCCTCCTCGGCCGGCTGGAAGATGCAGTGCACGCGCCCGGCGAAATTGCGCGAGGCCGCGAGGTAGCGCGCCGCGCCCAGCAACATCGTGGTGTGGCCGTCGTGGCCGCAGGCGTGCATCACGCCCGGGCGGGTGGATCGCCAGGCCGATTCGTTGTCCTCCTGCATGGGAAGCGCGTCCATGTCGGCACGCAGCCCCACGCTGCGCGGCCAGGGTTCGGCGCCGCCGGATTCGGGGCGTTGCTCCGCCGGCGCGGCGTCGCGCCGGCCGTGGATCACGCCCACCACGCCGGTGCCGCCGATGCCGGAGTGCACCTCGTCGACACCCCAGGCGCGCAACTGCTCGGCGACCAGGCCGGCCGTGCGATGCTCCTGGAAGCCGAGCTCGGGGTGCGCGTGCAGCTCACGCCGCAGCCGGGTCAGCTCCGCATGGCAGGCGTCGAGAAAAGACAGCGGACCGTCGGTATTCCACATCGGAAGGCAAGATGGCCGCCGCGAGACCGCACCCAAAGCGCTCCCGCGGGGCCTTGGGCTCATTGAACCACCGGCATCGCGGGCCTGCAAACAACGGGCGTCCGCGCCGGCTTGCCCTGTCGCGTCGGCGCGCCAGGCTCCTCGCGCCCGCACGGCCGATCTGTCGCATGGCGCGCATCGGCCTTGTCTATGATGTGCCTCCCACGCGCCTGAGACTTGCGCCTGAAACGCCTCGTGCCCGACCCTTGAATCCGCAAGATCCGAACCTTTCCGACCTGGCCGCGCGCAGCCTGCGCAGCGTCTGGCATCCCTGCACGCAGATGAAGCGCCACGAGGCCGCGCCGCCGCGCGTGATCGTCGGCGGCGAAGGGGCCTGGCTGGTCGACGCGCAGGGACGGCGACTGCTGGACGCCATCAGCTCCTGGTGGGTCAATCTGTTCGGGCACGGCCAGCCTCGCATCAAGGCGGCCATCGCCGCGCAGATGGAGCGCGTGGAACACGTGATGCTGGCCGGGCTCACGCACGAAACCGTGGTGCGCCTGTCCGAGCGCCTGGCGCAGCGTACCGGCCTGGGCCACGCCCAATACGCCAGCGATGGAGCCTGCGCCAACGAAATTGCCCTCAAGCTCAGCGCGCATTACTGGCGCAATCTCGGGCGTCCGGAAAAGAATCGCTTCATCTCGCTGGGCGGCAGCTACCACGGAGAAACCGCGGGCGCCCTCGGCGTGACGGACGTGGATCTGTTCCGCTCCAGCTACGCTCCGCTGCTGCGCATCGCCGCCACCGTGCCCGCGCCGCGCCTGCGCGGCCTGCGGGATGCCAGCGCGGTGCAGGCCGAGGTGGAGCGCGCCTGCGCCGCGCTGGACGCCTGGCTCCAGCAGGAGGCCGCGCGCACGGCGGCACTGATCGTCGAGCCCCTGGTGCAATGCGCGGCCGGCTTCGTGTTCCACCCCGCGGGCTACCTGGCGCGGGTGCGCGAGCTGTGCACCCGCCACGAGGTCCACCTGGTGGCCGACGAGATCGCCGTGGGCATGGGGCGCACGGGCACCTTCACGGCCTGCGAGCAGGCTGGCGTGCGCCCGGATCTGCTGTGCCTGGGCAAGGGGCTGACCGGCGGCTTCCTTCCGCTGTCCGCGGTGCTGAGCAGCGATGCGATCTATGAAGCCTTCTACGACGACGAGGTCGCGCGCGGCTTCCTGCATTCGCACTCCTACACCGGCAATCCCCTGGCCTGCGCCGCCGCGCTGGCCACGCTGGACCTGCTGGACGATGCGCGCCTGGCTGCCAACGCCGCGCTGGCCTCGCGCCTCGACGCCTTGTTCGAGCCGCTGCACCGCCACCCGCGCCTGGACCATGCCCGGCGTATCGGCATGATCTGGGCCTGGGACGTGCGGGATGCACCTGCCGACTTCGCACGCCGCTTCGGGCTGGAGGCGCTGGAGCGCGGGGTGCTGCTGCGGCCCATCGGATCCACGCTGTATTTCATGCCGCCCTACGTGATCGACGAGGCCGCGGCCGAACACCTGCTGCAGGCCACGCTGGGCGCGCTGCGGGCCACCTTGCACGACGGCTGCCAGGATGGTCCCGCCGAGCAGGCGCTGGCCTGAAGCCCGGCAGCCCCCTCCCCTCGATCCAAGCAGGCCACGATGACCCGAAGCCTCTGCCCCGCCTGGCTGGTAGCCGGCACCGACACCGAGATCGGCAAGACCCTGGCCGCCTGCGCCCTGCTGCACCTGTTGCGCGAACGGCATGCCAGGGTGGTCGGAGCCAAGCCGGTGTCCGCCGGGGCCGGCAAGGGCGGGGTCAACGAGGACGTGGCCCGGCTGCGCGCTGCCAGCACCCTGGCCGTGCCCGCCGAGCTGGACAACCCCTATGCGCTGGAGCATCCCATCTCCCCCCACGCCGCGGCGCGACGCGCGGGTACGCGCATCGACCTGAGGCGCATCGCCGAGTCGGTGCTCAGCCTGCGCGAGCAGGCCGACGCGGTCGTGGTCGAAGGGGTCGGCGGCCTGCTCGTGCCCTTGTCCGCCCAGGAAGATGGTGGCGACCTGGCGCGCCTGCTGCGTCTGCCGGTCATCCTGGTGGTCGGGCTGCGCCTGGGCTGCCTCAACCATGCGCTGCTCACGCAGGAGGCCATCGCCGCGCGCGGCCTGCCGCTGGCCGGGTGGATCGCCAATCGCATCGATCCGGGCATGCTGGCCCCTGAGGACAACATCGAGCTGCTGCGAGCGCGCCTGCGCGCGCCTTGCCTGGGTGTGATCGATCACATGCCGCACCCCGACCCCGCGGTGGCCGCGCGTCAACTGCTGTGGTCGCCATGAGGGCAGCGTCCGGCGAACAGGGGGCCTGGGACTTCGGCGCGGAGCTGCAGGCCCTGGACGCCGCGCAACTGCGCCGACGCCGTCGTGTGATCGAAGCCTATGACGGCGTGCGCCTGCGCATCGACGGGCGCGACATGCTCTCCTTCTGCAGCAATGATTACCTGGGGCTGGCACAGCACCCGGCGCTGGTGCAGGCTGCGCAAGAGGCCGCCGCGCGCTGGGGCGTGGGCGCCACCGCCTCGCCCGTGCTGTGCGGCCACAGCCGCGCCCACGAACAGCTGGAGCAGGAACTGGCCGCCTTCGTCGGCCTGCCTCGCGCGCTGTCCTTCTACGCCGGCTTCCCCGCCAACGCAGGCCTGGTGCCGGCGCTGGTCGGGCGCGGCGACGCGGTGTTCTCCGACGCGCTGAACCACGCCTGCCTGATCGACGGCGCGCGGCTCTCGCGCGCCGAGGTCCAGGTGTACGCGCACTGCGACGTCGAGGACCTGGCGCGCCGCCTGCAGGCCAGTCCCGCGCGCCGGCGCCTGATCACGACGGACGCCGTGTTCAGCATGGACGGCAACGTGGCCCCCTTGCGCGAGTTGCTGGAACTGGCGGAGCGCTTCGATGCGCTGCTGCTGGTGGACGACGCGCACGGATTCGGCGTGCTGGGCCCGGGCGGCGCGGGCAGCGCGGCGGCGTTCGGCCTGCGCAGCCCGCGCCTGCTGTACATGGCGACCCTGGGCAAGGCCGCCGGCGTGGCCGGGGCCTTCGTCGCCGGCTCCGAGGACGCCATCGAATTCCTCATGCAGCGCACGCGCAGCTACATTTTCGCGACCGCCGCGCCGGCGATGATCGCCGAAACCCTGCGTGCCAGCCTGCGCGTGATCGCCGAGGAGTCGTGGCGGCGCGAGCGCTTGCGTGAACTGGTGCGCATGGTCCGCGCCCACGAGCATTGGCCCCCCTCGTGGCGCCTGGGCGATTCCACGACCCCCGTGCAGCCGATCATCCTCGGCTCCAACCAGGCCGCGCTGGAGGCCATGCGCGGACTCTGGGACCAGGGCCTGTGGGTGCCGGCGATCCGCCCGCCCACCGTACCGGAGGGCAGCGCCCGACTGCGCCTGAGCTTGTCGGCCGCGCATGAAGCCGACGATGTGCGCTGCCTGCTGCGCGCCCTCGAAGCCTGGCATGGTTGACGCATAAAGCAAGGGATCATTGCTCGTAACTGCATGATTATTCGGCTGTTTTTCCAGAAGACAGCCGAAAATTCCAATCGGAATGGGTCTAGAGTCTGCCCATCCCCAAGGAGTCGTCATGCATCTGCCCACCGCCTTCCCAACCCCTCGAGCGCAGGCCTGGCTCGGCGCCATGCTCGCCATGGCAGCCGCGGTGGCTTGTGCGCCATCCGCCTGGGCATCGCTCGGCGGCTCGACCTCCACCGCGCTGCGTGACGGCGCCTGGAAATCCCAGGCACGCGTAGCCGCCGGCACCGACAGCGGAGCCTGGGTCACCGACACGCTGGTTCTCACGCCGGGCCAGGTGCTGGTGCACGAGTACTCCGGGGCCGACGGCAGGATCTTTGCCGTTTCCTGGAGCGGGCCGACGGTCCCCGATCTGCAAGGTCTCTACGCACGCTACTTCCCGGCCTACGTCGCCTGGAGACAAACCCATCCCTCGCTGTCGCTCGACGCCCCGGTCGAGGTTCGAAGCTCGAGCATCGTGGCCTACCTGGGCGGCCACATGCGGGCGTTCTCGGGGTCGGCCTATGTGCCGGCACTGGTTCCCGCGGGCGTCGATCTGGCACGCCTGGACGTCACACCCTGATCCACGCCCGAGGGCCTTCGCGCGCCCGACCACCTTGGCCGCACGCGGGGTACACCGCGACGGCGGCCTCCTTGCACCAAGCCCCGCCCCTGGGGCGCCTGCCACCGTGCCATGCACGCCGAGGTCTTGCCGAGGCGCCGCAGGCCTACGCTGAACGAGTCCTGCCATGAATTCCTCCCCGAGCATCCGCGCGTTCCTGTTCACGACCTCGCTGGGCTTGCCGCTGCTGCTGGCAGCCTGCGGAGGCGGAGGTGGAGGTGGATCCACCACGTCGAGCAGCACCTCGACCACGGCCAACCAGATGACCATCACCGTGGAGCAGAACCCCGACGTGACCGCCATCCTGCCGACCACGGTCACGAGCGACGTTCCCTACGCCACCGTGACGGTGTGCGACTCCTCGAACAACTGCCAGTCCATCGCCCATGTGACCGTGGACACCGGCTCCTACGGCCTGCGCCTGCTGCAAAGCGCGATCACCTCGGTGAACCTTCCGCTGGATACCACCTCGTCCGGCCAGTACCTCGCGGAATGCGAGACCTTCGGCAGCGGCTATACCTGGGGCGGGGTCGCCCACGCCGTGGTCAAGCTGGGCGGGGAAACCACCTCCTCGATCCCCATCGAGATCGTCAATGCCACGGGCCTTCCATCCGCTCCGGCGGCCTGCCTCGCCAAGGACCCCACCGACGCAGGAAGCGTTTCCGTGATCCACTCCAACGGCATCCTGGGCATCGGTCCCATGGTCGCCGACAACGGCAGCTATTTCACCTGCACCTCGAGCACCTGCACCGCCATGAGCTCCGAACCGGCCACCTCGGCGATGGTGTCCAACCCGGTGGCCTTCTTCACCAGCTCCGACACCAACGGCATCGTGTTCCAGCTTCCGGCCATCCCGTCCAGCGGCGCGGGCACGACCTCCGGTACCGTCACCTTCGGCATCGGCACGCAATCCGACAACTCGATCAGCGGGTACACGGTCATTCCGCTCGACAGCAACGGCCACCTGACGGTGCAGGAGGGCGGCACGAGCTACACGTCCTCCTTCCTCGACAGCGGCTCGAGTCTGTATGTCGCTCCCTTCAACCTGCCCTACAACACCTCGACCGCCTACTTCTCGCCGAGCTCGCTGCAGCAGGTTCCCATCGTGCTGACGAGCAACGGCACGAGCAGCAGCGCCTCCTACAGCTCGTCGGTCGACCTGGCGTCGCCCACCTCGCTGAATCTCAGCCCGAGCCTGATGGCCTTCGACGATGTGGGCATGTACTCGCCCAGCACCACCACGGTGGACCTGGGGCTGCCCTTCTTCTTCGGCAAGACCATCGCCTACGTGTTCAATGGCATGTCGAGCAGCGCCGGCACCGGTCCCCTGAACGCCATCGCGCCCTGAGCCCGCAGCGCGGCGACTCAGGCAGGGTGCGCCGCGCGTGGCCAGGCCAGCACGTCGTGCGCGGCCAGTCGCAGGCGCACGCCCACGCCAGGAGCGAGCGAGCGTGCCTCGACCTCGCTCCAGCTCGCCCCCAGCCACAGCAGTGCCTGGCCGCATCGCACACCCAGCAGCGCATGCCCGGCCTGCGCGATGAACTGCTCGACGGTGCCGGGCAGGAGTTGGACGGCGGCGTGCGCCTGCCCTTCGCCGCGCGACGCTGCGTCGGCCAGGCGCAGACTCTCCGCACCCACCGCCCAGTCCACCACCGTGCCCGGTCGCACCCCCGCGGGCAGGGCCGCGCGCAGCTGGCCTCCCCCCTGTTCCCAGTCGAGCAGGCCGATGCCGTCGGCGCCGGGTGCCGCCTGCACGCGCGCGTGGAAACGGTTGCGCAGACCGAGCAAGGCTGCCGCACGCAGACTCGCCGGCCGCGCGAAAACCTCCCGCGGCGGCCCCTGCTGCAAGACCCTGCGTGCGTCGAGCAACACCACCCAGTCGGCCATCGCGGCCACATGCGCGTCATGCGTGGCCGCCAGCGCCGGCATGTCCAAGGCATGCATGCGGGCGACCAGCTCGGCCAGGACCTCCTCGCGCGTGGCCGCGTCCAGCGCCGAGGTGGGCTCGTCCAGCAGCAGCAGGCGCGGCCGGCGCGCCAGCGCCCGCGCCAGCGCCACGCGCTGCTGTTGTCCTCCCGACAATTGTCCAGGCCTGCGCTGGGCCCATTGCGACAGGCCCACGGCCTCGAGCAGTTCGAGCGCCTGCGCGCGGTGTGCGCGCAGCGAACCGCCCAGCGCATAGGCCACGTTCTCCCAGGCGCGCATATGGGGAAACAGTGCGTAGCCCTGCGGCAGGTAACCCACCGGACGATGCTGCGGGGGCAGCGCACCGAAGGGCTCGCCGCGGCTGGGCACCAGCCCGGCCAGCGCCTTCAGTGTGGTGCTCTTGCCCTCGCCGCTGGCGCCCAGAAGCGCCGTGAAACCGCGCACGTCGAAGGCCAGGCGCAAAGCCAGGGGCTGGCGAATCTCCAGCTGCACTCTCATGCCCGGACCCCGGCGCGGCGGGACCAGAGGCCGCCGAGCAGCGGCAGCGGCAGGCCCACGGCGAAGAACAGCCACAGCAGCGGATAGACCGCCGACATGCCCGTATCCTGCAGATTCACCCACAGTCGCACCGGGATGCCCTGGGGGTAATAGGCCACGATCAGCACCACGCCGAACTCGCCCAGCGCACGCACCCACGCCAGCGCCAGCGCCGCGCCCAGGCCCAGCCCGGCCAGCGGCAGCGTGATGCGCGTGAAGGTGCGGCTGGCCGACTGCCCCAGGCTCAGAGACATCTGCTCCAGCTCCCGCGGCACCCCCTCGAAGGCCGCGCGCGCCGCCACGATGAAATACGGCGCGCTGGCGTAGACCTGCGCCAGCACGAAGGCCGCCGGCGTATTGGTCAGGGCCAGTCCCGCGTGGCCCAGCGGGCGGCCCAGCCATCCGTAGGGCCCGAAGGTGATGCTCAACAGCAGGCCCATGGCCAGCGGCGGCGTCAGCAGCGGCAGCAGCACCAGGATGTCGCAGATCCACTTGCCGGCGAACTCGCGCCTGGCCAACAGCCAGGCCGCCGGCGTGCCCAGCAGGGCCACCACGACCATGGCCAGCGCCGTGTAGCCCAGCGAGGTGCTGACGGCCGCACCGTCTCCAGGCTGCAGATGCAGGCCTGGCCAGGGGGTGCTCAGCACCAGCCCGGCGAAGGGCAGGGCCAGCGTGGCCAGCGCCGCCAGGCCCAGCGCGGCCATGAACAGGGCGCGGCGCGGAGTGGGCGCGGAATAGCGGGACGGGGAGGGACTCACGTCGGAGCAGGCGCCGCGGCAAGCGGCCAGGCCATGGGAATCCCGGCCATCATAAGCAAGCGAGGCCGCGCCCGGGCCGGGCGCGGCCTCCACGCATTCGCCACCGCTCAGTCGCCGGCGCACAGATCGGTGCCACGGGTCTCGGGAAGCAACAGCATGCCGATCAGGAAACTCCCCGCGGCCACGATCACCGGATACCACAGGCCGTGGTAGATGCCGCCGTCGTGCGCCACCAGGGCGAACGCCACCGTCGGCACGAGGCCCCCGAACCAGCCATTTCCCAGGTTGTACGGCAGGCCCATGGAGGTGTAGCGGATGCGCGTGGGAAACAACTCCACCAGGCTGGCCGCGATGGGCCCGTAGACCAGCGCCACGTCGGCCACCAGCAGAGTCAGGATCAGCACCACCAGCGGGCGGTTCACCTGCCGCGGGTCCGCCTGTCGCGGGTAGCCGGCGGCGCTCACCGCCGCGCGCAGGGCCTTGCGCAGCGCCTGCTCGCGCCGCGCCAGTTCCACCTCGGACAGGCCCGCCGCATTGAAGGAGGCCACGCTGCGACCTCCGACCTCGATGCGCGCCGTGCCGCGCGCGTCGCGTCGCCGGTAGTCGACGGCCACGTCGCTCAACGCCTGCTTGGCGATGTCGCAGGAATGGGTGAAAGGCCTGCCGCCGTCGGAGCGCAGGGGGAAGGAGCAGTCGGCGGGATCGGCCAGCAGCACCACCGGGTGATGCGCCATGGCCCGCGCCAGCATGGGGTTGGCGGCCGCCGTGAGAGCATGGAACATCGGGAAGTAGCCCAGCGCCGCCAGCAGGCAGCCCGACAACATCACCGGGCGCCGACCCACGCGATCCGACAGGCGCCCGAACAGCCAGAACAGCGGAATCGCCAGCACCAGCGAGATGCCGATGAGCACGCCGGCCAGTCCGCCGTCGACCTTGAGGGTGTGGGTCAGGAACACCAGCACATAGAACTGGCCCGTGTACCAGATCACCCCCTGCCCCGCCGTCATGCCGAACAGCGCCACCATGACCCGCCGGAAATTGGGTCCGCGCCCCAGGGCCTCCGACAACGGCGCCTTCGACGTGCGCCCGGCGCGCCGGATGCGCACGAAGGCGGGCGACTCGTTCAGGCGCAGACGCATCCACACCGACACCGCCAGCAGCGCGCTGGAGGCCAGGAAAGGCAGACGCCAGCCCCAGGCGGTGAAGGCCTCCTCGCCCAGCAGACGGCGCAGCCCGACGTTGACCAGCAGGGAGAACAGCAGGCCCAGCGTGGCGGTGGTCTGCAGCCATGAGGTATAGGCCCCGCGGGAATGGCGCGGCGCGTATTCGCCCACGTAGGTGGCGGCCCCCCCATACTCTCCGCCCAGCGCCAGGCCCTGCAGCAGGCGCAACGCCACCAGGATCATCGGCGCGGCCACGCCGATGCTGGCGTAGCCGGGCAGCAGGCCCGCGATGAACGTCGACAGGCCCATCAACAGGATGGTGACGAGAAAGGTGTACTTGCGCCCGATGAGATCTCCCAGCCTGCCGAACAGCAGCGCGCCGAAGGGACGCACCAGGAAACCCGAGGCGAAGGCCAGCAAGGCGAAGATGAAGGCCGAACCCCGGTCCAGCCCGGCGAAGAACTCCTCGCCGATGATGCCGGCCAGGGAGCCGTAGAGATAGAAGTCGTACCACTCGAACACCGTGCCCAGCGCGGAGGCCACGAGCACGCGCCGCTGCTCCGGGCTCAGCGCAGCCGGCGCGGGCGGCGGCGGGGGCAGGGACGGATTCAAACGCCCCACACCACCGGAGTGTCGGCTTCCAGGCTGCGCTTGAGCAGCTGCACGAAGGGCCAGGCTCGCTGGCGCAGCGTGACGGCCTGGCCCGCAGCCGGCGCGGCGCCCTGCGCCGCGGCCTCGCCGCCGCCGCGCAGGCGTTCGTCCTCGTCCACCGCCGCCTGCAGGGCGGCGATGGCGCGCGCCATGTCGGCCGGCTCGATGATGCCCTGCGGGCCCGGCTGCTTGCCGATGATGCCCAGGATGCGCTCGGCGGGGCCCTGGTTCATGAACAGGTCGGAATCGGCGCGGGAACGGAACTTGTACATCATGGCTCGAAGCGGCGCTGCCGCGGCTGGGGATGCATGTGCGCAGCATAAAGGCCTTGCGCCCCTGCAACCATCGGAGCCGACCCGGGCCCGGGGGCGGGCCGCTACCTTGCCCCGCGACAAGTCCCGAGCGCGGGCGCGCGAGCATGGGCGCCGCCGAGGTTCTAGACTGCGCAGCCAGACGTGCGCGCAATGGCACGCGCACCCGCAACCGCGAGGAACACCATGTCCGACCAGGCAGAACACCGGATCACGCTGCGCCAGCGTCGCGATTACCAGTTCGAGATCGATTTCGGAGGCGGACGGCCCGCGCTGCTGGCCGACGAGCCGCCGCCGCTGGGCGAGGGCGCGGGCCCCTCGCCCGTGCACCTGCTGCTGGGCGCCGTGGGCGACTGCATGAGCTCCAGCCTGCTGTTCGCGCTGCGCAAGTTCAAGAACGATCCGGGCACCATCACCACCGAGGCCCATGCCCATGTGGGGCGCAATGATGCCGGGCGGCTGCGGGTGTTGCGCATGGAAGTGCACCTGCGTCTGGGCCGCCCCGCCGCCGAGCTGCAGCACCTGGAGCGGGTGCTCGGCAGCTTCGAGGCCTTCTGCACCGTCGGGGAAAGCGTGCGCGCGGGCATTCCCACGGAAGTGTCGGTGTACGACGCCGACGGCACGCGACTGCATCCGGGGGCATGATGGGTTCGGAAACCGGCAAGGCAGCACCCGCCTCGGGCGGATTCGACGACCCCCAGGCCCACTGGGACCAGCGCTTTTCGCGCCCCGGTCTGCTGTTCGGCGAACAGCCCAACCGCTTCCTCGAGCGCGAGGCGCCTCGCCTGCTCAGCCACTCGCGCGTGCTCAGCGTGGCCGACGGAGAGGGCCGCAACGCGCTGTATCTGGCCTCGCTGGGTCATCAGGTCACCGCCTTCGACATTTCCCCGGTGGCGGTCTCCAAGGCGCGCGCTCTCGCCGAGCAACGCGAGCTGCAGGTCGACTGGCATGTCAGCTCCGTGGACGCCTGGAACTGGGACGAGCGGCCCTGGGACGCCGTGGTGGCGGTGTTCGTGCAGTTCGCCGACCCGCCGATGCGCCGGCGCATGTTCGAGGGCATGTGGAAGTCCCTGGTTCCCGGCGGCCTGCTGCTGGTGCAGGGCTACACCCCGCGTCAGCTGGAGTTCCGCACCGGAGGCCCCGGCAAGCGGGACCACCTCTACACGGCCGAGCTGATGCGCGGCCTGCTGCCCGAGGCGCAGTGGCTGCTGCTTCGCGAGTACGAGGACGAACTCGCCGAGGGCAGCGCCCACGTCGGACGCTCCGGCCTGCTCGACGCGGTGGCCCGCAAGCCCGGCTGAGCTCCCT
>JAJZWA010000025.1:0-32327 GCA_021846965.1 Pseudomonadota bacterium | reverse complement strand
CTTAGCGACGCTGCCAGTGCCCGGGGCGCTCGTGCCAGGCCCCGCCATGCGGCTCCCAGCGCGGTGCAACCCAGTTGTAGCCGGGCCGGGGCGGGGTCCAGCGTCCCGGATGCCACACATAACTGGCCCCGCCCCAGCCCCAATAGCCGGAAATCCAGATATACCCCGGCACGGGCGCCACGCCCACCACGTCCACCCGCGGCGCGGGTGGCGGCCCCGGCACCACCACGTAACCCGGGTAGGCCGTCGCGTAGGGGGCTGGCGCCACCACGCAGCCCGAGAGCAGGCCGGCCGACAGCAAGGCCGCATGAAGTAGTTTGGAACGCATGATGCACGACTCCTTTCCGCAGGTGTCCGACGCAATTCCTACTATTTCAACGCCAGGATCGCTGGCGTGACGACAGGCGCCGGCAGGAATAGCCCGGCGCGGACAAGCTTTGTGCGACTGCGGCCCCCCGGGCCAGGGTTGCTCCAGGCGTGGTACCGGCCCATCGACCGGAAATTGTGTTCAGTTCTATCCAAAAATTATGTTTTGTATCCCAGGGCCCTGCCGGGATACTCCGGGTCACGAGCCGCCGACACAGGGGGCCGTATCGCCCGCGACACGCGCGGGTCCAACCCCAGGAGGAGACAGGATGAAAACCCGCAACCCCATGCCAGGCAGGATGCTGGCCGCGCTGAGCCTGGCCCTGGGCCTGGCAGGCGGCGCCCAGGCCGCCGAAGGCTTCGCCGGCGCCCAGCCCACGCGCGAGCACTACGGCGCGATCTTCCAGATCGACGCCGGCGGTCAGGGCGCCATCAAGAAGACCCTGAACAACATCGAGAACCTGCTGCACGACCCGCGGCTCAAGGGCAAGCTCAGCATCGAGCTGATCGCCAACGCCCAGGGCTTCGACGTCTACGTGAAGAACAACGGCTTCGAGGACAGGCTCAAGGCGCTGCAAAAGCAGGGCGTGATCCTTTCCCAGTGCGCCAACACCCTGCGCGAGTTGCACGTGGACCGCAAGGATCTCTACCCCTTCATCAGCATCGTCCCCTCGGGCATGGGCGAGATCACCCTGCGCGAATCCGAGGGCTGGGCCTACATTCACCCCACCCCACCCGGCGAGAGCCTCTGAGCCCGAGGCCCGTGATCGACCCGGAGCCGGGATTTCCGCGGCGGGCCTGACAGTCACGCGGCCCGCCAGGCACTGGGCCCGCCAGGCACGGGGCCCGCTAGGCACGGGGTTTGCGGGTCTTGCCCACCGGCGGCGGCGCGGTGCTGCCGCGCTCCACCCATTGCACACGCATCTCCGGCGGCAGCGCGGTGTCGTCGTCGCGCAGCTGCCCGAGCAGGTAGATCGCGGCGGCGCGCCCCAGCTCGGCCTTGGGCACGCGCATGGTGCTCAATCCCGGAGACAGCAGGGAGGAGATCTCCATGTCGTCGAAACCGGTGATGGAGACTTCGCGCGGCAGGTCGATCCCCAGCTCCTGGCAGGCGAAATGCGCGCCGATCGCGTGCACGTCGTTGGTGCAGATGACCGCGGTCGGCCGCTGGGGGCGCAGCATGAACTCGCGCATGGCCGCCTTTCCGGCGGCGAAGGAATAGGGTGTCTCGATGAGATCGGACTCGCGCAGCTCGAGCCCGCGTGCGCGCAGCGCGTCGCGCACGCCGGCAATGCGCTCGCGCACACGGTCATTGTGCGCGGTGATGCCGCAGATCATGGCGAAACGCCGGTGCCCCTGGTCCAGCAGATGCCGAGTCACTTCGGCGGCGGCAGCACGATTGTCGAAACCGATGCACGGGTGCCGGCGCTGCGCGTCGATGGCCCAGGTCAGCACGTAGGGGATCCGGAACTTGTCGAGCAAGGCAAACAGCGCGGGTGCGTGATCCGTGCCGACCAGCATCAGCGCATCGACCCCGCGTTCGACCAGCCGGCGCACCAGATCGAGCTCGGCCTGCGGATCGTACTCATGCGAGGCCACGAGGAGGTTGTACGACGCCTCGGCCAAGGCCTGCTGCAAGGCGTTGATCGAGGTGGCGAAGATCGCGTTGTTGAGCGTGGGAACGACCGCTCCGATGGTTCCGCTGCGGCGTGAGGCCAGGGCCCTCGCGGCCCCGGACGCCACGTAGCCCAGCAACTCGGCGGCCTGGTAGACCCGCAGGCGCGTCCTGTCACGCACCTGCTTGGAATCCGACAGCGCGCGCGAGGCCGTGGCCTCCGATACGCCGGCCATGCGCGCGACGTCACTGAGCTTGGGGGTCGATCTTTCCATCGTGCCTGTATCTGCCGCCGCAAGGGGGAAGATTTTTGCAAGCGGTTCCATGGTTGGGGGCTTCGAAGGCCCGGCGCCGGGCGTCTCGATGCGCGTTGCAGCCTCGGGGTGTCCCAGTATAGAAGGGCTTCCCAGAGGGGCTCGCCAGACTGGAATTGCAAGCTGAGCAGCCCCTTCCGGCCCCGATGGGGCTGTGCGCCAGGAGCCGCCCGGTTACGGGAATTCCCGGGTGGATGGCGGATCCCGCAGCTCCTAGTATGAAATGGAAGCGCTTCCATTTTGAAGCCATGGAAGGCACGGGCACCTCGCGCCAGGGCGCGTGTGGCGCCCGCCTCGGCGCCGCCGGGGCATCGTGCACTCGTGTTGAACCGGCTGTACGAGAGCGCCCGAGGCGCCGCCAGTCGAACTCGGAGCGGGAGGCCCAGGGCCTGGCCCGCGCCCCCCCATCCAAGGAGGAGACACCATGACTCAGGAATTGATCATCCGCAGCGCCAGGGACGTATCGGATTTCGTCGACGAACATCCCGGCGCGAAATCCACGGCCCTCATCGTCATGATCGCCCTCGGCGGGGTGTTCGTCGACGCCTACGACTTCACCAGCCTGGGCATCGGCGTGCCCGCGCTCAAGCAGACCTTCGGCCTGAGTCCCTTCCAGGTGGGCAGCGTCACGGCCATGATGGCCTTCGGGGCCTTGATCGGCGCGCTCTGGGGCGGCAAGGCCACCGACATGGTCGGGCGCTACAGGATGTTCATGGTCGACCTGGTGCTCCTGGTGCTGTCGGCACTCGGCGCCGCGCTCTCCGTGAGTCTTCCCATGCTGCTGCTGTTCCGCTTCCTGATGGGCCTGGGCGTGGGTCTGGACTTCCCCGTGGCGTTGAGCTTCATCGCCGAGTTCGTGAACCGGCGCAAGCGCGGCGGCGGCATCAACCTCTGGCAGCTGATGTGGTACGTGGCTGCCTCGTGCACGGGCCTGGTCATCCTGCCCTTCTATTACGCGGGCTTCGGCGACGAACTCTGGCGCGTGGCGGTGGGCTTCGGCGCCGTGCCGGCGCTGCTCATCCTCGTGCTGCGCTTCAAGTACATGAAGGAAAGCGCCCCATGGGCAGCGCACAACGTGAGCCTGGAGGCTGCCGCGAACATCCTGCAGACCACCTACGGCGTGCGCACGCGGGTCATGCCGGGGGCGGCCAGGCCGGCGGGCACCGGGCACTCCCGCGCATCCTTCGGCGAGATCTTCGGCCCCACGTACCTCAAGCGCACGCTGCTCGTCTCCGTGATATGCGCGACGCAGAGCATGGAGTACTTCGCCATCGGCTTCAACCTGCCCTCGATCTCGCAGACCCTGTTCGGATCGGCCTTCCTCCATGCCATCCTCGGGGCCATCGCCTTCAATCTGTTCGGCATCGTGGGGGCCTCGGTCGGTGTCGCGGTGACCCACCGCATGGGGTCGCGCCGCATGGCCGTGGCCGGCTACACCCTGGTCCTCCTGGCCTTGTTCGCGCTGTTTCGCTTCCACGGCGGGCTGCCCGTCGAGGGCAAGGCCCTGCTGGTCGGCCTGATGATCCTCGGCCACGCCTTCGGCCCCGGCGCCCAGGGCATGACCATGGCCGCGCTGTCCTACCCCACACGCATCCGTGGAGTCGGCACGGGCTGGGGCCAGGGCATGGTGCGCGTGGGCAGCATCATGGGCTTCTATTTCTTCCCTCTCCTCAAATCCGCCTTCGGCTTCTACAACATGGTCGGCCTGTTGCTGCTGGTGCCGGCCCTGGGCCTGGTCGCAAGCCTGCTGATCGCCTGGAAGCCGAGCGGCTCCGACGCCGAGGAGCCCGGCCAGGAGGCGGCGATGGCCGCTGCGCTCGAGTAACACGGGCGAGGCCGCACGGATCGCATCACCCCACCACGGAACACTGATCATGCCCACCACCTACCTCAAGAAGGCCAGCAAGACTCCCGAGACGGAGACCGCCACCGCTCGCGCGGTCGTCGAGGAGATGCTCGCGGCGATCCGCAAGGACGGCGAGGATGCCGTGCGGCGCTACGCCCGCAAGCTCGATACCTGGGAGCGCGAGATCATCGTCGACAAGGACGAGATCCGCCGACGCGCCTCGGAAGTTCCCGCCCAGGTGCGGCGCGACATCGATTTCGCGATCGACCAGGTGCGCGAGTTCGCGCTCGCGCAGCGCCGCTCGATCCAGGAATTCGAGGTCGAGCTGCACCCAGGGGTCACGGCCGGGCAGCGCATCGTGCCCGTCAACGTCGCCGGCTGCTACGCGCCCGCCGGGCGCTACGCGCACATCGCCTCCGCCTACATGGGGGTGGCGACGGCGAAGGCGGCGGGGGTGGGGCGCATCATCGCCTGCTCGGGGCCCTTTCGCGGCGGCCCGATGCACCCCTTCCTGCTGTACGCCTTCGATCGGGCAGGCGCCGACGTCATCCTGACCCTGGGAGGGGTGCAGGCCATCGCCACGATGGCCTACGGACTGTTCACGGGCACCCCGGCGGACGTCATCGTCGGGCCAGGCAACAAGTTCGTCGCCGAAGCCAAGCGCATGCTGTTCGGACAGGTGGGAATCGACGTATTCGCCGGCCCGTCCGAAGTGGCCGTCATCGCCGATGACAGCGCGGACCCGGCCATCGTCGCCAGCGACCTCGTCGGCCAGGCCGAGCATGGGCACGAGTCGCCGGCCTGGCTGTTCACCACGTCGCGCGCGCTGGCCGCCGAGGTCCTGGAGCGCGTGCCGCGCCTGATCGACAAGCTGCCTCCCACGGCGCGCGACGCGGCGGGCGCGGCGTGGCGCGACTACGGCGAGGTGGTGCTGTGCGACACGCGCGAGGAAGTGGTCGAGGTGTCCGACCGCTACGCCTCCGAACACCTCGAGGTGCAGGCCGCCGATCTGGACTGGTGGCTGGCCCGGCTGACCAACTACGGCTCGCTCTTCCTGGGCGAGGAGACCACGGTGGCCTATGGGGACAAGGTCAGCGGGCCGAACCACGTGCTGCCGACCAAGGGGGCGGCGCGCTATTCGGGCGGACTGTCCGTGCACAAGTTCGTCAAGACCCTCACCTGGCAGCGCATGACCCGCGAGGCCGCGAGGGACATCGGCGAGATCACCGCAAGGATCTCCCGGCTGGAAGGCATGGAGGCGCACGCCCGCACCGCGGACGACCGGCTGGCCAAGTACTACCCCGGGCAGAGCTTCGAGCTGGGCAGCGCGGTGACCGTATGAAACTCGCGCATCTCTACGACCTGCACGGGCGCCGCGCGCTGGTCACCGGGGGAAGCTCGGGCATCGGCGAGGCCATGGCGCGTGCGCTGGGCCTGGCAGGCGCCGCGCTCACGCTGGTGGCACGCCGCGCAGATCTGCTCGAGCAGGCGCGCGAGCGCCTGCTGGCCGACGGCATCGACGCGCAGGTGCTGGCCGCCGACCTGTCCGAACCGCGAGCCCTCGCGCAGATCGCCCGCCATGCCGAGGAGATCAGCGGCGGCGGGGTGGACATCCTGGTCAACGCCGCCGGCGTGAACCTGCGCGAGCCATTCGCCGACGTGAGCCCGCAGACCTGGGCCGCCCAGATCGACCTGCACCTGACGGCGCCGTTCTTCCTCACCCAGGCGCTGGCGCCGGGCATGCAGCGTCGCGGCTGGGGCCGGATTCTCAACGTGGCCTCGCTGCAGAGCTACCGCGCCTTCCCCAACAGCGCACCCTACGGCGCGGCCAAGGGCGCCATCGTGCAACTCACCCGCGCCATCGCCCAGGAGTGGTCGCCGCATGGCATCACCTGCAACGCCATCGGGCCGGGCTTCTTTCCCACCAGCCTGACGGCCCCGGTGTTCCAGGATCCGGCGCTGGCGGCGCGCCACGCGGCGCAGACCTGCGTGGGTCGCAATGGAAGGCTGGAGGACCTGGCCGGAGCGACGGTGTTCTTCGCCAGCGACGCCAGTGCCTACATCACCGGCCAGGTCCTCATGATCGACGGCGGCTACACGGCTCGCTAGCCGCCCACGGCAGGCCGCCCCACGCCCACGGAGTTCCCATGAAAGCACTCGTCTACACCCGCCCCGAGGAGCTTGCGCTGCGCGAGCTGCCCGATCCCGAACTGGAGTCCGGCGAGGTCGTGCTGCGCATCGAGGCCGTGGGCATCTGCGGCTCCGACCTGCATGCCTGGCACGGCCACGATCCCCGGCGCAAGCCCGGCCTGGTGCTGGGCCACGAGTTGGTCGGCGTGGTCGAGCGCTCGGCGCTGGCGGCTTGCGCGCCCGGGCAGCGCTACACCGCCAATCCCCTGATCACCTGCGGCGTGTGCGACTACTGCGTGCAGGGCCGCAACAACCTCTGCAGCAGGCGGTCGATGGTCGGCATGACGCGGCCCGGCGCCTTCGCCGAATCCATGAGCATTCCCGCGAGCTCGCTGATCGAGATCCCGCAGGACATGCCGACGACCTCGGCGGCGCTCACCGAGCCGGCCGCCACCGCCTGGCACGCGGTGCAGCTCACCCAGCGCGCGCTGTTCCGGCCGGTGCAGGAATGCCGCGTGCTGGTCATCGGCGGGGGCGCCATCGGCCTGCTCACCGCCCTGCTGTTGCGCCACATCGGGGCGCGCAAGATCGCGGTGGCGGAAATCAACGACCTGCGGCGCGAAGCGGTGTCGACCCACGCGGGCTGCGCGACCCTCGATCCCCGCAAGGACACCCTCGCCGAGGGATCCTTCGATGCCGTGTTCGACGCCGTGGGCGCGAAGGCGACGCGCGCCCAGGCCATCGCGGCCGTGAAACCGGGCGGCGTGGTCATGCACGTGGGCCTGCAGGAATGGGCCAGCGAGATCGACATGCGCAGGCTGACCCTGGCGGAGATCACCCTGCTGGGCACCTACACCTACACGACCTCGGACCTGCGCGCCACCGTCGCGGCGCTGTACGCCGGGGCCTTCGGCGATCTGGCCTGGGTCGAGCAGCGTGCGCTGGCCGACGGCCAGCAGGCCTTCGTCGACCTCGCCCAGGGGCGCTGCACCTCGGCGAAGGTGTTGCTCAGGCCCTGAGAGGAGCGGCTGCGGCGGCGGGCTCCGTAGCACAATGGGGCCTCGCTCCCCCAAGCAGCCCGCACGCCATGAACCCCGCCATGCAGACCGCCTTGAACGCCTGGGGCCGGGCCGAGTTCACCGAGCTGCTGCGCGACGCCTTGCTGGGCGAGGACGCGCTGTTCGCTCCGCTGCAAAAGGCGATGGCCCATGGCAGCCACGCGCTGGTCGATCAAGCCGTGTTGATGCTGCTGCGCAGCAGCGAGTCGCCCGGGGCGCTCGAGGTGGACCTCGGCGTCGGCTACGCCAGCATCATCCCGGGCTGCGCCTGCGAGGGCGACCCGACCCCGATGAGCGAGCTGCCGGAGTACGCCAGGCTGCGGGTGCGCATCGACCGCGCCAGCGGCGAAGCCACGGTACGGGTCCTGCCCGACGGCGCCTAAGCCCTCCGCTGGCCTTCGCCATGCGCGTACGGGCGCGTTCAACGAGGCTCCGGACTGCTCCCGTCGCGGGAGCACGACGAGGTCGTCCAGCTTGTTGCGGATCTTGTCGACCACCGCGCCGACGACCGAAGTGCCCTCTAGAACGGGATGTCGTCGTCCATGTCGTCGAAATCCCCGGCCGCGGGCTTCGACGGCGCTGGAGCGCGCGAGCCGCCCCGGGGCGCGGATTCGCGGCTCTCGCGGCCTTCGCGGCCCTCCGGGCGCGAACTCTCGCGGCTGCGGCTGTAGCCGCCGCCTTCGTCATCACCAGCGCCGTCGCGCGAGCCCAGCAGCTGCATCTCCGTCGCGATGATGTCGGTGGTGTAGCGCTCCACGCCTTCCTTGTCGGTGTACTTGCCGTACTTCAACCGACCCTCGACGTACACCGGGCGGCCCTTCTTCAGGTACTCGCCGGCGATCTCGGCCAGACGGTCGTAGAACACCACGCGGTGCCACTCGGTCTCCTCCTTGCGCTCGCCGGACTTGTCCTTCCACTGGCGCGTGGTGGCGATGGAGACGTTGCAGACGGCGGCGCCCGACGGCGCGTAGCGCACCTCGGGATCGCGCCCGAGATTGCCCATCAGAATGACTTTGTTGACGGAGGCCATGAATTGTCCTGGTGAGAGGGGCGCGGCTTCCCGCGGCGCCCGAGCATGAACGCGAAGAATAGCGCGAAGGCGCGCGTCCGAGGCCGGCCACCGCGCCGCGGCCCCGTCCGGCGCCCGGGATCGGCCGGCAGCGCTGGGTGCGCCCCGGGCGCCCGGGGCCCTTATAGTTGCATGTTGCACCCGAATCCGCCATGACCGCCCACGACCCGTCCGCCACGCCCGAAGCCCTGCCGAACGAGGCCGCCACGGCAGCGATCCGCGTGCGCGGGGCGCGCACCCACAATCTGAAGAACATTTCCCTGGACATCCCGCGCAACCGGCTGGTGGTGCTGACCGGCCTGTCGGGCTCGGGCAAGTCCTCGCTGGCCTTCGACACCCTCTACGCGGAGGGCCAGCGACGCTACGTGGAGAGCCTGTCGGCCTATGCGCGTCAGTTCCTGCAGCGCATGGAAAAGCCCGACGTCGACCTGATCGAGGGCCTGGCGCCGGCCATTTCCATCGAGCAGAAGTCCGCCAGCCACAATCCGCGCTCCACCGTGGGCACGGTGACCGAGATCCTGGATTACCTGCGCCTGCTCTGGGCGCGCGCGGGCACCCCCCATTGCCCGCAGCATCCGCAACAGGCCCTGCTCGCGCAGACCGTGTCGCAGATGGTGGACACCCTGCTCGAGCGCCCGCCGGGCCAGCGCCTGGCGCTGCTGGCGCCGGTGGTGCAGGCGCGCAAGGGCGGCCACGCGGAGCTGCTGGCCGCCCTGCGCGCGCAGGGCTACGTGCGCTTTCGCGTGGACGGGCAGGTGCTGGAGGCCGAGCATATTCCCGCGCTGGACGACGGCTCGCGGCACGATGTGGAAGTGGTGGTCGACCGGGTCAAGACCGGCGGGGACTTGCGCCAGCGCCTGGCCGAGAGCCTGGAGGCGGCGCTGCGCCTGAGCGACGGACGCGCGCTGGCGCTGGACCTGGACAGCGGTGAGTTGCAAAGCTTCAACAGCCGCTTCGCCTGCCCGCTGTGCGGCACCTCGCTGCCGGAGCTGGAGCCGCGCCTGTTCTCCTTCAACAACCCGGCCGGCGCCTGCCCCGAGTGCGACGGCCTGGGCCATGTCGAGGTGTTCGACCCGGCGCTGGTCGTGGCCCACCCCGAACTGGGCCTGGCCAGCGGCGCCATCCGCGGCTGGGACAAGCGCAATCGCTTCTACTTCGAGCAGTTGCAGGCGCTGGCCGCGCACGACGGTTTCGCGCTGGACACGCCCTTCGAGCAATTGCCCGAAGCGGCGCGCCATCGGGTGCTGCACGGAACCGGCGACGAGCGCATCGCCTTCAGCGCGGTGGACGCGAAGGGCCGCGCCAGCACGCGCCGCCACCCCTTCGAGGGGGTGCTGCCGAACCTGCAGCGCCGCTGGCTGGAAACCGAGACCCCGGCCGTGCGCGAGGAACTCGCGCGCCTGCGCAGCGTGCACAGCTGCCCGTCCTGCGCCGGCACCCGGCTGCGCCCGGAAGCGCGCCTGGTGCGCGTGGGACAGGCCAGCCTGCCGGAGGTCTGCGCGCTGACCCTGCAGCAGGCCCAGGCCTGGTTCGACGAGCTGCAACTCGACGGCGCCAAGGCGGAGATCGCCGCGCGCATCCGGCGCGAGATCGCCTCGCGCCTGCGCTTTCTCAACGACGTGGGGCTGCGCTACCTGAGCCTGGACCGCAGCGCCGACACCTTGTCGGGCGGCGAGGCGCAGCGCATTCGCCTGGCCTCGCAGATCGGCTCGGGCCTGACCGGGGTGATGTACGTGCTCGACGAGCCCAGCATCGGGCTGCACCAGCGCGACAACGACCGCCTGATCGCCACGCTCAAGCACCTTCGCGACCTGGGCAACAGCGTGCTGGTGGTGGAGCACGACGAGGACATGATCCGCGCCGCCGACCATGTGGTGGACATGGGGCCGGGCGCCGGCATCCACGGCGGCGAGGTGGTGGCGCAGGGCAGCCCGCAGGCGGTGGCCGAGGACCCTGCCTCGCTGACCGGCCAGTACCTGTCCGGGCGCCGCCACGCGGCCTCCACGGCCTCGCGCCGGGCGCCCGGCGAGCATTGGCTGGAGCTGGTGGGCGCGCGGGGCAACAACCTGCGCGAGGTGACGGCGCGCATTCCGCTGGGCCTGCTGACCGTGGTCAGCGGGGTCTCGGGCTCGGGCAAGTCCACGCTGGTCAACGATACCCTGTATGCGGCGGCGGCCGCCGCGCTCAATGGAGCGCACACCGAACCGGCTCCCTACGAGGCGCTGCACGGGCTGCAGTTCCTGGACAAGGTGATCGCGGTGGACCAGTCGCCGCTGGGGCGCACGCCGCGCAGCAACCCGGCCACCTACACGGGCCTGTTCACGCCGCTGCGCGAGTTGTTCGCGCAGACCAACCTGGCGCGCGAGCGCGGCTTCGATGCCGGGCGTTTTTCCTTCAACGTCAAGGGCGGGCGCTGCGAGGCCTGCCAGGGCGACGGGCTGGTGAAGGTGGAGATGCATTTCCTGCCCGACATGTACGTGCCCTGCGACGTGTGCCACGGCAAGCGCTACAACCGCGAGACCCTGGACGTCACCTGGCACGGACTGAACATCGCCGAGGTGCTCGAGCTGAGCGTGGATCAGGCGCTGGAGCAGTTCAAGAGCGTGCCGGCGATCGCGCGCAAGCTGCAGACCCTGCGCGAAGTGGGCCTGGGCTACATCCGCCTGGGCCAGAGCGCCACCACCCTGTCCGGCGGAGAAGCGCAGCGGGTGAAGCTGGCGCTGGAGCTTTCGCGCCGCGACACGGGGCGCACCCTGTACATCCTGGACGAGCCCACCACGGGGCTGCATTTCGCGGACATCGACATGTTGCTGGACGTGTTGCTGCGCCTGCGCGACGCCGGCAACACCATCGTGGTCATCGAGCACAACCTGGACGTGATCGCCAGCGCCGACTGGGTCGTCGACCTGGGGCCCGAAGGGGGCGCCGGCGGCGGACGCATCGTGGCCTTCGGCACGCCGGAGCAACTGGCCGCGCAGAACGAGTCGGCCACGGCACCCTACCTGGCCCGGGTGCTGGAGCAGCGCGGGAAGGATTGACCCGCAGGGCCGCGAGCGGCGTGCCGAAGCGGCTCCAGCAGACTTGGGCATTCCACTTGTACCATTGCTCGGTTCAGGTGCCACCCCGCGGCGGCACGTGAGCCGGTCGTGCGTTCCCCGTGCACCCCACGCACCCGCACGACCCTGGCGCTGGCGCAGGAGCGCTGCGCGCCACGCCCTTCCGTGAACGACCACGTACAACCCTACGGAGAACTTGTCATGGGCAAGACCCTTTCGTTGCAACTCAAGGATGGAACCCGCATCGGCGCCTACCTGGCCGAGCCGGCAGGCGCGCCCAAGGCGGGCCTGGTCGTGGTGCAGGAGATCTTCGGCGTCAACGCCCACATCCGCAGCGTGGCCGACCGCTACGCGGCCCAGGGCTACCTGGCCATCGCGCCGGCCTTGTTCGACCCCGTGCAGCCCGGCGTGGAACTGGGCTATGACCAGGAAGGCATGACCAAGGGCCTGGAATACGTCGGCAAGCTCGGCTTCGATCGCGCGCTGGCCGGCGTCGAGGCCGCGGCCCAGGAAGTGCGACGCGCCGGGAAGGTGGCCACGGTGGGCTACTGCTGGGGCGGCACGGTGAGCTACCTGTCGGCCATTCGCCTGGGCCTGCCCGCGATCAGCTACTACGGCGGGCGCAACGTGCAGTTCGTGGGCGAGCAGGCCAAGGCGCCGCTGATGTTCCACTACGGCCTGAAGGACGCGCACATCAGCGAGGCCGACCGCGAAGCGGTGCGCAAGGCCAACCCGACGGCCGAGTTCCACGTCTACGACGCCGACCACGGCTTCAACTGCGACGCCCGCGGCAGCTACGACACGGCGTCGGCCAAGCTGGCGATGGAGCGCTCGCTGGCCTTCCTGGCCAGGCACGTGGGCTGAGTCACGGCCGAGCCGGCGGCGGCCGGGCCACGGCCCGGTGCCTGGCCGCCTGGCGGGCCCTCAGATGGCCCGCAGGCGCCCGCCGTGGTTGAGCACCTCTGCCCAGTCCTCGAGCTGGCGAGGTTCGCCGAACAGATAGCCCTGCATCACCTGCAGCCCGAGTTCGCGCAGGGCCTGCGCGTCCTCGGGTCGCTCCACCGCCTCGGCCACCACCTGCACGCCCAGGCGCTGGGCCAGCGCGGTGACGCTGCGCACGATCTCGCGGTTGCGCGGATCGCGCTCCAGGCCGCCGGTGAAACCGGCCGGCAGCTTGATCAGCGCCGGGCTCAGGCGCTTGAGGTACTCGAAGGAGGCATAGCCTTCGCCGAAGTCGTCCATGGCGAGCATCACGCCGGCCTGCTGCAACGCCTGGATGTTGCGCATCACGCTGGGGTAGACGGGGATCTGGCGTCGCTCGGTCACTTCCAGCGCCAGGCGCTGCGCCGGCCAGCGGCTCTCGGACAACACGCGCTGGATATGGGGCACCAGGTCCGGGTCGCCGAGCTGGTCGGCTTCCACGTTGACCCCCACCAGCCCTTCCCAACCGGTCCAGCTCGACAGCACGCGCGCCTCGGCGACCGCGGTGTCGACCACCCAGAAGAACAGCTCGCTGGTCTGCGACACCGACAGGCGCGGCAGGAAGGCCAGCGGGGAATGGCGCCGCGGCGCCGTGTCGGCGCGCCAGCGGAACAGGGCCTCCAGGCCCGTGACCTCGCCGCTCGGGTAGCGCACCTGCGGCAAGTACACCAGCGATGGAGAACCGGAGCCGGTATGCACCGCGATTTCGCTGAACACGTCTCGTTCCACGACCGATCTCGCGAGAAATTCCTGGAAGGGCCAGGCGCACCGGCCCACCCGGCGCGCGGCTGGGCAGATTAGCATGAAGCCCGACTTCACTGCACCCACGCCATGCCAGCATCCGCCAAGGCCTCGCCTCCCGCGCGCAAGCGCGCCAAGGCCGTCCCATCCCCGAGCGTCGGGCCCCGCTACCGCGTGCGCATGCTCAGGCTGCACGCGCATGTGTTCGATGTCGAGCTCGAGCTGGACCGCCCCGACCCGGGCGGCCAGGAACTGTGGCTTCCGGTATGGGTTCCGGGCAGCTACCTGGTGCGCGAGTTCGCACGCCACGTGCTGGACATGCGCGCCTTCTGCGGGCGACGGGAACTGGGTGTGCGCAAGACGGCGAAGAACCGCTGGCGCATCGAAGCCTGCGAGGGACCGTTGCGGGTGCAGCTCAGCGTGTACGCGCACGACGCCTCGGTGCGCGCGGCGTGGCTGGACCCGTCGCGGGGCTTTTTCAACGCCAGCAGCCTGCTGCCGGCGGCCGCGGGCTTCGAGCATGTCGAGCACCAGCTCAGCCTGGAGCCGCCACCGGAGCTGCGCTGGAGCGTGGCCACCACGCTGCCGGCGCGCCGCGTGGACGAGCGCGGCTTCGGCACCTACGCGGCGCGCGACTACGAGCAGCTGGTGGACCACCCCGTGGCCTGCGGCGACCACCTGCGCATCGCCTTCCGCGCCTGCGGCACGCCGCACGAGCTGGTGCTGGAGCATGGTTCGCGCCTGCGCGAGCAGGTCGACCAGCGCCGCCTGGCGGCCGATCTGCGGCGCATCTGCGAAGCGCAGATCGCCTTGTTCGAACCCGAGGCGCCGCGCGCGCCCTTTCGGCGCTACGCCTTCCTGCTGGCGCCCTCGCCCACCGGCTGGGGGGGCCTGGAGCATGCCGACAGCAGCGCGCTGATCTGCGCCGAGGCCGACCTGCCGCATCCGCGCGACGGCGCCGACGCGGGCGCCGGCTACCGGCGCCTGCTGGGCCTGTGCAGCCACGAATACTTCCACGCCTGGAACGTCAAGCGCATTCGTCCGCAGGCGCTGACCCCCATCGACCTGGAGCGCGAGAACCTCACCGGCCTGCTGTGGCTGTTCGAGGGTTTCACGTCCTACTACGACGATCTGGTTCTGCGCCGCACCGGCTTGATCAGCCCCCAGCAGTACCTGCAGCTGCTGGTCGAGGCCATGCGCGCCGTGCAGGCCACTCCGGGGCGGCATCTGCAAAGCCTGGAGCAGGCGAGCTTCGACGCCTGGATCAAGTTCTACCGCCCCGACGAGAACACGCCCAACGCCACGGTGAGCTACTACACCCTGGGCGGCTTGTTCGCACTGGCGCTGGACCTGCATCTGCGCAGTCGCGGCAAGGGCTGCCTGGACGACGTGATGCGCCTGCTGTGGAAGCGCTACGGGCGCGCCGACGCGCCGCTGCGCGAACAGGGCGTGCCCGAGGACGCCCTTCCCGCGCTGGTGCGCGAGGCCTGCGGCGCCGACGTGCGCGCCTGGTTCGCGCGTCATGTGCAGGGGCGCGAGGAGTTGCCCCTGCAGCGCCTGCTGGCGGGTTTCGGCGTCGAGCTGACCCATGCCGCGCCGGAGCCCGTGGATGCCCTGGGCCTGCGCCTGGACGGCGCCTCCAGCTGGCCGGTGCTGCGCTTCGTGCGCAGCGGATCCTGGGCCGAACAGGCGGGTCTGTGCGCGGGCGACGTGCTGGTGGCGATCAACGAGCAGCAGGCCGGCCCGGCGAACCTGGCGCGCCAGTGGCGCCGCGCCCGGCCGGGACAGATCTGGGGCGTCCACGCCATGCGCGACGGCCGCCTCGTGCAACTGCGCGCGGCCCTGCCCCAGCCGGCGCCGGGCCCCGTGCAGCTGCAACTGGCCACCCGGCCCTCGGCCGCCGCGCTGCGCCTGCGCCGCGCCTGGCTGGGCGCCTGAGAACCTTCCACCCGATTCCTGTCCATTCCCCCCCCCACGACCCGACGACTCGCGAGGAGAAGTCCATGAACCCTGAGAACCTGCTGCTCGAAGTCCACGACCAGGTGGCACTGATCCGGCTGCACCGGCCCAAGCAGCTCAATGCGCTGAACGATGCCCTGATGGACGAGCTGGGCCAGGCCCTGGCCATGTACGAGGCCGATGAGGCCATCGGCTGCATCGTGCTGACGGGCAGCGAGAAGGCCTTCGCGGCCGGCGCGGACATCGCGGCCATGGCCACGAAGGACTACATGCAGGCCTACCGCGAGGATTTCATCACCCGCAACTGGGAACGCATGCGCAGCATCCGCAAGCCGGTGATCGCGGCGGTGGCGGGCTACGCGCTGGGCGGGGGCTGCGAGCTGGCGATGATGTGCGACTTCATCATCGCCGCCGACGACGCCCGCTTCGGCCAGCCGGAGATCCGCATCGGCATCATCCCCGGCGCCGGGGGCACGCAGCGCCTGCCACGCGCGGTGGGCAAGAGCAAGGCCATGGACCTGGCGCTGACCGCGCGATTGATGGACGCGGCGGAGGCCGAACGCGCCGGGCTGGTCTCGCGGGTGGTGCCCGCGGCGCGCCTGCTGGAGGAGGCGCTGGAAGCGGCGCGCACCATCTGCGCCTTCCCGCGCCAGACCGTGATGCTGACCAAGGACTGCGTGAACCGTGCCTTCGAGACCCCGCTGGCCGACGGGCTCATGTACGAGCGCCGGGTGTTCCACAGCCTGTTCGGCACCCACGACCAGCGCGAGGGCATGGCGGCCTTCCTGGAAAAGCGCAGCCCGAAGTTCGAGAACCGCTGAGGTCCCCGGATGCCCCCGCCGAGGCGGGGGCTTGAGCGCCCGGCGGGCTCGCGTATAATGGCCTGCTTTTGGCGCTTTAGCTCAGTCGGTTAGAGCGACGGAATCATAATCCGCAGGTCCGGGGTTCGAGTCCCTGAAGCGCCACCAGGTTTTCCAAGGCCCCGAAGTCGCGAGACTTCGGGGCCTTTCTCTTTCCCGCTTTCCGGCTTTCCGAGGTCGGGCCGGCCGGGAGGCGGCGGCTCCCATGCAGCGCGGGGCGCGCGGCGCGGCCTGCGTATCATGCCCGCTGACACGATCTTGCGCTCCGGCGCGGCTTGCGATGACACGATCCGTCGCCCGCAAGGGCATCCTCCTCGCCGGTGGCTCCGGCACCCGGCTGTACCCGGTGACCCAGGCGGTGAGCAAGCAGCTGCTGCCGGTGTACGACAAGCCGATGGTGTACTACCCGCTGTCGACCCTGATGCTGGCCGGCATCCGCGAGGTGCTGCTGATCTCGACGCCGCAGGACACGCCGCGCTTCCAGCAGCTGCTGGGCGACGGCAGCCAGTGGGGCCTGGACCTGCACTACGCGGTGCAGCCCAGCCCGGACGGGCTGGCGCAGGCCTTCATCATCGGGCGCGAATTCCTCGGCGGCGCGCCGAGCTCGCTGGTGCTGGGAGACAACCTGTTCTGGGGCCACGACCTGCAGCCCCTGCTGGTGCAGGCCAACGCGCGCATGGATGCGGCCACGGTGTTCGCCTACCACGTGCTCGACCCTGAACGCTACGGGGTGGTGGAATTCGACGCGCAAGGCCGCGCCGTGAGCATCGAGGAAAAGCCGGCCCGACCCAAGAGCAGCTACGCCGTCACGGGGCTGTACTTCTACGACGGGCAGGCGAGCGACATCGCCGCCTCGCTGCGGCCTTCGGCCCGGGGCGAGCTGGAGATCACGGACCTGAACCGCATCTACCTGGAGCGCGGGCAGTTGCAGGTGACCACGCTGGGCCGCGGCTACGCCTGGCTGGACACCGGCACCCACGAGAGTCTGCTGGACGCCGGGCAGTTCATCGCCACGCTGGAAAAGCGCCAGGGCCTGAAGGTGTCCTGCCCGGAGGAACTCGCCTGGCGCCAGGGCTGGATCGACGCC
Source organism: Pseudomonadota bacterium (assembly GCA_021846965.1). GTDB lineage: Bacteria > Pseudomonadota > Gammaproteobacteria > Burkholderiales > Burkholderiaceae_C > Thiomonas_A. The sequence goes on along the minus strand of JAJZWA010000025.1, from coordinate 15,245 downwards.
GAGCAGTTGCAACGCCTGGCCGAGCCCATGCGCAAGAACGGCTACGGCCAGTACCTGCTGCGCCTGCTCGCCTCGCCCGGCATCTGAGACCGCGCCATGCCCTACACCGTCACTCCCACCGCGCTGCCCGAGGTCCTGGTGCTCGAGCCCAGGTCCTACGGCGACGCGCGGGGCTGGTTTTTCGAGAGCTACAACCGCCGCGACTTCGCCGCCGCGACGGGCATCGACACCGAGTTCGTGCAGGACAACCACTCGCGCTCGGCGCGAGGGGTGCTGCGCGGCCTGCACTACCAGATCCGCCACCCGCAGGGAAAGCTGGTCCGTGTGGTGGCCGGGCGCGTGTGGGACGTGGCGGTGGACCTGCGGCGCAGCTCTCCGCGCTTCGGGCGATGGGCCGGCGTGGAGCTTTCCGCGGACAACCGACGCCAGCTGTGGATTCCCCCCGGCTTCGCGCATGGATTCCTGAGCCTGTCCGAGGGCGCGGAATTCCTCTACAAGACCACGGACTACTGGTTCGCCGAGCATGAACGCTCGGTGGCGTGGAACGATGCGAGCCTGGACATCGCCTGGCCCCTGCAAGGGCTGGAGCCCGCGCTGGCCGCGAAGGATGCGGCGGCGCCGGCGCTGCACGAGGCGGAATGTTTCGATTGAGGCGGCCGCTCCCCGAGACCGCCGCGCCGCGCGGCGAGCCCGCGCGGCCACTACAATCGGGCCCTGCTTCCCACCCCTCCAGGAACCCGCACATGCGTGTGGCCGCACCGAACCTGCTGCGCCCGAGCCTGGCCGCCGCGCTGGCGCTGGTCGGCGCATGCGCGACGGCGCAGGTCCTGCCCCCAGGTCCGGCGCGCGTGTATCCCATGGGCAGCCTGACGGGCTACGCCACCTTCGGCGCCGGCCCCACGCTGAGCGTGAACTGCGTGAGCTATCCGCTGGGCCCGGGCCTGCGCGTCGAGAACACCCAGCAGCGGGTGATCCTGCTGGGCCAGTTGCCGGGGCTCCAGGGCCCGGTGGTGTTCCAGCGCGATTCCATGGGCAATGTGTTCAGGGTGTGGCTGCTGCGCGCCAACCAGGTGGTCAGCGGGGTGCCGGCCGCGCCCAACCGCTGCCTGTTCCGGCAATTCTGAACGCCCTGCCCGCCCGCGGGCGGGCTCAAGCCCGCGCCGGCGCGCAAGCCGCGCCGACTCCGATCATGAAAAAGCTCTACATCAAGACCTTCGGCTGCCAGATGAACGAGTACGACTCGGCCAAGATGGCCGACGTGCTCGCCGCCTCGCAGCCATGGCAGCCCACCGATACCCCGGAGGACGCCGACCTGGTGCTGCTCAACACCTGCTCCATCCGCGAGAAGGCGCAGGAAAAGGTGTTCAGCGACCTCGGGCGCCTGCGCCTGCTGAAGAAGGAGCGCCCGGGCCTGCGCATCGGCGTGGCCGGATGCGTGGCCAGCCAGGAGGGCGCGGCCATCGTCGAGCGCGTGCCCTTCGTCGATCTGGTGTTCGGCCCGCAGACCCTGCACCGCCTGCCCGAGCTGCTGGAGGCGCGCGAGCGCACCGGGCGCGCCCAGGTGGACGTGAGCTTTCCGGAGATCGAGAAGTTCGACCACCTGCCGGCCGCGCGCGCCGAAGGGCCCACCGCCTTCGTGTCCATCATGGAGGGCTGCAGCAAGTACTGCAGCTATTGCGTGGTTCCCTACACCCGCGGCGAGGAGGTCTCGCGTCCGCTGGAGGACGTGCTCACCGAGGTGGCCGAGCTGGCTTCGCAGGGAGTGCGCGAGGTCACGCTGCTGGGCCAGAACGTCAACGCCTGGCGCGCCGAGGTCGACGGCCAGCCGGGGGATTTCGCGCTGCTGCTGGAGTACGTGGCGGAGATTCCCGGCATCGAGCGCATCCGCTACACCACCAGCCACCCGAACGAGTTCAGCCAGCGCCTGATCGACGCGCACGCGCGCATCCCCCAGCTGGTCGCGCATGTGCACCTGCCGGTGCAGCACGGCTCGGACCGCGTGCTGGCGGCCATGAAGCGCGGCTACACGGCGCTGCAGTTCAAGCAGATCGTGCGCAAGCTGCGGGCGGCGCGCCCCGGCATCAGCATCAGCTCGGACTTCATCGTCGGCTTCCCGGGGGAGACCGAGGCCGATTTCGAGCAACTGATGAAGCTGGTCGAGGATGTGCGTTTCGACGCGAGCTTCAGCTTCGTGTTCAGCGCCCGCCCGGGGACCCCGGCCGCCGCGCTGCACGACGACACCCCGCAGGAGATCAAGCTGCAGCGCCTGCAACGCCTGCAGGCGCGCCTGGAGAGTTTCGCGCGGGAGATCTCCGAGGCCATGGTCGGCAGCACCCAGCGCGTGCTGGTCGAGGGGCCGAGCCGGCGCAATCCCGAGGAACTGCAGGGGCGCACCGAGAACAACCGCATGGTGCACTTCGAGGGGCCCAGCGAGCTGGCCGGCCGCATGGTGGACATGCGCATCGCGGCCGCCTATCCGCACTCGCTGCGCGGGGACCTGGTCTCCTCGTCACGGCCCCAGTAGCCGGGGCGGTGGCGCAAGCCCGGCTCGCCGCGCGCGAGCCGGCCGGCCCCGCCACTCACTTGATGGCCAGGCGCAAGGCGTCCCACATGCGCTTGAACCAGCCGGCCTGACGCACCGGCGTCAGCACCTGCAGCGGGTAGCTTCCCATCGGCTTGCCCGCCAGCGACACATTCAGCGTGCCCACGCGCTGGCCCGCCGCGAGCGGCGCCACCAGCGGGTCGTTGCGCTGAATGGTGGTCTGGATGCGCGCGGCGTCTCCACGCGGCACCGTGACCACCACGTCCTGCAGGCTGCCCAGCGCGACGGTGGGGACCGCGCCCTTCCATACGGGCGCCTGCACCAGCGCCTTGCCGGCCTGCAGCAGGTGCACGTCGTCGAAGTTCTGGTAGGCCCAGTTCAGCAGCACGGCGCTCTCGGCCACGCGCGCGTGCTCGCTGGGCGTGCCCATGACCACGGTCAGCACGCGGCGCGGCCCGGTGGGCGTCTTGCGCAGCGCGGTGGTGATCATGCAATAGCCGGCATGCTCGGTGTAGCCGGTCTTCATGCCGTCCACCGAGGGGTCGGTGAACAGCAGGCTGACGCGGTTGGGCTGCGTGATGTGGTTGTAGGTGAATTCCTTGACCTTGAAGTAGCGCGCGAAATCGCTGGGGAAGTCGCGGATGATGTGGGTGGCGATCACCGCCAGGTCATGCGCGCTGCTGTGGTGCCCCGGATCGGGCAGGCCGGTGGGGTCCATGAAATGGGTGTCGTGCAGGCCCCATTGCTGCGCCTGGTTGTTCATCATGGACACGAAGGTGGCCTCGGAGCCGGCCACCGTCTGCGCCAGGGTCATCGCCGCGTCGTTGCCCGATTGCACGATCATGCCCATCAGCAGGTCGTCCACCGACACCGGCACGCGCGGATCGATGAACATGCGCGAGCCGCCGGTGCGCCAGGCCTTCACGCTCTCGTGCACCAGCTGGTCGCGCTTGATGGTGCCGTCCTTGATCGCCTTGAAGGTCAGGTAGGCGGTCATCAGCTTGGTGAGCGAGGCCGGCGCCTCGACCTGGTGCGCATCGTGCTGGGCCAGGATCTGGTTGCTGGTGAGGTCCAGCACCAGCCAGCTGCGCGCGTCCAGGTTGGGCGGCGTGACGGTCTGCAGCAGCGCGGCCGTCGGGCCGTCGGGCAGGTTGCCGGGACCGACCGCGGCCACCGGTGCCGAGGCCGTGGGCGCGGGCGTGGCGGCGGCACTGGCGACGGGCAGCGCGCCGAAGGCGAGGGACAGGACGAGCGCGCCGGCAACCAGGCGGCGCGAGGAGCGGAATTCGGACGGAAACATGGACGATTCGGACAATGCTGGGAAGCCGGCGTCGCGCCGGCGGATGCCTGCGGCCCGCGTTTCGGGACGCACAATCCTGCGCACCATAGCAGCGAGCGAGGGGCTTGTTGTTTCCTCAGGTATCGTGGGGCCCCGAAGCAGGTCGTGGGCCGGCCCGGCTCACTCCGGAAGGGTTGCGTGCCAGGCGCACACCCATTGCTTGAGTGGCGTCAGCATGCCGTGGAAAAAGTGGCCCGCGCCGGGCACCACGAGCACGGGTTGCGCCTGCGGGCGCGCCCAGTCCATCGTGGCGGCCAGGGGCACGACCTCGTCGGCCTCGCCGTGCACGACCAGCATGCGCCGCGCCAGGGAGTTGCCGGAATCGTCGCGCAGCGCCGGAACGGCGAAACTGGCCACGGCCGGCGCGACCAGGCACAGGTGATGCACCTCGCGCCCCTGCTCGCGCAACTGGGCGCACAGGCGCGCGGCCACGAAGCCCCCGAAGGAAAAACCGGAGATGGCCAGCGGCAGGTCCTCGGCCAGGCCCAGTTCGCGCTGGGCGTGGTGCATCGCGGCGCGCAGGTCCTCGGTCTCGCCCACCCCTTCGGTGTAGCTTCCCTCGCTGGCGCCCACACCGCGGAAATTCGGCCGCACCGCGGCGAAACCGAGCTGCACCCAGGCGCGCGCGAGGGTCTGTGCCACCTTGTTGTCCAGGGTGCCGCCCTGCAGCGGGTGCGGATGGGCGACGACGGCCAGGCCGCGCGGCTCCAGCGCCGGCAGGTCGATGGCCAGCTCCAGCGTGCCGACCGGGCCCGGGATGCGCTCGCGGCGGGTGGAACGGTTCAAGATGCAGGCTCCTCGGGCAGGCGCAGGCGCTCGACGATCTCGCCGCGCTGGAGGTGGCGCTCGACGATTTCGTCGATGTCCTGCTGGTCCACGTAGGTGTACCAGATGCCCTGCGGGTAGACCACGCACACGGGCCCTTGTTCGCAGCGCTCCATGCAGCCGGCGCGGTTCACCCGCACCTTGCCCGGGCCGGCCAGGCCGGCCTGCTTGACGGCCTTCTTGCAGTGCTCGAAGGCCGCCTCGGCGCCCTGCGCTGCGCAGCAGGGACGCGGGCCGTCGCGCTGGTTCAGGCAGAAGAACACGTGGTACTGGTAATGGCTCATGGGAGACGGGGCGCCGTGCGCGCGTTCAGAAGGGCTTGACCACCACCATCGGCACGATCACGAACAGCGCCACGGTGGGGATCTCGTTGAACCAGCGGTACCAGCGATGGCTGTGGCGGTTGCGCCCCTGCTCGAACTGACGCAACAGGCGCCTGCAGTAGTGGTCGAAGCCCAGCAGCAGGATCACGAAGCCGAGTTTGACGTGCATCCATCCGTTGCCGGGACCATGCAGGCCGACGCCGTAGACCAGCCAGAGCACGAGGCCGAAGCCCAGCGCCGGCACCATGAGGATGGTCATGAAGCGCAGCAGCTTGCGCGCCATCAACAGCAGGCGCTCGCGCTCGGCGCGTGCCTCGGGCGCGTCGCCGACCATGGCGAGATTGACGTAGATGCGCGGCAGGTAGAACAGGCCGGCGAACCAGGAAACGACAAAGATGATGTGCAGGGCCTTGATCCACAGGAACATCGGGACTCCTCGGGGGCTGGGCGGCAGCCCTGCATTGTGCCTGCCCGCGAGGCCCGGCGCAGCGCGCGGCCCGCGGCGCGCGGGCAAAAAAGCGCCCCGGCCGCAGCCGGGGCGAACAGCCTTGGTCGAGAACAAGGCTCCCGCTCAGGGAGGAGAAGCGGGAGGAGGACGCCTGGCGGCGACCACCTGTAGGCATAGAGTGGCGTAAGCTCCAAAAGTTCCCGCAGATCGACAGATTCCCGCTTCGTGATGCGTGTATTCCCATCCTGCCGGTCGCCGGTCGCGGCGGCCTTCCTGCCATGACCCAGCCTCCGTTTCCCGCCACCCGCCTGCGGCGCCTGCGCCGCGATGACTTCACGCGTCGCCTGGTGCGCGAGCACCGCCTCGCCGTCGACGACCTGATCCTTCCGGTCTTCGTGCTCGACGGCGAGCGCAAGCGGGAGAACGTGGCCTCGATGCCCGGCGTGGAGCGCCTGAGCCTGGACCAGCTGCTGCCCGTGGCCCAGGAATGCGTGGAACTGGGCATCCCGGTGATGGCGCTGTTCCCGGTCATCGACCCGTCGCTGAAGACCCCCGACGGCCTGGAGGCCGCCAACCCGGACGGTCTGGTGCCGCGGGTGGTGCGCGCGCTCAAGCGCGAGTTCCCGCAACTGGGCGTGCTCACCGACGTGGCGCTGGACCCCTACACCTCGCACGGCCAGGATGGTCTGCTCGACGAAAGCGGCTACATCGTCAACGAACCGACGGTGCAGATGCTGGTGCGCCAGGCGCTGGTGCAGGCGCAGGCCGGCGTGGACGTGGTCGCCCCCAGCGACATGATGGACGGGCGCATCGGCGCCATCCGCGATGCGCTGGAACAGGCCGGGCACATCCACACCCGCATCATGGCCTACAGCGCCAAGTACGCCAGCGCCTTCTACGGCCCCTTCCGCGACGCGGTGGGCTCGGCCTCCAGCCTGGGCAAGGCCGACAAGAAGGTCTACCAGATGGATCCGGGCAACTCCGACGAGGCGCTGCGCGAGGTGCGCCTGGACATCGCCGAGGGCGCCGACATGGTGATGGTCAAGCCCGGCATGCCTTACCTGGACATCGTGCGACGCGTGAAGGACGAGTTCCGCATGCCCACCTTCGTCTACCAGGTCAGCGGCGAGTACGCGATGCTGCGCGCGGCGGCGCTCAACGGCTGGCTCGACGGGCCGGCGGTGATGATGGAATCCCTGCTCGCCTTCAAGCGCGCGGGCGCCGATGGCATCCTGACCTATTTCGCCATCGAGGCGGCACGCGCCCTGCGCGCGCGCTGAAGCCGCGCGGCGCCGCGCCGGCTACAGCAGCAGGACCAGCGCGATCGCCAGCCAGCCCAGCGCGAAATTGAGCTGCACCAGGCGGTGGATGCGCTGCAGCGCGGCGCCCACCGCCGGCCATTGCGCCTCCCGCGCGGCACGACAGGCGCGCCGGTAGGGCGCGAAGTAGATGTGGGCGAACACGGCCGTCATCACCAGGCCGATGCCCAGCATGGCGTGCCAACCCGGCGGCGCGGCGGCCATGCCCACGCTCGCCAGGGCCCAGGCGCCACTGCCCAGCAGCAGCGCGATGCTCAGCCAGACCAGGGGAAAGAAGCCCCGCAGCACCTGCAGGAGCAATTGCTGGCGCAAGGGCGGCTGCAACACGCGCAAGGCCGCGGGACGCAGTGCCAGAAGCACCAGGCTCATCCCGCCCATCCAGACGATCGCACCAATCAAGTGTATGAAAAGCAACAATTTGTTCACGGCAACCCCCTGTGGCCGAGCATAGCCCAATCCGTGTGCGCTCCCCCTGGCGGCGCCTTGGACGGCTGCGGGTTGCCTTGCTCTGGCGCAAGGCAACCTCGTTGCCGACTACGAAAATGCTGGATTGCTGCCTAGGGGTTTACGTATACTTCCGCCGTTTGGCCGCGAGGGATTTGTTACACGCGCGGCCGGCATGTTGACTGGAGATGGTCCCAGGGGTGGTGCGCTCGATCGCCTGCGCACTCCGACGGGGCCCAGTGCGCGAAGCCCGCGTGCCACGACCGCAGCAGCAGGATGCACGGCGCACCGTGAGGGTGCGCCGGCTGGTCCGCGGTGGCACGGGCAAGCAAGCGATCTCCCAGCGGCACCGCCAAACTCAGCAGCAAATCTAGCAAGAACCGTGCAAGCCTTGGACACCTGGCAGGACGAAGACGACACGCCGCGCGAGCCGCTGAGCCGCGAGCAGGCGCAGGCGCTGCTGCGCGCCAAGCCGGGCGTGTCGCCGCTGCGCGTGGTCGCGCTGCAACTGGCGGTGACCCTGCTGGCCGGGCTGGCGGGCTGGTTGCTGGGCGGCACCGCGGCCGCGCTGTCGGCGCTGTGGGGCGGCGGCGTCGTGCTGCTGCCGGCCGCCTTGTTCGCCGGCGTCATGCGGCGCTGGCTGGTGCGCCTGCCCCCCGCCTACGCATTGTTCGGCTTCGCCTTCGGCGAACTGCTCAAGATTGCCTTCACCGTGATGTTCCTGCTGCTGGCCCCGCGCCTGCTGCCGGCCCTGAGCTGGCCTGCGCTGCTGCTCGGGCTGGTGGCCACGCTGCAGGTGTACTGGATCGCCCTGTTGCTGCGCGGCAAGACGCGCGGCAACGGGAAACAAGCCTGAGTCCGCGCACCACCAGGCGACCGAAACCTTCTGCCCAAGCTGCCATGTCCGCTCCGGAACCGACGATCACCGCAGGCGAATACATCATCCACCACCTGACCCAGTGGACCAGCGGTCCGCGCACGGGCGTGGTGGACTTCCACGTCATCGACATCGACTCGCTGATCATGACGGTGCTGCTGGGCGCGCTGGCCTTTTTCGTGCTGTGGCGCGTGGCCCGCTCGATGACCAGCGGGGTGCCGGGTCGCCTGCAGGCGGCGGTGGAATTCCTGGCCGAGTTCGTCGACGAGCAGGCCCGCGGCATCGTGCGCAATGCCAAGTCGCGTGAATTCGTCACCCCGCTGGCCTTCATCGCCTTCATCTGGATCGTGCTGATGAACGCCATGGACCTGCTCCCGGTGGACCTGCTGCCGCGCCTGTGGGAAGGCGCCGCCGCCGCCACCGGCCACGACCCGCAGCACGCCTACCTGCGCGTGGTGGCCACGGCCGACCTCTCGGTGGCGCTGGGCATGTCGATCACCGTGCTGCTGCTCAGCCTGTACTACGGCGTGCGCGTCAAGGGCCTGGGCGGCTGGCTGCACGAGCTGTTCACCGCGCCCTTCGGCAATCACCCGCTGCTGTGGCCGCTGAACTTCGCCATGCAGCTGCTCGAGTACCTGGCCAAGACCCTGTCGCACGGCATGCGACTGTTCGGCAACCTGTACGCCGAGGAAATCCTGTTCATGATCATCGCGCTGATGGGCGCGGCGGGTCTGGGCAGCCTGTCCGGTTGGGCGCTGTTCTTCGGGAACATCGCCGCCGGGCTGGCCTGGTCGATCTTCAGCATGCTGATCATCGTGCTGCAAGGCTTCATTTTCATGATGCTGACCCTGGTCTACATCGGCCAGGCGCACGACCACCACTGATCGGGCCGCAATCCCGGTTCGATCGCTTCGGCTTTTCGCTTTTTCCTCTCTGACTCTTCAACCCTTCCTCAGGAGCCATTCATGGAACACGTTCTCGGATATGTCGCGCTGGCCGCTGGCCTGATCATCGGCCTGGGCGCCAACGGCGCCTGTATCGGCATCGGCATCATGGGCAGCAAGTACCTCGAGTCGGCCGCCCGCCAGCCCGAGCTGATGAACGAACTGCAGACCAAGATGTTCCTGCTGGCCGGCCTGATCGACGCCGCCTTCCTGATCGGCGTCGGCCTGGCCATGATGTTCACCTTCGCGAATCCGTTCGTCCTGAAGTGATCGTGCGGGCCGTCCCCACGGTCCGTGCACCTCATGTCCCCGAAACTACGCAAGGGTTAGCGCCATGCATTTGGACGCAACACTGTTTGCGCAGCTCATCGTGTTCCTGCTGCTGGCGGCGTTCACGGCCAAGTATGTGTGGCCGCCGATCACCAAGGCGCTGGACGAGCGCGCAAAGAAAGTCGCCGACGGCCTCGCCGCGGCCGATCGTGCCAAGGCCGAGCTGGCCTCGGCCAACCAGGAAGTCGCGCGTGAACTCGCTCGTTCGCACGAGGAGAGCGCGCAACGCCTGCACGACGCCGAGCGCCGCGCCATGGCGATGATCGAGGAAGCCCGCCGCAAGGCCGAGGAAACCGCCGAGGCCATCGTGGCCCAGGCGCATGCCGAGGCGCAGCAGCAGGTGGTCAAGGCCCGCGAGGCCTTGCGCGACCAGGTCGCCGCGCTGGCGGTCCAGGGCGCCGAGGCGATCCTGCGCCGCGAGGTCAACGCGCAGGCCCACGCCGAGCTGCTTCAGCAGCTCAAGGCCGAGCTCTGAGCGAAAGGAACCGCGATGGCTGAACTCGCAACCGTCGCACGGCCCTACGCCGAAGCGATGTTCCAGGCCGCGCAGGGCGCGGCGGCCGCCGAATCCCTCGACCAGGTGGCCGAGCAGCTCGACGCGCTGGCCGTGGTCGCGCGCGACGCGGGCCTGCGCCGGCTGGTCGGCGATCCGCAGCTGGGCGCCGAGGCCCTCGGCGAGCTGATGCTGTCGGCCCTGCCGAAGCAGCCCGGCGCCGCCGTGCGCAACCTGCTGCGCGTGGTCCTTGAGAACCACCGTCTGGCGGCTCTGCCGGCCATCGCGGAGCAGTTCCACCGCCTGAAGGACGACGCGCAGCAGCGCGCCGAGGTCCAGGTCACCAGCGCCTTCCCGATGGACCAGCGCCAGCTCGACGAGCTGCTGCCGGCCCTGGAGCGGCGCTTCGGACGCAAGCTGTACGCGCGCGTCGAGGTCGACCCCGGGCTGATCGGCGGCGTGCGCGTGGCCGTCGGCGACGAGGTGCTGGACACCTCGGTACGCGCCCGCCTGGAGTCGATGCGCAACGCGCTCACGGCTTGAGGCCACACCCCATTCGCCCATGAATACCGAGGCTCCCCATGCAACTCAATCCCGCTGAAATCTCCGAACTCATCAAGAGCCGCATCGAAGGCCTGGGCACGGCCGCCGATGTGAAGAACCAGGGCACCGTCGTGTCCGTGTCCGACGGAATCGTGCGGGTGCACGGGCTGTCCGACGTCATGCAGGGTGAAATGCTCGAATTCCCGGGCAACACCTACGGCCTGGCGCTGAACCTGGAGCGCGACTCGGTCGGCGCCGTGGTGCTGGGCGAATACGGCCACATCTCCGAAGGCGACACGGTCAAGTGCACCGGGCAGATCCTGTCCGTGCCGGTCGGCCCCGAGCTGATCGGCCGCGTGGTCAACACCCTGGGCATGCCCATCGACGGCAAGGGCCCGATCAACACCAAGCTGACCGACGTGGTCGAGAAGGTGGCCCCGGGCGTGATCTGGCGCAAGTCGGTGTCGCAGCCGGTGCAGACCGGCGTGAAGGCCATCGACTCCATGGTGCCGGTGGGCCGCGGCCAGCGCGAGCTGATCATCGGCGACCGCCAGACCGGCAAGACCGCCGTCGCGGTGGACTCGATCATCAGCCAGAAGGGCAAGGACCTGATCTGCATCTACGTCGCGGTCGGCCAGAAGGCCTCCACCGTGGCCAACGTGGTGCGCAAGCTGCAGGAACACGGCGCGATGGACTACACCATCGTGGTCGCCGCCACCGCCTCCGACTCGGCCGCCATGCAATACCTGGCGCCCTACGCCGGCTGCACCATGGGCGAATACTTCCGCGACCGCGGCCAGGACGCGCTGGTGGTGTACGACGACCTGACCAAGCAGGCCTGGGCCTATCGCCAGATCTCGCTGCTGCTGCGCCGCCCGCCGGGCCGCGAAGCCTACCCCGGCGACGTGTTCTACCTGCACAGCCGCCTGCTCGAGCGCGCCGCGCGCGTGAACGAGGAATACGTCGAGAAGTTCACCCAGGGTGAGGTCAAGGGCAAGACCGGCTCGCTGACCGCGCTGCCGATCATCGAAACCCAGGCCGGCGACGTGTCGGCCTTCGTGCCGACCAACGTGATCTCGATCACCGACGGCCAGATCTTCCTGGAGACCGACCTGTTCAACTCGGGCGTGCGCCCGGCCATCAACGCCGGCGTGTCCGTGTCGCGCGTGGGCGGCGCCGCGCAGACCAAGGTGATCAAGAAGCTGTCGGGCGGCATCCGTACAGACCTGGCGCAGTACCGCGAGCTGGCGGCCTTCGCGCAGTTCGCCTCCGACCTGGATGACGCCACGCGTCGCCAGCTCGAGCGCGGGCGCCGCGTCGTGGAACTGCTCAAGCAGCCCCAGTACCAGCCGGTGCAGGTGTGGCAGCTGGCCGCCTCGCTGTACGCGGTGAACAACGGCTACCTCGACGACATCGACGTCAAGCAGATCCTGGGCTTCGAGAAGGGCCTGCACGACCACCTGCGCAGCAAGTGCTCGGCGCTGGTCGACAGCATCGAGGCCAAGAAGGACCTGGGCAAGGAAGACGAGGCAGCGCTGAAGGAAGCGATCGCCGAGTTCAAGAAGAGCGGCGCTTATTGATGGACGGCCCCCGACGGCCGGGCTTGCCCGGCCTGCCCCCCGAGGGGGTCCAGGAATCTTGGGACGGCCCTGCGATTCCTGGAGACGGCCCCCGGCGGCCGGGCTTGCCCGGCCTGCCCCCCGAGGGGGTCGAATCGACCAGGGACGGCCCTGCGTCGATTCGGGTCGCCGCCTCGGGGAGGAAGGACACATGAGCGAAGGCAACGGAGAGTCTGCATGCCTGGAATGAAAGAAGTCCGCCTGAAGATCAAGAGCGTGCAAAACACGCGCAAGATCACCAAGGCGATGGAAATGGTGGCTGCCTCGAAGATGCGCAAGGCGCAGGAGCGCATGCGCGCCGCCCGTCCCTACGCTGAGAAGGTGCGCGCGATCACCGCCAACCTCAGCCAAGCCAACCCCGAGTACAGTCATCCCTTCCTGGTGGCTCGCTCGCCGGTGCGCAAGGTGGGCCTGATCCTCGTGACCACCGACAAGGGCCTGTGCGGCGGCCTGAACACCAACCTGCTGCGCGGGGTCACCCAGAGCATCAGGCAGTGGCAGGCCGACGGCGTCGAGGTGCATGCCTGCGCCATCGGCAACAAGGGTCTGCAGTTCCTCAACCGCATCGGCGTGGACGTGGCCTCGCAACTGGTGCAGATGGGCGACAAGCCCCATCTGGACAAGCTGGTGGGCCCGGTGAAGGTGCTGCTCGACGCCTACGAGCGCGGCGAGCTCGACGCCATCCACCTGGCCTTCAACCGCTTCGTCAACACCATGCGCCAGGAGCCGCAGGTGGAGCAGCTCATCCCGCTGAGCAAGCAGGCGATGAGCACCACCGAGGCCGAGCGCAAGGAATACGGCTGGGACTACATCTACGAGCCCGACGCCAAGCCGGTGATCGACGCGCTGCTGGTGCGCTACGTCGAGGCCCTGGTGTACCAGGCGGTGGCCGAGAACATGGCCAGCGAGCAGTCCGCGCGCATGGTGGCGATGAAGTCGGCTTCCGACAACGCCAAGACCGTGATCAGCGAACTGCAACTGGTCTACAACAAGAGCCGCCAGGCAGCGATCACCAAGGAACTGTCCGAAATCGTCGGCGGCGCCGCGGCCGTCTGACGGCGACGCGAGCGAGACGCGCACCCCCATTCAGAGAATCCCGGAGAAACCCGAAATGAGCACGGCCCAAAACCAAGGCAGGATCGTCCAGTGCATCGGCGCTGTGATCGACATCGAATTCCCGCGTGAGCACATGCCCGCGGTCTACGAGGCGCTGCGCCTGTCGGACGACCAGGACCTGGGCCTGGCCGAGCGCGGCGTGACCTTCGAAGTGCAGCAGCAGATCGGCGACGGCGTGGTGCGCACCATCGCGCTGGGCTCCACCGACGGCCTGCGCCGCGGCATGGCCGTGAACGCCACCGGCGCCCCCATCTCGGTGCCGGTGGGCCAGGGCACCCTGGGCCGCATCATGGACGTGCTGGGCCGCCCGATCGACGAGGCCGGTCCGATCCAGTCCGAGGAGCTGCGCTCCATCCACGCCAAGGCGCCGGCCTTCGACGAGCTGTCGCCGTCGGTGGACCTGCTGGAAACCGGCATCAAGGTGATCGACCTCGTGTGCCCCTTCGCCAAGGGCGGCAAGGTGGGCCTGTTCGGCGGCGCCGGCGTCGGCAAGACCGTCAACATGATGGAGCTGATCAACAACATCGCCAAGCAGCACAGCGGCCTGTCGGTGTTCGCCGGCGTGGGCGAGCGCACCCGCGAGGGCAACGACTTCTACCATGAAATGGAGGAGTCGAAGGTGCTGGACAAGGTGGCCATGGTGTTCGGCCAGATGAACGAGCCCCCGGGCAACCGCCTGCGCGTGGCGCTGACCGGCCTGACCATGGCCGAGAAGTTCCGCGACGAAGGCCGCGACATCCTGTTCTTCGTCGACAACATCTACCGTTACACGCTGGCCGGCGTGGAAGTGTCGGCGCTGCTGGGCCGCATGCCTTCCGCGGTGGGTTATCAGCCGACGCTGGCCGAGGAGATGGGCGTGCTGCAAGAGCGCATCACCTCCACCAAGAACGGCTCGATCACCTCGATCCAGGCCGTGTACGTGCCCGCGGACGACCTGACCGACCCGTCGCCGGCGACCACCTTCAACCACCTGGACGCCACAGTGGTGCTGTCGCGCGACATCGCCTCGCTGGGCATCTACCCCGCGGTGGATCCGCTGGACTCGACCAGCCGCCAGATCGACCCCAACGTGATCGGCGAGGAGCACTACAACACCACCCGCGCGGTGCAGGGCATCCTGCAGCGCTACAAGGAACTGCGCGACATCATCGCCATCCTGGGCATGGACGAGCTCTCGCCCGAGGACAAGCAGACCGTGGCGCGCGCTCGCAAGATCCAGCGCTTCCTGTCGCAGCCCTTCCACGTGGCCGAGGTGTTCACCGGCTCGCCCGGCAAGTACGTGCCGCTGAAGGAAACCATCCGCGGCTTCAAGATGATCGTCAACGGCGATTGCGATGCGCTGCCCGAGCAGGCCTTCTACATGGTCGGCACCATCGACGAGGCCTTCGAAAAGGCGAAGAAGCTGAACTGAGCAGGGTTCGCGGGGCCGCGGCCAGGTGCGCGCGGCCCGTTTCCGCCCTTTCGGAGTGGTCATGAAAACCTTTCAAATCGATGTGGTCAGTGCCGAAGAGCTGATCTATTCCGGTGAAGCCCGATTCGTCGCGCTTCCCGGGGAAGCCGGCGAACTCGGCATCCTCGCCGGACACACCCCGCTGATCACCCGCATCAAGCCCGGCGCGGTGCGCATCGAGCGCCCCGACGGCGCGAGCAACGAGGAAGACTTCGTGTTCGTGGCCGGCGGCGTGCTCGAGGTGCAGCCGGGTCATGTGACCGTGCTGGCCGATACCGCCATCCGCGGCAAGGATCTCGACGAGGCGAAGGCCCAGGAGGCCCTGAAGCAGGCCGAGGAGAACCGCGCCCACGCCAAGGACACGCAGGACATCGCGGTGGTCGAGGGCGAACTGGCGATGCTGGCCGCCCAGCTGGCGGCGATCCGCCGCCTGCGCGGACGCGTGCACTGACACCACCCGGCGGGGCCCTCGCGTTCGCGTGGCGCCCCACCCGCGAAGCCACACCATGCGGTGTGGCTTTTTTTTGGTTCTTCACGGAATCGCGGGGACCCGGAACGAAGAGAGCGGTGCGCAATGAGGGATGATGGTTGTGCGACCAATCATCAGAAGCCCTCAAGGGCACCGCTCCGATG
>JAJZWA010000024.1:18392-52725 GCA_021846965.1 Pseudomonadota bacterium | reverse complement strand
ACTACACCTACCTGCACTCGGCCGCGGTGGGCGCGCTGATGGTGGCGCTGTCCCGCCAGCTGGGCCTCGAGCGCGAGCTCACGCGGGTGGCGGGGCTGGCGGGCATGCTCCACGACATCGGCAAGGCGGCGATTCCCCACGAGGTGTTGAACAAGCCCGAGGCCTTGACCGAAGCCGAGTTCGCGATCATCAAGACCCATCCGCGGCTCGGCCATGACTTGTTGCAGCGGGCAGGCGACGTGGACGCCACGGCCGCGGATGTATGCCTGCACCACCATGAGCGTCTGGACGGCACCGGCTACCCGGACGGTCTCGCAGGCGAGCAGATCAGCCGCATCTGCCGCATGGCCACGATCTGCGACATCTACGACGCCACGACCTCGAACCGCCCCTACAAGGCGGGCTGGGACCCCGCTGAATCGCTGCAGCGCATGGCCAGATGGGCGCCAGCGCACATCGACCAGGAAATCTTCCACCACTTCGTCAAGGCCATCGGGATCTACCCCGTGGGTAGTTTCGTGCGCCTTGACTCCGGCTTGCTGGGTGTTGTGGTCGACCAGACCCCAGGGGAACTTCTGCGTCCCAAGGTGCGCGCCGTCTACTGCACGCGCAAACGGGATTTCCTGCAACCCAGGCTGCTGGACCTGGGCGGCCAGGCCCGTGACGAGCGCATCGTCGGCCTGGAGCGCGCCGAGCGCTGGGGCATCGCGGACCCTTCGCTGTATCTGCGCCAGGCCTGAACCCGGGGTCTTGGCCGACCCCTAAGTCACGGCTAAGTCCTTGCGCCTAGGCTGGCGCAAACCGGAATGATTCCGGATTGCGTGCCGGCCGCGACCGGCCTCCGAGCCATGCCCCAGATCCCCAAGCCTGCCGCGGCCGAAGCGCCGCGCGCGAGCACGCTGCCCATGCTGGCAGCCTTCGTCTCCCAGGCGCGCCGCCAGCGCGGCAGAGCCCGGCGACTGAGCCAGGCCGCCAGCCTCGCCACCCTGCTGCTGGTGCTGGGCGGATGCGCGAGCTACCGGCCCCGGCCGCTGGCCGAGGGTGCTGATTCGGTGCGCGCGCTGCGCTCCCTGCGCGTGGACGTACAGCGCATCCCGCTGCCGCGACTGGCCGCCCAGCCCATCGATCTCGACCAGCCTCTGCCCATGGCCGCGGTAGCCGCGCTGGCCGTGCTGGACAACCCGCAATTGCGCCTGGCGCGCGACCGCCTGGGCGTGGCGCAGGCGCAGGCCTTCGCCGCGGGCCTGCTTCCGGATCCCCTCTTCTCCACCTCGCGCGACTTCCCGCGCCACAGCCCGGGCGCGAGCACCACGGCCTACAGCTACGGGCTGGACTTCGACCTCGGCAGCCTGCTCACCCGCCCCGCCGCCGAGGCGGCGGCACGCCAGCATGTGCGAAGCGTGAACCTGGACCTGCTCTGGCAGGAATGGCAGACCGCCGCGCAGGCGCAGCTGATCTACGTGCGCCTGGCCGCGCTGCACGCGCGCCGCGGCCTTTTGCTGCGCGAGCTGGCCCTGGTGCGCCGGGGCCTGCGGCGCAGCAAGGCCGCCGTGGCCCAGGGCGATCTGCCGCGCGCCGACGCCGATGCGCAGTTGCTGCGCCTGCAGTCCCTGCGCCAGCGTCTGGCCGCCGATGACCGAAGCCGCGTGGACCTGCAGTCCCGGCTGCACGCCCTGCTCGGCCTGGCACCGGGGGTGCCGCTGCACCTGGCCGGTCTGCCCGACATCGGGCCCGAGGCTCCGGCGCAGGCTCGCGCCGCGCTGGCCCGCGTGGCCGACATCCGCCCCGACCTGCTCGCACTGCGTGCCGGCTACGCCAGCCAGGAGCAAACCCTGCGCGAGGCGGTGCTGCAGCAATTCCCCTCGATCAGCGTGGGCCTGACCCGCGCCCGCGACACCGGCGACGTAAACACCGTCGGCTTCGGGCTCAGTTTCCGATTGCCCCTGTTCAACGGCTCGCGCGGGCGCATCGCGGTGGCTCGCGCCACCCGCCGCGAACTGCGCGATGCCTACCAGCTGCGCCTGGACCAGACCCAGGCCCAGGTGGACCAGGCCCTGGCCAGGCTCGCGCTGGTGCGACGCCAGCAGTCCGCGCTGCGCGCCGATCTGCCCGCGCTTCGCGCGGCGGCCGCGGCGGCGCGCCAGGCCCTGGCCGACGGCAGCTACACCCTGCCGCAGGCGCAATCGCAGCAACTCGCCCTGCTCGACCAGCGCCTGGCGCTGCTGGACTTGCGAGAACAGCAGGCCGAGCAGAGCGTGGCCCTGGACCTGCTCACCGGCGCCGGGCTGTACCGTGGCGCCGCCACCGCCTCCGCCGCTTCCCGTCCTTCCGCATCATGAGCCTGCCCTCCTTCGCGGCCGCGCCCGCTGCGCGGCTGCGTGATCGACTGCCCCGCACGACGCGATCTCCCCTGCTGCTCGCCGCCGCGCTCGCAGCCGGCGCCCTGGCCATGGCACCCGCGCTCGCCGACGTGGCCCCCAGCGCCCTCGTGCGCACCGCCCCGCTGCAACGCGGGGTGCTCACACGCAGCGTGGAAGCGCTGGGGACCGTGCGCACGTCCGGCAGTGGCACCCTGAGCGTGGACTTCGCGCGTCCCGTGCGCGTGCGCCGGGTCCTGGTGCGCCCCGGCCAGCGCGTGCGGCGCGGCCAGGCCCTGCTCGAGGTCGACAACACTGCGGCCGGCCACGCCGCCTACGCGCAGGCCCTCGAGGCCCTGCGCTTCGCCCGGGCCGAGCTGGGCCGACTGCTGTCATTGCAAGGCCGGCAGCTGGCCACGCGATCCCAGGTGGACGCGGCGCGCAAGCGCCTGGCCGATGCCCGCGCCACGCTGGCCGCGCAACGCGCCCAGGGGCTGGATCAGGCGCGCCAGATGGTGCGCGCGCCCTTCGACGGACTGGTGCAATCCCTGCAGGCCACCCCCGGCATGCAACTTTCCGCGGGGGCCGTGGCGCTCAGCCTGGCCCCGCGAGCCGGGCTGCAGGCCGTCGTGGGCGTGGACCCGCGGCAGGCCGCCGAGCTGGCTCCGGGCACCGTGGCGCGACTCAGCTCGGTGTTCGACCCCGCACGCAGCGTGCAGGCCACCGTGCTCGACGTGGCCGGGCGCGTCGACCCGGCCAGCGGACGGGTGGAGCTGCGCCTCGCGCTGGGCGCCACGCCGCGCTGGCTGCTGCCCGGGCTGGCCGTGCAGGCCACCCTTGCGCTGCATGCCTGGAAGGGCTGGCTGGTCCCTCGCCAGGCCGTGCTTCGCAATGCCGAGGGGCAGGCCTATGTGTTCCAGGACGACCATGGACATGCCCGGCTCGTGCGCGTGCAGGTGCGCGGCGACGAGGGCGAGCGCAGCGCCGTCTCCGGGCCGCTGCGCCCCTCCCTGCCCCTGGTGGTGCTGGGCAATTACGAGCTGAAGGACGGCATGGCCCTGCGCACCTCCGACGACGGTTCCGGGGTACGGGCCCGATGAACGCCTCGCTGTGGCTGCAGCGGCACCGGCGCTCGGTGCTGTTCCTGGTGCTGCTGCTGGCGGCCGGTGGCGTACTCGCCGCCTTCAAGCTGCCGGTGGGGCTGTTCCCGAACGTGAGTTTCCCGCGGGTCGTGGTCTCGGTAGATGCCGGCGTGCGCCCGACCCGGCAGATGGTGCTGCAGGTCACCCAGCCGCTGGAGGAGGCCATCCGCCGCGTGCCCGGGGTGGTCACGGTGCGCTCGGAAACCAGTCGCGGATCCTCGGACATCTACGTCACCTTCCACTGGGGCAGCAACATGGGCCTGGCGGCGGTCCAGGTCAACGAGGCCGCCAACCAGGTGCTGCCCATGCTGCCGCCCGGGACCACCATCCGCAGCAAGCGCATGGACCCCACGGTGGATCCGATCATCGCCTACAGCCTCACCTCCTCCACGCTGAGCCCGGTGCAGCTGTACGACCTCGCCCAGCTCGAGCTGCGCCCTCTGCTCTCCGGGGTGGGGGGCGTGGGGCGGGTCCAGGTGCAGGGCGGCCAGCAGGAGGAGTACCACGTGATCGTGGACCCGGCCCGGCTGCAGGCCCTGGACCTCAGCCTGGGCGAGGTCGAGCGCACGCTGTCGGGGGGCAACGGTGTGGAGGCCTTGGGCCACCTGGAGGATCGCTACAAGCTGCTGCTGGCCCTGGCCGACTCGCGCCTGCACGACGCCCGCCAGATCGGCGACCTGGTGGTTCGGGCCACGCCCACCGGCGTGGTGCGCCTGCGCGACGTGGCCCGCGTGGTGCGCGGCACCCTGCCGCAATGGACCACCGTCACCGCCGACGGCAAGCCGGCGGTGCTGCTCAACATCTACCAGCAGCCCGGCGGCAACAGCGTGAAGATCGCCCGCGACGTGCGCCAGCTGCTGGCCTCCACCCCGCTTCCCGCCGGGGTGCATCTGGCGAACTGGTACGACCAGAGCCAGCTGGTCATCGACTCGGCGCTGAGCGTGCGCGACGCCATCCTCATCGGCGTGGTGCTGGCGGGGCTGGTGCTGCTGCTGTTCCTGCGCAGCCTGAAGATCACGCTGATCGCCATGGTCACCGTGCCCGCCGTGCTGGCGGCCACCGTGGTGCTGCTGTACGCGCTGGGCATGAGTTTCAACATCATGACCCTGGGCGGCATGGCGGCCGCGGTGGGCCTGGTGATCGACGACGCCATCGTGATGAGCGAGCACATCGTGCGGCGCCTGGGCGAAGGCGAGGCCGGCGCGCCGGGAAGGCCCCTTCGCCACGGCGGTGTGATGCGCGCGGCGATGGAGTATTTCCAGCCCCTGGCCGGATCCAGCGCTTCCACGGTGGTGATCTTCCTTCCCCTGGCCTTTCTCTCGGGCATCACCGGGGCCTTCTTCAAGGCACTGGCGCTGACCATGGCGGCTTCGCTGGTGATCTCCTTCTTCGTCTCCTGGCTGGCGGTGCCGCTGCTGGCCGACCGCCTGCTCAGCGCCGGCGACATCGAGCGCGAGCGCAGCCGCGAGCATGGCCGCGTGCTCGGCGCCTTCCAGCGCGTGTACGCGCGCGTGCTCCGGGCCCTGCTGCGCCGGCCCTGGATGGCGCTGCTGGGCGTGGTTCCGCTGCTCGTGGTGGGGGGCGCCGCCTATCTGTCCGTGGGCAGCGGCTTCCTGCCGCGCATGGACGAGGGCGGCTTCGTGCTGGACTACCTCACGCCGCCCGGCACCTCGCTGGCCGAGACCGACCGCCTGCTGGCGCAGATCGAGCACATCCTGCGCACCACGCCGCAGGTGCAGACCTTCTCGCGCCGCACCGGGCTGCAACTGGGAGGCGGCATCACCCACGCCAACGAGGGAGACTTTTTCGTGCGCCTCAAGCCCCTGCCGCGCGAGCCCATCTGGCAGGTGGAGCGCCAGGTGCGCGCACGCATCCACGCCGAGGTGCCGGGCATCGACATCGACACCGCGCAACTCATGCAGGACCTGATCGGCGACCTCACCGCGGTACCCCAGCCGGTGGAAATCAAGATCTTCGACGACAATCCTAGACAACTGGCGGCTCTGGCCCACAAGACCGCGGCGGCCATCTCCAGGGTCCGGGGCATCGTCGAGGTGCGCAGCGGCATCGTCGTCGCCGGCGACGCGCTGGACATCCGCCTCGACCCCACGCGCCTGGCGCTGGAGGGCGTGGATGCGCGCCAGGTGCAGTCGCAGCTGGCGGCGCTGATCGGCGGCAGCGTGGCCACGCAGATCGAGCAGGGGCCCAAGATGGTGGGAGTGCGGGTGTGGGATTCGGCCAGGCTGCGGCGCACACCGCAGGACATCGCCGCCCTGCCCCTGCGCGCGCCCGACGGGCGGGTGTTCAGCCTGGGCGACGTGGCCCGGGTCTCGGTGCTCACGGGGCAGCCGGAGATCATCCGGGAAAACCTCAAGCGCATGGCGGCGGTGACCGCGCGCATCAGCGGGCGCGACCTGGGTTCCACCGTCGCCGCGGTGAAGCAGATCATCGACGCCCCGGGCTTCTACCCCACCGGGGTCTACATCCGCCTGGGCGGCCTGTACAAGCAGCAGCAGATCGCCTTCAAGGGCCTGCTGCAGGTGCTGGCGGCCGCCGTGCTGCTGGTGTTCCTGCTGCTGCTGTTCCTGTACGAGCGCATGCGCGTGGCGCTGTCCATCCTGGCCATGCCCCTGTTCGCGCTGCCCGCCGTGTTCGTGGGCCTGTGGATCGGGGGCATCGAGCTCAACATCTCGGCCATGATGGGCATGACCATGATCGTGGGCATCGTGACCGAAGTCGCGATCTTCTACTTCAGCGAGGTGCAGGAGCTGCAACAGGCGCATCCCGACATGGCGCTGCATGAAGCCCTGGTGCAGGCCGGGGTGAACCGCATGCGCCCGATCGCCATGACCACCATCGCGGCCATCCTGACCCTGCTCCCGCTGGCGCTGGCCATCGGCCAGGGCTCGGCCATGCAGCAGCCGCTGGCGGTGGCCATCATCGCCGGCCTGTCAGTGCAGCTGCCGCTGGTGCTGCTGCTCATGCCCACGCTGTTCGCGCTGCTGCGCGGCAGCCTGGCCAGCGAAGCCCTTCCCCCCGCGCCCGAGGACGAGGCCCATGCGCATCCTGCTGGTTGAAGACGACCGCATGCTCGGCGCCGCCACGCAGCAGGCGCTGCGCGACGCGGCGCACGCGGTGGACTGGGTGCTCGACGGAGACGCCGCGCTGCTGGCCATGCGCACCGCGCCCTACGAGGCCATGCTGCTGGACCTGGGGCTGCCCAGGCGCGACGGACTGGGCGTGCTGCAGGCAGCGCGCCGCGCGGGCTACAACCTGCCGGTGATCATCGTCACCGCCCGCGACGGCGTGGACGACCGCATCCGCGGCCTCGACCTCGGCGCCGACGACTACCTGATCAAACCCTTCGAGACCGGCGAACTGCTGGCGCGCCTGCGCGCCGTGGCGCGGCGCAAGGGGGGACAGGCGCAGGCCGTGCTGGGCAACGGCGTGGTCACGCTGGATCCCGCAACCCGCCAGGCCAGTTTCGGCGCCGTCAGCGCCCGGCTCTCCGCGCGAGAATACGCGCTGCTGCACGCCTTGCTGCTGCGCCCTGGGGCCGTGCTCTCGCGCGACGACCTGGAGAACCTGATCTACGGCTGGAACGAAGAGGTGGAGAGCAACGCCGTGGAATACCTGATCCACAGCATTCGCAAGAAGCTCGGCGCCGGCGCCATCAAGAACGTGCGCGGCGTGGGCTGGGTGGTCGATCGCGACTCCGGCGATCCCGCCGGCGCGCCATGAAACCCCTGCAGGCCCTGCGCCACTGGGCGGGGCAGTCGCTGCTGCGCCGCCTGTGGCTGTCGACCACGCTGATGGTGGCGCTGGTGGGGGCCTGCACCGGGGCGGTGTCCTACGCGCTGGGCTATGTGGAAGCCAACCGCCTGCAGGACGTGCAATTGCGCCAGGTGGCGGCGCTGGTGCAGGCCGGCGGCCAGATGCCCGACGCCACGCTGCTGGCGCACGCGGCCGAGGTCGACCGGGACGCGCGCATTGTCGTGCAGCGCCTGGGAGCCCCCGGCGGCCTGCCCCTGCCGGCCGACCTCGCGCCGGGCATGCACGTGCTGCACGCGGCCGGCCAGGAATGGCGCGTGTTCGTGCGCCGCGACCCGGGCGGCCGCATTGCCGCCGCGCAGCGCACCGACCTGCGCTCCGACGCCGCCGCCGACAGCGCGCAGCGCACCCTGATCCCGCTGCTCGCGCTGATTCCCCTGCTCGCGCTGCTGGCGAGCCTGGTGCTGCGCCGCGCGCTGCGCCCGGTGCTGCGCCTGGCCGCGCAGGTCGATGCGCGCAGCGAACTGCGCCTGGAGCCGCTGCCGATGGTGGACGTGCCGCGCGAACTCGGCCCCTTCGTCGCCTCCATCAACGGCCTGCTCGAGCGCGTGCGCACGCTGCGCGAACGCGAGCGCCGCTTCCTGGCCGACGCCGCGCACGAACTTCGCACCCCCATCGCCGCGCTGACCCTGCAGGCGGAGAACCTCGACCACGTCGAGCTGCCGCGCGAGGCGCGCGAGCGCCTGCGCGGCATGCTGGGCGGGCTGGCGCGAACGCGTGCCGTGGTGGAGCAGCTGCTCAGCCTGGCGCGCGCCCAGTCGGGCCCGGCCGGCACGCCCCGGCCCATCGAGCCCCAAGGCGTGTTGCGCCATGTGCTGGAGGACCTGCTGCCGCTGGCGCGCCAGCGCGGCATCGACCTCGGCATCGAGCGCGACGAGCAGGCGCCGGCGGCAGAGCCCATCCTGGCCGATCCCACCCAGCTCTACACCCTGCTGCGCAATGCGGTGGACAATGCGCTGCGCTACAGCCCTCCCGGCGGGCGCGTGGACCTGAGCTGCCGCACCGAGACCGCGCCCGACGGCGTGGTCTGGACCCATGTGGACATCGAGGACGACGGTCCGGGCATCCCGGAGGCCCTGCTGCCGCGGGCCTTCGAGGCCTTCAACCGCCTGCACCGCGAGGGAGAGGAAGGCGGCAGCGGGCTGGGCCTGGCCATCATGAGCACCATCGCGGCCAACCTGGGCGGCGTGCTGCGCCTGAACAACCGCGCACAGGGCGGTCTGCGCGTGCGCTACAGCCAGCGCAGCCTCAGGCCCGTGGCGCCTGCTCGTCCAGTTGGGCGTGGCGACGAGCGGCCTGGTGCAGGTGACGCATGAAGGCCTGCACGGCGGGCGCCACGGCCGAGGCGTTGCGGATGATCGCTCCCACGCGCAAGGCCAGCCCGGCTTCGGCGACCGCCACGCGCGACAGGAATTCGCGCGCGACAGGGTGGCGCATCGCCTGTTCGGGCATGAGCCCGACGAAGTCCCCGGTGGTGAGCAGCGACAGCAGCGTGAGCGTGGAGTTGACCACCGCGCCG
The DNA here is from genome assembly GCA_021846965.1 of Pseudomonadota bacterium. Classification (GTDB taxonomy): domain Bacteria; phylum Pseudomonadota; class Gammaproteobacteria; order Burkholderiales; family Burkholderiaceae_C; genus Thiomonas_A. The sequence goes on along the minus strand of JAJZWA010000024.1, from coordinate 43,876 downwards.
ACCGGCGGCGGAGGCAGGCCGTGCTGCTCGAACAGCGCCCGCGCATAGCCGGTATCGCCCAGCGCGTTGGTGTAGATCCAGCGCGCATCGCACAGCTCGGCCAGGCTGCGGGCGCGGGCCCAGGGGCTCCCGCGCTCGGCCGCCACCACCATTTCGGTGTCCAGCAGTGGCTCGCTGAGGAATTCCCCATTGGCCAGGCCTTCCGGAATGCCGCCGACCACGATGTCGAGCGCGCCCGTGCGCAGTTGCTGCAACTGGGCCACGTGCATTTCCTCGTGCACCCGCAGCTTGATGCCCGGGAACTCGCGGCAGAAGCTGCGCAGGGCCTCGGGGAGGAGCAGCATGATGGCCAGCGGCACGGCCCCCACGTTGAGCTCGCCCTGCATCTGCCCGCCCATCTGGTGAATGCGCTGGGTGGCGTCGATCAGTTCCTTGGACACCCTGCGCGCATGCTCGTGCAGCACGCGCCCCTGCGGCGTGGGGGCGACTCCCTGATGCGTGCGCACGAGCAGGGGCGCGCCGAGCTCGAGCTCGAGCTCGCGCAGCATCTTGCTCAGGGCCGGCTGCGACAGGCCGAGCTGGCGCGCGGCGCTGCGCACGCTTCCGAGATCGATGGCCAGGACCAGGGCCTGCAGTGCAGCCAGTTTCATGGTGGAGAGCATCCGCCCGGCGCCAAGCGCGCCGGCTGGCCCGGATGCTACCCGCTCAGACTCGTGCATAAGGCACGAGCCGCGTCTGCACCGGCACCTTCGGGTCGCAGGCATGCTCGACCACCCGCAGGTCCAGCGCGTAGCGGCTGCCCGGCGCGGAACGGACCCACTGGCAGCCGATGATCGGCGCGGTTGCCACATGCGGCACCGGGCCCTTGGGGAAATTCACCCGCCCCACGGTGGTGACCACGTCCAGCCTGGACATGGCCTGCGCCACGGCCTGCCTGTCCTTCGGGTTGCCGCTGTTCCTGAGCACCGCGAAGCCGGCGTCGAGCAGCGACATGCTGGCGCCCAGCTGCTGGGTCCACTGGTGCCCGGTGCCTGACTGGTACAGCTCGGTGAGCTGACCTGAGTTCAGGCCGGTGACCGGCGACACGTAGGGAAACACCGGGGTCCAGTACGCCCCGGTGGCCACGTGAAAGCCCAGCGGCCCCAACGCCGCGATGTCCGAGGGGAACAGTCCGAACTTGGCCGGCATGCAGATCTTCAACTGGCGCGTCAGGCCCTGCTGCGCGGCCTGGCGCAGGAAGGTGATGAAGTCGGAGGCCATCGGCACTCCCGTCAGGATCTCGATGCGCTGGGCCTTGAACTTCGAGATCTGTGCGCTGAAGTCCGAGGTTCCGTCCTGGTAGGCCCCGGGATCGACGATGGTGAAGCCGGCCTTGCGCAACTCGGGCACCAGATGGGCGCGCAGCGCATTGCCGTCGGCATCGTTGGGAAACAGCACGCCGACACGCTTGTTGGTGGGCAGCAGCTTCCACGTCGAGATGTACATGCTCGCGAACTGCTCGGTCCCGAAGCAGAAGTGGTAGCTCCAGCGAAAGGGACAGGGCTGCCCGGGCCTGGCGCCGCGTCCGAAATACCAGGACTGCCAGGGATCGTTGGTCGACAGGCAGGGGGTGGCGCCGGCTTCGCAGGCATCGGCCACCGGGTTGACCGTCTCCGGGGTCGAGGTGGTGAGCATCAGGTCCACCTTCTCGTCGTTGATCAACTGCTTGGCCAGCTGGCTGGCACGCGTGGGGTCCGACTGGGTGTCGCGCTCGATCAGGGTCAGCGCGTAGGTCTTGCCGCCGACCTCGATGCGTCCGCCGGTCTTCTTGCGCACCAGGTCCAGCACGAAGGGGTCGCACTCGCCGAAGCCGGCCAGCGGGCCGGTCTGCGGGCTGACGTAGCCGATGCGCAGTTCAGGCAGAGCGGGTGCGGCCTGCGCGCGCAGCGGCAGCAAGGCCGCGGCGCCGGCCGCGGCCACGAGACGCCGCCGCGAATCGTCGACCGCTTGCGCGGCGTCGGGCACAAAGCTTCGGGATGTCATGCGGTTTCTCCGTGCGATAGGTTCGGTACCAGTCCGCCGATTATCTGCGTGAAGAAACTGGAAAAGGATATCCAGCAGGAGATAGCAGTTATATTGAAATCCTATGAGAGATAACCATGAAAACAAAACATGATCACGCATAATGAATTCACATAACCATGCCGGACGTTTCATTCCGCGAAAATCCCCACGCCGGTGCTGAAGGCCTCGCGCCCTCGTGCAGGCACAATCCGGGGATCACGGCAACGCAAGGAAGGCCTGCATGGGCTCGCACCAGTTGACCATGACCGTGTTGATGACACCGGGCATGGCGAATTTTTCCGGCAAGGTCCATGGGGGCGCGGTACTCAAGCTCCTGGACGAGGTGGCCTACGCCTGCGCGGCGCAGTACAGCGGGAGCTACGTGGTCACGCTGAGCGTGGACCAGGTGACCTTCCTGCAACCCATCCAGGTGGGCGAGCTGCTGAGTTTCCTGGCCAGCGTGAACTACACCGGCAGTTCCTCGATGGAAGTGGGCATCAAGGTGGTGGCGCAGGACATCCGAACCCAGACCCAGCGCCACGTGAACAGCTGCTTTTTCACCATGGTGGCGGTGGGGGACGACGGGCGCCCGGTGGCCGTTCCGCCGCTGCAGCCCTCCACGCCCGACGAGCTGCGCCGCTTCGAGGCGGCCAAGCTGCGCAAGGAGTTGCGGCGCGAACTCGCCGCGCGCTTTCGCCAGGCCGCGCGCAAGGGCTGAGGAGATTCAGCCGGGGCCGGGACGGGCGGCCGCGAGCCGCAAGGCCCCCAGCAGCAGCATCGCAAGCGCGAAGCCGCCCAGCGAAACCAGCGACAGCCGGCCGAACAGATGCAGGTACAGCGGCAGGGTCTGCTGCGCGCTCAGCTGCGCGCCCACCGGCACCTGCGCCAGATTCGCGACCAGGCCGCCGAGGTACATGGAGATGCCGCTGACCGCGAAGAACGCCCCCATCAGCAGGCCGGACAGGCGCGCGGGCACATGGCGCGCGATCACCGCCAGCCCGAGGCCGCTGAGCAGCAGCTCACCGAGGGAGATCAGGCCATAGCCGGCCACGACGAACCACGCGGGGACCCGCCCGTCCACCGCCGCCAGGCCGCTGGCCGCGAACACCGCGAAACCCGCCGCCACGGCCACGAATCCCAGCGCGAACTTGGCTTCCAGGGACAGGTCCCCGGGGCCCCGCGCCAGGCGCGTGTACAGCCAGGCCAGGCCCGGGCTGAGCACCATGATCCAGATGGGGTTGAGGGCCTGGAACTGGGCCGGCAGCATATGCAGCGCGAGCCCGCCCGCGATGCGCAGCTCGGTGTCGACATTGCGAAGCGCGAACAGGGTCAGCGAGGTGGACATCTGCTGGTAGAACACGAAGAACAGGCCCACCTCCAGCACCAGCACCCCGGCCGTGTACAGGCCCGGGCGCTCGTGCGCATGGGCCCGGCGCAGCACCACCATGTAGGCCCCGAGCACGCCGACGCCCAGGGCCGCCACGCCGAGGTCGGCCAGCTCGACGTGGGCCAGCACGAAGGCACCCAGTGCGGTGGCCAGCGCCACTCCGGCCAGCAAGGCCGCTGCCCGGCGCGCTCCCACGGGCTGCGCATCCGCGGCGCTGCCCGCCCAGTGCAGCGCATCGCGCATCCAGCGGTAATGGGCCAGGCCCAGCAGCAGGCCCGCGCAACTCACCGCGAAGGCGGCGTGCCAGCCCCAGACTTCCCGCACCCAGGGCGTGGCGAGCATGGACACCGTGGAGCCGATGTTCACGGCCATGTAGTACATGGTGAAGGCGCTGTCGATGCGCGCCGGCTCGGTTTCATAGATGCGCCGCACCAGGTTGGCGGCATTGGGCTTGAACAGGCCGTTGCCCACGGCGATCAGCGCCAGCGAGGCGAACAGAAGTTCGAGTCGGTGCAGCGGCAGCGCAAGCAGCCCGTAGCCGGCCGCCAGGACCACGGCCCCCGCCAGCATGGAGCGCCGCGTGCCCAGCCAGCGATCCCCGGCCCAGCCGCCGAGCACCGGCAGCGCATACACCAGCGCGCTCAGCGCACCCCAGCTCAGGTTGGCGCGTTCATCCGCATAGCCCAGGCCCTGCACCATGTACAGCACCATCAGGGCGGCCATGCCGTAGAAGCCGAAGCGCTCCCACAACTCGATCATGAACACCGTGGCGAAGGCACGGCGCTGCTCGGCGGGCTGCGCGCGGGGGGATGGGCTGGAGGTCTGCGGCTTCATGGGCATGGGGCGCCGGGCGCGGGCCGCGCCTTGGTTCCATGCCGCCTTGGACCTCCCGGGGTTGCGGAAGTTCCCCGCCCGCCCGCGAAGACCCTCAGGCCTGGTGGAGCTTGATCAGCGCCTGGGTGCCGTCGCGCCCCAGCCCGCGCTCGGCCATGCGCTGGTACAGGCCGCGCGCCAGCGCCAGGCCCGGGAGCTCCAGTCCCATCTGCTCGGCCTCGCCCAGCGCGATGCCCAGGTCCTTGAGAAAGTGCTCGATGAAGAATCCCGGCGCGAAATCGCCGGCGATGATGCGCGGGCCCAGCACGTTGAGCTGGAAGCCCGAGGCGGCGCCGCCGCCGATGGCCTGCAGCACGGTCGCCGGGTCGAGCCCGGCGCGGCTTGCGTAGACCAGGCCTTCGGTGACGCCCACGATGGTCGAGGCGATGACGATCTGGTTGCACATCTTGGTGTGCTGCCCGGTGCCGGGCCCGCCGAGCAGCACGATGTTCTTGCCCATCAGCGACAGCACCGGCAGCGCGCGCTCGAAATCCGCCTGCTCACCGCCGGCCATGATGGACAGTCGGGCCTCGCGCGCACCCACGTCGCCCCCGGAAACCGGCGCGTCCAGCGCGCCGCAGCCGCGCGCGCGCGCGGCCAGCGCGATGCGCCGTGCCAGCGAAGGGCTGGAGGTGGTCATGTCCACCAGCAGCGTGCCCGCCGCCGCGCGCTCGACGATGCCGCCCTGGCCCAGGTAGACCTGTTCCACGTCGGCCGGGTAGCCCACCATGGTGATCACCATCTCCGATGCGGCCGCCACCTCGCCGGGGCTGTCGCACCAGCGGGCCCCGCGGGCCAGCAGCTCGTCGGCCTTGTCGCGCGAGCGGTTGTACACGCGCAGCTCGTGGCCGGCGGCCAGCAGATGACCCGCCATGCTGCGCCCCATGATGCCCAGGCCGATGAAGCCGATGCGAAGGGGCTGTACCTTGGTGTTCATTCGTGGATTCCCTCTGACTCAGCGCGCATCGCCAAGATGGCGCGAGTGGTGCTCGAAATGTTCGCCCAGGAAACTGGCGACGAAGTAGTAGCTGTGGTCGTAGCCCTGGCGCAGACGCAGCTCCAGCGGGTGCGCGGCGGCCTCGCAGGCCTGGCGCAGCAGCTGCGGGCGCAGTTGCTCGTCCAGGAAGGGGTCGTCGGCGCCCTGGTCCACCAGCAGGGGCAGGCGCTCGCGGGCGCCGCCCAGCAACGCCACCGCATCCCAGGCCTGCCAGTCGCGCGGGTCCGCGCCGAGGTAGGCCTCGAAGGCCTTGCGCCCCCAGGGCACCTGCGAGGGCGCCACGATGGGGGCGAAGGCCGAGACGCTGCGATAGCGCCCGGGGTTGCGCAGGGCGGTCACCAGCGCCCCGTGCCCGCCCATCGAATGGCCGCTGATGCCTCGCGCGTCGCTGGCCGGGAAATGCGCTTCCACCCAGGCCGGCAGCTCCTCGGCCACGTAGGTCTGCATGCGGTAGTGCGCGGACCAGGGCGCCTGGGTGGCGTCGACGTAGAAACCCGCGCCCTGCCCGAGGTCGTAGGCGGGATCGTCGGCCACGCCCAGGATGCCCCGCGGGTCGCGCGGGCTGGTGTCGGGGGCCACCACGATCAGGCCGTGGCGCGCCGCGTGCTGCTGCGCTCCCGCCTTGGTGATGAAGTTCTGCTCGGTGCAGCTCAGGCCCGACAGCCAGTACAGCACGCCGCAGCGCCGGCCCTGCAGCGCCGCCGGCGGCAGGTACACGCCCAGGTTCATGTCGCAGCCCAGGCTGGCCGACGCATGGCGCCAGACTTCCTGCCGGCCGCCGAAGCAGGCGTGGTGTTCGATGCGCTCCACGGCGGGGCTCAGAAGTGGATCACGCTGCGGATGGACTTGCCTTCATGCATGAGATCGAAGGCCTCGTTGATGCGCTCCAGCCCCATGGTGTGGGTGACGAAGGGCGCCAGCCTGATGGTGCCGCGCATCGCGTCCTCGACCATGCCGGGCAGCTGGCTGCGGCCCTTCACGCCGCCGAAGGCCGTGCCCTTCCAGGTGCGACCGGTCACCAGCTGGAAGGGCCGGGTGGAGATCTCCTGCCCCGCGCCGGCCACGCCGATGATGATCGACTGGCCCCAGCCGCGGTGCGCGCATTCCAGCGCGGCGCGCATGACCTGCACGTTGCCGATGCATTCGAAGGAATGGTCGACGCCCCAGCCGGTCATGTCGATGACCACCTGCTGGATGGGCTTGTCGTGGTCCTTGGGGTTGACGCAGTCGGTGGCGCCGAACAGCCGGGCCAGCTCGAATTTGTCCGGGTTGGTGTCGATGGCGATGATGCGCCCGGCCTTCGCCAGCTGGGCACCATGCACCACGGCCAGCCCGATGCCGCCGAGTCCGAACACCGCCACCGTGTCCCCGGGCTGCACCTTGGCGGTGTTGGACACCGCGCCCAGGCCGGTGGTCACGCCGCAGCCCAGCAGGCAGGTCTGCTCGGGGTCGGCGCGCGCATCCACCTTGGCCAGGGAGACCTCGGCCACCACCGTGTACTCGCTGAAGGTGGAGCAGCCCATGTAGTGGTGCACCGGCTGCCCATCGTAGGAAAAGCGCGTGCTGCCGTCGGGCATCAGCCCCTTGCCCTGGGTGGCGCGCACGGCCACGCACAGATTGGTCTTGCCCGACTTGCAGAACAGGCATTCGCCGCATTCGGCGGTGTACAGCGGGATCACGCGGTCGCCAGGGCGCACGCTGGTGACGCCCTCGCCCACCTCCACGACCACGCCCGAGCCCTCGTGGCCGAGCACGGCCGGGAACACCCCCTCGGGGTCGCTGCCCGACAGCGTGAACGCGTCGGTATGGCACACCCCCGTGTGGGTGATGCGCACCAGCACCTCGCCCTTGCGCGGCGGCGCCACGTCGATCTCGACGATTTCGAGGGGTTTGCCGGGGGCGAAGGCTACGGCGGCGCGGGATTTCATGGCCGGGAGTTCCTGGGTGGCCGGATCGGCTGTGCCTGATCCGGCGGTGGGGACGGTTCAGTTTAGCGTCCCCGCCCCTGTTCGCGCCGGAGCGCACTCCGGCTCCGGCCCTCGGCCGGGGCGAAGTCAGCGCACCCAACGGGCGCGCATCTGCCCGCGCGCGCGCAGGCGCATGAACAGGGAATCCGCACCCCAGATCATGTATGAGCCGACCTGCCAGCACAGGATCAGCGCGGCAAGCCCGAGCACGGTCGCACTGATCGGATGCCGGAGAAATACGCCGAGGTCCCCATGCGACAGCAACAGAGCCCGTCGAAGATTCGACTCCAGCATGGGACCCAGCACGAAGCCCAGCACGATCGGCGCCACGGGGAAGTCCAGCGCCATGAACAAGGCGCCGACGACCCCGAAGAAGGCCACGGAGCCGACATCGAAAAGGTCATTGCGCATGCTGTAGACGCCGATGCAGACGAAAAACACGGCTGCCGGGTACAGCACGCGGTAGGGAATCCGCAACAACCTCACCCACACTCCGATCAGCGGAACGTTCAGGATCATGAGGATCACGTTGCCGATCCAGAAGCTGGCGATCAGGCCCCAGAAGATGTCCCTGTGCTCGGTGATCAGCAGCGGGCCAGGCTGGATGCCCTTGAGGATCAGCGCACCCATGATCAACGCCATCACCGCATCGCCCGGGATGCCCAGGGTCATCGTGGGAATGAAATCGACCTGGGTCTTGGAATGCGAGGCCGCCTCCGGACTGGCGACGCCCTCGATCGCTCCCTGCCCGAAGCGGCTGGGATCCTTCGCGATTCTGCGCTCGAAGGCATAGGCGATGAACGTGGTGATGGTGGGGCCGGTGCCCGGCATGCCCCCGAACAACACGCCGATGAGGGTGCCGCGCAGCATCGGAGCGACCGCCGCTCGCAGATCCGCCATGGACGGGCGCATGTCCCGCATGCTCAGGCTGGCCTTCACGGTGATGATCTTTTCGCGATTCACGTGCATCAGGAAGTCGGCGATCGCGAAGATCCCCATGCAGATGGATCCCAGTTCGACCCCGTCGTACAGCGAGGTCATGCCAAAGGTGAAACGAAAGTTTCCGGTGATCAGATCCGTTCCCACGGTCCCGCACAGGAGCCCGAACAGGGTCATCGCGATGCCCTTCAGCGGCGATCCACGCGACATCGTGGATCCCGCGATCAGTCCGAGAACCATGATCGAGGCGATTTCGGTGGGGCCGAACTTGAAGGCCACCCGCACGAGCAAGGGCGACAGGAAGATCATGACCAGGATCCCGATGGTCGCCGCGAAGAACGAGGACAGCATGGCCACGCCCAGCGCCGCACCCCCCCTGCCCTGGCGAGTCATGGGATAGCCGTCAATGCAGGTCACCGCGTGCGGTGGATGGCTGGGCAGGTTGAGCAGAATGGCCCCGATGGCACCTCCGTACTGGGAGCCGTAGAAAATCCCCGCCAACATGATGATGGCCGGAACCGAGCCCATGAAATAGGTCAGGGGCAGCAGGATGGAAATCGCCGTGATCGGCCCCATGCCGGGGAGCACCCCGATCAGATTGCCCAGCAACACGCCGATCACGGCCCAGAGCAGATGGGGCGGCTGCAGCGCGACGCCGAAGCCGTACAGCAGGTCCACGATGGTCTGGTGCATGTTCACCACTCCCAGCGAAAGGCCGCCATCTGGACATGCAGCGCGAGGCTGAACACCAGGTAGCAGGCCAGGGTCAGGATGCCCGCCATGAGCATCAAGTCGCGCAAGCTGTTGCGCCGGTCCGCGGATGCGGCGACGGCAACCACGCAGAAGCTCGCCGGCACGAGTCCGAGATGCCTGGCCACCCAGACGAAGCTCAGCACCGAAAGCAGCACCAGGGAGGCACCGCGCCACGCGGCGCGGGACGGCAGTCGCAGCATGGCGGTGTCCTTCGACGTCGCCGCGATCAGGATTCCCACCAGCACGAGCAAGATCCCCAGGACCGCGGGGAAATAGCCCGAACCCATGTGCCCCAGGGAGCCGAGGCCGTACCCGCGGCTTTTCAGCCAGACCGCGATGCCGAGCGCCACGAGCAACCCGCCCGCCCAGAAGTCCCGCCTTGCCATCGTCTTGCCGTTCATGGCTTGTCTCCTTGTTGTTCGTGCCGCGGCGCATTCGGCCACGGCGTTTCATGCCCGGGTCAACGACGACCGAGGTCCCTCAGGTCCTCGCAGCGGTCCAGGCCCCAGAGCTTCGTCAGCAAGGCCCGAGCGGCTTGCGTGCCCAGCACGGGGGCCACGAGATCCTGAAACTTCTCGCTCAGTTCGGCGTCGCTGAGCGCGAGCTCCGGGTCTCCCCGGCGGTGTTCCTGCCAGTGCGTGAGCAGCGCCTCGTCCATTCGCCTCACCGTGACGCGCGCGGAGCGCTTGCCCGGATAGGCCCGATCCATGTCGGGATCGACGCACAGGCGAATGCGCGGCATCAATTCGCGCAGCGCGGGGTCCTGCATGCGCGCGGGATCGTAGGCGTCCAAGCGCAGGCTGCCCTGCACGAGCGCAGCCGCCACCGCATAGCGCAAGCTGAAGCGCGCTTCGTTCGGGGTGCTGGGCGTCTCGCAACTCGCCATGCGAAGAGCCGTGCCGTAGGTTTCCACCAGGAGCTCGCGCACCTGATGCGCGCGCAGTCCGTGGCGCGCTCGCAAGGCCAGCACCGCATCGATCGCCGCGAAGGAATGACCGACCCCCACATGGTTCTTCACGGTGAGCCGCGCGATGTGAAAATCCCTCCCCAGCGTGTCGCCGATGCGCGACCAGTCGGCCTCGTCGCTCATGGCCGCGCCCATGCCCGATTCGCCTTCGAGCACGTCCAGGCCGCCGGTGGTCCCCGCCGCGGCGAGCTGCGCCGCCAGCACGCCGGCCTCGGCGGCCCGTCCTGTGTGCAGGGGCTTGGACATGGAGTCCATGCGGAAGGCCTGCTGCAAGCCTGCCGCGAAGGTGGCGGCGGTGGCCAAGGCATGGGCCAGGGTCGAGGCGTCCAGCGCCAGCGCGACGCCCGCGGATGCAGCGGCGCCGAACGTTCCGATGGTTCCGCTGTTGTGCCAGTGCCGGTAGTGGGAGGGTCCCATGGCCAGGCCGATGCGCGTGGACACTTCGTAGCCCGCCACCACGCCGCACAGGAATTGCCGGCCGCTGCAACCGGTTTCCTGCGCCACCGCGAGAGCCGCCGCGACGGTGGCCGCGCCGGGATGGATCATGGCGTCGCGGAAGCTGTCGTCCACCTCTGCAGCGTGCGCCGCGGCGCCGTGCAGCAGGGCGGCGGCCCGGGCGGTCGCCGCGCCGCCTCGCAACAGGACACAGGCTCCACGACCCAGGTCCTCGGCCAGCACCTTCTCGAGCATCGGGACCGGCGCGGCCCGCAAACCGGCATGGGCGGCTGCGAACCAATCGACGACCGCCCTCTTGGCATGATGCAGCACGTCGGGCGAAGGCGCATCGTGCCGCAGCCCCGAGGCATAGCGGCCCAGAATCTCTGTCACATACATGGAATGGCTCCCCCCGCGCCGATGAAGGCGCCGCATGCTCGGTTCATGCATGCTCGGTTCATACGCGCTCCAGCACGAGCGCCACGCCCTGCCCCACGCCCACGCACATGGTGCACAAGGCGTAGCGTCCCCCGTTTCGTTGAAGCTGCCGCACCGCGGTTCCGGCAAGGCGCGCCCCCGATGCTCCCAGCGGATGGCCCAGTGCGATGGCGCCGCCCTGCGGGTTCACCCGCGGGTCATCATCGGCCAGTCCGAGCTCGCGCAACACCGCCAGACCCTGGGCTGCGAAGGCTTCGTTGAGTTCGATCAGATCCAGATCCTTCAGGCGCAGGCCGCAGGCCGCGAGAACCTTGCGCGTGGCCGGCACCGGCCCCATGCCCATGATGGCCGGCTCGACGCCGGCAGTGGCCATGGCCACCACGCGCGCCAGGGGCTGCAGTCCCTGCCTGCAGGCCGTCGCCTCGCTTGCCAGCAACAGGGCACAGGCGCCATCGTTGACCCCCGAGGAATTGCCTGCCGTGACGGTTCCATCGGGGCGCACCACGCCCTTGAGGCCCGCAAGCAGCTGCAGGCTGGTCTCGCGCGGGTGCTCGTCCTCCTCGACCCGCAGGGCCTGCCCCTTGCGCTGGGGCAACTCCACCGCAACGATCTCCTGCGCGAGCAGGCCCGCGGCGCGCGCCGCCAGCGCCTTGCGTTGCGAGGCCAGCGCCATGCGGTCCTGTGCCTCGCGCTCGATGCCGAAGCGCCCGGCCACGTTCTCCGCCGTCTGGGGCATGGAGTCCACCCCGTATCGCTCCCGCATGACCGGATTGACCAGGCGCCAGCCGATCGTGGTGTCTTCCATGGTGGCCTTTCGTGTGAAGGCATCCTCGGCCTTGGGCACCACGAAAGGTGCCCGGCTCATGCTCTCGACGCCGCCGGCGATCAGCAGGCCAGCCTCCCCCGCCTTCAGGGCGCGCGCCGCAGTGCCCACGGCGTCGAGCCCGGATCCGCACAGGCGGTTCAGCGTGGCACCAGGGATCCCCACGGGAAGGCCGGCGAGCAGCGAACTCATGCGGGCGACATTGCGGTTGTCCTCGCCCGCCTGGTTGGCGCAGCCCAGGATCACGTCATCCAGCGCATCCCAGTCCACTTGCGGATTGCGCATCATCAAGGCGCGGATCGGAACCGCGCCCAGATCGTCGGCTCGCATGGCCGCCAGGCTGCCCCCGTAGCGACCGAAGGGGGTGCGAATGGTGTCGCAGATGTAGGCGTCCATGGTCTCAATCCTCATCGAACAATCGGCTCGGGTCACCCCGCATGAAGCCGGGTCCACTGCAGCGCGCGAGCTCGTCCAGGCGAGCGTGCAGATCCTGCGGGCCGAGGCCGCGGGCATGAAGCACCGGGCCGCCGCGCCAGCGCGGAAAGCCAAAGCCGTTGACCAGCACGACGTCGATGTCCGAGCCGCGCCTGGCCACCTGCTCCTCGAGCACCAGGGCGGCCTCGTTGACCATCGCCGCCAAGGCCCGTTCCTGAATTTCCTCGGCGCGGAAATCCCGGGGACGGACTCCCGCGCGCCGGCGCGCGGCGGCCACCAGGGACTCGACTTCGGGGTCTTCGCGCCTGGCACCCGATGGCTCGTAGCGGTAGTAGCCGGCGCCGGTCTTGCGTCCCAGCCGGCCCGCCTCGCACAGCAGGTCCGGAATCTCCACGTAGCGCACGCCAGGCTTACGGCCGCGCGCCTGACGCATGCGCCAGGCAATGTCCAGGCCGGACAGGTCCGCCACGGCGAAGGGGCCCATCGCGAATCCGAAGGACTCGAGGGCCTGGTCGATCTGCCGCAGGCCCGCGCCCTCCTCAAGCATGTATTCACATTGCCGTCGATACGCGGCATGGATGCGGTTGCCAATGAACCCGAAGGCATTCCGGGCCAGGACGGTACGTTTGCCCAGGCTGGCGCCGAGCGCCAGCCCCGTGGCCAGCGCCTCGGGGCTGCTGCGGCGGCCTCGCACGACCTCCAGCAGGCGCATCACCTGCGCCGGACTGAAGAAGTGCAAGCCGATCACGTCCTGCTCGCGCGCAGTGGCCGCGGCCAGGGCATCGAGATCCAGGTAGGAGGTATTGCTGGCCAGGACGGCGCCGGGTCGAAGCACGGCATCGAGCCTGGCAAACACCTCGCGCTTGACCTCCAGGTCCTCGAAGCTGGCCTCGATCGCCAGGTCCACGGAGGCCAGCTCGGCCCAATCCAGGCTGGGCCGCAGGGCGCCCTGGCGCCGCGAAGCCTGGTCCGGGTGCAGCTTGCCGGCCTGCACGCGGCCCTGGTACCACTGGGCGACGGCAGCCACCCCGGCTTCCAGCGCGGCCTTGTCGCGCTCCACGAGCACCACCTCCAGGCCCGCGTCCAGCACGGCGATCGCGATGCCGCGGCCCATGGTACCGGCCCCGACCACGCCGATGCGCCGCAGGTCGCGAGGGCGCACGCCGCGAAGCTCCTCGTGCCTTGCGCTGCTGCGCTCGGCGAAGAACAGGTAGCGCAAGGCTTCCGCCTCGGGCGTCCGGCGCAGTTCCTGGAAGAGCGCGCGCTCGCGCTCCAGACCCTGCGCCGCCGGCAGCTGGGTGGCCCATTGCACCGCCTGCGCGGCCGCGAGCACGGCGCCACGCCCGGGACCGGGCCGCAGGTAGCGCTCCAGCGTCTGGCGCAGGCCATCCGCATCGCCCACCGGAGCTTCGAGATCCCGCAGTCGCTTCTTCCGCCCCTTCATCGAGCGCGCGAGACGAACCGCGGCGGCGCGCAGCGCCTGCGGCACCTCTTCGTCGATCAGACCCAGCGCCGCGGCCTTCGACGCGTCGATCGCCTGCCCTTCGCACACCAGCCGCAACGCCGGCTCCACGCCGATCAGGCGCGGCAGGCGCTGGGTACCACCCGCGCCAGGAATCAGGCCCAGCGTGACCTCGGGCAAGCCCAGGCGCGTACCGGACGCAGCGATTCGCGCATCGCAACCCAGCGCCAGCTCCAGGCCTCCGCCGAAGGCCACTCCGTGCAAGGCCGCGACGATCGGCTTGCCGGCGTCCTCGATGGCGGCGATCACCTCGGGCCACTGCGGATCTTGCAGGGGAGCGTCGAATTCCCTGAGATCGGAACCGCTGACAAAGCAGCTTCCCGCACCGATCAGGACGCCCGCGCGCAGCGTCGGATCGGCCCGGAGCGCCGCGATCGCCTCGAGGACCCCTCGTCGCACGGCCAGCCCGCCGATGTTCACGGGCGGATGGTCGATCAGGATCACGGCCACGTCGTCCTCGCGCTCGATGCGAATCACCGAGGCCTCCCCGGCGCCCTGCGTCGACAGCATCGCCTCAGCTCCCCAGCACGGCCACGCCGTCGACCGCGCGCACGCCCTGCCCGCCCCGCAGCACGATCAGGGGGTTGATTTCCGCTTCCATCAATCGCTCCCCCAATTGGGCGACCATGCGAGAGAATCCGACGATGGCCGCGACAGCCGCGTCGACATCGGCGCGGTCTGCGCCGCGGTAGCCGTCGAGCAGGGGCCAGGTCTTGAGCTCGCGCAACATCTCCAGCGCCTCGGTCGGCGCCAAGGCTCCGGCAGGGGGCAACAGGCGCAGCGTGGTGTCCTGGAGCAATTCGGCGCCGGTTCCGCCGGCACCCAGCAGCACGGCGCTACCCAGGGCGTCGCGGTGCATGCCGAGAATCAACTCAACGCCCCCCCGCACCATCTCCTGCACGAGAAAGCCCTCCGCCCGCAGCCCTGCCTTGCGCAGAACCTCCTCACGCATGGCATCGAGCCGGGGGCCGACATCCGAAGGCGACAAGTCCAGTGCCACGCCGCCGATGTCACTCTTGTGACTGGTCTGCGTGCTCAGCAGTTTCAGCGCAACGCGTCCACCCAGGCGCTCGGCCGCGTCGCGCGCCTGTCCGGCATCACGCACCACCATCTCGCGTGGGGCCTCGATGCCGAATCGACCGAACAGCGCCTTGGCGCCGGCTTCGTCAAGCGCCCCCGCGGGCAACTCACCGAATTCGAGCGGAGCGAGCGGCGGACCCGCCTCCGGAAGCTTCCATCGCGCACGACGCCACATGGCGTCCAGCGCGGCCGCACAAGCCTCGGCCGTGGTCAATGCAGGCACCCCGCGCCGGTTCAGCAGCGACCGGATGGCTGGCGCGTGGGGGCTTACATAGGCCAGCACGGGCTTGTCCGAGGCATGCATGCAGTCCTGGATCGCCTCGACCACGAGCTCCGGCATCGCCAGGGCGGAGGAGCCCACGATGCTGACCAGCGCGTCGTAGCCCTCGCTTGCAAGCAGCGTGCGTATGGCACCACGCAATAGATCGGGCCGCAGCCCCGCCAGGGTCACGTCGATGGGATTGCGGTCCAGCACCGCATGATCGCCTGTCTGCAAGGATCGCAGTGCCGCCGCGGTGGCGTCGTCGGGCGCCGGGGTTTCGAAGCCCGCCACACCGAGTTCATCGGAGACCAGGGTACCGGCTCCCCCCGTGGAGGTCAGTACCGCGATGCGTCGCCCACGCAAGCTGCGCTGCGCGGCCAGCGCCGAGCACACGTCCAGCAGGTCGTCGAAGCCGCGCACCCGCAGGATGCCCAACTGGCGAAACCATGCGTCGTACATCCGGTCCGCGCCAGCCATGGCTCCGGTGTGGGAAACCGCGGCCTTGGCGCCGGCTTCGGATCGGCCGATCTTGAAGGCCACGATCGGCTTGCCCGCCCGCGCCGCGCGCAACGCCGCCGCCCGGAATTTCGCGGGGTTGCGTACCGTCTCCACGTACAGTGCGATGACTCGCGTGGCCTCGTCATCCACCAGATGATCGATGAAGTCCGCAAGCTCCAGATCGACCTCATTGCTGGTGGAAATCAACTTGGACAAGCCGATGCCGCGCGCTGCCGCGCGCGAGAGGTAGGAGCCCAGGATGCCGCCGCTCTGCGACACCACTCCGATCGAGCCGACGGGAAACTCGTCCATTTCGAGAGCACCCGTCGCCGACAGCACGATACCGTCGGTCAGGTTCACCAGGCCGATGGTGTTGGGGCCCAGCAAGCGCATCGTGCCGGCCGCCTGGAGCAGTTCGCTCTGGCGTCGCGCTCCCTCGGCTCCCGCCTCGGTGTAGCCGCTGGCCAGCACGATGGCCGCCGCGGTGCCAAGGCGCGAAAGCTCCCGCACGGCCACGTGCGCCCGCTCTGCGCCGAGCAGCACGATTCCGACGTCCGGCACCGAGGGCAAGGCGTCCACCGAGGCATAGCAGGGCAGATCCCCGATGCTCCGCACCTTGGGATTGACGGGATAAATGGCCCCCCCGAACCGATGCTTGAGCAGGTAGGACACCGGCCGACCGGAGGTCTTGGTCGCGTCGCCGGAGGCTCCGATCACCGCGACGCTGCGTGGCTTGAGAAGTCGTTCGATGGCATCCATGAAGATCATTCCTTGGCGGTGGAACGTGACAGGAAGGCCTGGACCGCGTCCCGGTGTTCGGTGCTCGTGTAGCAAATCCCCTGGGCCAGGCTGCCCTGCGTGAACACCTCGTGCACACCGGATTCAAAACTTCGATTCAGCAGGCCCTTGGCCAGCGCCAGGGCGGTGGACGAGGCCTCGCAGAGCTCGCGCGCCCAGGCGCGGGCCCGCTCCAGCAATTCCCCCGCGCCGCACACGCGATCGACGATGCCCAGCGCGAGCGCCTCGTCGCAGTCCACCTTGCGGCCCGTGAAGATCAACTCCTTGGCCCTGGCCAGCCCTGTTCGGCGGGGCAGAAAATACAAGCCGCCGCCGTCGGGCACGATTCCGCGCAGCACATAGGACCAGCTGAAGCTGGCCTGTTCACTGGCCATGACGAAATCGCAGGCCAGCGCGGTATCGGCCCCCAGGCCCGCCGCCGAACCGTTGACCGCAGCGATGGTGGGCTTCGCCAATCCGTGGAGCAGGGCCTGCACCTTGTGCACGCCCTGCTGCCGATGCCAGCCATGGATGCCGACCTCGCCGGCAGGCGCGCTAAGGCGTGCGCGCATGCCGGCGATGTCCCCGCCCGCGCAGAAGGCCTTGCCGGAGCCGGTAAGCACCAGCGCTCGGATGTCCCGATCCCGGTCCACCTGTTCGAGTGCATGCAGGAACTCGGCGCGCATCTCATCGTTCATCGCATTGCGCTTGTCGGGGCGATCCAGGGTAATGGTCGCAACCCGGGCATCGCGCTCGAAGCGAATCCGTTCATAGTTCATGGCTGACCCGGTCCCGCGCGCTCAGTTGATCTCGATGTGGTTTTCCTCGACCACCTTGTGCCAGCGGGCTTCCTCGGTATGCACGAAGTCGCCCAGCACCTTGGGCGAACTGGCTTCGATGTTCAGCCCTTCGTGCTGGATGCGCTGCGCGAACTCGGGATTCTTCACGGCCTGGACCACGGCCGCGTGCAGCTTGTCGACCACCGCGGGGGGCGTGCCGGCAGGTGCGAACAGGCCATACCAGGCCTCGATGGAATAGCCAGGCACCGTCTGCGCGATGGTCGGAACACCGGGGAAGGCCGGCGAGGGCTCCGGACTGGTGACGGCCAGGGCTCGCAGCTTGCCGGTCTTCACCAGATCGGAGACCGCGGCGGCGGTGCCGAACATGATCTGCAGATGTCCGCCCAGCAGGTCCGTGAGTGCCGGACCGGCGCCCTTGAACGGAATCTGGGTCATCTTGATGCCGGCCAGGTTGTCCAGCAGTTCGGCTGCCATGTCGGCCGAGGTTCCCACCCCCTGGGTGCCGAAGGTCACCTGGCCGGGGTGGGCCTTGGCCGTGGCGATGATGTCCTGCACCGATCGGAAGGGACTGTTGACCGGCACCACGAGCACGGTGGGGCCCCTCGCGATCAGCGACACCGGCGTGAACCCCTTCGACGTGGAGTAGGGAAGATGCTTGTGCAGACTGGGGTTCACGACGAAGGCGAAGGTGTGCATCACCAGGGTGTAGCCGTCGGGCTTGCTGCGCGCCACGTCGGTCGCGCCGATGATGGTTCCCGCGCCGGGCCGGTTGTCGATCACCACCGGCTGGCCGAGATAGCGCGACATGCCCACGCCCAGCGCACGGGACACCAGATCGGTGCCGCCACCGGGCGCGAAGGGCACCACGATGTGCACCGGCTGGTCGGGGAAGGCGGCCAGGGCGGCCGGAGTGCTCACGCTCCACGAAGCGGCGGCAATCCCGAGGGCCAGCAGCCCGCGGCGGATGATGGACGACATGCTTGTCTCCTGTAGGGTTTGAATGGGCATCCCCGCAACGCTCCGGATGCTCTCGCATGGTCTTGCGGGAATGAATCCAGTCTAGGTTTGGAGAGCGCTATTTCCGATTAGGCATTTTCAAAGAGTGGAAATATGGGGAGCTCACCACCTCGTATGGCAGACAATGGCACCGTCGTTGCCATCACGGCAATGAGGCTTGCCCGGGCGCGATTCCCTCGCGCGATCGCAACCGTTTGTTTCAATGCTTGAAATTCGTGCCACGACGCTCTGCTGCATCCGAGTCGCCCCAGGTCCGGGACCCGAAACCCGGGCGCTCTCCTTCCAATCGTTCGCTCGAACGCGGCATCGAGATCCTGCGGGCCTTCCGCCCCGGGCTGGAAGTCCTTGGCAACGGGGAACTGGCCGAACGCACGGGTCTGTCGCGGGCGACGGTGACACGCCTGACCCAGACCCTCACCGGCGCCGGCTACCTGCAACTCGACCCATCCGCGCATGCCTATCGCCTGGCGCCCGCGGTGCTGAGTCTGGGCCATGCGATGAAAAGCGGCTCGACCCTGCTCAAGATCGCGGCGCCGCGCATGCGCTCGCTGGCCGAGAGCCAGCGCCTCAACGTCGGACTGGCGGCGCCCGATGGAGACGAGATGGTCTACCTGGAGTCCATCCGCTACAGCCGCCGCGTGGCCCTGCGCAACGTGGTGTCCGGCCAGCGCGTACCCATCGAGCTCACCTCGCTCGGGCGCGCCTACCTGAGCACCCTGGACGAGCCCAGGCGCAAGGCCTTGCTGGCCTATTTCCGGCGCAGGCGCGGTGCGCAGTGGCCGCAGATCGCACGCGCCATCGAGATCGCCGCCCAGCAAGTGGCCTCGCGGGGTTTCTGCGCGGTATCCTGGCAGCCCGAAGTGGTGGCGCTCGCGGCCCCCTTGCAGGCGCACGGCGCGACCTATGTACTCAACGTCAGCACTTCCTCAGGCGAGACCATGCAGTCCGTGGTGCAGCGCCTGGCTCCACACCTCCTGGAATTGCTGAGACAGGTGCGGCGCGACGTGGAGCAGGAATTGCCCGAGCAGGCGCCCTGAGAGCATTGCGGCGCGGGCTCAGCCCGCGCCAGCGCCGGCTTCGCGCCGCATCGGCCGCAAGGCCCGGCGCGAGCCCTCGAGCAGATGCTCCAGGCGCTCCAGGCGATGGCGATGCGCGGTGGTGATGGCGTAGAAGTGCTCCTGCAACTGCTCCGAGCGCCCCACCTTCACCAGGATCCCGCTGCGGATCTCGTCCTGCACCACCACCTCGGGCAGCACCGTCAGCCAGCCGCTGTCGCGGGCGATCAGGCGCAGCATCGGCATGTCGTCGACCTCGGCGCGAAACCGCGGGCGCACCTCGGCCGCGATGCACAGGGCATCGAACTGGCCGCGCAGGGCATGCCGGGGACCGGGCACCGCCAGGTCGCGGCCATGCAGGTCCTCCGGCACGCGCAGGCGCCGGCGATTCCAGATGGCGGCCGGGCCGACCAGGGAGATGGCCTGACTGCCCAGAAAGCGGCAATGGAAGGGACGCTCGGTGTCGGCGGACACGGCCTCGTTGGACAGGACCACGTCCAGGCGATGCTGCAGCAGGCGCTCCAGCAGATCCTCCAGCGTGCCCGACTCGAGGGTCAGGGCCACGCTGGGGTCGCCGAGCAGGGGCCGGATCCAGTTCTCCTGGTAGTTGCGCGACAGCGTGGCCACGCTGCCCACGCGCAGTCGCAGCATGCCCTCGGCGCGGCCCTCCAGGCGTCCCAGCATCTCCTGGCCCAGCCCGAAGATGTTCTCCGCGTAGGACAACACCAGCTGGCCGGCCTCGGTCAGCACCAGGCGCCGCCCCTCGCGCTCGAACAGGGCCTCTCCCAGTCGATCCTCGAGCTGGCGGATCTGCGTGGACAGCGCCGACTGCGCCACGTGAAGTTCCTGCGCGGCGCGGGTGAGGTGCCCGATGCTGGCCACGCGCCAGAAGTACAGCAGATGATGGAAATTCAGCCGATCCAGGTTCATGTTCTGTTTTCACGAACGTTTTGTTCCTGTCAATGAATTTTACAGAACGCAATCGCCCAAGCATCATTTCGGTCCATGAACCCGCATGCACTCGATTCCACCTTGTCCCTCCTGATCCACGCCGCCGCGCCGGCGCCCGCGGTGCTGATGGCCTGCTGCGCGGCAGCCTGTGCGGCGCCGCTTTGCCGCGACGAATCCTCGGCCTGGCGTCGCTTCGCCGCGCTGTCCGCGATCGCCCTGGTCGCCGCCGCGGGCGCCCTGGCCGCGCAGTTGCTGCGCGCCAGCCTCGTGCATGACACACGCCCCCTGGCCCTCGGGCCCGGCCTGGCCGAGACGGGGCTGGGCGCATGGATCGCCCTGCTGGTGCAGTTCCTGGGAACCGTCATCGGCGCCTTCTCCTCACGCTACCTGCGGGGCGAGGCCGGGCAGCGGCGCTACGCGCAGGCACTGGCCGCGGTGCTGGGCGGCGTGCAGCTGCTGCTGCTGGCCGACCACTGGCTGGTGCTGATCGGCGCCTGGGCCTTCATCGGCGCGGCGCTGCACCGCCTGCTGTGCTTCTACCCCGAACGCCCCTTCGCGCGCCTGGCGGCGCACAAGAAGCGCATCGCCGACCGGCTCGCCGACCTGCTGCTGCTGGGCGCCGCCGCGCTGGCCTGGCACCATGTGGGCAGCGGTTCGCTGACGGTGCTGATGCACCAGGCCCGGCTCGGCGGGCCGGCGCCCGCCCTGCAGTTCAGCGCGCTGCTGCTGGTGCTCGCGGTGCTGCTGCGTACGGCCCTGCTTCCGGTGCACGGCTGGCTGATCCAGGTCATGGAGGCGCCGACCCCCGTGTCGGCGCTGATGCACGCGGGGGTGGTCAACCTGGGCGGCTTCGTGCTCATCCGCTTCGCACCCCTGCTGGGCGATGCCAGCACCGCGCGTGCCGTGCTGGTGGCCGGCGGCCTGTCCAGCGCCCTGCTGGCCGGCATGGTCAGCCTCACCCGGGTGAGCATCAAGGTGCGCCTGGCCTGGTCCACCGTGGGCCAGATGGGATTCATGGTGCTGGAGTGCGGCCTGGGCCTGTACGAGCTGGCCGCGCTGCACCTGCTGGGACACTCGCTGTACAAGGCGCATGCCTTCCTGTCGGCCTCCGGCGCGGTGCGCGACGGCAAGCTGCGCGCCCTGCGCGACGCCGCGCCGAACTCGGCCGCCAGCGTGCTGGCCGCGCCCTTCCTGGCCGCCGCAATCCTGGTGCTGCTGGACCGCGCGCTCGGCGCCGCGCCATGGCCCTGGTGGTGGTCCGGGGTGCTGGCGGCAGCCTGGGCTCCCCTGTTGTGGTGGCCCGCGTGGCGCGGCTCGCGCGCCGGGGCGGCCGCGTGGCGCGTGCTCACAGGGGTCGCGCTGGTCGCGGCCCTGGGCCTGGCGGCCTTGCTCGCGCACCGGCTCGACCTGGGCACGCGGGATCTGCCCTGGGCGGGCGCCGGTCCCCTGGCGCTGGCGGGCATGGCCTGCCTGTACGCGGCGCTGGCCGCACTGCAGCTCGCGCCGGGGCGCCTGGAGGCCCTGCGCCGCTGGAGCTACGCCGGCTTCTACGTGGACGAGATCTACACCCGTGCGGCGCTGCGCCTGTGGCCCGCGCGCTGGGGCGGTCCGGCGCGTGCCGGCGCGGCGGCGCGCCGGCGCACCCAGGTGCACTGGAGCATCTCTTGACAACCGCCCCTGCCATCGACATGCAAGCCCTGCAAACCGCATCCACCCCGGCCGGCGCGCCGCGGACATCGCCCGACGCGGGCATCGAGGCGGCCTTCCGCCAGGCCTGCTCGGCCATCGCCCCGGCGTGGCCGCTGGATCTGTCCATCGCCGTCAATCCGCACTGGAAGCGCATCGATCGTCCGCTGCGCGAAGTCGCCTCCCGCATGGCGCTGCTGGCGGGGATCCGCGTGTTCCCGGGGCGCGAGCAGATGCGCCACGCCTGGGACAGCGGGCGCATCCGCGAGCAGGACCTGGCCGCGGCGCTGGCGCGCCTGCCGCAGGCGGCGCAGGCGGGCTGGGACCCGCAGCGCTGCGTGCAGGCGCTGAGCACGCCGCCGGTGCTGCCGCGCATGCCGCTGCTCATCGACCTGCTCGACGACCAGCCGCGGCGCCATGCGCGCCTGCCCTGGCGCGACGCGGTGACCCACCAGATCAGCCAGACCTGCGCGGCCTATTTCGACCGCGGGCAGGCCGACTGGCAACCCCAGCGTGGGCAGGGCCTGTACGCCTTCTGGCGCGACACCATCGGGCATGACCACGGCATCTCGGTGTTGATGGGCCTGCCCGGTCTGTCCCACGGCCTGGGCGCGCTGCCGGCCACGCGAGAGGACGCCGAATCCTGGGCCCTGCTGCGCCTGGGGCTGCCCGAGGGCGCCTGGGCCGACTACCTGGAGGCGGTGCTGCTGACCATGCAGGGCTGGGCCTCGTGGTGCGCCCACCTGGGCTGGCAGGCACAGCTCGAAGGGCGCGAGGATCCGCATCTGCGCGACCTGCTGGCGATCCGCCTGGCCTGGGGCGCGATCCTGCTCGAATGCAAGGCCGATGAGCAGGCCGTCTCGGCCATCGCCGAGATGCGCCGGGCCTGGGGCGCGGCGGGCGATGCGCTCGCCCAGGCCCGGGGCGAGCTGCTGCCCGACGAGGTCTGGCAGCTGGCGCTGGACATCGGCTACCAGCGCGACCTGGTCGAACGCCTGCGCGGCGTCGCGGCGGTGCCGGCCCTGCCCACCCCGCCCGCCGAGGCCCAGGCGGTGTTCTGCATCGACGTGCGCGGCGAGCCGCTGCGCCGTGCGCTAGAGGCCGTGTGGCCCGGCGTCAGCACCCATGGATTCGCCGGATTCTTCGGCTTGCCGGCCGCCTACACGCCGCTCGGAACCCAGGCCCGCCGCCCGCAATTGCCGGGGCTGCTGGCGCCCTCGGTGGAACTGTCCGAGGTCATCGCCACGGCGCTCGACCCGCAGGGTGCGCCAGCGGCGCAGGGTCGGGTCCGCGCCTCGCGCGAGCGCAAGCTCGCCGCCGTGCGCCAGCGCGACGGCGCCAGCCGCTGGCCGGCGGCCGCCTTTTCCTACGTCGAAGCCGCCGGCCTGGGCTATCTGGGCGCGCTGACGCGCTGGCTCGTGCCCGCGGCAGGCCCGCGCGACAACGACGACCTGGCGGGCGTGGCGGCGCGCTACCGGCCGCTGTGCCGGCCGCGCCTGCTCGGGCTGGATGCGCAGGCGAAGGCCGACCTGGCCGCGAGGGTGCTGGGCGCCATGGGACTGCGCGGGGACTTCGCCGAGCTGGTCCTGCTGGTGGCCCACGCCAGCCAGAGCAGCAACAATGCGCACGCCGCCGGGCTGGACTGCGGAGCCTGCTGCGGCAACAGCGGCGAGCCCAACGCGCGGGCGCTCGCGCACCTGCTCAACGAGCCGGATCTGCGCGCGGACCTGCGCGAACGCGGCATCGACATCCCGCAGCACACGGTGTTCGTGGCCGCGCTGCACAACACGACCACCGACGAGGTCGAGGGCTTCGACCTCGATCTGCTTCCCGCGCGGGCACGCGCGTGCTGGGAGCGCATGCGCGGCGCGCTGGACCATGCCTGCGATCAGTTGCGCCGCGAACGCGCCCCCCGGCTGGAGCTGGACCCGCGCCTGCCCCACGACCAGCTGCTGCAGGCGCTGCGCCGGCGCGCCAACGACGGCGCGCAGACCCGGCCCGAGTGGGGGCTGGCCGGCAATGCCTCGCTGATCCTGGCGCCGCGCGCTCGCTCGCGCGCCGCGGTGCTCGAGGGGCGCAGCTTCCTGCACGACTACGACGCCGCGCGCGACGCGGACGGCAGTCTGCTCGAGGCGCTGATGAGCGCACCCATGCTGGTGGCGCACTGGATCAACTGGCAATACCACGCCTCCACCGTCGAGCCCGAACGCCTGGGCAGCGGCAACAAGCTGCTGCACAACGTGGTGGGCGCGCGCATCGGTGTGTTCGAGGGCAACGGCGGGGACCTGCGCATCGGCCTGTCGCAGCAGTCGCTGCACGACGGCCGGCGCTGGGTGCACGAGCCGCTGCGCCTGAGCGTGCTGATCGAGGCGCCCGAGGCCCGCATCGAAGGGGTGCTGGAGCGACACGAGAACCTGCGCCAGCTGGCCGAGCATGGCTGGCTGCACCTGCTGCGCCTGGATGAGCAGGGCGCCGTCTGGTGCCGCACGGGCCCGGCATGCTGGCAGGCCTGGCAGTCCCGAGACTCGGGAGCCTGAGCACGGCGGCTCCCGAGCGCGGGAGGGCTCAGACCAGGCCGCCGTTGGCCTGCACCACCTGGCCGTGGATCCACGAGGCGCGCTGCGAGGCCAGGAAGGCGACCAGTTCGGCCACCTCCTCGGGCCGTCCGATGCGCCCGAAGGGGCTGAGCGCCGCCGAACGCGCCTTGGCCTCCTCGGTCTTGCCTTCGTGGAACAGTTCCGTGTCCACCGGCCCCGGGGCCACGGCATTGACCCGCACGCCGCGTCCAGCCAGCTCCCGCGACAAGGCGCGCACGAGGGCCTCCACCGCGGCCTTGCTGGCGCTGTAGGGCCCGAGGCCGGCCATGGACACACGCACCAGCGAGGTCGTCAGCGCGAGGATCGAGCCGCCGTCGGCCACGTGCCGGGCCGCGGCCGAGAGGATGTTGAAGGCTCCGAACAGGTTCACCTCCATGAGCCGGCGAAAGGCCTCGGGGTCGAAGCTCGCCAGCGGCCCGGGGGGCACGTTGATGCCGGCATTGGCCAGCACGCAGCGCACCGGGGCCGCGAAGTCCTGCGCGACCCGGGTGAACAGGCCGTCCACCGCCGCCGCGTCGCGCACCTCCACCGCATAGGCCTGGACCCTGGCCCCGGCTCGCAAGGCCGCCGCGCCCGCGCATGCCTGCTGCGCGGCCTCCGGGCTGGAGACGTAGGTCAGTGCGAGGTCGAAACCCTCGCGAACGAGCGCGTCCACGCAGGCGCGACCGATTCCGCGCGAACCACCGAACACGATGGCGACTGGCTTGTGCATATCCGGAACTCCTGAAATGTCTGGAAAACAAGGGGCCGGCCCGCAAGGGGGCCCGGCCCCGGGGAAGGGACGCGAGCCCGGGCGGGCCGGGTCGCGCGCGGGTGCGTCGATCTATTCGTCGGTCTGCGGGCTGGTGATCACCAGCAGCACCAGCTCCTCGGTGCCGGTGCAGTGCAATTCGTGCTCGACCAGGGGAGGAATGAACATCACGTCGTCGGGCCCGACGGGGGTCTCGCGGCCGTCCAGGATCACCAGGCCGCGTCCGCGCAGGATGTGATAGATCTGCTCCTGCCGGCGATGGCTGTGGCGCGCCACGTAGGCACCCGGCTCGTAGCAGGACAGGCGGTAGTCCAGGTGCTGGCTGCCCAGGCTCTCGCGCGAGACGATCTCCTTGGAGAGCGCCTGGCCGAAATGTCCGGGGAACTGCTTCCAGAGCAGCGCGTCGGCGCGGCGGATCGCCGCCTGGGGCC
>JAJZWA010000024.1:0-18292 GCA_021846965.1 Pseudomonadota bacterium | reverse complement strand
AGGAAGGAAGGCTTGCGCCCGATGTCCTGCCCGTCCAGCTCGAGCTGCCCGTCGACATGGCGCAGCATGCCCATCCAGGTCTTGAGCAGGGTGGTCTTGCCCACGCCGTTGCGGCCCAGCAGCGCCACCACCTCTCCCGCGCGCACATCGAAGTCGATGTCGCGAATGGCCAGGCTGCCGCCGTAGCCGGCGCTGAGCCCGCGGCAGCGAAGCAGCTCGCGCGCGTCCGTCGGCTCGACCGGACGCGCCGGGCGCGCCGGCGCCGCCTGTCCGGGAATGCGCGCCCCCAGGTAGGCTTCGCGCACCGCCGGGTCCACGGCCACCTCGGATGGGGCACCTTCGGCGATCACCTGGCCCATGTGCAGGACGGTGACGCGTTCGGACAGGGCCAGCACGCGGTCGATGTCGTGCTCGATCAACAGCACGGCGCGCGTGCGGGCGATGCGCCGGATGATCCCGCCGACCCTCTCGCGGTCCGCCTCGGACAGGCCGGCCAGCGGCTCGTCCAGCAGCAGCAGCGGCGCATCGCCGGCCAGGGACATGGCGATGTCCAGCAGGCGCTTCTCGCCGTGCGACAGATCCTCGCAGCGCCGCGAAGCGCGTTCCACCAGGCCGACCGCCGCCAGCAATTGCCACACCCGCGCGTGACCCCGCGGGTTCCGGTAGGGATCCCTGAACATCGAGGCCGCGCGGCCGTCGGCCGCCTCCACCGCCAGGCGCAGGTTCTCGAACACGCTCAGGCTGTGGAATACCGAGACGATCTGGAAGGAGCGACTCAGGCCCAGGCGCGTGCGCCGATGCGCCGGAACGCCGACCAGTTCACGGCCCCGCAGACGGATGCTTCCGGCATCCGGCTCCAGCAGCCCGGTCAGCAGGTTGAACAGGGTGGTCTTGCCCGCTCCGTTGGGACCGATCACGCTGTGCACGCCGCGCGCGGCGACGCGCAGGTCGATGGCGTTCTGGGTCACGATGGAGCCGAAACGCTTGCTCAGTCCCCGAACCTCGAGCACGGGCGCGTCCGCCCGCGGCTCGGGCAGCTCCGGCGCGCCAGGCGCGTATTCCTCGATTCCGGCCGGCACCGGCGGCACCTGCTCGCGCGTCAGCGTGCGTCCGCTGCGCCCGCGCAGGCGACGAAGCAGCCCGTGGATTCCGCCCGGATTGACAAAGGCCAGCACGATGATGATGGGCGCGAAGTACAGCCACCAGTTCTCGCTCCAGGCGCTGAGCTTGTTCTCCAGGACGATGAAGGCGATGGCCCCCCACAGGGCGCCGAGGAAATGCTCCACGCCGCCCAGCGCCACCATCAGCACCGCGTCGCCGGCCTGCTGCCAGCTCAGCGGATTGGCGTAGGCGCCGCGCAGCAGCAAGGCCATGCCGGCTCCCGCCACGCCGATGGCGGCTCCGGCGATGGTGAAGGCCCGCAGCTTGACCTGGAACACGTCGATGCCCAGGCAGCTCGCACGCCGCTCGTTGTCGCGCACCGCCTGCATGCGGCGCCCGAAGGAGGAGTGGGCGATGCCCCACAGCAGCAGGCAGGCCAGCACCACGACCCCGATGACCAGCGCGGCGAAACCCCCGGCGGACTCGAACTCGGGCCGGTTGGCGATCTGCAGGCCGTTCTCGCCTCCGGTGAAATCGGTCCAGCGGTAGGCGATCTCGAAGGCCAGCTGCGAACAGGCCAGGGTCAGTAGCGAGAAGTACACCCCGCGCCGGCGCAGGATCACGAAACCGCTGAGCAGGGCCAGCAGGGTCGTGAACAGCACCGACTCGGCGAAGGCCGCGGCCTCGCTGCCGCCGAAATGGCTCATGCCGATGGCCACGCCGTAGCTGGCCACGCCGAAGTACAGGGACGCGCCGAAGGGCACCAGCCCCAGGTATCCGATCAGGAAGTTCACGCCCAGGCCGTACAGCGTGTACACGGCGATCTGCGTGACCACGTCGACGGGCATGCCGGCGAAGCGCACGCCGGCGGCCAGTGCCGCCAGCACGATTCCCACCAGCAGGGCCGGATGGCGCAATGCGTCGCGCGGGTTCATTCGAAACGCTCCCAGTGTTCGCCGAACAGGCCGCGCGGACGCACGAGGGTGACGAACAGCATCAGCACGTACATGGCCGCCCCGGCCGCGGCGGGGGCGAATTGGATGGTCAGCGCGGTCACCACGCCCACCAGCACGCCCGAGACGATGGAGCCGCGCAGGGATCCCAGCCCCCCGATGGTGATCACCACGAAGGCCGGCATGATCGCCTCGCTGCCCATCGACGGGCTGACCGACCACAGGGGCGCGGCCAGCACGCCGGCCACCGCCGCCAGGCCGCAGCCCAGGCCGAAGGCGCCGGTCTGCGCGTTCTGCAGCCGGATGCCCAGGGCCTCGACCATCTCGGGATCGCGGCTTCCGGCTCGCAGGATGCGCCCGTAGGGGGTGTAGCCCAGGAACAGCCACAGGCCGCAAAGCAGCAACAAGGTGCAGGCCACCACCGCCAGGCGATAGTCCGTGATCAGGAAGGGCCCGTAGATCAGCACGCCCTGCAGCGACTCGGGGGCGTTGAAGGGAACCCCCGCGGAGCCCCAGACGCGGCGGATCAGGGCTTCGATGAACAGCGCCAGCGCGAAGGTGACGATCAGGCTGGTCAGCGGGTTGCGCTGGTAGAGGTGACGCAGCAGCAGGCGCTCGAGCACCATGCCCACGCCCGCCACCAGCAGCGGCGCCAGCCAGATCGCCTGCACGCCCCACCAGCCCTGCAGCGCGTACGCGAGGTACGCGCCGAGGGCGAAGAACGCCCCATGCGCGAAATTGATCACGCCGAGCAGGCCGAAGGTGATCGACAGACCGATCGCGATCAGCACGTACACGACACCCAGGGTCAGGCCGCTGGCGGCCTGCGACAAGATGAGTCCGAGCATGGGGTCCTCAGGGCATGGATCAGAGGGGGCCCATGTGGCAGCCGATCTGCGCCGGCGTACCGTAGGCGGCGTCGGCGGCCTGGAAGGACTTGGGCGCGCGCTGCAGCACGTCGAAATAGTCATGCTTGCCGGTGATGTGCTGCTTGACCCGGAAGATGACCGCCTGGTGGATCATCTGGTGATCCCAGGGCCGGAAGTAGGCGCCGGTTCCTGCGCCGTTGCGGTCCTTCCAGTGCTCCAGCGCGTCCACGATCGCCGCGGGGGCGGTCGACTTCGCCGCCTGGATGGACTGCAGCAGGGCCATGGTGCTGATCCAGCCCTGCCAGGCCTTGTCGGTGGGCGGAATCTTGTACCTGGCGATGAAGGCCTTGACGAATTCCTTCGACTGGGGCGAGTTGTTCGGATCCTTGTAGTACCAGGGATTGACGTAGATCCCCGTGGCGGCCTGGGGGCCTACGTCCCAGAAGTCGCTGTCGCTGACCGCCACCGCGGTGTAGGGGATGGAGGTCTTCATGCCCATCGCCGACCACTGCTTGAGAAAGTTGGACAGATCGCCTCCGACCATTCCGCCGAATACCAGGGACGGCTTGGCCTGGCGGATCTTCAGGATGTACGAGGTGTAGTCCGCGGTGTTGAAGGGAACCTGGTCGCTGCCGATCTCCGTGGCGCCGAGCTGTTTCATCTTGGCGCGCGCAGCCTTGACGATGTCCTGGCCGAAGGCGTAGGAGGGGGTCAGGAAGTACCACTTGTCCCCCAGGGTCTTCAGGTAGGGCAGCAGCATGTCGACCTGCACCGGGACCGAGGGCTGGGTGCGGAAGGTGTATCGATTGCAGGTCCTGCCCGTGATGGATGCCACCGCCGCGTTGGTGGCGATGTAGGGAATCCTGTCCCGCGCCGCGACGGCCGCCATGCCGATGGCATTGGAGCTGATGGTCCCGCCCATGAAGGCGACCACCTTGTATTGCTGGATCAGCTTCTGGGTGTTCTGCACCGCGTCCTGCGGCGTCTGCTCGTCCAGCCAGATCAGCTTGACCGGGCGGCCCAGCACCTTGCCTCCGGCCTGCGCCAGCGCCAGCTCGCTGCCCTCGACCAGGTTCTTCGCCAGGATCGCCGCCGGGCCTTCCTTCGCGTAGATCATGCCGATGTGGATGGTCGACGGGTCCTGCGCCTTCGCCAGGCCCGGAAGGGCCGCCGCGCCGGCCACCGCGCAGGCGCCGAGCGTGCGCATCAGACCGCGCCCACCGGGCCCTCGCCCGCTGACGCGGGCACCTCGATTGCTGCTTGCTTGGTTCATGTCGTCTCCTCTTGGTTTGGTCGTATGGATGGGGCCCGAAGGCCCTTTCAGCCGTCCGCGGCCGGACGGCGCGCGTATCCCGCGCCGCCTGCCGCCCCTCCCGCGGCGAGTGCCGCGTTGCGTCCGGCGCGGCGGCCGGACACGAAAGCCCAGGCCAGATGGTGGCCATGCCCCTTGAGCAGCAGTCCGCCCTGCCCCACCGAACCGGCCGCGTACAGCCCGTCCAGCGGCCGGCCCTGCCGGTCCAGCACCCGATGCTCCGGATCCACCGCGAGGCCTCCCTCGCTGTGCACGAACACCGGCCGCACGGGTCCCAGGGCGATGAAGCCCCGGCCATGCCCCCGCTCGCCCAGCGAGGCTTGCAGCGCCGCGGCGGACATGCCGCAGGCCGCCGCCAGCCCGGCGACCGAGTCCGCCTCGAAGTGCACGCGAGGCCGGATGCGCGCGTAGTCGTCCAGGTAGGCGTAGGCGATCCCGGGGGCCGTGGAAATGGCATGCGGCGGGCCCCGGAAGCGCTGCGCCGTGGCCCGGTCCAGCACGATGAACCCCCTGCCCGCCTCGCCCGCCGCGAGGGCCGCCGCGAGCTGTGCGATCGGTGCCCTGACGGCATCGCCCCGCGCGTCCACCAGCAGCGCGCCGAGCTCGAACATCTCCAGGCTCGGGGCCAGCGCGGTGGCGATGAAGCGCACGACGAAGGGTCGGATCCAGGCAGCGGGAAGCCTGCGCAGAGCCCAGGCCATGCCCGCGCCCAACAGCGGCGACGGGGGCAGTCGGCGCACCCAGGAGCCTCCACCCGGGGGCGCGAATCGAAGTTCCGGCCCCAGCGCCAGGTCTCCATGGAGCACCACGGCTCCGAGGCCCTCGGCCATGCGCTGGCCGTCCCCGGTGGCCAGCGGGTTCACCCCCGGCACGCGCGCCGCGGCCTCGCCCATGAAGCGCCGCTTGCATTCGGGGCTGTTGGTGAAGTCTCCACTGGCCAGCACGACGCCGCGCGCCGCCCGGACCACCCGCTCGATGCCATCCTGCTCGAACACCACGCCCTCGATGCGCCCGTCGCGCTCCAGCAGGCGCAGCGCGCGTGCGCGCAGGGCGAAGCGCGCGCCGGCACGCCTCGCGGCACGCTCGAGGTGATAGGGGAAGGCGCGCGAGTTCGGCATCACGTTGTGCATGCGAGCCTGCCGGTGGGGTGGCTCGGCGAAGGGCCCGGCAAAGCGCAGTCCCTGCGCCTCCAGCCAGGCGAAGGTCGCCGGAATCTCCTCGCACAGGATCCGCGCCAGGGCCCGGTTGTCGCGCTCCAGCAGCGGGCCGTCGAAGGCGGCCATGTCCTCCCAATGCGCCAGGGGCGCATCGTCGATGCCGGCGGCGCGCTGCAGCCGCGTGCCGGTGCAGGTCAGCGAGCCCACCGACAGGGCTGTCGAGCCCCCCGGCGCCTCGCCCTTCTCGAGCACCCAGACGCTGGCGCCGGCCGCGCGCGCCTCGATGGCCGCGGCCAGGCCCGCGCCCCCGGCCCCGATGACCACGACGTCGGCCTGCAGGGGCTCCGGGGTCGCGCGCACCGGCTCCGGCGGGTGGCCTGGGTCCATGGCTCGCGGCCTCGCGTCGGGGCTCAGACCGGGCCGCCGCCGGCGAGATGCCGGGCGCCGTACACCGGCTCGCGATAGGGAATCGGCGGCAACTGCCACGTGCCGGTGGACGGCGGCCGGATGTCGCCGTCCACGAACACGTCGATCACGCAGGGGCGGCGCAAGGCCAGCGCGCGCTCGAGCGCCGGGCCGAGATCGGCCAGGCGCTTCACCGTCATGCCCTCGGCTCCGCAGGCTCTCGCCCACGCGGCGAAATCCGGGTTGTAGCGCTCGCCGCTGGCTCCGTGGTAGAAGGCGGTGCCGATCTCGCGTCCGTCGAACAGGCCGTACTGCAGGTCGCGGATGGCCCCCCAGGCGAAGTTGTTCCAGACCACCCACACGCAGGGCAGCTGGTATTCCACCGCGGTGGCCACCACGTAAGGCGTCATGGTGAAGCCTCCGTCGCCGACCACGGCCACGCAGGGGCGCTCGGGCGCCGCGAGCTGCGCGCCCAGCACGCCGCAGACCCCGAAGCCCATGGAGGAGTAGCCCCAGCTGTTCAGCATGCTCTGGGCACGCGAGGGCTTCCAGAACTGCATGAACCAGTTGTGATGCACGCCGGAATCCAGGCACAGCACCACGTCCTCGGGCAGCAGCTTCTGCACCGTGCTGACCACGCTCATGGGATGCAGCGGCTGCGCCGATGCCTCGCGCATGGGCGCCACGTAGGCCTCCCATTGCGCGCTCCAGCCCGCGACCTGTTCACGCCAGGCGGCGTAGCGCGCGGCGTCCAGGTCGTCGCCCGGCCGCGGCGCCTGCAGGCGCTGCAGAAGCTGGCGCGCGAAGCAGCGGGCATCGGCGATCAGTCCCAGGGTGGGGGGATAGTTGCGCCCGAGCTCCTGGGGGTCGATATCCACGTGCACGAGCTTCGTGGCCGGGAAATTCCAGGAGTAGCCGGGGATCCAGCTCGACGAGGAGCGATCGTCGAAGCGCGCCCCGATGGCCAGCACCAGATCGGCGTGGCGCCCTGCCTCGTTGGCGGGATAGGTTCCGTTGCGACCGATGAATCCCAGGGTCAGGGGATGCGCCGCCGGCACGCAGCCCATGCCGTTGGGCGAGGTGATCACCGGAATGCCCAGGCGCTCCTGCAGCGCGGCCAGCTCCGCGCCCGCCTCCGAAAGGGTGGCGCCGTGTCCGATGAACATCACCGGGCGTCGCGCCTGCGCCAGCAGCTCCACGACCTGCGCGAGGTCTTCATCCCCCACGCCGGGGCGATGGCTGCCGTTGCGCTGGCCGGCCTGGGCGCGCAGCTCGGCCTGCTCCTGGAACAGGTTGTAGGGCACGTCGATGTTCACCGGCCCCGGGCGCCCGATGAGCATGGTGTCGAAGGCCTGGCGCATGGCCAGGGGCAGCATCTCCACGCGCGAGGGCTGGAAGGCGCGCTTGACCACCGGCTTGAGCACGCTGGCGAAATCGGCCTGGTTGTGGGCGTACAGCTCCTGGAAGGGAGCGCGGTTCTGCTGGCTGCTCGGCACGTTGGCGGTGATCGCCAGGAAGGCCGAGGAGTCGGACAGCGCGGTGACCAGGGGCATCACGATATTGGCGCTTCCGGGCCCCGTGGAGGTCAGGGTGGCCACCGGCTCGTGGCGCACACGGAAGTAGGCATCGGCCATGTGTCCGGCACACTGTTCGTGGCGCGGCGAGATCAGGCGGATGCGATCGCGCTGCTCGTACAAGGCATCCAGAATGCCCACATTGCCGTGCCCGCATACGCCGAACACGTACGGCACGCCCTCGTCCACGAGGTGCTGCGTGATCAGTTGTCCGCCATTCATCATCGGCATCGAAGTTCCCTTTCAGTTGCGGGAGGAGCGCAGGGTCACCAGGCGCTGCTCGGTCATTTCCATCACGGCGTAGCGCGGCCCCTCGTGCCCGAAGCCGCTGTCCTTGACGCCTCCGTAGGGCATCAGGTCCACGCGCGAGCTGGAGGTCTCGTTGATGTGCAGCCCGCCGACGTCCAGGCGCTCCATGGCCTCGAACACATGGTCCAGGTCGTTGGTGAAGTAGCCGCTGGCCAGGCCGTAGGGCGTGGCATTGACCAGCGCGCAGGCCTGTTCCACGCTGGCAAAGGGCACGATGGACATCACCGGCCCGAACATCTCGCGGCAGCGCAGCTCGGCCCGCTCGGGCACCCCCGCCAGCAGGGCCGGGGCCAGCACGGCGCGCTGGCGCCCGCCACCCGCGAGCAGCCGCGCCCCGGCGTCCAGCGCGGCCTCGATGCGTGTCTGCAGCCCGGCGGCCGCCGCCTCGCTGATCATCGGTCCGACGATCGTGCGCGGGTCGCGCGGATCCCCGCAGGGCAGGGCCGCGACGCGCGCTGCAAGCTCGGCCGACACCGTGTCGAGCAGGCTCTCGTGCACCAGCAGCACCTGGATCGAGGTGCACACCTGGCCCGCCTTGCGGTAGGCCGCGCCGACCACCTTGGGCAGCACGCGCCGGGTGTCGATGCCGGCGTCCAGCAGGGTGAAGGCGATGCTGCCCAGTTCCATCTGCGTGCGCCGCAGCCCGGTCTTGCGCAGGATGGCCTTGCCGACCTCGGTGCTCCCGGTGAAGGCGTAGAAGCGCACGGCCTCCTGCTCCAGCAGCGCGTCGACGACCTCCGCGCCGCCATGGACCACGGCGATGTGTCCTGCCGGAAGTCCCGCATCCAGCAGGGCCTGGGCCATGAGGTTCGCGGGTGTGGGGACATGGGGAGAAGGCTTGAGCACCACCGTGTTGCCGGCCGCCAGGGCCGGCGCCACCTTGTGCGCCACGGTGTTCAAGGGCGAATTGAAGGGGGTGATGGCGCACACCACGCCCAGCGGCACGCGTCGTGTGAATCCGATGCGCCCCTCCTGCCCCTGCGCGCTGGCGAGGGGAATCACCTCCCCGGTGATGCGCAGGCCTTCCTGCGCCGCCAGCTGGAAGGTCTGCAGGCAGCGCCGGAGCTCGCCCTGGGCATCGGCCTCGGGAAACCCGGCCTCGCGCTGCATGGCCTCGACCAGCTCGGCCCCGCGCTGCTCCAGCAGCGCGGCCGCGCGCTCGAGCACCTGCGCCCGCTCGCTCGGGCTCAGGCGGCGGGAGCGAAAGGACTCCTGCGCGACCCGCACGGCCTCGGCGGCCTGCGCGGCCGAGGCACAGTGCAGTTGCGCACAGATTTCCAGGGTGTACTTGTCGGTGACCGGGAGGCTGCGCTCACCGTCGAGCCATCGTCCATCGATGAGGTTGTGAATGGTGTTCATGGTCAGAGGGTCGTGTCGGTGTCACCCGCCGGCGCGGGCGGCTCAGTCCCCGCCCAGGGCCGGGCCCGGGCTGCGCCGACGCTCGATCGCATCGTGGAACAGAGCCAGCACGCGGTATCCGGCGTGCACGAACTTGCCGTAGGGCAGGCTCAGGAAGAGAGCCGCGACGATCCCGAGGTGCAGGCACAGCAGCGGTGGCATCGCCGGCGTGGCGCGCGCACCCAGCAGGACCAGGCCGCTGGCGCTGGTGGCCAGCAGCAGCGCCAGGAAGCTCAGGTCCATGGGCCGCTGCGCGGGATCGCCCTGCTGGGGGTTGCGCAAGAGCCGCAGGCGCAGCAGTCCGCCAGCCCCGACGAGTTGCATCAGGCCGCCGGTGAAGCCCAGTCCGACCGGAAGGCTGTTCCATGCATAGGGCGCCGCGAGGCCCAGGACATAGGCCTCGAAGGTCGCCACGCAGGTAGCCGCGAAACACAGTCCGAAGCCGTAGGCCAGCAGGTGGTGCAGCAGGCGGCGCGCGCCGGAGGGCTCGTCGTCCGCGTTGTGGCAGCCGGCCCCGCCGCCGTCCAGATAGCGCAGGCTCAGCGCATCCGCCGCCGCGCGCGCCGCGGCCGGCACGCCCTGCCCGGCCGGCACGCTCCCGCCGATGAAGCGCCAGTAGCCCCGCAGCCCCATGCCCAGGCTGAGCAGGATCCACAGGGCCAGGCCGCCGAACAAGGCGGCCAGCCCCTCGTGCGGCACCACGGCATAGAAGTCCGCGCTGCCCGCCGCAGGCTGGCCGCCGCGCAGGGCACCGAACAGAAGGAAGGACGCCAGTCCGAGCGCCAGCGCGGCAAAGCTCCACGGCGCCTGTCTGCGCAGCAGGCCCGCGAAGGCTGCGGGCCAGGCAAAGCGCTCATAGGTCTGGCCGCGCAGTCGAGCGAGAGAGCGCGGAATGTTGACCTCGAAGGGGTGCGGGCTGGCGTACTGGCAGGCATACAGACAGGCGCCGCAGTTGTGGCACAGATTGGCCAGTTGGTGCAGGTCGCCGGGGCTGAAGTCCAGCCGGCGCTCGATGGCCGGGAACACGGCGCAAAAGCCCTCGCAGTAGCGGCAGGCATTGCAGATGTCGACCACGCGCCGTACTTCCTGCTGGGCGTCGTCGAGGGGAAGCTGCAGGCTCACGGCCTCCAGGTCGATGCGGATCGGTGGCTTCATGACTCAGGATCTTTGACTCGCCGCGTCGCGCCGGGCCAGCGCCCATTGCGCCGCGGCGCTGCCGGCGATACGGCCGAACACGGTGCCGATGGTCATGCCGATCCCCGCCAGGTAGCCCTTGCCGAGGATGTTGCCGGCCATCATTTCCCCGGCGCAGTACACATTGCCGGGCGGCGCGTGTTCGAACTGCACCTGCGCGCTGGCGTTGACCTTCACCCCCAGGTAGGTGAAGGTGATTCCGGGACACAGCGGGTAGGCGTGATACGGCGGCGTGTCCAGCGCCACGGCCCAGTGCGACTTCGGGGGATCGAGTCCCTCGGTGCGACAGTCGTCCAGCACGGTATGGTCGAAATGCCCCGGGCGCACGCTGGCGTTGAAGCCGTCGACGGTGGCCTGCAGGGTCTGCGGGTCGAGGCCCAGCAGGCGCGCCAGTTCCGGCAGGCTGGGCGCGCTGATCGGCGGGAACACGGGGGGAATGAAGCGCCCGATGGCCTTGGAGTCGATGATCGAATACGCGATCTGCTCCGGCTCGCGCGCGACCAGCCGCCCCCAGATGGCATAGCGCTTGGGCCAGAAATCCTCGCCCTCGTCGTAGAAGCGCCGCCCCAGCTTGTTGACGACGAGACCCAGCGAGACCGCGTCGACGCGGGTGACGATGCCGCCGTCATAGCGCGGCGCCCGGGCATCGATCGCCACCGCGTGGCATTGACTGGGGTCGCCGACGGCCACCGCGCCCGCGTCGATGATCTGGCGCAGCACGGAGCCCTGGTTGTACGCGCTGCCACGGATGCGGAAATTGCGCGCCGCGTCGCCCCAGGCCTGCTCCAGCCATTGCAGATTGGACTCGAAGCCGCCCGCCGCCAGCACCACGCTGCGCGCCGGCACGCGTTCGAGACGGCCGTCGACGTCCACGCGCGCCGCGAGGAAGCGGCCTTGCTCGATGTCCAGCGAATCCACGCGCGCCGCGTAGCGCATGCGCACGCCGAGTTGGCGTGCGCGGCGGTAATAGGTGTTCAGCAGCGCCTTGCCGCCGCCGAGGAAAAAGGCGTTGGTGCGCGACAGCTGCAGGGTCCCGGTCAGCGAGGCCTGGAACCGCACGCCCTGGCGAAGCATCCACGGCAGTGCCTGGGCGGAGCCCCGGATGGCCATTCGCGCCAGCGCCTCGTCGGTCTGTCCGCAGGTGACGCGCAACAGGTCTTCCCAGTACTCGTCCTCGCCATAGGCCTCGGTCAGGGTCTGCGTGGGGCTGTCGTGCATGCAGCGCAGGTTGCGGGTGTGGGCGCTGTTGCCGCCGCGCATTTCCTGGGGAGCAGCCTCGAGCAGAAGCACCGAGGCGCCCTGCTCGCGTGCGCTGATGGCGGCGCACAGCGCCGCGTTGCCACCGCCGATGACCAGTACGTCGGGCAGGTCGTGCGAAGCATGCGAGGCTGGCTGCGGCGCGAGCGCGGGAGCCTGGCGTGAAGGAGTGACTTGCATGGTGGGGCGCAGCGTACGAACCGCGCATCCATTCGCGCAAATACTTTCGACCGATACTGGTTATAGGAGCCCCCTATTGCTAAGCTGCGCCGCGCGGCGACGAATTCACCGGGCCGCGAGGACTCGTGATGGACATGCGTCAGTTGCGGTATTTCGTGCAGATCGTCGAGAGCGGAAGCCTGGCCAAGGCCTCGCAACTGCTGTTCGTCTCCCAGCCCAGCCTCAGTCAGCAGCTGGCCAAGCTCGAGGACGAGATCGGACGCAAGCTGCTCAACCGCAGCTCGCGCGGCGTGTGGCCGACCTCGTACGGGGACGCGCTGTACAAGCACGCCATCTTCCTGCTGCGCCAGTTCAACCAGACCAAGGCGATCGCGCGCCAGGAGGACTCGCAGATCAACGGGCAGGTCTGCCTGGGGCTGGCGCCCACCACCCTGGGCGCGCTGGGGCTGCGCCTGCTGGAGCGCGTGCGCAGCCGGTATCCGGGCATCCTGCTCAACGTCATCGAGGGCATGAGCGGACACCTGGAACAGCTGGCCCGCGCCGGGCAGTTCGACATCGCCGTGCTGTTCCGGCAGCTTCCGGCCATCGAGCTGGTGGCCGAGCCCTTGCTCGACGAAAAGCTGTATGTGATCGCGCCGGCGGGCCGCTGCTCGCGCATTCCCGCCGAGGTGCAGGCACTGAGCCTGCGCGAGGTGGCCGAGCTGCCCCTGATCCTGCCGACGGCGGCCCACGGCCTGCGCCGCCGCCTGGCGATGGAGTTCGAGCACTGCGGGGTTCCGCTGCAGCCGGTGGCGGAGATCGATTCGCTGTCGCTGCTCATGAACTGCGTCGAACGTGACATCGGCCTGAGCATCCAGCCCGTCTCGGCGCTGTTCGCGCGTCCCGCGGCAAGCCACGGCTGGCGCTGCCTGGACATCTCCGACCACCCGATCGTGCGCGTGAACTACCTGTACTCGCAACCCCCGGAAAAGCTCTCCCCGGCGGCCCATGCCGTGCGCGAGCAACTGCGCGATCTCGTGCGCGGCCTGGTGGCCGAGGGCACCTGGAGCGGGGTCGTGCTGCATGAGGGGAGCGAGGCGCCACAGGCCCTCGTGCCTGCCGCCCCGGACACCTTCCCTGGAGACCCGCCATGAGCGCTGCACGCATGCCCTCGATGTACCTTCCCCATGGAGGGGGCCCTTCGTTTTTCATGAGCGGCCCGCGCAAGGCGCGCTACCAGGCCACGGAGGACTTCCTGCGCGGCCTGCACGCACTGCTGCCGGCGCGGCCCGCGGCCATCCTGCTGGTCAGCGCGCATTGGGAGAGCGAGGTGCCCGCCTTCACCGGGGCGCAACGCCCCGGGCTGATCTACGACTACAGCGGCTTTCCCCCCGAGACCTACCAGCTGCGCTACGACGCACCGGGCTCGCCCGCGCTGGCCCGGCGCGCCGCGGCGCTGCTGCGCGAGGCCGGCCATGACGCCCGCGTCGACGCGCAGCGCGGCTGGGACCACGGCGTGTTCATCCCCCTCAAGGTGATGTTTCCCCTCGCCGACATCCCGGTGGTCGCCATGTCCCTGCAGGCCGGACTGGATCCGCGCGCGCACTGCGATTTCGGACAGGCGCTGCGCCCCCTGCGCGACGAGGGCGTGCTGGTGATCGGGGCCGGCATGAGCTATCACAACCTGTGGGATTTCGAGACCCACGCCCCGGATTCCTTCGCCTTCCACGACTGGCTGGACGAGGCGCTGGCAGGCGACCTCGCGCAGCGTCGCGAAAGCCTCGCGCAGTGGCGCCGGGCGCCGGGTGGCCTGGCTTCGCACCCGCGCGAGGAACATCTGCTGCCCCTGATGGTGGCCAGCGGGGCGGGATCCGACGCGGGCGCGCGCCGGCTGTGGCGCGGCATGGTGGGTCCGAGCTGCCTGGGCGCCTGGGCCTTCGCGGACGGCTGAGCAAAAGCTGCGCGCATTCCGGACGCATGTGCGCGCACTGCGCGCAACGACTGCGCCGACTCGCTGGGAGCAGCGCCCGCGCCTGCGTAGCATCACCGAACTTCCCGCTTGCGAGCTTGCATTCCATGCGCCCATTTCCGTCCGCGAAGCCCAGGATCCGGCCGCCCGAGCCACTGGTGCTCGATGGCCTGACCGACCTCGGCTCGCAGGGCCAGGCCTGGCCCGAGCCCGGGCGCGAGGGCAGGAGAGCCTTCCGCCCTGCGGCGGGTCCTGGGCGCGCCGGCCGCATGCTCGAAGCGCTGGTCCGCGCGCTGGCGCGACTGCGCCTCGCGGCGGGCCCGGTGAGCTCGCCGCGCTGAACCTTCCATCGCCAAAGAGACAGCCTTGATCGACGGCAAGACCCAACTCATCGCGCACATCGGCTACCCCACGGAGTCGTTCCGCGCGCCCATGCTCTACAACCCCTGGTTCGCCAGACAGGGCATCCCGGCCGTGGTGGTGCCCATGGGCGTCCGGCCCGAGCACTTCGAATCGAGCTTCGACGCGATCATGCGCCTGTCCAACCTGCGCGGCGCGCTGATCACCATGCCCTTCAAGGTCAGCGCCATGGCCCGCGTGGACACGCATTCCCTGGGCGCCATCATCGCGGGCGCCTGCAACGCCGTGGTTCGCCTGCCCGACGGGCGCCTCGCGGCGGACCAGTTCGACGGCATCGGCTTCGTGCGCGCGCTGCAGCGCAAGGGCCTCGAACTGCGCGGACTGCGCGCCCTGGTCTGCGGCTGCGGCGGCGTCGGCTCGGCCATCGCCGCCAGTCTCGCGCAGGCCGGAGTCGGTGAATTGCGCCTGTTCGACATCGACCAGCCAAGCCGCGACCGTCTCGCCGCACGCCTGCGCGAGCACTATCCGGAGCTGCGCCTGCAACTCGGATCCAACGATCCGGACGGCTTCGATCTCGTGTGCAACGCCACCCCCCTGGGCATGCGTGAGCAGGACCCGCTCGCCGTCGATCCGGACAGGCTGGCTCCCACGAGCTTCGTGGCCGACGTGGTGATGAAGCGAGAGATCACGCCCTTGCTGGCCGCCGCGCGCGAGCGCGGCTGCCAGATCCAGACCGGAGTGGACATGCTGTTCGAAATGATCCCCGCCTACCTTGCGTTCTTCGGCTTCCCGGCGGCGAGCTCCGACGACATCCGCGCGAGCGCCCAACTACGCTACTGAGGTCTTTCTCCAGGGCAGTCTGACGACCTGCCGTTTCGTGTGGCCCGGGAACCGCTCCCGGGCCACGCTCTTTCCCCCGGAATGATCCGGCTGCCGCTGCGATGCGGCGCCCCTCCTCGAAAGGAACCAGGATGCCCGTGCTCGAATATGGACCCCCGATCACCCTTGCCGAGGCCCGCCTGGTCGCCGATGCCGCATTCGCCGAGGCCGAGCGCAACGGCTGGGCGATGGTCATCGCCGTGCACGACAGCACCGGTCACGCGGTGCTGCTGCACAAGATGGACCATGCCCAGTACGCGAGCCTGGACCTGGCCCATGCCAAGGCACGCACGGCCACGCACTTCAAGCGCCCGACCAAGGTGTTCGAGGAAGCCATCACCCAGGGCGGCATGGCCCTGCGCCTGCTGTCCGCGACGGGGATCTGCCTGTTCGAGGGCGGGCTGCCCCTGCTGCGCGACGGCAAGCTGATCGGCGGGATCGGCGTGTCGGGCGCGAGTTCGGAGCAGGACACCCAGGTCGCGCTGGCCGGTGCGCGCGCGCTCGAGGCCTGAAGGCGCCGATCCGGGCGAGTGCCGCCATGTCCGTGAAACTCAACGCCCTGCAGGCCTTCGTCGCCGCCATCGAGGACGGCAGCCTGCGCAGTGCGGGCAGACGCCTGGGCTATTCCCAGCCAGCGCTGACCAAGATGATCCAGGACCTTGAATGCGAACTGGCCGCACCCCTGCTGGTCCGCAATGCGCGAGGAGTCATCCCGACCGAGCAGGGCCGGCTGCTGCTGGAGCATGCGCGCCGGGTGCAGACCGAACTGGTGCAGGCACGCCAGCAGATCGCACAACTCGGCGGCGTGATGCGTGGTGAACTGCGCATCAGTGCCTGCGCCTCGGCGCTGGGCCGGCTGGTCCCGCAGGCGCTGCGCAGCTTCGCCCCCGAATTCCCGGGCATCCGGCTGCGGGTCAGCGAGGACTGCCACGGCGAGCAGGTCGAGAAACTGCGCAACGGCGCCAGCGACATCGCCATCACGACTCTGCCCGCGTCGGCACCCGGCGAGGAGTTCCAGGTGCACCGGCTGATGATCTCGCGCATGGTCGTGGTGGCCCGGCGCGGCAGCGCGCAGGCGCGCGCATCCAGCCTGCGCGAACTCGCCGATGCGAACTGGGTCCATCTCGGCGCGGCGTCGGAGCGGGCCAGCCCCAGGAGCCTGTTCGAGGCGGCCGGGCTGGATGCCGAACCCGTCGAGGTCGCGGTGAACACGACCCTGGCGCTGCACAGCCTGGTGCAGCATGCCGGGTACGTGGGATGGATTCCCGTGGAATGCCTGGGAAACGCAGTGGCCGAGGGCGCCCTGCAAACCGTGTCGCTGCCGATTCCCGAGCTCAGGATCAAAATCGGCGCCCTGCTGCGCGCCCATCCCTTGAATGCCTTGGCGAACCGATATTTCATGGCGCATCTGCATCGTTCCGCCCAATTGCTTTCGATGGATGGGGAACGGCGGCTTCACGCCGCCTGATAATCCCCCGCCCTCTTTCATCGGGATATTCCGGACTCCTGCATATATCCTCGCCCATGAAAAAAGCCGCCGGGTTTCCCCGGCGGCTTTTTGAAGGCTTTTTCTCCGGATTTTCCGGTCAATCCTTCGCGGCCGCTGCCGGGAATTCCTTGACCACGACCTGCTTGCCGTTGACCACCTTCACGATATAGCTCTTGCGCAGAATATCGCCATTCGGCTCGTAGCTCAGGTCGAGAAGCACGCCGGGATCCTGCTTGACGTTGAACTTGGCCTTGTGCAGCTCGTTGGCCAGCGCCTGCGAATCGAATTTCCCGATTCTTTTCGTGGCGGCGACCACGGTCTGCACCGCGATGTAGCCCTTGAAGCTGTTCTGATCGGGCACCTCGTTGTACTTCTTCTCGTAGTCGGAGATGAACTTCTGCATCAGCGGCGACTTGTCCGCCGTGGTCAGACCGACCTGGCAGTACACGCCGTCGGCCGCGGTCTTGGCCAGCTCGATGACCGAGGGATTGGCCAGCGAGGACTGGCCGACGATGGGCTTGTCGAAGCCGAACTTGCGCAATTGCACGAGGAAGCGCGCGTCGCCACCTTCGTTCAGGTAGAGGAACAGCGCGTCGGGCTTGGAATTCTTCACCTTCAGGATGGAACTGGTGAAGTCCACCTGGCCCTGCTCCACCGGGATGTCGGTGACGATGTCGGCGCCGAGCTTCTTCAGGTCGTCGCGAATGCTGTCGCGGCCGTCCTTGCCGAAGTCGTTGTTCACCCAGACCA
Source organism: Pseudomonadota bacterium (assembly GCA_021846965.1). GTDB lineage: Bacteria > Pseudomonadota > Gammaproteobacteria > Burkholderiales > Burkholderiaceae_C > Thiomonas_A. The sequence goes on along the minus strand of JAJZWA010000024.1, from coordinate 1,157 downwards.
GGGCCACCTTCTTGGCGTGCAGGTCATGCACCATGAACTGGGCCACCGAGGGCATCGACTGGGCCTGGTCGAGCGAGGTGCGGAACAGGTACTTGTTGCCCTGCTGGGTGATGTTGTTGGCCTCGGCGCCGACCAGGTCGGGGATGCGGGCGATCTGCGCCTGCTTCTCGGCGATGATCACCGAGCCCGAGAAACCCGGCCCCAGCACCACGTAGGCCTTGTCGTCGGCGGCCTTGCGGATCAGCGCGCTGGCCACGCCCGGGCTGCTCTGCGTGTCGTAGCTCTGCAGGTCGATCTTCTTGCCCAGCAGACCGCCGGCGGCGTTGACTTCCTCGACGGCCATCTTGGCCCCGCGGTCGAAATTGCCCCCCGAGATGGCCCCGGCACCGGACAACTCGACGACGGCGTCGAATCGCACCGTGCCGGCGGCATGCGCCGCCGAGGCGAACACTCCGAACGCGACCGCCAGCGATGCGGCCAAGGATGAAATTTTACGAACCTTCACAAGAGTCTCCCATTTTGAACAAGCTTCGCGACCCTGTCGCGAAATGCAACCGCATCGCGGTAATCATTCCCCGGGCAACCCGCCCGGCGACGGTACCCGCGTATTTTCCCCGATCCGGGCCCCTGCGCGGACTAGTTGAAACCCCGATTCTGGGTCCTTATCACCGGGATCCGGGTGATCAGGGATCGCAATCCCCGGGAAAGGGCCTATGCCCGTGGCTTATCGCGAGCGATATTCCTGGATCTTGTCCGTCGCCTGTCCTGGCGGCTAGACTCCCGCTTCTTCCCGAAACGGCTCCGGGCATTTTGAATGCTGGATGTGACGGGAAGCAGGCGGCCAGGCCGCCCGGATGTGGAAATCGATATTCGATCGCCCCCGCCCGAGCAGGCTGATGAAATACCGGAGGGGGCGCGTTGGTGCAGAATCGGGATGATGGGCACGCGCCGGATCCTGGGTGGGCCGGGTGCTCGCGCGGGGATCCGGGAGCTCGATGAACCAGGAGATGATTCCATGCGCATAGGCGTGGCAGCGGAAAGCGTGGCGGGCGAGGCGCGCGTTGCGGCGACCGCGGAAACCGTCAGGAAGCTGGTGGCGCAGCAGCATGAGGTGCTGGTGCAGGCCGGAGCCGGCGAGCGCGCCGGGGTGCTGGACG
>JAJZWA010000023.1 GCA_021846965.1 Pseudomonadota bacterium | reverse complement strand
GCGCCAGCCGCGCCGCGGTGGACGCGGGCTACGCGCCCAACGACTGGCAGGTGGGGCAGACGGGCAAGATCGTCGCCCCCCAGCTGTACGTGGCGGTGGGCATCTCCGGGGCCATCCAGCACCTGGCGGGCATGAAGGATTCCAAGGTGATCGTGGCCATCAACAAGGACGAGGAGGCGCCGATCTTCGGCGTGGCCGACTACGGCCTGGTGGCCGACCTGTTCACCGCCGTGCCCGAGATGGTGGGCGCTCTCTGATCTTCCCCGGGCCGGGGCGATCCCGGCCGGATCTTCCTGCTGGATGCCCCGATGAGTGACTACAACGCCCCGGTGAAGGACATGATGTTCGTGCTCGGCAAGCTCGCCGGGCTGGACGAGGTGGCGGCGACACCCGCCTATCGCGATGCCGGCGCGGATGCCGAGACCGCGGCTGCCGTGCTGGAGGAATGCGCGCGCTTCACGCGCGAGATCGTGGCGCCGCTGAACCGCTCCGGCGACCAGCAGCCCTCGACCTGGAAGGACGGCGTGGTGAGCACCTCGCCGGGGTTCCGCCAGGCCTACGCCAGCTTCACCCAGGGTGGCTGGCAGGGCTTGCAGCACCCGCAGGAGCATGGCGGCCAGGGCCTGCCCAAGCTGATCGGGGCCGCCTGCAATGAAATGCTCAACAGCGCGAACCTCAGTTTCGCGCTGTGCCCGTTGCTCACCGACGGCGCCATCGAGGCCCTGCTGACCGCCGGGTCGGCTTCGCAGCAGGCGCGCTACCTGCCGCGCCTGGTGTCGGGGGAGTGGACCGGCACGATGAACCTCACCGAGCCCCAGGCCGGCTCGGACCTCGCGCTGGTGCGCACCCGGGCGGTTCCGCAGGACGACGGAAGCTACCGGCTGTTCGGGCAGAAGATCTTCATCACCTACGGCGAGCACGACATGGCGGACAACATCGTCCACCTGGTGCTCGCGCGCCTGCCGGACGCTCCGGCCGGGGTCAAGGGCATTTCCCTGTTCATCGCCCCGAAGGTGCTCGAGGACGGCAGGCGCAACGACGTCTGGTGCGCTTCGCTGGAGCACAAGCTGGGCATCAAGGCCAGCCCGACCGCCGTGCTGCTGTATGGCGACGACAAGGGCGAGGTCGGCCCCGGCGCCATCGCCGAGATGGTCGGCGAGCCCGGGCGCGGGCTGGAATTCATGTTCATCATGATGAACGCGGCGCGCTATGCCGTGGGCATGCAGGGCGTGGGCCTGTCCGAGCGCGCCTACCAGCAGGCCGCGGCCTACGCGCGCCAGCGCGTGCAGTCGCGCCCGCCGGGCGCGCGCGAGTCGACGACCATCGTGCACCACCCCGACGTGCGGCGCATGCTCATGACCATGCGTGCGCTGACCGAGGGTTCGCGCGCGCTGGCCCTGGTCGCCGCCGGTCTGCACGACCTGGGCATCGGCGAGGCCGACGCCTCGCGCCGTGCCGCGCACACGGCCGCCTACGAATTCCTGGTGCCGGTGGTCAAGGGCTTCAGCACCGAGGTCAGCCTCGAGGTGAGCTCGCTGGGGGTGCAGGTGCATGGCGGCATGGGATTCATCGAGGAAACCGGCGCCGCGCAGCATTACCGCGACGCACGCATCCTGCCGATCTACGAAGGCACCACGGCCATCCAGGCCAACGACCTCGTGGGACGCAAGACCCTGCGCGATTCCGGAGCGCTGGCCGGACAGTTCGCCGAGCGGGTGCGTGCGACCCAGCGGGAACTGGCGGCCCGTTCGCAGGCCGGGGCGGGCACCATGGCCAGGCGCCTGGACGAGGCCCTGCGCGCCTTTGGCGACGTGGTCGACTTCCTGGTGCGCAACGGCGCCGAGGCGCCCGCCAGGGCCTATGCCGGCAGCGTGCCCTATCTGATGTTGTGCGGCTATCTGTTCAGCGCATGGCAGATGGGCCGCGCCTGGCTGGCCGCCGAGACCCTGCCCGCCGAGGATGCGGAGTTCGCGCGAGCCAAGCAGGCCACCGCCGAGTTCTTCTGCACCCACCTGCTGCCGCGTTGCGCGGCGCTGCGCGACTCCGTGGTCGACGGGGCCGACAGCGTCATGGCGCTTCCTTCCGAGATGTTCTGAGCGCCCGCGCCCATGTCCCTGCCCGCTGTCCTGTCCCGCCTGCGCCTGCCGGTGATCGGCTCGCCGCTGTTCATCATCTCCAACCCCGAACTGGTGATCGCGCAATGCACCGCGGGCATCGTCGGCAGTTTTCCGGCGCTCAACGCACGTCCGGCCTCCCAGCTCGACGAGTGGCTGGCGCAGATCACCGAGGCGCTGGCCGCCTGGGACCGCGCGCATCCCGAGCAGCCGGCGGCACCCTTCGCCGTGAACCAGATCGTGCATCGCAGCAACGAGCGCCTGGAGCACGACATGCAGCTGTGCGCGCGCTACCGGGTGCCGCTGGTGATCACCTCGCTGGGCGCGCGCCCCGAGGTGAACCAGGCCGTCCACTCCTGGGGAGGCATCGTGCTGCACGACGTGATCGACGATCGCTTCGCGCACAAGGCCATCGAGAAGGGCGCCGACGGGCTGATCGCGGTGGCGGCCGGGGCCGGCGGACACGCGGGGACCCTGTCGCCTTTCGCGCTGGTGCAGGAAATCCGCGCCTGGTTCGATGGACCGCTGGTGTTGTCGGGCGCCATCGCGCGCGGCGATTCCATCCTCGCCGCGCAGGCCATGGGCGCCGACCTGGCCTACATGGGCAGCGCCTTCATCGCCACCGAGGAGGCGCGCGCGGTCGGCGCCTACAAGCAGATGGTGGTGGACTCCAGCGCGCGCGACATCGTCTATTCCAGCCTGTTCACCGGCGTGCTGGGCAATTACCTGCGCGGCTCCATCGTGGCCGCCGGGCTCGATCCCGACCACCTGCCGGCCGGAGACCCCAGCCAGATGGACTTCGCAGCCGCCATCGGCGGAGCCAAGGCCTGGAAGGACATCTGGGGCTGCGGGCAGGGCATCGGCGCCGTGCGCGAGGTCCTGCCGGCGCGCGCGCTGGTGCAGCGCCTGCAGGCCGAATACCAGGCGGCCCGAGCCCGCCTGTGCGGGGCCTGAGCCGGCGGCTCGACGAGCCCTGGGGGGGCCGCCCCAGTCCCGGCCATCGCGGGGACCGTCGCGCGCATGCAGCATGACCCGCTGACCTGACAGCCCGTCGGGTCGCAGGGTCGTGGGCGACGCCCGCGTGTCGCGCAACCTACAAGCTTCTCCTCCCCCTCGTCGACGAGGGCGCGGGGAGGAGCATGCCGGGCGCGCTGGCGCCTGCGTGGTCGAAGGCCCTCGGTTCCGAACTCTGGATTCCGACCATGAAGCTTTCCCGATGGCTTGTGCAGGCAGGCGGTGCGGCAGCCGCCTGCTGCGGCTGCGCCCAGGCGCAGGATTCCACGCTGCAACTCTATGGTTCCATCGACGTCAGCGTCGCGCGCTTCAGCGGGGTGCGCCAGCACCCCTACGACCCCGACGTCGGGCCGGTTCCCACCGCGGTCACCGGCATGGGGGCGGGCGGTGTCACCGGCTCGCGCCTGGGCGTGCGCGGCGCCACCCGGCTGACTCCCGGCCTGAGGCTGGACTTCCTGGCGGAGACCGGCTTTTGCGGCGTGGGCCTGAACCAGCTCGACGCCGGCGGCGATCCCGAGTGCTCCGGCGGGGGGTTCATGCAGCGCGCGGCCTGGATCGGGCTCGAAGGGCGGCTGGGCACGCTGCGCGGCGGGCGCCAGGCCACGCTCCTGGACGAACACTCCGCGCAGGGCGATGCCTTCGAGGGAGCCTTCCTGGGCCAGGTGGGCAATATCTCGCTGGTGGGCAACAACCGCGCCGGTCTCGACATGTCGCGCCTCAGCCAGGCGCTGAGCTGGTCCACGCCGGATCGGGGAGGCTTCGGCCTGCAGGCCCAGTTCACGCCGCATGCGCGCGGCACGCGGTCGGACGCCGACGCCGACGACGCGCGCGACCCCCAGGTGTGGATCCTCGGCGCGCATTACCGCGCGGCCGCGCTCACGCTGGGCTTCGACTGGAGTCGCTGGCGTCACGCCTACGCGGGTGCCGGCCAGACCCAGGGCGAGACCTACCGCCTGTGGCAGGCCTACGCCAGCCTGGGCCTGGGCGCGCTGGACCTGTACGCGCAGGCGCAGCAGGGCAGCGCCGACGGCGCCACCGGGCGCCAGCGCATGATCGACCTGGGCCTGGGCCTGCCGCTGGGCCGGGGTCGGCTGATGGCCTCCATCGGGCATCACATCGATTCCATGGCCCCCGCGCCCAGGCGGGTGGACAGCTCGCATGCCACCCAGGTGGCCGTGGGCTACAGCCACCCGCTGTCGGCACGAACCCTGGTGTATGCGTCGGCGGCGCATATCGTGAACGAGGGCGCCACGCCGACCCGCCTGGGCACCGCGCTGGCCGTGGGCGCCGCCGGGGACGTGGTGCACGGCATCGTGGGGCGCAACTCCAACGGCGTGTCCCTGGGGCTTTCCCACAGTTTCTGAGAGGCCCCCGTGGGGGGCGGGAATCCCCGGCCCGCCGCGGGGCTCCCGGTGCCGTTCAGCGTGGCGCATGGGCCACATTCCCCCCGGAGTGTGGGCCCATGCGGCAAGGGGCCTTCGCTTGCGCACGAAACGGTCGTGGAGTAGGGAGGCGTTAGCATGGAGCGCAATCCACAGGACCAGGACCTTCATGCCCCAGGAATTCGATCCCGACTACGCCGCGCTGTTCGACAACAACCGCCGCTGGGTTCGCCGCGTCAACGAAACGCGTCCGGACTTCTTTCCCACGCTGGCGCGCCTGCAGGCACCCAAATATTTCTGGATCGGCTGCGCGGATTCGCGGGTTCCCGCCAACGAGGTCATCGACCTCGCCCCGGGTGAGGTGTTCGTGCACCGCAACGTGGCCAACGTGATGCCGCACTCGGACATGAACTCCATGTCCACGCTGCAATTCGCGGTCGACGTGCTGCGCGTCGAGCATATCCTGGTGGTCGGGCATTACGGCTGCGGCGGCGTCAAGGCGGTGCTGGACGGCGCGCGCGTGGGCCTGGTGGACAACTGGCTGGGCCACGTGGGCGACGTCATGGAGCGCCACGCCGCACGCCTGGCCGCCTTGCCCGTGGACCAGCGCTGGGATCGCCTGTGCGAGCTCAACGCCCTCGAGCAGGCGCACAACGTGTGCCGCACCACGGTGTTGCAGGACGCCTGGGCCCGGGGCCAGCATGTGGAGGTGCACGCCTGCTGCTACGGCCTGAAGGACGGCCTGTTGCGCGACCTGGGGCTGGCCGTGCGCGGCGGGCAGGCGTTGACCGAGCGCTTCGGCTCCGCGCTGAACTACGTCGACCACGGCGTCACCCGAGGAAACCGATGAACACCACCGCTTCCGTCTACCCCGGCCTGCACGCCGACCGCCACGGCCTGACCCAACTCGGACGCATCGTGCTGGACGCGCGGGTGTTCGGCCTGATTCCCGACGACCAGGACTGCGCCGGCTGGAGCCTGGGGCGCATGCAGGAGCTGGCGCAGCGCGTCGAGCAGGCTTGGGACCGCCACGGCGGCCTGCCCAGCAAGCTGCCCGCCGACTTGCTCCAGCGCCACCAGGCCGTGTACCAGCAGGCCATCGAGCAGGCCCGCGCCCGCGGCTGGGACCCCGAGCTGGCCGACGACGAATAGGCGCTCGCGGCGCCGGCAGGCTCAGGTGCCGCGCCCGCGCCGCTCGCCGCGCACCGGCAGGTGCAGCAGCGTGGCGGACTGGTCGCCGCGGTTGCGCTGGGCGACGGCATGCAGGGCCTCATGGAATTCCCGCGGCAGTCGCTGCATGGCGTCGCGCGCGGGCTCGCCATAGCCTACCGCCTCGAACTCCACGGCCTGGTCCAGCCCGGTGCGGTGGTCGGGGCGCAGGCGCTCCCAGGCCAGCAAGGCGAGTGCGCGTTGCTGGCTGTCGACGAACACGAATTCGTCGCGGTCGACGATGGCCAGCACCTGCAGGCTGCGAATGGGCACGAAAGCCACGCCATTGGCGCTGCGCATCTGCAGCGTGCGCGCAAGGTTGTAGGTGGCCGCGGCCAGGCTTCGGGGCTCGCGCCAGAGTTCGGGACCTCGGTGCACCGTGATCTGCATGTTCGCGCCTCGAGTGGACAGGAGGGGCGCCCCGCGTGTCCGCGCGGCATGGCCGGCCCCTGCGGGTAGCCGGGTCGAGCCTGAGGCCATTTTGCACCCCGCACAGGCTCCGGCGCCAGCCTTCAAACAGTGTGCATGGGGTTATTCCGGCGTGTTCCGCACCCGCCCGAAGCCAGCGATCAAGCGCTTTCGTGCTGCAGCAGGTCGTGCAGGCTCAGGGCCTGCAGAGGCTGCAGCGCCTGGGCCAGGCGCGTCGAGGCGCCGGCTGCCGCATGGTGGTCCAGCACGAGCTGGTCCAGCAGGGCCTGGGCGGGCGCCTGCCGCGGATCCACGAGCAGGGCCCAGCGCATCCATCGGTGGCGCGGCGAGGGCGCGACGCGCCCCACCCATCCCAGGCGCTCCAGCAGGTCCAGCAGGGGGCGAAGGTGCAGCGGGTCGCAGCGCAGGCTGGCCCCGAGGGCGAGGATGTCGCGTCCCGCGTCCTCGGCGCCCCGCGCCTGCTCGAGCAGACGCAGCAGGCGCAGGGCCAGCAGGAAATCGGTGCCGGGGCCGCGCGCGTGGGGCTGTGCGTGCAGGCGCAGCAGGGGCAGGTGCGCGGCGACCATCGCTCCGAGCAGCACGACCATCCAGCTGCAGTAGATCCACAGCAGGAACATGGGCAGGGCCGCGAAGGTGCCATACACCGCGGTGAAGTTGGCCGCGCTGCCCACGTACCAGGTGAACACCCGCCCGGCCAGGCCGAATCCCACGGCAGCCAGCGCGGCACCTCCCAGGGCGTCGGGCCAGCGCACGTCGGCATTCGGCGAAAAGCGGTACAGCGCGCCCAGCGCCAGCGCGACGAACAGCCAGGAAAGCGCCGTCAGGAAGGCGCTGGCCGTCCCCGGCATATGGTGCAGCAGGCCGTGCCGGGAGGCCAGCGCCGCCCACGACACGGCAAGCGTGGAGCCCATGGCCAGCGGACCCAGCGTGAGCGCGGCCCAGTACAGCAGCACGCGCTGGCCCAGGGGACGGGCCCGGGCGGTGAACCAGATGCCATTGAGCGCGCGATCCACGGTGAGCATCAGCGAGGTCGCGCTCAGCGCCAGCCCGGCGACTCCGGCCACGCCGAGCCCGGCGGCGCGCGCCGCGAAGGCATTGAGGTAGCCCAGCACGGTGTCGGCGATGCGCGGCGGCAGCATGGTGGCGGCCAGGCGCTGCTGCAGGTGCTGCTCCATGTGGCGAAAGGCCGGGAAGGCGGTGAACAGCGACAGGCCCACCGCCAGCAAGGGGACCAGGGAGATCAGGGTGGTGAAGGTCAGGCTGCCCGCCGTCTGCGCCAGGCGGCACTGCTCGAAGCGCTCGCGCAGCGCGCGCAGCATGCGCAGCACACGCAGCATTTCAGGTCGGGCGGTCCAGTCGCGCATAGGATTGGGTCATGCAAGAGATTCTGATCCTCTACTACAGCGTACACGGAGGCACCCGCGAACTGGCCGAAGCCATTGCGCGCGGCGTGGCCGAAGTGCCCGGCATGCTGCCCCGCGTGCGCACGGTGCCGCGCGTGAGCTCGCGCGTCGAGACCCCCGAGCCGGCGGTTCCTTCCGACGGGCCCCCCTATGTCGAACTGGCCGACCTGCAGGAATGCGTGGGGCTGGCGCTGGGCTCGCCCACGCGCTTCGGCAACATGGCCGCGCCGATGAAATATTTCTGGGACCAGACCGCGACGCTGTGGCTCTCGGGGGCGCTGGCGGGCAAGCCTGCCGCCGTCTTCACCTCCAGCGGCAGCCTGCACGGCGGGCAGGAGACGACCCTGCTGTCGATGATGCTGCCGCTGCTGCACCACGGCATGCTGCTGGTGGGGCTGCCCTACACCGAGGCCCGGCTGGGCGCCACGCGCAGCGGAGGCAGTCCCTACGGCGCCAGCCATCACGCGGGGGCCGACGCGGCACTGGCGGCCACCGAGGACGAATTGCAGCTCGCGCAGGCCCTCGGGCGCCGCCTGGCCGACGTGGCGCGGCGCCTGGGAGGCGGATCGTGATCCCGCCGCGCGGCACCGAGCGGTTTCTCGACGCCCTGCAGGCCCTGCTGGGGCCGGGCCACGTGCAGCAGAGGGCGGAGGACGTCGCCGCCTGGACCCGGGACTGGCGCGGGCGCTACCAGGGTCGCGCGCTGGCGCTGGCCTCCCCGGGTGATACCGCCCAGGTGGCCGAAGTGGTGCAGTTGTGCGCCGCGCACGGCATCGCCCTGGTGCCGCAGGGGGGCAACACCGGCCTGGTCGGCGGGGCGACGCCCGACGGCAGCGGCGAGCAGCTGCTGCTGTCGCTGCGCCGTCTGAACCGCATCCGGGACATCTCGCCGGCCGACGGCGTGATCGTCGCCGAGGCCGGCTGCATCCTGCAGGCGGTGCAGGAGGCGGCCGAACAGCAGGGCATGCTGTTTCCCCTCAGCCTGGCGGCCGAGGGCAGCGCCACCATCGGCGGCGTGTTGTCGACCAATGCCGGGGGCACCGCGGTGCTGCGCTACGGCAACGCGCGTTCCCTGTGCCTGGGCCTGGAGGTGGTGACGGCGCGCGGCGAGGTGTGGCATGGCCTGTCCAGCCTGCGCAAGGACAACACCGGCTACGACCTGCGCGACCTGTTCATCGGTGCGGAGGGCACGCTGGGCCTGATCACCGCGGCCAGCCTGCAGCTCTACGCGCGCCCGCGCGCCCGGCGCACGGCCCTGGCGCAGGTGGCGCACGCGGGCGACGCGGTACGCCTGTTCGAGCTGGCGCGCGCCGCGCTGGATGCGGGGCTCACCGGCTTCGAGCTGATGAGTGCGCACAGCCTGCGCCTGGTGGCCCAGCATTTCTCGCAACTGGCACGTCCCTTCGAGCTGGAGGCGCCCTGGTGCGTGCTGCTGGAGCTGTCGGACGCCGAGGGCGAGGAACACGCGCAGCAGCGCCTCGAGCACGTGCTGGGCGAGGCGCTGGAGCGCGGCCTGGTGCGCGATGCGGTGGTGGCCCAGTCGCTGGGGCAGGCCGACGCGATGTGGGCGCTGCGCGAGCACATCCCCCTGGCCCAGGCGCAGGAGGGCCTGAACATCAAGCACGACATCTCGGTGCCCATCTCGCGCATGGCCGCCTTCGTCGAGGGCACGGCCGAGCTGGTGCTGCAGGCTCTGCCCGGCGCGCGGCTGATCGTGTTCGGGCACCTGGGCGACGGCAACCTGCATTACAACGTGCAGGCTCCCCTGGGCGCGGACGGCCCGGGTTTCCTGGCGCGGCACCAGGAACTGTGCAACCGCATCGTGCATGACGCGGCGGCGGCCTGCGGAGGAAGCTTTTCCGCCGAACATGGGGTGGGGCAGCTCAAGACCCCCGAGCTTGCGCGCTACAAGAGCCCGGTGGCGCTGGAGCTGATGCGCGCCGTCAAGGCCGCGCTGGATCCGCAGGGTCTGTTCAACCCCGGCAAGCTGCTGCCGGCGGGCCGGCAGCCGGAGCCGCCGCGATGAACCCCGGCGACCCCCAGGGAGCGGCGCGGCGCCTGCGCCTGCTGCCGGGGCTGGTGGAGTCGCGTCTGGGGGGGCTGCGCAGGGCCTGGAACGCGGCCGGACCGCAGGGCCTGGCGGCGCTGCTGGCGGCGGCGGCCGGGGCCATGCTCATGCGTCCGCAATTCGCGCATGTCGCCGCGTCGCTGCGCATGCTGAACCATCCCCAGGCGGCGCTGGGCCTGGCCGACATGCTGGTGCTGCCGCGCGTGCTGCTGGGCCTGGGACTGGTGCTCATGAGCCTGGGATTGCTGGCCCGCGCGCGCCTGGCCTGGGTGATCACGCTGCTGCTGAGCCTGCTGGGGGCCGGGGACGCGCTGGTGGCCGCGCATCGCATCGGACCCCTGTTCGTGCTGTGCCTGCTGCAACTGGGCGTGCTGCTGCTGTGGGCGCGCCGCTTCGACCGCAGCAGCATCGCCGCGGGTTCGCTGTTCGCGCTGCTGAGCATCGGAAGCCTGCTGCTGTACGGCGCCCTGGGCAGCCTGTGGTTCGGCGAGGGCTATGCGCCGCCCATCCGCAACCTGGGCACGGCCCTGTACTACGCGGTGGAGACCATGTCCACCGTGGGCTACGGGGACATCGTTCCGCGCACCCCGCATGCGCGCATGTTCACGGTCTCGCTGATCGTGCTGGGCATCTCGGTGTTCGCGACCACGCTGTCGCTGATCATCGGGCCGGTGATCGGCGGAAGCATCAAGCGGGCTCTGGAGGGTCGCATGCAAAAGCATCAACGCCGCAATCACTACGTCATCCTGGGCATCTCGGCGCTGGCCTACACGACCTGGAAGGCCTTGCAGCAGCGCGGGGTCCCCGTCACGGTGGTGGTGTCCTCCGCCGCGAAGTCCCCGTTCCCGCCCGAGGCCGACGTGGTCGTGGGGGATGCGACCAGCAACGAGGTGCTGGAGCAGGCCGGCGTGCCGCAGGCCAGGGCGGTGCTGACCCTGCGCGAGGACGATGCCGAGAACGCCTTCGCCGTGCTGGCGGTCAAGGAACTGGCTCCCGGCGTGAAGACCATCGCGGGGGTCAACGACGCCCGCCATGTGGCGAAGATCCGCCGCGTCCAGCCCGATCTGCTGTTCGCGCCCCAGTTGCTGGGCAGCGACCTGCTGGTGCGTTCGCTGTTCGATGAGCCGATCGACAACCAGACGGTGGCCAAGCTGCTGTTCGCCGACCCCGATTGATCCGCGGCGGGCCCGCCCGCGCCCCGCGCCGATGCGATCTGGATCAAGGCCGCCGCCCGCCGGGCGCGCTATCCTGGGCAGGCCCAGGACTTCCAGGTCGTGCCATGGACGATTCCGCACCAGGCGATGCGCCGACGTTCTCGCTGCTGCCCAGACGCCTGGGCGTCGACACCCACCACGAACCCGTGGTGGTTCTGCGCGCGGACTCCCCGGTGGTGCGTGCCGAGGGTTTCGAGGCGCATGCGCGCATCGAGGTGCTGGGCGAGCGCGCCAGCATCGTCGCCACGCTGAACATCCTCAGCTCCGGCGGCCTGCTCGGCCCCGACGAGGTCGGCCTGTCCGAGGCGGCCTGGCTGCGCCTGCAGCCGCGCGCCGACGAGCGGCTTCGATTCCGCTTCGCGCGGCCCAGCGACGCGATGAGCCACGTGCGGGCCAAGATCTTCGGCAAGCGCCTGGCCGAGGGGGCCTTCGAGGCGATCATCGCCGACACCGTGGCGGGGCGCCTGTCCAACGTGGAGATCGCCGCCTTCCTGGTGGCCTGCGCGGCCGGCCGCATGAACCGCTCCGAGGTCACGGGGCTGACGCGTGCGATGGTGCACAGCGGCGCGCGCATGAGCTGGCCCCACGCGCTGGTGGTCGACAAGCACTGCATCGGCGGCCTGCCGGGCAACCGCACCACTCCCATCGTCGTGGCCATCGCCACCGCGCTCGGGCTGATCATGCCCAAGACCAGTTCGCGCGCCATCACCTCGCCGGCTGGCACCGCCGATACCCTGGAGACCATGACCTGCGTGGACCTCGACCTGGCGCGCATGCGCCGCGTGGTCGAGGCCGAGGGGGGCTGCATGGTGTGGGGCGGTGCGATGAACATGAGTCCGGCCGACGACCTCCTGATCCGCGTGGAGCGCATGCTCGACCTGGACAGCGAGGCCCAGCTGGTGGCCTCGGTGCTGTCCAAGAAGGCCGCGGCCGGGTCCACCCACGTGGTCATCGACATCCCCATGGGGCCCAGCGCCAAGGTGCGCAGCGCCGAGCAGGCGCAGTCGCTGCTGCGCGCGCTGCAGGCCAGCGCCAGCGCGCTGGGCCTGCGCCTGGCCGGCATGATCACCGACGGTTCGCAACCCGTGGGGCGAGGCATCGGCCCCGCGCTGGAGGCGCACGACGTGCTGCGCGTGCTGGGCAACCATCCGCAGGCCAGCGCGGATCTGCGGGAGCGGGCGCTGGACGTGGCCGCGGCAGTCATCGAGCTGGGCGGACGAGTGCCGGCGGGTGCCGCCGGGGCCGCCCGCGAACTGGCCGCGCAGGTGCTGGCCGACGGGCGAGCGTTGCGCAAGTTCCAGGCCATCTGCGAGGCCCAGGGAGCCTTCCGCGAGCCCGGCGTGGCGCCCTTCCAGCGCCCCGTTCCCGCCCCCTGCACGGGGCGGGTGCAGGCCATCGACAACCGCCTGCTGGCGCGCGCGGCCAAGCTGGCCGGCGCGCCCCACGCGCGCGCCGCCGGCTTGCTGCTGGGAGTGCATGTCGGCGAGCGGGTCGAGCGCGGCCAGCCCCTGTTCGAGTTGCACGCCGAGTCGCAGGGCGAACTCGACTACGCGCTGGATTTCGTGCGTAGCCATCCCGGCATGTTCCACCTGGAGCCGGCATGAACGATCCGCATGGCCTTGCGCTGCAGCTGTATGCGATGCCGGGCAACGAGGCCCGCGCCGACGCGCTGGTCGCGCGCCTGGGGCCGCGGGCAGGGCGGGCCGGGCTGTGGCTGCACCGCTTCCCCGACGGCGAATCCCTGGTGCGGGTGCAGCCGCCGCGCACCGCGGTGGCGCTGGTGTGCACGCTGCGCGATCCGGATGCGCTGACGCTGCCTCTGCTGATGGCGGCGGCCACTCTGCGCGAGCTCGGAGCCGCGCAGGTAGGCCTGGTCGCGCCCTACCTGGCCTACATGCGCCAGGACCGCGCCTTCGAGCCCGGGCAGGCGGTCTCCGCGCGGATCTACGCGGCGCTGCTGTCGCGCCATTTCGACTGGCTGCTCACGGTGGATCCGCATCTGCACCGCATCGACTCCCTGGACCGGATCTACAGCCTGCGCAGCCGCGTCGTGCACGCGGCAGGCCCGATCGCGCGCTGGGTGGCCAGCGAGATCGCGCAGCCCCTGCTCATCGGCCCCGACGCCGAGAGCCGCCAGTGGGTGACGGAGGTCGCCGAGCGCCTGCGCGCACCCATGGTGGTGCTGGACAAGCAGCGCCGGGGCGACCTCGACGTGTCCAGCCGATTGCCCGACCTGCGGGCCTGGGCGGGCCGAACTCCGGTGCTGCTGGACGACATCGCCAGCTCCGGGCGCACCCTGGCGGCGGTGCTGGAGTCGCTGCGGGGTCGCGGCATGGCCCCCGCGGCCTGCGTGGTCACCCACGGCCTGTTCGCGCTCGACGCGCTGGACCTGCTGCGTGCCGCCGGGGCCGCGCGGGTGGCCTGCACCGACAGCGTGGAGCCGCCGCCGGGGGTGGAAGGCATCGCGCTCGACGCGGAGCTGGCGCAGGCCCTGGGGGACATGATGCCAGGCGCGAAGGAGCCCCTACCATGATCCGACTGTCCTGCCACGGCGCGGCCAAGCAGGTGACCGGCTCGTGCCACCTGCTGCGCACCGAGTCCGCCAGCGTGCTGGTCGATTGCGGCCTGTTCCAGGGCGGGCGCGAGCTGGCCGAGGAGAACGCCGCCGAGTTCGGCTTCGAGCCGGCCGGCATCGACGTGCTGCTGCTCACCCATGCCCACCTGGACCATTGCGGGCGCATTCCCCTGCTGGTCAAACGGGGCTTCAGGGGCCGCATCGTGTGTACCGCGGGCACGCGCGAACTGGCGCGCCTGGTGCTGGCCGACGCCGCCGGGCTGCAGGAAGAGGATGCCCGCCGCGCCCAGCGGCATGGCCGGCATTCCGGCGCGGCCGCCGAGCCCCTGTACACCCTGGCGGACGCCTTTCATGCCATGGACTACTTCGATGGCTCGGTGGAGTACGGCGCACGCCTGGAAGTCGCCCCCGGCGTGCATGCCACCTTCGTCGACGCGGGGCATATCCTGGGCTCCGCGTCCATCCTGCTCGAGCTCGAGGATGGGGGGCAGCAGCGCAGCGTGTTCTTCTCCGGCGATATCGGCAACCCGGGCCGCCCGCTGTTGCGCGATCCGCAGGCGCCGCCGACGCATCCAGACTACGTGGTCATGGAGACCACCTACGGCGACCGCGACCATCGCGACTGGCAGGCCTCGTACGAGGAGCTGGTGCAGGCCGTTGCCGACACCCTGGCGCGCGGCGGCAACGTGATCGTTCCCACCTTCGCGCTGGAGCGTGCGCAGGAGTTGCTGTACGTGCTGGCGCGGGCCGTCGAGCAGCGGCGCCTGCCGCGCCACCTGCCGGTGTTCCTGGACTCGCCGATGGCGATCTCCGCCACCGAGATCTTCCTGCGCTATCCGCGCTGCCTGCGCCCGGACTTCGCCGCCCGGCTGCATGGGCGCGATCCGCTGCAGCTTCCGGGCCTGCGCCTGACGCGCGAGACGGCGGAATCGATGGCCATCAACACCATCCGGGGCGGCGCCGTGATCATGGCCGGCTCCGGGATGTGCAGCGGCGGGCGCGTGCGCCACCATCTGCGCCACAACCTGGGCAACCAGTCGAACAGTGTGGTCTTCGTGGGCTTTGCCGCGCAGGGAACCCTGGCGCGGCGCATCATCGACGGTGCGCGCCAGGTTCGCCTGTTCGACCAGGACATCGAGGTGCGCGCACGCATCCACACCATCAACGGATTCTCCGCCCACGCCGGGAGCAGCGAGCTGCTGGCCTGGCTGAAAGGCTGCGGACGCACGCGCAAGGTGTTTCTGGTGCATGGCGATCCGGACACCGCCATGCAGGCCTTCGCGCGGCGCCTGGAGTCGCTGGGCATCGCCCACCAGATCCCCGGCCACGGCGAACCCATCCTGTTGCGTTGAGCCGGCCCGGGGCCGCCTGCCCGGGAGCGCGGCTGCGCCACGTCAAGGAATGCGCGGCGCGCCTGGCGCACACTGTGGCAGGCGTGCCGGGCAGGCGCGCGGCCGTGCAGGAGAGCTCCGATGGATCACCCGGATTACGCGCGCAGGCGCCAGACCATGGTGCGCGAGCAGGTCGCATCGCGGGGCGTGGACGACGAGCGGGTGCTGGCGGCGCTGCAACAGGTCCCGCGCGAGCGTTTCGTGCCGGAGGCGGCGCGCGACGCCGCCTACGAGGAAGTCTCGCTGCGCCTGGAGGACGGTCGCCTGCTGGCCCAGGCCCATGTCCAGGCCGTGGCCCTGGCCGCGCTGGACCTGCGCGGCGGGGAGAATGTGCTGGAGATCGGCACGGGCTGCGGCTACGGCAGTGCCTTGCTCGCGCGCCTGGCCGCCGAGGTGCGGACCGTGGAGCCCGACGCGCGCCTGGCCGAGCAGGCGGCGGCACGGTTCGCGCTCCAGGGCCTGCGCCAGGTGCACGTGCGCCACGGCGAGGCCTCGGCCGGATGGGAGGAGCAGGGGCCTTACGACGCCATCCTGGTGCAGCCGGGGATCGAGGCCTCGGCCCAGGCCCTGCGCGAGCAGCTGCGGGTCGGGGGCCGGCTGGTGATGGCGCAGGCCGGCAGCCCGAAGGTGCTGGAACTCGTGCGCATCCGCCGCGTGTCCGAGTTGCGCTTCGAGTCCGAGGACCTCGCGGACCTGCGCCTTGCGCCGGAGGTCCCGGCCGTGCCGAAGCGCGACAGGGCGGCCTCCGCGATGCGCCGCGGCGGCGATTCCGGCGAGGATGCCCAGGCGCGGCTGGCGGCGGCCGTGGGGCGCGCCGGCGAGGCCTTCGAGCAACTCGAGGACGCCGACCTGGAACCGCTGCTGCGACGCGTCGGACGAGCCCGCGTGGTCCTGATCGGCGAGGCCACGCACGGGACCTCCGAGTTCTATCGCATGCGCCAGCGCATCACCCGCGCCCTGATCGAGAAGCGGGGCTTCGACTTCGTCGCCGTCGAGGGGGACTGGCCCGATTGCGCGCGCATCGACCAGTACGTGCGCCACGCCGAGGAGCCCGCATCGCGCTGGAAGGCCTTCGCGCGCTTTCCGGCCTGGATGTGGCGCAATCGCGAGGTGGCCGGATTCGTCGACTGGCTGCGGGAATTCAATGCACTGCAACAGCCGGGGCTGCGCACGGCCTTCTACGGCCTGGACCTGTACAGCCTGTACGGATCCATCGAGCGCGTGCTGGAATACCTCGAGCGGGTGGACCCGCCCACCGCGCGCCTGGCGCGCCAGCGCTACGGCTGCCTCAGCCCCTGGGAGGACGATCCCGCCGGCTACGCGCGCGACACCCTGACGGCAGGCTATCGCTCCTGCGAGGCGGAGGTGGTGGCGATGCTGCGCGAACTGCTGCACGCGCGGTCCAGCTACGGCGGCTACGACGGCGAGCGCTTCCTCGATGCCTTGCAGAACGCTCGCCTGGTGGCCAACGCCGAGCGCTACTACCGCACCATGTATTACGGATCGCGCGAGTCCTGGAACCTGCGAGACGGGCATATGTTCGAGACCCTGCGCACCCTGCTGGACTTTCGAGGGCCGCAGAGCCGTGCCGTCGTGTGGGCCCACAATTCCCACGTGGGCGATTCGGCCGCCACCGAGATGGCCCTGCGCGGCGAATTCAACCTCGGGCGCCTGTGCCGCAAGGCTTTCGGCGCGCAGGCCTATGCCATCGGCTTCGGAACCCATGCGGGGCAGGTCGCGGCGGCCGATTCCTGGGGTGGGGACATGCAGGTGATGGAGCTGCGCCCCAGCGCCGCGGGCAGCCATGAGCGCGTGTTCCACGACAGCGGCGTGCCGGGCCTGCTGCTGCCTCTGCGCGCGCTGCCCGCCGACCCCGACCTGGCCGGCCTGCGCGAGTCGCGCCTGCAGCGCGCGGTCGGAGTGCTCTACCGGCCGCGCACCGAGATGGCCAGCCACTACTTCGAATCGGTGCTGCCGCAGCAATACGACGAGTACATCTGGTTCGACCGCAGCCACGCGGTCACCGCGCTGGACAGCCTGAGCCTGGAAGGACTGCCCGAGACCTATCCCTTCGGCGTCTGAGCCCTCGGCGCCCTCGCTCCGGGCCCGCTGATCCAGGTCAAGGACAGGGCGCGGCGCCGGATCGATACTAGATTGGATGATCATCCGCTCACACGCCGCAGGAGCCGCGCCATGAACCCTCAATCCCAGATCCAGGCCGCCCAGCGCGCCGAGGTCGAATGCCTGACCGACCTGTTCGACGCCGCCATGGACGGATTCGAGCAGCTCACCCGCCTGCAGTTGCAGGCCATGCGCGAGTTCTCCCGCAGCAACTCGCAGCGCATGTTCGAGGCCATGCAGGCCCGCGACGTTCGCGAGTGGGCGGCGTTGCCGCAACAGGCCTTGCGGGCTGACCCGGACGGAGCGATGCAGTACCTGCAGGAATTCGGGCGCATCGCCGGCTCGGTGCAGGCCGCGATGTCCGAGGCCTTGCAGCAGGGCGCAGCCCGGCTGCAGCAGCATTTGCAGGAAGCGGCCGTGCAGGCCGCGGCGCAAGCCGCCCCCGAGGCACCGCAACGCCAGGCCCCGCGAGCACGAGGGGCCGCTGGTCGCGCCGCCTGATTCCCAACCTGGCGGGCCGCCGGCCACGTCGGGGCCTGGCGGCCCAGGGAGAACGTCATGCCAAGAATCGCCCTGGTCACCGGAGGCACGCGCGGTATCGGCGCGGCCATCGCACGTCGCCTGGCCGCGGACGGCCTGCGGGTGGCCGTGAACTACCGTGGCAACGAAGCGGCCGCCGAGGCCTTCCGGCGGGACAGCGGACTGCCGGCGTACCGCTGGGACGTGGCCGATTTCGAGGCATGCCAGGCCGGCGTGCGGCAGGTGGAACGCGAACTCGGAGGCGGCATCGAGGTGCTGGTGAACAATGCCGGCGTGACCCGCGACGCCATGCTGCACCGCATGGAGCTGCGCCAGTGGCGCGAGGTCATGCAGGACGATCTCGACCCCATGTTCCACATGTGCCGCACGGTGATCGACGGCATGCGCGCGCGCGGCTGGGGGCGCATCGTGAACATCTCCTCGGTCAACGGCCAGAAGGGGCAGCTGGGGCAAGCCAACTATTCGGCGGCCAAGGCGGGTGTGATCGGATTCACCAAGGCGCTGGCGCTGGAGTCGGCGCGCAAGGGCATCACCGTCAACGCGGTCGCGCCCGGCTACACCGACACCGACATGCTGGCCGGCATCGAGGCCTCGGTGCTCGAGGGCATCAAGGCGCAGATCCCGGCCGGACGCCTGGGGCGCCCGGAAGAGATCGCGCACGCGGTATCCTTCCTGGTCGACGATCGCAGCGGCTTCGTTACCGGCGCCACGCTGGCCGTCAACGGCGGGCAATACATGTTGTGAACCCCCGCCATGACCAAGGCAAGCGAGGCCCAGGATCCCCCCGGAGATGACTCCGCGCCCGAGCCGCGGGCGGATTCCTACGCCAGGACCCTGCGCGCCCTGCAGATCGAGCTGGTCAAGTACCAGAAGCACCTCATCGTCCACGACGAGCGCCTGCTGCTCATCCTCGAAGGACGCGATGCGGCCGGCAAGGACGGAACCATCAAGCGCATCGTCGAGCACCTCTCACCCCGCGAGACGCGGGTGGTGGCGCTGGGCAAGCCCTCCGACCGCGAGTCCACCGCCTGGTATTTCCAGCGCTACGTGCCGCATCTGCCCAGCGCCCAGGAATTCGTGCTGTTCAACCGCAGCTGGTACAACCGGGCAGGGGTCGAGCCCGTGATGGGCTTTTGCGACGCGGCGCAATACGAGGAGTTCCTCGACACCGTGCCGGTGTTCGAGCAGATGCTGGTGCGCTCGGGGGTCCGGCTGTTCAAGTACTACCTGGACATCGACCGGGACGAGCAGCGCAGGCGCCTGCAGGCGAGGCGCCGGGACCCGCTCAAGCAATGGAAGCTCAGCCCCATCGACGCGGCCGCGCAGGCGCACTGGAAGGACTACAGCCGCGCGCGCGACACCATGTTCACGCGTACCCACACGCTGCACGCTCCGTGGTACGTGGTGCGCGCGGTCGACAAGCGAGCAGCACGCCTGGACCTCATCCGCCACCTGCTGGGCCATCTCGAATACCACGGCAAGGACCACGAGCTGCTGCGCGCCGACTCCGGCCTGGTGTTCTCCTTTTCCGAAGAGGCGCTGCGCGCCGGACGGATCGCCCCCTGAACCCGAGACCGCCATGTACTCCCGCATCCTCGTCGCGCTGGACGCCAGCGCCACCGCCCAGCAAGCCGCCGAGCACGCCATCGGCCTGGCACGTGCCCTCCACGCCTCGCTGCGCATGGTCTGCGTCGTCGACGTGGCCGGGCTGGCAGGGGCGCTGGCCGACCTGAGCCGCGTGATGAGCGACGACGCCAGGCTGCTGCTGGACGACTGGATGAATCGCGCCGCCCAGTTCGGCGTGGACGTCAGCACCGCCATCGTCGAGACCGGGCGCCACGCACCCCGCGTGGGCGACGCCATCCGCGCCGAGGCCCTGCGCTGGGGCGCGCAGCTGATCGTGCTCGGCAGCCACGGACGCAGCGGCGTGGGCAACCTGATGCTGGGCAGCGTGGCCGAGGCGGTGGCGCGCGACGGCCGCTGCGCCGTGCTGCTCGTGCATCCCGGCGACGCGCAGGGGGGCTGAGTCCCTCCGGGGCAGACCGCAAGGCGCAGGCCCCGGGGCAAGCGGGCGTTTGCCCACGCGGATCCATCCGTCAGGTTCCTGTGAACCTGCTCCGCGCCGCGTTGGCGGGCGCTATGTTCCGGTCGGGATCGCGCGGCATGACTCGCATGCGCGACCGGCGGCACCGGGGGTCCAAGCCAGCAGGCCACGCGTGCGTGAGCAGGCGGTGACAGTGCAGGGGGGTTGGGGCCGCGCGCGAGCGCGGCCGGATCTCCTCCCGATCTGGCTTGACCATGTACCTCCGGCTTCCCTTCCAGGCGGCGCGCCTGCGCGCCGTCGCGCGCAGCGCCGCGCCCGCCTCCCCTGCATCGTTGTCGCGCATCCTGTGGTGCATTCTTTGGCGGATCCTTTGGCGCGCGGCCCTGATCGCCAGCCTCGCCAGTCTCGCCAGTTGCGGTGGCGGCGGGACGTCCGCGCGGCTGCGCGACTCGGCGGTGCACGACACCACGCCGTACTCCATGCTTGCCGATGCCTCGCTGGCACGCCAGGCGGCCGTGGCCAACCAGGCCACGACCCACCACATGCTGGTGCTGGGCATGCGCCGGCTCGCCTATACCGCGACGGCGGGGCACTTGCTGGTCCGCTCGCGGCGCACGGGCCGGGTCGAGGCCAGCATGTTCTACGTGGCCTACACCCTCGACGGCGCGCCGGCGGCAGGCCGCCCGGTGACCTTTTTCTGGAACGGGGGCCCGGGTTGCTCGGCGATCTACCTGCAACTGGGCGGCTGGGGCCCGCAGACCCTCGATATCGATGAAGCCGGATTGCGGCCCGCCGATCTCGTGCATCCTCCGCGATTCCACCTGCGGGCGAACCGGGACAGCCTGCTGGGCGATACCGACATGGTGTTCGTCGATCCCGTCGGCACCGGCTGGTCGGAGGCGGTGGCACCCTGGCGCAACCGGGACTTCTGGAGTGTGGACTCCGATGCTCGCGCCGCCCGCGACTTCGTCGACGACTGGCTGCGCGCCCGGCATCGGACGGCGTCTCCGGTATTTCTCTACGGCGAGTCCTACGGTGGCATGCGCGTGCCCATCGTGGCCCGCCTTCTGGAGCAGCAGGCGCCCGCGCATGGCGGTTCGCCGGGCCTGTCGGGGCTCATCCTGGCCTCGCCCCTGCTGGATGCGAAGACCAACTGCGTGTCGACCTGGGAGATCCAGTCAGAGCCGGGTTTCGTCGAGGGCCCGCACAGGCGGCTGATCCACGGCTCGCCCGCCTCGAGTTGCGAGAGTTTCATTCCCAGCTACATCATGGTGCACGATGCCTTGGTCCATCCGCGTTTCGGCGAGGCGGCATCGCTGCGCGCGGCCGCCGCCGCCATCGCATTGACCCGCGAGACCTGGAAACCCGCGCTGGCCCCCTACCTGAGTCGCATCGCCGAGCCCGCGCTGAGTCGGCAGCAGTCGCCATTCCTGCCCGCGCAGTTTCCCTACGCCCAGCGTGCCGTGTTCGGCGTGATGGCTCGAGCCACCGGGCTGAGCCCCGCGGACTGGTCGCGCGACTTCAACATGAACTACGTGGACTTCAGTTCGGGGCTGCTCGACGATGGCCCGGCGGACTGGGACTGGAACTTCCGGCTCATCGACTGCTACAACGCCGTGGTGCGCGCGCCAGCGAACGCCACCGGCTACGTGGGCTTCGACGGTGCACCGCAGACCCCGCCCTCGGCGGCCAACTACGCCGAACCGTCCTTCCGTCGCGCGCAGCGGCGCTACATGGCGGACTTTCTCGACTATCACGCCAGCCAGCCCTACGAGCCGACGCATTTCCCGCTGCCGCACTGGAGCATGCGGCATGGCAGCGACACCAGCAGGCTGCCGCAGGTGCTGGGCGATCTGGCCCGGACGCTGCGGCTGCGGCCGGGCCTGCCGGTGCTGGTCACCGGGGGCGAACAGGATCTGGTGACGCCGTTCTACGGGACCCTGCGCGACCTGCGCTCGCGCTCGCTGCTGGGCCAGGTGGAATTCCGGCTCTATCCCGGCGGGCACATGCTCTACCTGAGCCGCGCGGCCCACGATGCCTACCTGCGAAGCCTGGATGGCTTCTACCGCGACGCGCTGCAGGGCGACTGGGCACCGTCGCTGCCAGGACCGCTTCTGGCGCAGCTGCAGCCATGAGTCGGCCGGAGCAAGCCTGCATGCGCGGCCCGTTGCATGCGGGGTAGCGCGCCAGCACGCCTTGCAGACAGGCGTTTGCCGCGGTGGATCTGCCCGTCAGGACGCCGTGAACCCGCTCCAGGCCGCGTTGGCGAGCGCTATGTTCAGAGCGTGACCGCGCGGGGTCGAATGCTCGAAGCGCGGCACCGGGGGAGCAGAGCAGGCAGGCCGTGCGAAGGCGGGCATGCAGCGAGAACACAGGGGGGATGGGTGCCGCGCGCGTCCGCGGTGGTCTTGTCCGTCAACCGGGTCTCATCATGCTGCACGAAACCACGCCCCCTGCCATGCGCGCCGATCGTTCGATCCACGCGCCCGCCATCCTGCTGGCCCTGCTCCTGGGCGCCTGGGTCCCGGCCCACGCCGCGGACCAGGCCTACTCCGATCCGGTGCCTTACGACATGCTGCCACGCGCCAGCCTGGCCAGGGCCGAAGCCAGGCAGGATGCGGCGCTGACCCGGCACAGCCTGGTGCTCGACGGTCGGAGCCTGCGCTACACCGCGACCGCCGGACACCTGCTGGTGCGCAATCCCGACGACCCGGCCCAGGTCGAGGCGGCGGTGTACTACGTGGCCTACACCCTGGACGGAAAGAATCCGCGGCGTCGGCCGCTCACCTTCTTCTGGAACGGCGGGCCGGGATGCTCCAGCGTCTACCTGGACCTGGGCGGCTGGGGCCCGCGGACCCTGGACATCGACGAGGCCCGGCTGCCGATGTCGCAACTGGCGAGTTCCCCGCGCTTCGAGCTGCGCCCGAATCGCCAGACCCTGCTCGGTGACACGGACATGGTGTTCGTCGACGCCATCGGCACCGGCTGGTCGGAGGCCGTCGCCCCCTACCGCAACCGCGATTTCGAGGGCGTGGACGCCGACGCCCGACTGATGCGCGACTTCGTCATCGACTACGTGCGAGACAACGGGCGCGCGATGTCGCCCAAGTACCTGTACGGCGAGTCCTACGCGGGCATCCGCACGCCCATCGTGGCGCGCCTGCTGGAACAGTACGGGCCGCTGGCCCATGGCGCACCGGTGCTCGACGGGGTGATCATGAATTCCCCGATCATGGACTACAAGACCAATTGCTACATGCGCTGGTACGAGCAGAGGAACCCCTCGGTGCGCCTGCCGGATGGGGACATCGCCTTCACCCGGCCGCCGGTGAGTTGCGAGGGCTTCGTGCCCACCTACATGATGGTGCACTATGCGCAGGAGCATCCCGATGCGAGCCTGGCGCAGGACCGGAGCGCCGCGCGCGAAGCCATCGCGCTCACGCGGCGCTCCTGGAAGCCCGAGTGGCGCTCCTACCGTGCGACGCTGGCGGCCCTGGGGTCACGCCCGCCCTACCTGCTGCGGGATTTTCCGGACCGCCAGCAAAGGGTGTTCCGACGCATGGGACTCGCCACCGGCATCCGCCCCTCCGCGTGGGCGCGCGACTTCAACATGAACGTGCCGGATTTCGACTCGGCGCTGCTGGGCCTGGATGCCGCGCAGTGGGACGTGAGCTGGTCGCGCGTGGACCGCTACGACGCCATGGTGCGGCTGCCGGCGCGCCTGAGCGGCTACGTCACACCCAATGGACACTGGGAGCGCTGGGTCACGGGAGCGGACTACCTGAACGCCAGCCTGCTGCGGGCGCAGCAGGGCTTCACGACCCACTTCCTGCAATACCGCGACCCGAGTCCCTACGTGGTGTCGCGCTGGCCCCGGCACTGGGACTGGCACCACGGCAGCGACCACAGCAATCATCCGCAGTCGGTGTCCGATCTGTACGAGGCGATCGCCTTGAACCCCGACTTGCGGGTGCTCATCACCCATGGCGAGCAGGACACGGCCGCTCCCTTCTACCAGACCCTGCGCGACCTTCGCGCGGCAGGCCTGGCCTCGAGGGTGCCGGTGTCCCTGTTTCCGGGCGGGCACATGGTGTACCTGACGCGGCCCTCGCATGCCTGGCTGAAGGCGCGCCTGGATCGGTACTACGCGCAGGCGCGGGCGCGCTGAGCCCTGCATTCAAAAGGTCGTTAGGCGTCGCTTAGCCAGGCTCGAATCCTCGGTCATGGGGCATTTCCTCGCCTAGTCTTGGTGGATGAACCCGCGCTCGGCATCGCGCGGGTCGGAGAGTTCGGGGGGATGGTGCCATGCACCCGCATGGCGTTCTCGATACCCCCAGACCCCGATCGAACATGCCCAGATTCCATCATGGCGCACCGCCGCTTGTTCCCCTCCATCGCTTGTCCAGGTCCCGCCGGCCAGGCCCGGTGCCCGGCATCCCTGCCTGGCGCTGGTGCGCCGTCATCGCCGCCGCCGGCATGCTCAGCGCCTGTGGTGGAGGAGGCTCGAGCCCGCGCGCCACGGCCAACCACGCCTACAACGACCCCGTGGCCTACGAGATGCGCGCCGGCGCGTCGCTGCCGCCGGCATTCGCCCATGCGGGTGCGGC
The DNA here is from genome assembly GCA_021846965.1 of Pseudomonadota bacterium. GTDB lineage: Bacteria > Pseudomonadota > Gammaproteobacteria > Burkholderiales > Burkholderiaceae_C > Thiomonas_A. Next base: position 30,227 of record JAJZWA010000023.1, on the reverse strand, counting down.
CGTCACGCACCACACCATGATGCTGCAGGGGCGCGAGCGCTCCTACACCGCGACCGCAGGCCACCTGCTGGTGCGTTCGCGCAAGACCGGCAAGGTCGTGGCCTCGATGTTCTACGTCGCCTACACCCTGGACGGCGAGCCCGCCGCGAAGCGGCCGGTGACCTTCTTCTGGAATGGCGGGCCGGGTTCGTCGGCCGTGTACCTGGAACTGGGGGCCTGGGGACCGCGCACCCTGCGCCTCGACGAGGCCAACGTGCCGAAGTCCGCGCTCGGCAGGCCACCGCGGCTCAAGCTTGCGGACAATCCCGACACCCTGCTCGGCGACACCGACATGGTGTTCGTCGATCCGGTGGGCACCGGGCTGTCCGAGGCGGTGGCCCCGAAGACCAACCAGTCCTTCGCAGGCGTCGATTCCGACGCCCATTCGGTGCTGGATTTCATCGACGCGTGGCTGCAGGCCAATCATCGCCGGATGTCGCCCAAATTCGTGTACGGCGAGTCCTACGGAGGCATTCGCACTCCCATCGTCGCCCGCCTGATGGAACAGCAGGGCCCCTTGGCCAAGGGCGCGCCGGTGCTCAGCGGCGTGGTCATGAACTCGCCGATCATGGACTTCAAGTCCAATTGCGACACGGCCTGGATCAGCGCCGGCAGTCCCCTGCAAGCCGGGCCGGAGCACACCATCGCCTACACGAATCCCCCGGTGTCCTGCGAGGGCGACATTCCCGGCTTCCTGATGGCGCACTATGCGCAGACCCATCGGGCGGCCAGCGTCGCGCAGGCCTCGCGCCAGGCCTGGCGCGACATGGCCTTCGTGCATTCCACCTGGGCGCCGGAGTCCCGGGCCTGGCAGGCCACGGTGGCAAGCAGCGCCTTCTCCGAGGCCCACGATCCTCCCTACGTGCCCGCCGACTTTCCCGCCAGTCAGCAGAAGGTGTTCCAGGCGATGGCGCGGGCCAGCGGGCTGAAGGCCGCCGACTGGGCACGCGTGTTCAACATGGATCTCGTCGACTACGGTTCGGCGGCGCTGCATCTGTCGAACGCGGAATGGGACCAGGAACCTTTCCGGCTCGACCCCTACGACGCCATGGTGACGACGCCGAAGCATGCCGGCGGCTACGAGAACTTCAACGGCAAGCCGGAGAAGCCCGCCCAGGCCGCGGACTATTTCGACAACGCCATCGTGGCCGCGCAGCGCACGTACTTCAGCGACTTCCTGCAGTACCACAGCGTCGCGCCCTATGAACTGCTCAACCCGAGGCAGATCCAGTACTGGAACTGGCACCACGACGGAGACCTCAGCAATGCGCCGCAGTCGGTCAGCGACCTGATGGAGGCCATCGATCTCGGCGGCCATCTGCCGGTGCTGATCGGGCAGGGCGAACAGGACCTGATCACGCCGTTCTTCCAGACCCTGCGGGACCTGCACAGCGCCAGGCTGGGACGCAAGGTGGAGTTCCGCCTGTACCCGGGCGGACACATGCTGTACCTGACACGCGTGACCCACGATGCCTTCAAGACCACGCTGGACCACTACTACGCGCGTGTCGCGAAGGGAAGCTGGTCCGCCGACAAGCCCACGAGGATCTTCCGATGAAAGCTGCCTTCCGATCGTTTCCGCGCGGCGTCGCGCGCATGTACGTGGGCGCCGCCCTGCTGGCGCTGGGAGCGGGCACCCTGACGCTCGGCGCGCCGTGCGCCCTCGCATCCCCGGCCCTCGATCCGCGGGTGGTGGCGGGCTTCGTGCAACCCCCACCCGATCGTCCGGGCACCACCACGCCGCCCCCGACCCTGGAGCAGATGGTGCGCATGATCAAGCGCGACATGCGACGCTACTTCGATCGCGCGGAGAATCCGCGCACCCATCGGGTGAGCCGGCAGGGAGCCCGGCGAGCGCACTGGGGCTACGCGCTCGAGCATTTCCGGGCCATGGACCGTCGACGTGACGGCGAGCTCAGCTTCTCCGAGGTATGGGGCTACGTGCGGGCCCATCTCCCGCAGCGCTGAGCACGGGCGGGCCGGGCGCCTGGCGCCCGGCTCAACCGGCGAGTGCCGCCCAGCTCAGCGACAGCAGCATGCTGGCGGCCAGCCAGGCGGCCGCCGGCAGCATGTCGCGGCGCCGCGAAAGACCCAGCGCGTAGGCCGCCTTGAGCAGGTTGTTGCTGCCCGAGGCGATGAGTACCGCGTGGATCACCGCCGAGGGGCCGACCTGGAAATGGCCGGCCAGCAGCGACAGCACGAAGGGGTCGATGTCGCTGAGCCCGACCACGAAACTCAGCACGTTCAGGCCGCTGACCCCGAAATGCGAGGTCACGAAGGCGGTGAGCGCCGCGAACACCACGAACAGCGCGGCGAACAGCAGGGCCACCGGCAGGTCCAGGGGATTGCGCGGGCCCAGGCGGGCCGGGGCCGCGGCGGCGCCGGCATCGGTGCCGGCGGCACCGGCGCGGCGCCACAGCAGCCAGGTCACGCCCAGGCTGAGCGCGCACAGCAGTCCGAAGGGCAGGGCCAGGCGCAGGGCGGCGTCCAGGTGGCCCAGCGCGGCGATCACCACCCACAGGCGCAGGTACATCATGGCCGTTGCCAGCACGGTGGCGGCCGGTGCCTGCGCGGCCGCCGCCTCGTCCTGGCGCGCCTGGCGCGCCAGCACCACCGTGGCCGCGGTGCTCGAGTACACGCCCCCCAGCAGTCCGGTGAGCAGCGTGGAGGCACGGGGGAACAGGTAGGTGTGCGCGAGGTAGCCGGCGTAGGAGATGGCCGAGATCAGCACCACCGCCAGCCATACCTTGGAGTAGCTGATGGTGCTCAGCCCGGGAATCGGGGTGTCCGGCAGCAGCGGCAGCACCAGGCCGGCGATGATCAGGAACTTGGCCAGCGTGACCCCTTCGGAAACCGGCATGGCGTCCGAGATCTTGCGGATCAGCGGCTTCTCGGCCAGCATCAGGATGGCCACGATCAGCACCGCCGCGGCCATCCAGGCCGGCTGGGTCTGGATCAGCGGCCCCAGGGCGTAGGCCAGCAGCGCGATCATGCCGGGCAGCAACTCACCGCCCGCGCCACCGTCGCGCCCGCCGCGGGCCAGATCCACCGCCAGCCAGGCCGCCAGCGCCACCAGGCCGACCAGGTACAGCCCGCGGGGCTGCACGCCGTCGAGCAGCCAGAGCACGAAGCCGGCCGCGCCGATCAGGGTCAGGGTGCGTGTGGTGCCGAAGCCCACGCCCTCGTCCTGCGCGCGTCGATAGCTGTGCAGTTCCAGCCCGAGCACGAAGGCCAGCGCGGCGGTGGCCGCGAACTGCAGCAGCAGCGGCGGAAGGCTCAGGTTCATTCCAGGCGCCGGCGCGTGTCGGCCAGCAGCCGGCGCATGCGCATGAAGGCCGAGCGCTGGTCCTGCTCGTGGATCGCCTGGAATATCCGCAGATGGTCGTCCAGGGCCTGCTTGAAGGTGTCCGCGCGCCGAGCCGACACGCCCAGCAGCATGCCCAGTGCCGAGCCGATCACCGAGGACAGGGGAATCAGCAATTCATTGTGCGTGGCCGCGAGCACGGCGACGTGGAACTGCAGATCGGCCTCGACCCACTGCTCGATGGTCTGCGAGTCGCGCATGGCCTCGCATGCGCGCTCGATGGCGCGGACATCGTCGAGCTTGCGGTTGCGCGCCGCGAGCATGCAGGCGTTGGGCTCGATGATCTCCCGGATCTCCCCCAGCTGGCGCAGCATGTCCCCTCCAGGGTCGGCGGCGCAGCGCCAGGCCAGGACCTCCGGGTCGAGCATGTTCCAGGCCGAGACCGGTTGTACCCGGGTGCCGATGCGCGGGCGCGCCTTGAGCAGCCCCTTGGCGGCCAGCACCTTGACCGCCTCGCGCAACGCGGTGCGGCTGACCCCCAGCTCCTGCCCCAGCACTTCCTCGCTGGGCAGGGTGCTGCCGCTGGGGTAGCCGCCGCCGACGATGCGCTCGCCCAGGCGCTGCACGACCTGCCGGTGCAACGCGGGCCCCGCGGATCCGCCCTGGACGGTGCGCGCGACGGAGGGGGTCTTGGTCATGGCGTCGTAAGCGTTGTCGAGTATTGTATGATGATTGAAAGCATTGTCACCCCGAACCAGCCCAGGACACAGCATGCCGCCAAGCCCCGATCGCGAGCTTCCCGCGGGCGCCACCGAGATCATCGGCATCGACTGGGGGACCACGCATCTGCGAGCTTACCGCGTTGCGCCCGACGGGAGCGTGATCGCGCGCTGCGATGGCGACGACGGCGTGCTGCGCGCGCGCGGGCGATTCGGCCAGGTCTGCGCCGGGGTGCTCGAGCGCCTGGGGGCGCGCGCCGGCGAGCTGCCGGTGGTCCTGTCCGGAATGGTGGGCAGCACGCAGGGCTGGCAAGCGGTGGACTACCTGGGCATCGACCAGCCCCTGCGCGATCTGGGCAGGCACCTGGTCCCGCTGCACGGCGCCGATGCCCCGCCGCGCTGCCATCTGGTTCCCGGCTATGCGGTGCTGCCCGAGCAGGCGGGCCCGGAGCAGGGCATCGACGTGATGCGCGGCGAGGAGGTGCAGATGCTGGGCGCCACCCTGCTGGAGCCGGATGCGCGCAATCGCATGATGGTGCTGCCCGGCACCCATTCCAAGTGGGCGCAGGTGGGCGGCGGGCTGATCCGGTGGTTCGCCACCTACATGACCGGCGAGTTGTTCGCCTGCCTGAGCCAGCACGGAACCCTGGGCGCACTGATGAGCCGCAGCGAGGAATCTCCCGGCGCCTTCGCCGAGGGGGTGCGCCGCGCCGCCTCGGCGCGCCTGGCGGGAGCGCTGTTCAGTTGCCGCGCGCTGGTGGTGACCGGCGCCATGCCGGCCGAGCACGCCCGCGAGTACCTCAGCGGGGTGCTGATCGGCGCCGAGTTGCAGGAAGCGCTGGGGCGCGGCGGACCGGCGGCGCGTTCGGTCTCGATCATCGCCTCCAGCGCGCTGGCCGCGCGCTACCGGGACGCGGCCGCGCTGCTGGGAATCGAGGCGCGCTGCCTGGATCCGGACGCCGTGTACGTCGCCGCGCTGCGCGAACTGGGGCGCGGCCTGTAGGCCCGCGCGCCGCGTGTCCATGCTGTCAGGAGAGGAGCACCCATGAACCTTCCCATCGCACGCCACCCGGGGCTGCCCGCCGGCGCCCCGCCCCTGGTGGCCATTCTGCGCGGCCTGCTGCCCGAGCAGGCGGCGGAGGTGGGCGCGGCCTTGTTCGAAACCGGTTTTCGCTGCCTCGAGGTCCCGCTGAACCGACCTCACGCCTTGCGCTGCATCGAGATCCTCGCGTCCATGGCACCGCCGGACGGGCTGATCGGTGGGGGCACCATGCTCAGCACCCAGCATGTGGATGAGGTCATCGCGGCGGGGGGAAGCCTGATGGTGGCCCCGCATTGCGATCCCGAGTTGATCGCGCACGCGGCCGCCCGCGGCATGTTCTGTGCGCCGGGGGTGGCCACGCCCAGCGAGGCTTTCAGCGCATTGCGCGCGGGTGCCCATGCGCTGAAGCTGTTCCCGGCCGAACAGATCGGTCCCCGGGGCCTGAAGGCGCTGTGCACGGTGCTGCCGGCCGGCACGGCCCTGTGGCCCGTGGGCGGCGTGGACGAGCAGCAGATGGGCGAATGGCTGCGTGCCGGCGCGACCGGCTTCGGGATCGGCTCCCAGCTGTTCCGACCAGGGCTGGACGCCGCCGAAGTGGGGCGGCGCGGCGCGCGCATGCTGCGCGCCTGGCACGAAGCCAGCGCCCCATCCGGCGCCTGAGGGCCCGAAGCCGGCCGGCGCGCCGGCTCAGGCCTCGGCGCCGCTCCAGTCGAGCGCGCGCTGCACCGCCTGCTGCCAGCGGCGCAGCAGGCGCTCGCGTTCGGCGCCCGGCATCGATGGCTCCCAGCGCCGCTGCGCCTGCCAGTGCGAGGCCAGCTCCGTGGTGTCGCTCCACAGCCCGACGGCCAGCCCGGCCGCGCAGGCCGCGCCCAGCGCGGTGGTCTCGCTGCACACGGGGCGGATCACCGGCGTATCCAGCAAGTCGGCCTGGAATTGCATGAGCAGCGAGTTCGCGCTCATGCCGCCATCCACCTTGATCTCGCGCAAGGACATGCCGCTGTCGCGTTGCATCGCCGCCACGATTTCCTGCACCTGGAAGGCGGTGGCCTCCAGCGCCGCACGCGCCAGGTGCCCGCGGTGCGCGAAGTGGGTCAAGCCCACCAGCACGCCGCGAGCATCGGGGCGCCAATGGGGCGCGAACAGGCCGGAGAAGGCGGGCACGAAGTACACGTCTCCGTTGTCGGGCACGCTGCGCGCGAGTTCCTCGATTTCCGCGGCCGAGCCGATCAATCCCAGGTTGTCGCGCAACCAGCGCACCAGGGACCCGGTGACGGCGATCGAGCCCTCGAGCGCGTAGCACGGCGCCTGCTCGCCCAGGCGGTAGGCCACGGTGCCGAGCAGGCCGCTGGCCGAGGGCGCGGGGCGTGCCCCGGTGTGCATGAGCAGGAAGGAACCCGTGCCGTAGGTGACCTTGGCCTGTCCCGGGCTGAAGCAGGCCTGGCCGATCAGCGCGGCCTGCTGGTCGCCCACCAGCGCGGCCAGCTCGACCCCGCGCAGGGCACCGTCGCGAATGGGGCCGATGCGCTGCGAGGTGGACACCACCCGCGGCAGGCAGGCCACGGGAATGCCGAGCGCGTCGCAGATCTCCGGGTCCCACTCCAGGCGATGGATGTCGAACAGATTGGTGCGGCTGGCATTGGTGACGTCGCTGACATGGCGGCCGCCCTCGACCCCGCCGGTGAGATTCCAGGCCAGCCAGGCATCGATGGTGCCGAACAGCAGCTCGCCGCGCGCGGCTGCCTGCGCCGCGCCGGGGTGCTGGCGCAGCAGCCATTGCAGCTTGCAGGCGGAGAAGTAGTTGGCCGGGGGCAGGCCCGTGCGATCGCGCCAGCCCTGCGGACCCGCGTGTTGCACGAGATCGCGCACCAGGGATTCGGTGCGCGTGTCCTGCCAGACGATGGCGTTGCCCAGCGCGCGGCCGCTTGCGCGTTCCCAGAGCACGGCGGTCTCGCGCTGATTGGCGATGCCCACCGCGGCCAGCTGTCCGGCCTCGATCCCGGCTTCACGCAGAGCCTGCGCGGCCAGCTCCTGCACGTTGCGCAGGATTTCCGCCGGGTCGTGCTCGACCCAGCCCGGCTGCGGGCAGATCTGCCGGTGTTCGCGCTGCGCCGTCGCCACGACGCGCAAGCCGGCATCGAACACCATGACCCGCGAACTGGTGGTGCCCTGGTCGATGGCTGCGACATGGGTGTTCAAGGAGTGCCTCCCGGTTGCACGGCCGCTTCCCGCGCGCCGGCACGAGCTTCGAACCACGCGTCGACGGCGTGGCGTTGCGCGGGCGTCAGGGCCAGGCCGCATTTGCTGCGGCGCCAGAGGAAGTCCTCGCCGCTGTGTGCCCATTCCTGGTGCGCAGCGTATTCCAGTTCGGCCTCGAACACCCCGGGGGCGATCTCGGCCCCGAGATCGGCCGTGCCGCGGGCAGCGCCCAGCCAGCGATGCACGCGGGTGCCGTAGGCGCGCGCCACGCGCCGGCGCAGGGCCTCGGGCATCCACGTGTAGCGCGCGGCCAGGGATTGTTCGAAATCGCGCAGATCGTCGGGACCCGGCTGCGCGCGGCCCAGTGCGGCATGCAGGTCGCCGCCGGGAAGCACGGAGCCGGCGGTCCATGCGCCGCGCTTGCAGCCCAGCGAGGCGGCCAGGCGGTCGGCTGCCTGTTCGGCCAGCCTGCGATAGGTGGTGATCTTGCCGCCCCAGACGTTGAGCAGGGCGGCGCCGGCCTCGTCCAGCTCGAGCAGGTAGTCGCGGGTCACCGCGGAAGGGTCGCCCTTGTCGTCGTCCAGCAGCGGGCGCACGCCGGAGTAGCTCCACACCACGTCCGCGCGCCCCAGGGGCACGTCGAAGTAGCGGGTCACGCTGGCGCACAGGTAGTCCGTCTCCTGCTCGCTGATGCGTGGCGCGCCCGGATCCTGGTCGTAGGCCACGTCGGTGGTGCCGATGAGCAGGTGCTCTTCGCCATAGGGGATCACGAACACGATGCGCCGGTCCGGGTTCTGCAGCAGCCAGGCCTTGTCCATGGGGGCCCAGCGACGCACGACGATATGCGAGCCCTTGACCAGGCGCTGGCGGCGGGCGGCGGCCACTCCGGCATCCTGGGCCAGGTGGCCGGCCCAGGGGCCCGCCGCGTTGACCAGGCTGCGCGCGCGCACCGCGTGACTGCCCCGGGCATCGATCAGCTCGGCGTGCCAGAGCCCGGATTCGCGGCGCAGCGCAGCGACCCGCGTCCGGGTGAGCACGCGCGCGCCGCGCTCGGCGGCGTCGAGGGCGTTGAGCACGACCAGGCGCGCGTCGTCCACCCAGCCGTCGGAATAGGCGAAACCCTGTCGCCACTGGGGGCGCAGGGAGCAGCCCGCGGCCTCGCGTTGCAGGTCCATCATGCGCGAGGCGGGCAGCCAGCGCCGGCGTGCCAGGTGGTCGTACAGCCACAGGCCGGCGCGCAGGGTCCACACCGAGCGCAGGCGCGGGTCATGGGGTACGACGAAGCGCATCGGCCACATGATGTGCGGCGCGCTGCCGAGCAGCACCTCGCGTTCCTGCAGGGCCTTGCGGACGAGGGAGAATTCGTGGAATTCGAGGTACCGCAGTCCGCCGTGGATCAGCTTGGTCGAGGCCGACGAGGTGTGCGCGGCCAGGTCGTGCTGTTCGCACAGCATCACGCGCAGTCCGCGCCCGGCCAGGTCGCGGGCGATGCCGCAGCCGTTGACCCCGCCGCCCACGACGAGCACGTCCCAGGGCTCGCCCACGCCCGCCGCCTCCTCGCCCGCAGTCATGGGGAACTCCTCCTCGCCAGGCTCATGCCCGCTCCAGTCCGAACACCAGCGCCGCCTCGGGATGCAGTGCGGGCAGGGGCAGGCCGCATTGGGCCAGTTCGTGCCCATCGGCCAGCACGCCGGGGCCGGACAGCGCGCGCAGCCACGCGCTCTGCTGTTCGCCGCGCTGGCGCAGCTGCCCGGCGCGGCCGAGCAGGTGCACGCGCCAGCGCCCGCTGCCGCGCAGGCGCGGCAGGCGCAGCGCCGCCGATTGCGGGCCCGGCATCGCCTCGGGCTGGAACACGCACAGGAAATGGCGCTCCGGCGTGGACGCCAGCCACCAGCGGGCACCGGTGGGGCTGCGCCCCTGGTCGATCTCCCCGTCGTGGATGGTTTCGCGCCATTGCTTGTACAGGGCGATCCAGCCGCGCAGGCGGTCGCGCTCGTCGGTGCTCATCGCCCGCACGTCGGCCTCCACGCCCATATGCCCGAAACAGGCCACCGCGCAACGCAGGTCGATGCTCTGCGACCGCCCCGTGGCATGGGCGGGTGCGGGGCCCACATGGCTGCCCAGCACCTCGGGCGGGAACAGGCGCAGCGCCCCGGACTGGATGGCGATGCGCGAGCTGGCGTCGTTGTTGTCGCTGGTCCACAGGCGTTGCGTGTAGCGCAGGATGCCCAGGTCGGCGCGCGCCCCGCCGGAGGCGCAGCTCTCGATCTCCACCCGCGGGTGCGCCTCGCGCAGGCGCTCGAGCAGCGCGTACAGCGCCAGCACCTGGGCATGCATGCCCGGACGTCCATGCGCGTCCAGCGCTTGCGCGAGATCGCGGTTCATATCCCATTTCAGGTACCCGATCGGCGTATCCCGCAGCAGCGTATCGAGTTTGTCGAACAGGTACTGCGAGACCTCCGGCCGTGCCAGGTCCAGCACCAGCTGGTGGCGACCGAACACCGGCTCGCGCCGGGCATCCCCGAGCGCCCATTCGGGATGCTCGCGATACAGCCGGCTGTCGGGGTTGACCATCTCGGGCTCGACCCACAGCCCGAATTCCATGCCCAGCGAGCGTACATGCTCGGCCAGCCCGCGCAAGCCTCGAGGATACTTGCGCGGGTCGGGCCACCAGTCGCCCAGGGCCGCGCGGTCGTCGTTGCGCCCCTCGAACCACCCGTCGTCGAGCACGAAGCGCTCCACGCCGAGCTCGGCCGCGCGGGAGGCCAGCTCGCGCAGCTCGGCCTCGTCGTGGCGGAAATACAGCGCCTCCCAGGTGTTCAGATGCACCGGACGCGCACGCCGCTTGCCGCCCGGCCAGCGCAGCACCTCGCGCCGGGTCAGCGCGTGCAGGCCCCGCGCGGCCGAGCCGATGCCCGCCTGGCCCAGCGCCAGGTACAGCGGGGGCACGCGCAGGCGTGCGCCGGGGGCCAGGCGCACCTCGCCGGGGGCGAACCACTCGCCGGCCTGCAGCAGCAGCCGGCCGTCGTCGTGGCGTTCCAGCGCGAAGCGGTGGTTGCCGCTCCAGGCCAGTTGCACGCCGATGGCCGGTCCCTGGTGCTCGCAGCTGTGGGCGCCCAGCACGAACAGCCCTGGCGGCGCCTGGTGCGAGCTGCGCCCGCGCCGGTTCTCGCGCGACCAGCCGTCGGTACCCACGGTGCGGCGCTCCCACTGGAACTCCCACGCCCATTCACCGTGCGGGTAGCTCACTTCGGTGAGCTCATCGGGCAGCGCGATGCTGGCCCCGGCCAGGCGATCCACCTGCAGTTCGGTGCTGCCGCGATTGTGCAGCTCGGCCTCCACGCGCAACACGTCGGTCGCCGCATCGAGGCCGAGCTCGATGCGCAGCCCCAGCCCGGCGCTGAGGTCGCCAAGCTGCAGGCTCAGGCTGTCGGCGCTGGGCTGGCTCCAGGCCTCGACGCTCCAGTCGTGGATGGCGTCCAGCCCGTCACGGTGCGCGCGCAGCAGGCCATCCTGCGCCAGGCCGTTGCCATGGCCGGGTGCCAGGCGCGCAAGGCTGGGCGCGTCCATGCCGCCCTGGGGCATGGACAGCAGCTCCGAGCCCGGCCATGCCGCCAGCAGGTCCAGCGCGTCCAGGCGGGAGCCCAGGTGGCGCCATACGGCGGCGCCGCCGACGGCGACTTCCAGCACGGCGCTGCAGGCATTGCCCTCGAGTCGCAACAGGGTCGGTTGCATGGATTCAGCCCTTGGTCGCGCCGAGGGTGAGCCCGGCGATGAAGTGGCGCTGCATGGCGAAGAACATCACCACCGGTGGCAGGGCGGCGAGGATGGATCCGGCGGCCACGAGTTGCCATTGCGAGATCCACTGGCCGTTCAGGGACATGAGGCCTCCGGTGACCGGCATGGCGTGGCTGCCCTGGGTGAGCACGGTGGCCCAGAAATAGTCGTTCCAGACGAAGGTGAAGATGAGCACGGCCAGCGCGGCCATCGCGGGACGGATCAGCGGCAGCACGATGCGCAGGAAGATGCGCAGTTCGCCGGCGCCCTCGATGCGCGCCGCCTCGATGAGTTCGCGCGGCAGGTCGCGGATGAAGTTGCGCAGGAAGAAGGTGCAGAACCCGCTCTGGAAGGCGGTGTGGAACAGGGTCAGCCCCAGCGTGCTGTTGTACAGCCCCAGGTGCAGCGAGAGCTGGCGCACCGGGACCATGAGGATCTGCGCCGGCACGAAGTTGCCGCCGACGAACAGGAAGAACACCGCCAGATTGGCGCGAAAGCGGTAGACGCCCAGCGCGTAGCCGGCCAGGCTGGCCAGCGCGATGGAGCCGATCACCGCGGGCACCGTGACCTCGAAGCTGTTGAGGATGTAGCGCAGCAGGGGCGTGTTGCGGAACACCTGCAGGTAGTTGCTCACGCCGCTCCACGAGGCCGGCAGGCCCCAGTAGTTGCCGGAGTTCATGTCGGCGGGGGTGCGCACCGACATCATCGCCACGGCCAGGATGGGCAGCAGCCAGATCAGCAGCAGCACGGGAATGCCCACGCGGTAGGCCCAGCGCGTGGGCGCGCGGGTCTGTTCGATCGGGGTGGGGAACATCAGGCGTTCTCCTTTTCCTGCAGATACACGCGCCGCAGCACGAAGACGATGAACACCAGCATGATGAAGAACAGCACCGTGGCGACGGCGGCGCCGTAGCCCATGCGGTAGCCGTACTCGCTCAGCGCGACTTCATACATGTAGTAGGCCAGGGTGCGCGAGCTTCCATAGGGTCCACCTTGGGTCATGATGGAGATCATGTCGAAGCTGCGCAGCGAGCCGATCACCGTGACCACCACGGCGATGAAGGTGGCCGGGCGCAATTGCGGCAGCACGACCTTGAACAGCATGGACCAGCCCTTGGCCCCTTCCAGCCGGGCCGCCTCGATGAGGTCGGTGCGCACGCCGTTGAGCCCGGTCAGGTACAGGATCATGCAGTAGGCGATCTGCGGGTACAGCCCCGCCGCGACGATGCCGTAGGTGACCAGGTGCGAGTCCGAGAGCACCGCCACCGGCGGCAGCCCGAGGGCGTGCAGCAGATGCACGAACAGGCCCGAGGTGGGGTCGTAGAACAGCGTGAACACCAGGCCGATGACCACCTGGGAAATGACGAAGGGAAAGAAGAAGGCCGATTTCATCAGGCGCATGCCGGCCACGCTCTGGTTGAGCAGCAGGGCCAGCCCCAGGCCGATGGGTACCGAGAGCAGGTAGCCGAACAGCCAGATCAGGTTGTTGCGCAAGGCGATGAGAAAGGCCGGATCCGAGGCCAGGCGCAGGTAGTTGGAGAAGCCCACCCAGCGCGCCGCGCCCAGTCCGTCCCACTTGTACAGGCTCAGGCCCATGGACTCCACGATCGGCCCGAGCACGTAGACCGTGAACAGGAACAGTCCCGGAGCCAGGAACAGCCAGGGCGCGAGGGACATGTGGTGTCGCGACCACCAGGATCGGCGGGGCGGCGTGTGCGTGGGAGAGGACATGGCGTAGATCTGCGGCTGCCCCGCGCGCCGGCTGCGTGCCGGCGCGCGGGGTGGGGCGGACAGGGCCCGGGGGCCCGACGGTCTTACTGGCTGTAGACCTGCTTCTCGACCTCGTCGAGATGCTTCAGGATCTCCTGGCGGTCGGAGGGGTTCATCAGGTAATGCTGGAAGCCGTCCAGGCCGGCCTTGGCCATCTGCGCGGGCGCGTCGCGGTCATAGAACTGCGACAGGTCCTTGGCGTTGGACAAGAGCTTGAACCCGGCCTTCAGGAAGGGATCGTCCGGCAGCTTGGCGTTCTTGTTGGTGGGCAGTTGCCCGAGGATCGCGTTGATCTTCGACTGCACGTCCGGACGCGCCACGTAGGCCAGGAACTTCTCGGCATCGGCCTTGTGCTTGGCGTGCGAGGGGATGAACACGATGTCGGTCGGAGCCTCCTCGGCGTCGGGGACCTTCGGGTTGATCACCGGGAAGGGCACGAAGCCGATCTGCGATTCCTTCAGGCCCGCGGACTTCATCACGTCCACCGCGAAATTGCCCATCAGGTACATGCCCGCCTTGCCCTTGACCAGCAGGGGCACCGCTTCCTGCCAGGCGTAGGAGGCGCTGTTGGGGATGAAGTAGCCGGCCTTGGTCAGCTGATCCCAGTAGTCGAACACCTTTTCCACCCGCGGATCGGTGTAGGCCACCTTCCCGGCCATGAGCTGCATGTGGAAGGCGTAGCCGTTGACCCGCAGGTCCAGGTAGTCGAACCAGCCGGCCGCGGGCCACGGAGCCTTGGTGCCGATGGCGAAGGGGGTGATGCCGTGCGCCTTCAGGGCGGCGCAGTCGCTGAGCAGTTCCTTCCAGGTCTTCGGCGCCGGCAGGCCCAGCTTGTGGAACAGGTCCTTGCGGTAGTAGATGCCCCACTGGTAATAGGTCAGCGGCAGCCCCCACTTGCGGCCGTTGATGGTCATGGAGGAGGCGGAGGATGCGAAGGACTGGTTCCAGCCCTCCTTGTTCCACAGCGGGGTGACGTCGGTGAACAGACCGTCCTTGACGAAGGGAGCCATGCGGTTGGCCGCGTACCAGGTGGCCAGGTCCGGCGGATCGGCGGAGAGGAAGTTGAAGATGGCGCTCTTGTAGCCCTCGTGGTCGAAGGTGTTCACCTTGACGTGGATGTTGGGATACGCGGCCTCGAATCCCTTCACGGCGGCGGCGATGGCCGCCTTGGGTCCGGGGTCGGAATAGTCGGTGTTGAACACCAGCTCATCGGCGTGCGCCGCGGCCGCGGCGGCGCCCAGAAGCGCGGCGCCGAGCACCAGCTTGCGGGAAAGGCGTGGCATGTTGTCGTCTCCTCTCGAGTCTTGATCAATGTGCGGAAGCCGCTGGGAGCAGCTTCCATGCGGATACGCCCCTGGGGGGCAGCTCCAGCGCGCCCAGCAGGCGCGTGGCCTCGCCTTGCGGTGGCTCCCAGCACACCGGCGAATCGGAGAAATTCAGGGCCAGCAGCAGCTCGCCCACGCGGCTGATGCGCAATCCTTCGGGCAGGCGCCGCGGGGCCAGCCCGGCGGCCTGCGCCACGTGTTCGATCAGCGACACCCAGCCGGCCTGGTCGAGCCAGGCCGCGAGGTACCAGCAGTTGTCGTGACGGGTCAGCGCGGCGGAGCCCTCGCCGGACGTGCCTGCGCGGCCCGCGTCCGCCCCCTCCACGAATCGGGCCTGCACCCGGGCGCCTCGCAGCGCCAGCTGTTCGCACCAGCGGCTGGCCCGCAGGGTCGGCCCCTGCTCGCCCAGGCGCAGCGGCAGCTCCACGCCGGGCGGCAGCGAGCTCACGCGCTGGACCTGCACCCCGGCGAGCTCGCCGAACACCCCCGGTGCCAGGCTGGCGGGGATGTGCAGCTCCTCGGTCTTCGAGCCCGCGCGCGGGCCCAGCAGGATCTGCGCGGAGCTGCCCCGCAGCGCCGTGGCCAGCGTCGGGTCGCCGCGCAGTTGCGCGGGCAGCAGCACCAGGGCGTAGCCATCCAGCGCGGCATGCGCCGGCAGCACGTCCACGTCCAGGCCGAGCTGGCGCGCCGCGCTGTAGGCGCGGAAGCAGGCCTCCAGCGCCAGGTAGTCGCGCCCCTGGGGCTGGATGTCGCACATCCACAGGCTGTCGTAGTCGAAGACCAGGGCTACTTCGGCGCGCCGACGCGTGCGCGCCGCGAGCAGGGGCTCGCGCAGCCCATCGAGCTCGCGCGCGACCTGCGCGGCTTCGAGGGCTCCGAGATCGTCGCTGCCGTCCGGCCGCTGCAGACCCGCGTGCATCTGTTCCTGGGCATAGGGCGCCTGGCGCCAGCGGAAGTAGCTGACGATCTCCGCGCCGTGGGCCAGGGCCTGCCAGGTCCATACGCGGACCATGCCGGGGTGGGGCGCCGGGTTCCATTGCGCCCAGTTGACCGGCCCCGGCTGCTGTTCCATGACCCACCAGCGTCCCCCGCACATGCCGCGGTACAGATCGTGGTGGAAGGCCGGAATGTCGGGGTGTCCGGTGAAGGCGTGGCGCCGCTTCTCGTCAGGGTCCAGGAAGAAATTCTGCGTGGCCCCCAGGGGGTAGGAATCCCAGGTGGCCACGTCGAGGTCGCGCGCCAGCCGGTGGTGGTCGAACTCGGTGAAAAAGCCCATGAAATTGTGCAGGACGTCGCGCCCGGGCGAGTGCCGCCGCAGGATGTCGACCTGCATGCGGTTGAACTCGACCACCTCGTCGGAGGCGAAGCGCCTCCAGTCGAGGCGGTGCGAGGGGTTGGCCTCGGTCACGGTTGCCGCGGGAGGGTCGATCTGCGCGAAATCCGTGTACTCCTGGCTCCAGAACACCGTGCCCCAGGCCTGGTTGAGTGCCTGCACCGTGCCGTAGCGCCGTTGCAGCCATGCGCGAAAGCGCTCGCGCGCGGCCTGCGAGTAGCTCAGCACCGTGGAGTGGCAACCGTATTCGTTGTCGGTCTGCCAGGCGCACACGGCATCGTGCCGTCCATAGCGCTCGGCCATGAGCGTGACGATGCGCGCCGCCTGCTCGCGGTACACGGGACTGGAGAAGCAGTAATGGCGCCGCGAGCCGAAGCCGCGCGCGTGCCCGTGCTCGTCGAGCGCGAGGATGGAAGGATGCTCGTCCACCAGCCACTTCGGGGGCGTCGCGGTGGGGGTGCCCAGCACTACGCGCAGACCGTGGCGGTGCAGGGTGTCGAGGGCATCGTCCAGCCAGTCCCAGCACAGCTCGCCGCTGCGCGGCTCGATGCGGCTCCAGGCGAATTCGCCGATGCGCACCACGCGCAGCCCGAGTTCGCGCATGTGGCTCGCGTCCCGCTCCCACAGTTCGCGGGGCCATTGTTCCGGGTAATAGCAGACACCGAGTTCGATCATGGAGAGTCTCCCTGGGTCCCTGGCTCAGGCCGCTGCCGCGGCCATCATCGTCGGCAGGCCCTCGGGCCGCACGGTGCGCGGCAGCGCCACCTCGGCGCCGTCGAACACGTGCACGCGCTCGGGGGGCAGGCGCAGGGCCACGCGGTGGCCGGGCGAGGCGCTGAAATTCCCCGGAGCCTTGGCCACCCAGGGGTCGCCGCAGCCGGCCGCGTCCAGGTACAGGTAGGTGGCTTCGCCCAGGCGCTCCTGCCACAGCACGTCACGCCCCAGCGCGGGTTCCCCGCCGCCCACCTCGAGATCCTCCGGGCGGACCCCCAGGGTCAGCTCGGATCCCACCGGCTGAGCGCGCGCATCGACGCGCGCCTGCACGCGCTCGCCGCTGCGCAGCTGCAGCGTGGCGAGCTCGGCGTCGCATTGCAACAGGCGCGCGGGCGCGAAATTCATGCGCGGCGAGCCGATGAAGGCGGCGACGAAGCGATTGCGCGGCTGGTGGTACAGCTCCAGCGGAGTCCCGCACTGGGCGACGCTGCCGTCGCGGGCCACCGCGGCGCCGGTGTTGAGCAGCACGATGCGGTCGGCCAGGGTCATGGCCTCCACCTGGTCGTGGGTCACGTAGATGGCGCTGGCGCGCCCGAAATCGCGATGCAGCCGCGCGATCTCGAAGCGTGTCTGCACGCGCAGCGCGGCATCGAGGTTGGAAAGTGGTTCATCGAACAGGAAGACGTCGGGCTCGCGCACGATCGCGCGGCCGATGGCCACGCGCTGGCGCTGTCCGCCGGAAAGGGCCTTGGGCATGCGATCGAGCAGGGCCTCGAGCTGCAGGATCTGCGCGGCCGAGCGCACGCGGCGGTCGATCTCGGAGGGCGCGCACTTGGCCAGGCGCAGCCCGAAGGCCATGTTCTCGAACACGCTCATGTGGGGGAACAGGGCATAGCTCTGGAACACCATCGCGACGCCGCGCTGCGCCGGGGAGACGTCGTTCATCACCTTGTCGCCGATGCGCAGCTCGCCGGCGCTGATGGACTCGAGCCCCGCGACCATGCGCAGCAGCGTGGATTTGCCACAGCCCGAGGGCCCGACGAACACGCAGAATTCGTTGTCCCCGATGTGCAGGCTGACATCGCGTACCACGGGCGGCAGCTTGCCGTAGGACTTGCTGACTTGTTCGAGACGGATACTTGCCATGATCGGTCCGGAGGGCGCCGCGCGGCGTGGCCGCGCGGGCAGGTGGGATGGGAAGGCGGATTCAGTGGGATTCGCGAGGCACCGCGTCGCCACGGCAGCCGGTGAGAAAGTCCAGGTCGGCTCCCAGGTTGGCCTGCTGCACATGGCGCACATACAGGCGCACATAGCCCGAGTCGGGCAGCGGCGGCGGGGTCCATGCGGCGCGCCGGCGCTGCAACTCGGCATCGTCCACCAGCAGCTGCAGCCGACGCGCCTCCACGTCGAGTTCGATCAGGTCACCGTCGCGCACCAGTGCCAGCGGGCCGCCGGCCGCGGCCTCCGGCGCGGTGTGCAGGACCACGGTGCCGAAGGCCGTGCCGCTCATGCGTGCATCCGAGATGCGAACCATGTCGGTGACGCCCTGGCGCAGCAGCTTGGGCGGCAGTCCCATATTGCCCACCTCGGCCATGCCGGGATAGCCGCGGGGCCCGCAGTTCTTCAGCACCAGCACCGAGTCGGCGTCGACGTCCAGCTCCGGGTCGGCGATGCGCGCCTTGTAGTCCTCGATGGACTCGAACACCACGGCGCGACCGGTGTGGCGCAGCAGGTCCGGCGTGGCGGCCGAGGGCTTGAGCACGGCGCCGTCGGGGGCCAGGTTGCCCCGCAGCACCGCGATGCCGCCCTGTTCCACCAGCGGCTGCGCCAGCGGGCGGATCACCTGCTCGTCGTGGCATTGCGCCTGGCTCACGTGGTCGGCCAGCACGCCGCCGGCGACGCTGGGCGCCTGGCCGTGCAACAGTCCGGCCTCGAGCAGGCGGCGCAGCACCACGGGCAGGCCGCCGGCATAGTAGAAGTCTTCCATCAGGAAGCGCCCGGAGGGCATGAGGTCGACGATGGTCGGCACCTCGCGCCCGAGGCGATCCCAGTCGTCCAGGCTCAGCGGCACGCCCACGCGCCCGGCGATGGCCAGCAGATGGATCACCGCGTTCGTCGAGCCGCCGATGGCCCCGCACACGCGGATGGCGTTCTCGAAGGCCTGGCGGGTCAGGATCTGCGAGGGGCGTACATCCTCGAGCACCAGTTCCACGATGCGACGCCCGGCGCGCTGCGCGAGGTCGAAGCGCCGCGCGTCCACCGCCGGAATCGCCGCATTGTCGGGAAGGGCGATGCCCAGGGCCTCGACCAGGCAGGCCATGGTCGAGGCGGTGCCCATGGTCATGCACACGCCGCTGGATCGCGACATGCAGCGCTCGGCCTGCATGAATTCCTGCTCGCTCATGGTGCCGGCGGCGACCGCCTCGGCGAATTTCCAGACATGGGTGCCGGAGCCGATGGCCTGGCCGCGGAAGCGTCCGTTGAGCATCGCGCCGCCGGACACCACGATGGTGGGCAGGTTCACGCTGGCGGCGCCCATCAGCGTGGCCGGGGTGGTCTTGTCGCAGCCGGCCAGGAGCACGACGCCGTCGAGGGGATGCGCGCGCAGCGCCTCCTCGACGTCCATGCTGGCCAGGTTGCGAAACAGCATGGCCGTCGGGCGCATCAGGGTTTCGCCCAGGGAACTCACCGGGAATTCCAGCGGCAGGCCGCCGGCCTGCAGCACACCGTGGCGTACCCGTTCGGCGAGCTCGCGGAAGTGGTGGTTGCAGGGGGTGAGATCGCTCCAGGTGTTGCAGATGCCGATCACCGGGCGGCCGTCGAAGCTGTCGTCGGGAAGGCCTTCGCTCTTCATCCAGCTGCGGTGGATGAAATTGTCCTTGCTGCGGCCTTCGAACCAGGCTTGGGAACGTCGCTTTTTCGGGGTGGAGGACGACATGGTGGAGCTTGGCGCGCGGGCTCGTGTGGATGACTTGGAATCATCATACAAATAAATCGGGGCGCGACCCAACCCGAGGTATCCCTGATTCAGGATTCGACGCCGGAGGGCGGCCGCGGCCGCCCGCTCAGTCCGCGGCGGGCGCGGGGATGGCGCGGCGACGCGTGGCGCGGCGCAGAGAGGGCGGGCGCTGGTCCAGCTTCGAGGCCTCGTCCGCCAGCGCCTGCCGCCCCGCGTCCTGCGCGAACTGGCGCCGGTAGGCGCTGGGCGTGGTCTGGCGCGCGGCCTTGAATTGGCGGTTGAAATGCGCCAGGTTGCCGAAACCCGAGCGCAAGGCCACCTCCGAGACGGGAAGGCGGGTGTCGGCCAGCAGGCGGCAGGCGCGGCCGATGCGCAGGCGCGTGAGGTGCTGGCCCACGCTTTCGCCCAGGTGTTGCAGGAAGTAGCGGTGCAGGCTGCGCGGGGACCAATGCGCGGCGGCGCACAGGTCCGCGATGCGCAGGGGCTCGGCCAGGCGCGATTCCATCAGCGCGAGCACCCGGTTGATGCGCTCGGGTTCATGACCGGTGGCCGCGCCGGCGCCGGCGGGCCCGGCGAAGGCGACGGGCGAGGCCAGCGCCTGGGCCGGGGCGTCGGCGAGCCGGCACAGCAGGTCCAGCGCGGCCGCCAGGCGCCTGCGCGGCTCGGAGGAGAGCAACTCGGGAAGCTGGCCGCGCATGGCCTGGGCCTCCGCCTCGTCAAAGCACAGGCCGCAGGTCCCTCGGCGCAGCAGGCGATGCAGCGCCTCGTATTCGCGGCAGCAGTCGGCCAGGCGGCGCGCCCAGGCGCCGTCGAACCACAGCACGATGGCCACCTGCGGTTGCGTGGGGTCGAGGGAGCGGTTGGAGGACCAGGTATGGGCCAGGTCGGGGGGCACGAGCACCAGATCGTCGGCGCCGTACTCCGCCACCGAATCGCCGATGTAGCGCCGGCCGTGGCTGTTGAGGGTCAGCGTGAGCTCGTATTCCGGGTGATGGTGCCACTCGAAGGGAATGCGCGGAAGGCGTCGGTGGTAGATGCGCACCGAGCAATGCTCGCCGAATTCCACATGTTCGTAAGCGGGCTTCATGGCGAAAAACGCAGCAAGAATGGCCGGATCCTATCACTTCGGCCGAATACCAGACCCTATGCTGCGCCCATCGCCGGACCACACATTCCACTTCCTGGAGACGACCATGACCGCATTGCAGATCGACGACCTGCCCGCCACCATCCGCGCCGTGAAGAAGCACCTGCGCCAGCAGCTTCCGGACTACGCACGGGTGTTCGCGCAGCTCGAGGCCGACATGCGCGCGCAGGCGGCGGAGATCGCCGGGCTGCGCAGCCAGGGGCTGCCGGTGATTCCCGAGATCGCCTACGCCGACATCGCGCAGGGCCGGGTGAGCGAGGAGCAGGGCCGGCTGGTGCGCAAGCGTGGCGCCTGCGTGATCCGCCGCGTGTTCGATCCGGCGACGGCGCAAGCCTGGGATGCCGAGATCGCCGATTACGTGCAGCGCAACGACCTGGACTCCCGCCTGGCCCACCGCGCCGAAGACAAGTACTTCGGGCAGCTGGCCTCGAGCAAGCCCCAGATCTACGGCGTGTACTGGTCGCGCCCGCAGGTGCAGGCGCGCCAGTCGCCCGAGCTGAGCGCCACCCGCGTGTTCCTCAACCGGCTGTGGCGCAGCCACAGCGAGGGTCGGCAGCATTTCGATCCCGAACGCGTGCCGGCCTACGCCGACCGCCTGCGTCGTCGTCCGCCGGGATCGGACTCCCTGGGCCTGTCCCCCCATTGCGACGGCGGCTCGGTCGAGCGCTGGATCGACGACAACTTCCGTCAGGTCTACCGGCATGTATTCGATGGGAACTGGCAGCAATACGACCCTTTCGACGCGGCCTGGCGTCCCGAGGTGCGCGAGGTCGCCTCGCCCGCCGTGTGCTCGATGTTCCGCACCTTCCAGGGCTGGACCGCGCTGACCCGCCAGGGCCCGGGCGACGGCACCCTGCAGCTGGTGCCCATCGCCAATGCCATGGCCTACATCCTGCTGCGCGCGCTGCAGGACGACGTGCCCGAGGACGAGCTCTGCGGCGCGCTGCCCGGACGCGCGCTGTCCATCGATGCGCGCTGGCATGCGCCGCTGTTCGATGCGATTTCCTCGATTCCCCTGATGGAACCCGGGGACGCCGTGTTCTGGCACTGCGACCTGATCCACGCGGTGGAGGATGCCCATCGCGGGACTGGCTACAGCAATGTGATGTACATCGCCGCCACGCCGGGTTGTGCCAAGAACGACGCCTACCTGCAGCGCCAGTTGCCGGCCTTCCTCGACGGGCGCAGCCCGCCGGATTTCCCGGCCGATGATTTCGAGACGAATTTCGTGGGTCGAGCCGGGGTGGACATGCTCAGCCCCCTGGGGCGCGAGCAGATCGGGCTCGACGCGCAGCCCGAGACGAAGCTCAGGAGGGCATGAACCTAGGGTTTGTCCCGTGCGGGTTTTCCATTTGTACATCGCATTGATTTATTTAATGCGGAGGGCAACAATGGCGTCGTTCCCGGATGCGGCCACGAGCGCATCCGGGAGCAGTGACGCCGGTGCCGGCAGTTCCCAGGCACACCATTCCACAAGCCCTGAGCACGAGGAGACGAACCATGAAATACCGCTTTGCCGCGCTGGTCGCGGTACTTGCCGGCGCCGCTGGCGCCAGCCAGGCCGCCGAGCCGGTGATCGGCCTGATCACCAAGACCGACACCAACCCCTATTTCGTGACCATGCAGAAGGGCGCGAAGCAGGAGGCCACCAAGCTGGGCGCCAAGCTCCTGACCGCCTCGGGTCGTTTCGACGGCGACAACTCCAGCCAGGTCACCGCGCTGGAGAACATGACCGCCGCCGGGGCCAAGACCATCCTGATCACCCCGGGGGACTCCAAGGCCATCGTGCCGACCATCGAGAAGGTGCGCAAGCAAGGCGTGATGGTCATCGCGCTGGACAGCCCGACCGAGCCCGCCAGCGCGGTCAACGCCCTGTACGCGACCGACAACTACCAGGCCGGCGAGCTCATCGGCGAGTACGCGGCGAAGGTCATGAAGGGCAAGAAGCCGGTGATCGCCACCCTCGATCTGTTCCCCGGCAGCCCGGTGGGCGCGCAGCGTCACAACGGCTTCATGAAGGGCTTCGGGCTGGCGGCGGCGCCGGCCTCCAGCAATGAGCTGTCCAAGGCTTCCGACATCGTGTGCATGGCCGACTCCGACGGCGACCAGGCCAAGGGGCAGACCGCGATGCAGAACTGCCTGCAGAAGAACCCGAACATCAACCTGGTCTACGCCATCAACGAGCCGGCCGCCGCGGGCGCCTACCAGGCGCTCAAGCAGGCCGGGCGTGAGAAGGGCGTGGCCATCGTGGCCATCGACGGCGGATGCAAGGGGGTCGAGCAGGTCGCGCAGGGCATCATCACCGCCACCGCGCAGCAGTACCCGCTGAAAATGGCCGCCTACGGGGTCAAGGCCGGCGTCGAGTACGCCAAGACCGGCAAGATGGTCTCGGGCTACCACAACACCGGCGTGAACCTGATCACCGACAAGCCGATCGCCGGCGTGCCCAGCCACGGCACCAAGTTCGGCATGCGCATGTGCTGGGGTAACCGCTGAGCTGGCTCCCCGGGGCCTTGACCGGCCCCGGGGCAACGCCCACCCGATCCACCATCCGGCGCCCCCCGGCGCCGTGCGGAGACCACCGCCGTGAACGCCGTTTCCCTTCCCCAGCCCGCGAGACTGCGCCTGAACTGGGCCAGCCTGGGCCCGCTGGCCGCGCTGGTACTGGCCTGCGCCTTCTTCTCCACCCAGAGCGACCGCTTCCTGCAGTTGCAGAACTTCGCGCTGATCCTGCAGCAGGTGATGGTGGTCGGCACCCTGGCCATCGGCCAGACCCTGATCATCCTGACCGCCGGCATCGACCTGAGCTGCGGCGCCATCATGGCGCTGGCCAACGTGGTGATCGCCAAGCTGGCGGTCACGATGGGCTGGAACCCCTACCTGGCGGTGCTCGTCGGCGTGGGGCTGGCCGCCGCCATCGGCATGGTCAACGGACTGCTGGTGACCAAGGCCCGCCTGCCCGCGTTCATCGTCACCCTGGGCACCCTGAACATCGCCTTCGCCGCCACCCAGATCTACTCGGGCGCGCAGACCATCACCGGGCTGCCGGGGCCGATCACCGCCCTGGGCAATCCCCTGATGGTGGCCGGCGCTCCGGTGCTGTGGGGCTCGCTGATCATGGTGGTCCTGTACCTGCTGGCCTGGCTGGCGCTGCGCGAGACGGCGCCGGGGCGCCATGTCTACGCGGTGGGCAACAGCCCCGAGGCCGCACGCCTGAGCGGCATCTCGGTGCATCGCGTTCTGCTCGGCGTGTATACGACGGCCGGCGCGCTGTATGGCATCGCCGCGCTGCTGTCGCTGGCGCGCACCGGCGTGGGCGATCCGCAGGCCGGACAGGTGGACAACCTGGCCGCCATCACCGCCGTGGTGCTGGGCGGAACCAGCCTGTTCGGCGGCCGCGGGCCCATGCTGGGCTCGCTGGTGGGCGCGCTGATCGTGGGCGTGTTCCGCAACGGATTGACCCTGATGGGAGTCGAGTCGGTCTACCAGATGCTGATCACCGGGATCCTGGTGCTGCTGGCGGTGGCCACCGATCAATTCGTGCACAGGAAGGGCTGAGACCATGAACGCAGTCATGCAGGAAGCTTCCCGGCCCGAGGCCGCGGCACGCCCGGTGCTCGAGGGGCGCGGTCTGACCAAGCGCTACGGCCAGGTCACCGCGCTGCAGAGCGCGGATTTCGAGTTGCGCGAAGGCGAGATTCTCGCGGTCATCGGCGACAACGGCGCCGGCAAGTCCTCCTTGATCAAGGCCCTGTCGGGCGCGATCATTCCCGACGAGGGGGAGATCCTGCTCGACGGAGCGCCGGTGCGCTTTCGCTCGCCGCTGGACGCGCGCCGGCAGGGCATCGAGACCGTCTACCAGGACCTCGCGGTGGCGCCGGCCATGACCATCGCCGAGAACCTGTTCCTCGGGCGGGAGATGCTGCGCCCGGGACCCCTGGGCCGCTGGCTGCGCCTGATCGACAAGAGGCGCATGCTGGCCGAGGCGCAGACCCACATGGCCAACCTGAAGATCGGCCTGCGCTCCCTGACCCAGCCGGTGGAGACCCTGTCGGGCGGCCAGCGCCAGGGCGTGGCGGTGGCGCGCAGCGCCGCCTTCGCGCGCCACGTGGTGATCATGGACGAGCCCACCGCCGCGCTGGGGGTCAAGGAAGGCAACATGGTGCTGGAACTGATCCGCAAGGTGCGAGACCGCGGCCTGCCGGTGATCATCATCAGCCATAACATGCCGCATGTGTTCGAGATCGCCGACCGCATCCACATCCAGCGCCTGGGCCGCCGCGCCGCGGTGGTGGATCCCAAGCGCATCGGCATGAGCGAGACGGTCGCCGTGATGACCGGCGCCATGCTGCCCGAGCAACTCCCGGCCGAGTGCCTGGCCTGACCCACGACGTGCCATGCTGAAGAACATCGATCCTCTGCTGACCCCGGAACTTCTCAAGGTGCTGGCCGAGATGGGCCATGGCGACGAAGTCGCCCTGGTCGACGCCAACTTCACGGCCGCGTCCCTGGGCGCCGAGCACGGGCGCGTGCTGCGCCTGGCCGGCGCCGGGCTGGTGGCGGCCTGCGACGCGGTGCTGTCGCTGCTGCCGCTGGACGTGATCGACGCCGGTCCGGTCGCGTACATGCAGCACGCCGGCCTGCCCGAGGGGCAGCCCTCGCCGCTGCAGGCCCGGGTGATCGAGTCGGTGGCGCGCCTCGGCGGCGTGCCGGCGGGGGCCTGCGAGGCGATGGAGCGCTTCGCCTTCTACGAGCGCGTGCGAGGCGCCTGGGCCATCGTGCAGACCTCCGAGCCCCAGCCCTTCGGCAACTTCCTGTTCAAGAAGGGCGTGATCGTCGCGCTGCAGGCATGAGAATGGATTCCTCCGACGGCGAGCCGCGGCAGGACGAGGCCGCGCTGAGCGACCCGGCGCCGTCGGATCCGGCGCTGCCGCGCGCCCGTGCCTGGGCGCGGGGCTCGAACCACGTCGGAATGCGCCAGTTCAACGAGCGCGTGGTGCTGCAGGCCATCCGCGTGCATGGCAGCTGTTCCAAGGCGGAGATCGCCCGCAGCACCCACCTGACGGCGCAGACCGTGCAGCAGATCATCGGCCGCCTGGAGGCCGACGGGCTGGTGGTCAAGCGGGGGAGGGTGCGCGGACGCATCGGCCAGCCCTCGGTGCCCATGGCCCTGAATGCCGACGGGGCCTATGCCATCGGCCTGACCATCGGCCGGCGCAATGCCGAGGTGCTGCTGGTGGACTTCTGCGCCAAGGTGCGAAGACGTCTGAACGTGGAATACGCCTTTCCCGATCCGACGACCCTGTTCGAGCGCATCGGCGAGATGGTCTCCAGCCTGCTCGACGACCTGGGTCCGGCGCAATCGCAGTTGCTCTGCGGCATGGGCGTGGCCGCGCCGCTGTCGCTGGAGGCCTGGCAGGGCCTGCTGGGATTCGAATCGCAGGCGCAAGCCTGGCAAGGCATCGACATCCGTGCCCGGGTGGAGCAGATGTTCGGCATGCCGGTGCGTTTCATCAAGGACACCAGCGCGGCCTGCGTGGCCGAGCTGGTGATCGGGCGCGGGCACGACACCCGCGACTTCCTGTACCTGTTCATGGACACCTTCATCGGTGGCGGCCTGGTGCTGAACAACCAGTTGCAGGTGGGCCTGCACGGCAACGCCGGCGCGGTGGGCTCGCTGCCGGTGCGCCTGGCCGTTCCCGGGCAGAAGGAGCGGCCCGAGCAACTGCTCGGCGTGGCCTCGCTGCACCAGTTGCAGGCCGCCTACCGCGACGCCGGGCTGGAGGTGCTGGCCTGGCGCGACCAGCGCGCGCTGCAGGCGCCGTGGCGCGAG
Organism: Pseudomonadota bacterium; assembly: GCA_021846965.1. Lineage (GTDB taxonomy): Bacteria > Pseudomonadota > Gammaproteobacteria > Burkholderiales > Burkholderiaceae_C > Thiomonas_A. The sequence goes on along the minus strand of JAJZWA010000023.1, from coordinate 4,069 downwards.
CACACCCTGCGCTGGATCGACTCCGCCGCGGGTGCCATCGCGCTGGCCATCCACAACGTCATCTGCCTGCTCGACATCGACAACGTGATCATGGACGGCTCCTTCAGCGAGCCCCTTCGCGATGCGCTGCTGGCGCGGCTGCCCGAGGCGATGGACGGCTACGACTGGCAGGGCGTGGTGCGCCCGCGCATCCACCCCGGTGCGGTGGGCGCCGATGCGCGCGCTCTGGGCGCCGCGCTGCTGCCGCTGTACGCCGAGTTCATGCCCAGCCCCGAACTTTTCCTGAAAGCGCTACGCTGAAGCCTGCGCGTTTTCCCGATCCTCAAGCATCCGATGACCCTCCAATTTCCGAATTACCAGGCGGATCCGCAACGCTACGACGGACGCATGCCCATGCGCAGCTGCGGGCGCAGCGGCCTGCGGCTGCCCCTGCTGTCCCTGGGCCTGTGGCACAACTTCGGCGACTCCTCCTCGCTGCAGAACCAGCGAGAGATGCTGCGCACGGCCTTCGACCTGGGCATCACCCACTTCGACCTGGCCAACAACTACGGCCCGCCCTACGGCAGCGCCGAGTCCAATTTCGGGGAGTTGCTGCGGCGAGACTTCCGTCCCTATCGCGACGAATTGATCATCTCCACCAAGGCGGGCTGGGACATGTGGCCCGGCCCCTACGGCCAGGGCGGCGGCTCGCGCAAGTACGTGCTGGCCAGCCTGGACCAGAGCCTTGCGCGCATGGGGCTGGACTACGTCGACATCTTCTACTCCCACCGCTTCGACGCCCACACCCCGCTCGAGGAGACCGCTGGCGCACTGGCCACGGCCGTGCACAGCGGACGTGCGCTGTACGTGGGGATTTCCTCCTACTCGCCCGCGTCCACGCGCAAGATGGCCGCGCTGCTGGCCGAGCACAAGGTGCCGCTGCTGATCCACCAGCCTTCCTACAACCTGCTCAACCGCTGGATCGAGCCCGAGTTGCTCGGCACCCTCGAGGATGTCGGCGCCGGATGCATCACCTTCACCGCGCTGGCCCAGGGCGTGCTGACGGGCAAGTACCTGGAAGGCATCCCGCAGGACGCGCGCATCCATCGCCCGGGTGGAGCCTCGCTGCGGCCGGAGCACCTGAGCGCCGACAACATCGCCCGCGTGCGCGCGCTGAACGCCGTCGCGCAGCGGCGCGGGCAGTCGCTGGCGCAGATGGCGCTGGCCTGGGTGCTGCGCGATCCGCGCGTCAGTTCCACGCTGATCGGCGCCAGCCGTCCGGAGCAGATCGTCGAGAACGTCGCTGCCTTGCGCAACCTGGATTTCTCGCCCGAGGAACTCGCCGAGATCGACCGCCACGCCCAGGAGGGCGGGGTGGACCTGTGGCGCGCCCCGTCGACCGACCAGGCGTTGTAGACGGTTGACAGCCCCCAGGGCCGGGCCTTGCCCGGCCCGCCCCCCGAGGGGGCCCAGGAATCTTGGGGCGGCCCTGCGATTCCTGGGTTGACAGCCCCCAGGGCCGGGCCTTGCCCGGCCCGCGCCGGCCCGGCCCGTAAGGCGGTGTATCAGGCGCGCTACACCCTCGCTTGCGCCTCGGCGGAAATGCGGGCAGATCCGTAGAATCCCTGATATTCCCACGTCTCGCCGCGCACGCGCGCGGTTGGTCGACATGCGCATCGAGCTGTCTGTTCTCATCGGCACCGTGGCTGCCAGCCTGACCACCTTGTCGTTCGTTCCGCAGGCCGTTCGCACCTTTCGCACGCGTGACGTGAGGGGCATCTCGCTGTGGGCCTACGCGATGTTCTGCGCCGGTGTGGCGCTGTGGGTGCTGTACGGCGTCTACCTGGCCTCGCTCCCGGTGATCCTGGCCAATGTGGTGACCCTGGCGCTGGCCCTGGGCATCCTGGGCATGCGCGTGCGTTTCGCGCTGCGCGACCGACCGCCGGCCGGCTGATCCGGCGCCCCGCCGCGGCTTCGCGCCGCCCCCGGCCTCGTCGACCGGCCATGCGGCCGTGCGGCCGTGCTGCCGTGCTGCCGTGCGGCCGTGCTGCCGTGCTGCCGTGCGGCCGTGCGGCCGTGCTGCCGTGCGGCCATGCGGCCATGCGGCCATGCGGCAGGGCGCAGCGGGTCAGTGGATCAGGTGCAGCCAGCCGTCCCGCTGCAGGGTCGCCACCCAGGCGATGAGCGTGAGGAAGGCCGCGGAGGTGGCCAGCAGCACGGCGGCCGAGCACAGCCCGTGCATGTCCCGCAGGCGCCCGATCACCGGGTAGGAACTCAGCATGGGCATCGCCGCCATCAGCACGCCGGCGCCAGCCAGCCCGGGCGGGCCTGGATGCAGCAGCAGCATGGCCAGCAACACCAGCAGGGGGTGCCCGAACAACTTGGCCAGGCTGAGCGCGCCCGCCGGCACCAGGCTGCGCCGCAGCGGCGTGCCGGCCAGCGATCCTCCCAGGAAGAACAGCGCGGCGGGCGCCGAGGCATGCGCCAGCAGCCCGATGGCGTCGTGCACGGGGCGCGGCGCGTGCAGGTGCAGGCCCTGCATGAGCAGGGCCAGGGCGATGGCCGCCAGCACCTGGTTGCGCCCCAGCGCGCGCAGCGTGCCGAGCAGCGGACGCCACCGGCGGGCCGGCGCTCGCGCCGCGGCGTCGCGCGGCTGCGCCAGGCTCAGGCACAGCGGAAGCATCAGCGCGTTCTCCACCACCACGGTCAGCGCCAGCGCAAGCGAGGCGATGGGGCCGAGCAGCTGATGCAGGATGGGAAAGCCCATGAACGCGCTGTTGGAACAGGACACGCCCAGCGCCAGCACCGCGGTATCGGCACCCTGCACCTGGCGCATTCGCCGCGCAAGACCGAGCACCAGCCCGAACATGCCGAGCGAGCCCAGCGCATAGGCAAGCAGATAGCGCGCGTCCAGCAGGTCGTGCAGGGGGAACTCGGACACCGCCGAGAAGATCAGCGCCGGCAGGCACACCCGCAGCACGAAGGCGGCCAGGCCGTCCAGGCTCTCGCCGCCCAGGTAGCCGGCGCGGGCCGCCAGCCAGCCCGCCGCGATCAGCAGGAACAGCGGCGCGCTGGTCTGCGCGATGGTGGCAACCAGGCTCATCGCCGACCCGCGAGGCGGGCCCCGGATGCCCGCTCAGCCCCGGTGGGCATCGCGCAGGCTGAGCAGCAGGCGCCGCGCGCTGGCTTCGTTGGTGGCGCAGGCCACGTCGTGGACGTCGCAGGCGCGCAACAGGGCCGTGATATCCGGTTCATGGGGCTGCGCGGTCATGGGATCGCGCAGGAAGATCACCATGTCGATCTCTCCCTGCGCCAGACGCGCGCCGATCTGCAGGTCTCCGCCCAGCGGGCCGCTGCGCAGGCATTCCACCTCCAGGCCCGCCTGTTCGCGCAGGCGTGAACCCGTGGTGCCGGTGGCCACCAGGCGGTGGGCGGCGAGCAGCGAGGCATGCTCGCGCGCCAGGCGGATCATGGCGTCTTTTTTCGCGTCGTGGGCGATGAGTGCTATGTGCATGGGAGGTAGGGCGCGAAGGGCGGGCGCATGGCCCGGATGATGGTGCCATGATGCAACAGCCAGGGATATGAAAACCTGTAGTTAAGTATCATCATAACAACATCCCCCCTTCCGATCCCCTGAGTAATTTGTGGGGCCATGCGCGGAAAACCGCTGAAAAATAGGGGAAAAGTCGACTATTTCCAAATGTAATTGTTGCTCTTAGGGAAAACACGAGCGGTCGTGTTGCGTAGTATTGCTACATTGTCTCCATCCGGCAACGAAGCCCGCTGATACGGGCCGAATCCGGATCCACGCGCGGTGCAGGGAGTGCGAAGGGGACTCTCTGTGTCGCTCATGACTCGCCGACAAACTCTCTGGCTAAGGAGACAACACGATGCAATCCCTGAGGAGACTTCAACTCACCGCGATGGGCGCTGCCATGGCGGCGGCCTTCGGGCTGAGCCTGCCCGCGCATGCGGACACCTTCAATTTCGGCGGCTACTTCCGCGCCGGCCCCGGCACCACCAGCAGCAGCTCCAACGGTGGCCCCGCGCGCCAGTGCTACAACCTGCCGGGGGTCGATGCGGGCCACTA
>JAJZWA010000022.1 GCA_021846965.1 Pseudomonadota bacterium | reverse complement strand
GAGGCGCCACCAGCCGCAGCATCGCCCCCCCGCCGGGTTCCCCCTGCTAGCATGCGCGCCTACCCGCGACATGCGCGGCCCGGATGGCGAAATCGGTAGACGCAGCGGACTTAAAATCCGCCGACCCTGAACAGGTCGTGGGGGTTCGATTCCCCCTCCGGGCACCAGGGCCCAGCCTCGGCAAGCATTTCCCGGAGTCGGACCCGCCGGCGAACACGCAGCGCTCGGCGCCGGTCTTCCCGTCGATGGCGTGCTGGAGTGTTCAGTGGCCCAGGCCTGGGCCGCGACGAAGCGCCGCCTTGCGCCAGCCAGCACGAGGTGCCTCCACCCCGGCGGCACGACGCCCCGCGTTCATCGCGGGCGGCCCCCCGTCATCGCAGCCTCGATCTTCTTGTCGGTCTTGTACTGGCTCAGCGAGTAGACAGCCCAGATCGCGGCCGGAACCCACCCGAGAATCGTGAGTTGCAACACCAGGCAGATGATGCCCGCGACAGGACGGCCGATGGTGAAAAAGGCCAGCCAGGGCAGGAAGATGGCGAGGAACAGGCGCATAGCTGACTTCGGGATCAGGGCTTGTAGGGCCAGTCTACCGCTCGCCGGGCCGCCGCAGGCGCGACTCGAGGTGCTGGCGGACTTCCACCCCCAGCCGCGAACCCCTCCCCTGCGAAAGTCCATGCTTGCCACACACTACACCATATGGTGTAGTGTTTCGCATGGACCCTTCGATCGATCCTCTCTCCGACGTGCTCACCGCGCTGTCTCACCCGACCCGCCGGGCCATCATCGCCAGGCTGGCCGAAGGGCCGGCGCGCTTCACCGACATCGCCGAGCCCTTCGACACCGCGCTCAACGCGGTGACCAAGCACCTCAAGCTGCTCGAGCGTGCAGGGCTGATCCGGCGCAAGCGGCAGGGACGAGAGGTATTGATCTCCTTCGAGGCGGCGCCGCTGCAGTCGGTGGCGACCTGGGTTCACGAGTACGAGCGGTTCTGGAACGAGCACCTCGACGAGTTCCAGCGGCATTTCGCCAAGGCCAGCGTCAAACCCCAGGAGCCCAAGCCGTGAACGCAACTCCGCAGACCATCACCATCACCGTCGAGCGCATGATCGCCGCCACCCCCGAGCAGGCCTTCGACGCCTGGCTCGACCCCGCCGTGCCCGGCACGCTCTGGAACATGGCCGACAAGCTGATCCTCGACCCGCGCGAGGACGGCATGTTCTATTGGCGCATCCACGGCACGCCGCACTATGGCTACTTCACCGAGCTCACCCGCGGCCGCCTCCTGCGGCATACCTGGATGTCCCCGTACACCGGCGGCCTCGAGTCCACCGTCAGCGTGAGCTTCCAGGCCACCCCGTCCGGTACGTGCATGACCGTGGTGCACTCGGGCCTGCCGGATTCCGACGGGGGACGCTCCCATGACAAGGGATGGAACTCCATCCTCGACGGCTTCAGCCAGCGCCTCGCCCAGGCCGCCTGAGCTCCCTGCCGCCGGCGCCGGGCCGGCGTACAGGCCTCAAGTCATGCGACCGGTCGATACGAGACCCAGCCGCAGCAGACTCTCGGCCATCGCCGGTCCTGATTCCGTATGCGGCCTGAATGCCATGCCCAGGGTCCTGCAGGTGGTGGAATTGTCGATCGGGTATTCGACTCCCAGGTCCGGCACGATGGGGCGCGAGGCGGGGTCGAAGAGGGACACCAGCTTGACCAGGAAGTCCGGCAATTCGCGGGTCGGCACCTTGCGCGCCCGCGCGCCCAGGCTGTCCTTGATGGGCCGCATCAGGTCCTTGAACCAGACCGACCCCGACGTGGCCAGGAAGCGACCACCAGAGGCCGCGTCCGATTCCAGCGCCAGCCGGTGCGCCACGGCCACGTCGCGGACGTCGACCACGGGCAATGACAACCGCGGGCAGCCAGGGTATTTGCCCCGCAGGCAGCTGGCGATGAGGTCGGCGGAGCTGCCGGCGTCGCCGTCGAGCAGAGGCCCCAGCACCAGGCCGGGATTGACCGATGCGTAGTGAAGCGCGGGCCATTCCCTGGCCACGAAATCGCGGGCCGCGCGTTCCGCCAGGGTCTTGGACTTGGCGTAGGCCGTGACATGCGGGGCGTCGACATCGGTCCAGTCGACCTCGGTGTAAGGGCCGGAGTGGCCGCGGCCGTGGCCGAAGAGCACCGCCACGGTCGACGACGTCTGCACGAAGCGTTTCACTCCGGCGACTTGGGCCGCACGAAGCACGCGCAGGGTCCCGTCCACCGCGGGCCGGATCAGTTCGCCTTCGTCCTTGGGCTGCGCCAGCGGAAAGGGAGAGGCCAGGTGCAGCACGCCATCCACGCCTTGCATCGCATCGCTCCAGCCGGCATCGGACAACAGATCGGCCACCACGAACTCGAGTCGCGCAGGGTTTGCATGCTCGGCCAGGGTCTTGCGTACCGCATCGGCCTTGTCGGCGCTGCGCACGGTGCCGCGCACACGATAGCCGTGCCCGAGCAGTTCGACCGCGCAGTGCTTGGCGATGAACCCTGAAATGCCCGTGATCAGAACGGTGACGTCATCCATCGTGCGGCTCCCCCTTGTAGGGCCGGATCTTGCCTGAGCTCACCATCGAGGGCAATCGAAATCACCCGCCACCTCCTGGATCAAGAATCTGCGCATCCTCGATCGTGCGCTGGGCATCTCGAAGCGCTGCGGTGACCAGGAAATCGCTGACGCTGCGCCCCTGCAATTCAGCGGTTCGTCGCTGCAGTCATGGAGAGGGGGCGATCGATGTCCGCTCCGGCTATCTCCCGTGGCTGCAATGGGTCGACTGCGGCCTCTCGCGTTGAACACCTGCGCGGCGGCAAAGGCCGGGCTGCCAACGCCGGCTCGACGACCGGAGTTCGCCCCAAGGGGACATTGGCCCCCGGCTGTGGCAATGACAGCCATGGTGCACTCAACGGTCGCTGAGGTCGTCAGCATCCTGAGCGGATCCTCGCAGTGCTGGATTGGATGCCCGGAACCCTGCGACCAACCGCACCTGGCCAGGTCGCGGTGGCGATCACCCATCGTCTGTTCAGATCCTGGCCAGAAGCCGAGCGCCGCTGACCTTGGCGGCACCTTTGTCAAAGGTCCACAGCGGCTGCTCGCCCGCCTGCGTCGCCAGTGCGATGTGCAGGCAGTCGGCAAAGTCAGCCGTGCCTTCACGATACAGTTGGAGTGCGACCTCGAGAGCGCGTTCCGATTCCAGGGTCAGCTCGGATGCCGAAAACAAGCTCGAAAGCGCCCGCAAGACGTCGCCCTTGGCGAATCCGAAGTTGGACCGCAACACCCACTCAAGCTCCGGAACGACCGTTACGGGGACGAACAGCGACAAGCCTTCGTCCAGGCAGCGACCGATGAGTCGCCCTGCCGCAGCGAATTGCGCTGGGTCGTCCTGGACAAGGTAGCGAACCAGAACATTGGTATCGAGCGCGGGCATCAGCGCCAGGGGTTCATATCGTCGATGGTGATGCGCTTGCCCTTGGGTGCCTTGAGCATGCCAGCCATGTCACGGATAGATTGGGTCTTGGCGCGCACGATGATGGTTCCGTCGGGCATGGCCGACCACACCAATCGCGTCCCTGGCCTGGCATGCATCACTGCCCGGATGTCTGCCGGTACGGTGGTCTGCCCTTTGGCCGTTATCGTGGACTCTGCCATGATGCACCCTTACAAAAAAGCCAAAGGTAATGCGTCCAGTGCGGCGTGTCCATGGGGCCCGGAGGAAACCCGAATGGCAACGTTGTCATCGCATCCGCCGCGCGGTTTGCGTCGGCCCTCACTGACGGCCGACGGCCGCAACCCGCATCTGGGCAGCCTTGGACGAAGCCGCTCAGGATGCTGACGACCTCAGCGACTGCTGACCACACCATGGCTGTTGTCGCCGCAACCTCGGACCAGCGCCCGTTCAGGCCGAGGTGCCGACGTCGGAGCAGCGGCCGGAGGTCGGCCATAACGGCCAACTCGCGCTCCTGACCCGGTGCTGCCCTCCCCCTCCGCGAACGCTCGAATGCCGGTGTATCGCGAGACGGCATCCGCGCCGGCGCGTCAACCGCGGTCGGCCGATGTGACCTCGACCGTGACATGGGAGAGATCACCGAAGCGGTCGAACTGGCGCTGGTAGTACGAGGCGTCGTGGGCGGGGTCGCGGGTGCCGACCGCGACGATGGCCCCCAGGTGCCCGGGACCGAGTCGCCACAGGTGCAGGTCGCGGAGCTGGTCGCCCTGCGCCGCCACCAGCGCCGAGATGTCGCGGCTGAGGGATCGATCCGGGTTCATGTCGAGCAGGATGGCGCCGGTGTCGCGCACCAGACCGAAGGACCAGTTGGCGATGACCAGCGCGCCCACGATGCCCATGACCGGGTCCATGAAGTACAGCCCGAAGTACTTGCCAGCCGCCAGCCCGAGGATGGCCAGGATGGACACCGCGGCGTCCGCCGCCACGTGCACGAAGGCCGCGCGCATGTTGTGGTCCCGGTGGTGATCCCCGTGGGCATGGCCCGACTCCTCCTCGTAGCGCAGCGTGGTGACGAAGGCGCCGGCCTCGACGCGCAGTTCGAAGGCGTGCGGCTCGGGAATCTCGTCGATCGACTCCCAGCAGTCGCCGGCGTCGCGCAACGCGAATCGCTGCTGTGCGCCACCCTCGCGCAGCGTGGTCAGCACGAGGTCGCCGGGGCCGAGGGCCGGTGTGGCGGCATCCTCGAAGCGACGCACCTGGAAGCGCGGCGGCACCCCATCCTCGAAAATGCTCAACTGCAGGCGTCCGAAAGGCGTGTCGACCATGCGGGTCTCGTCACCGTGGTCGTGCGCCGCGTCGCCGTGGCCGTGATGATGCCCGTGGCCGTGCCCATGGTGGTGCCCGTGGTTGCCGCCGCTGAGCAGCCAGGCGCTGATCACGTTGACCGCGAGGCCGAGGAAAGCGATGCCGATCGCCTGGTCGAAGTCGATGCGCACGGGGTGCAGCAGGCGGTCGATGGCCTCGTAGCCGATCAGCAGCGCGATCATCGCCAGGATGATCGCGCTCGAGAATCCAGCCAGGTCGCCGACCTTGCCGGTGCCGAAGCTGAAGCGGGCGTCGCGCGCGTGCCTGCGGGCGTAGGTGTACGCCAGCGCGGCGATCAGCATCGCCGCGGCGTGGGTGCTCATGTGCAGCCCGTCGGCAATCAGCGCCAGGGAGCCGAAATGCAGGCCGCCAACGATCTCGATCACCATGACGACCGTGCACAGCACGATCACGGACCATGTCTTGCGTGCGTTCCGGTCATGGCCCTCGCCGAGGAACACGTGGTCGTGCTCGGGAACGGAGAGGGCATGGCTGTGGCTGGCACTCATTTGAAGTACCCCCTGAAAACGTCCACCAACTGTTCCGCCGCCTCGGCCGCCGCTGCGTCCTTGTCCTTGAGGGGCTCGACCAGGTGGCTCTGGATATGCTCCTCGACGACCTCGCCCAGGAGTCCGTTGAGTGCCCCGCGGCAGGCCGCGATGACATGCATCACCTGCTCGCAGCCGGCTTCGGCCTCGAGCGCGCGCTCGATGGCGTCGACCTGCCCGCGTATGCGGCGGACGCGGTTCAGCAGCTTGGTCTTCTGGCGGATCGTATGGCTCATGCGCCGGAGTATAGGCTACCCCCCTATGGCTTCGTGGCCGAAATTCCCCATCTTCAATCGCAGGGATACGGTGCGCGGGGCCTGCGCTGCCCATCAGGAAGCCCGGCCCAGGACTGGCAGTTCCAAGGCCGAGAGGGAGCGCGATCGCCGTCAATCCGATGCGCCACGCTTCCCGGGACTCCACTGAAGGATCCCGATGCCGCTGAGCAGCAGGGCCGCGCCGATGACTCCCGTCCGGTGCATGCGTTCGTGCAAGAGCACGACCGCGAGCAAGCTTGCCACGAGAGGCTCGAGCAGGCTCGCAATGGCGCCGCCAACGGCGCCGGTGCCCTGGAGTCCGATGAGAAACAGGGTCTGCGCAATCGCCGTAGGGACCGCGGCAACATACAACAGCATCGCCCAGTTTCCCGGGGAGGGGCTTACATGCAGGCCTTCGCTCCAGGCGATGGGCAGCAAGGCCAGCGCGCCGATGCCGAAGGCGATCCCGCCGGCGTGCGTGGGCCCGCAGACCTTGCTCGAGGCTTGCGCTGCGAGCACGTACAAGGCCTGGCAAAGCGCGCAGGCAACGGCGAGCGCGATTCCGATCGCGAACCGATGACCGTGGCCGCCTGCCGCCGACGGCAGACCTACCATCAGCACCGTCCCCGCGATGGCCGTCGCCAGCGCGACCATGGTTCTCGCCCTCAGACGATCGCCGAGCCAGACCACGGAGATCAGCGCGACGAAGATCGGCGCGCCACAGATGCTGATGAGTACCGCGATGGCGACCCCCACGCGCTCCAGGGCCAGCACGTAGCTGAGTTGGTACGCTGCCATCGCCAGTCCCAGGGCGCTCAGGGTTGCGACGCCGCGCAGGGTCAGCGCAACGAACCAATCGCCCGTGCGTGCCCGCGCCATGGCCAGCAGGAAGGGCACGGAGAGAGCAAGACGCGCAAAGCCGATGGACGCGGCGTTGGCACCGCCGGAGCGACCCAGCGCATGGAATACGACGCCGGTCGTGCCCCACAGCGTGGCCGCGAGGAGGACCGCGGCCCAACCGGCTCCTGCGGACGTGTCGGCAACGTGACCTTGGGACCGCGGGATTCGCGGAGGCCTGGCGATGGTCATGGTTCTTCCTTGCGCGGGGAATGGCCTCGGCCACGCGGATCCCTGGACTGCGCACAGAGAAACTCCAGGGCCGGGGCATGACGGCATCGTTATCATAGCTGTCAACGTTGACACATGCGACAATTTTGAAGGAGGTCAGGAAAGCCATGATCATGACCAGGCAGTTCGACGAGGCGACGGTGCTCGACAGGGTGCTGGACGTGTTCTGGTCCCAGGGCTGGCAGGCCACCTCCATGGCCGACCTGGCCGAGGCCGCCGCCGTGCAGCGCGGCTCCCTGTACCACGCGTACGCGAGCAAGGAACACCTCTTCGAGCTGGCCTTCGATCGCTACGCCGAACGGGTCCTTGCCGAGTCCCGGCGGGCGCTGGACGCTCCCACCGCGCGGCTGGCGCTGGAGCGTTTCTTCGAGGCATCGATCAACAGCATGACGGCCGATGTGCCGCCTCGAGGATGCTTCACGACCAAGACCGCTGTCGAGAGCGCCGCGATCGGTGCGTCGGCGCTACGGCGCGTGCGCGAGCTCATGGAGCGACTGGAGACCATCGTGGCCGATGCGCTGTCGCAGGAGGGCCTGCGAGAGTCGCTGCGCGTGTCGCCCGACCAGGCTGCCCGGGCCATCATGGTCTTCACACGAGGCCTTGCCGTCATGGAACGCATTCATGCCGAGCCCGCCAGATTGCGCGAGCTGGCGGCGCTGCAGATCACGCTGCTTGTGGAGCCCGAGGGGAGCGCGCGCGCGTAGTCGCGTAGATCACTTGGGCTCAGCCGAATCCGGGATGCGCTGCAGGGGCATCTGTCGCACTTTGCAGACAGCGTTCAAGGGCGACCGAACGATGATCAGGGCATGCAATCCGTGATGCTCACGTCCTTTCTGCCGAGGCACGTCGGCTTGGGCATGAGCGATGAATTGCGAGACCCCATGGTGCAGATTCCGCCGGAACTGAAGACCCGACTCGACCGGATCCTGGAGGAGATACCCTCCGACCGTTGAGCACGCCATGGCTTTCGTTGTCACCGCAGTGCTCGCCTGGGCCGCCGATCACGGGGTTGCGGAGGCCGCGGCCTGATCCTGGAAGAGTTGCTGCAACTGCGTTCCGCCGTTCTGGGCGCAGCCCGATGCATCGGGATCGATCACCTGATAGTCCGCGGTATTCCCGGTGTAGGCGTAGCTGTTGACCAGATAGCCGGAGCCCCAGTACGGCCCGTCCCATGCATAGCCGATCATTCCTATGGAGTGCTGGGGAAGATAGGACTGGATGAATTCGTCGGTGATGCTCTGACCGGGATCGTTGGGGCACTGGGCGTCCTCGCTCCAGGCGGTGGCGACCACGGCATGCCCGCTTTGCTCGAAATTTCCAAACCAGGTATCCCAGCTGCTGATGCTTGCGCTTTCACTGCCATTCGCGACGTAGCTGAAGGGATGGACGGTGTAGGCGGAATTGGAGGGCATGCCGGCTGGCACCGTGAATCCGTCGAATCCGAAATCGACCCCCTGGCCGTTGAAGAACAGAACATTGTCGGGAGCCAGCGAGCGGACGTACTGCCCGACGGTGAGCATCCCCTGGTCCGGCTCATTGCCGCAGCCGGTTTCCCATGCGCTCCAGTCGGGCTGGGTGTAGGTGCCGAGATTGCAGGCGACCGATGCGTCCGGTTCGTTGAACACTTCGAGGATGATGCCCCGGTCGTTGGTCAGCGCGGGGTCGAGGATCTGCTTCCAGGCCTGTTCGGTGTTGAGGTCAGGAAGCTTCTGCATGACCCCGTTTTCGTCGGGGGTGCAGCCGTACTTCTCCGCCTGCATGTCGACGATCACGATGAGGCCGGCGGCGCGGGCTTGTGCGATGACGCTGCGCGCCAGGTCGGTGTAGCTCGACAGGCCCTGTGCGTATTCGTATTGCAGGGCGCCCTGGCTGACGTGGATGCGCACCGTGTTGGCATGCCAGTCCTGCACCATGGCCTGGAAGGAGGCGTTGTAGGCCAGGCCCGGCAGTGGGGGTGCCGTCAGCGCGGCCTGGGTATCCTCAAGATACTGAACCACTTGTGCGCTCAGCGGTGTGGCCAGGGGGCACAGCGTGCTCGCATAGGACTCGGGATAGAGAATGCCGTTGGTGTTGAATCCTTCGGGGATGAACGGCGTGTTGGTCCCGGCGACGACGAGCCGCCCGGAGACGACGGCGACCCCACCGGCTTGCGTGGAGAAAGTGGCCGAGACGGACTGCGCCTGACTCATCGTCACGGTGCAGCTCGCGGCCGACCCGCTGCAGGCACCGGACCAGCCCGTGAACGAGGAGCCCGTCGCGGGCGTGGCCTGCAGCGTCACCAGACTGCCCGGGCTGAACGCGCTATCGCAGGAACTGCCGCAAGCGATGGCGCCTGGGGTGGACGTCACGGTCCCGCTCCCGTGGGTGCTCACCACCAGAGAGAAGGTCTGCGGAGACGAGGCCGTCGGAGCTGCGGGCGACGCCGTGCCTCCACCCCCGCAGGCACTGATCAGCGCGGCCGAGGCCATCATGACCAGGCAGAGCATCCCGCGCAGGGCGCGGAACCCGCGCGGTTGGCCGCTGGCTGCCGGTCTGGCCATGTCATCTCCCTCAAGCGTGGATCAAGTGCGTGGACCAAGCGCGTGAATCAAGCGCATGGCTCAAGCAACTGCCGGGCGCAGCCTGGCTCCTTGGAATTCGCAGGCGTGATGCCTACAACGACGAAGGCCTCGGCAAGCCGACAGCGCGACACTGCGAGCTTGCAAAAGTTTGCAACTCCAGGACCAGGATCTGCCGGCTTGTTCCGCTGCGGCTGGCCGTGAACCCGTGGATCCCCCCGGCCTTCAGAGGGCGGGATCTCCCCCGGGGTCGTGCGCGCACCTCGATGGCGCAGCCCTCACGCCGATGCGACTGCGTCGCGAGACTGCCGCGCGTAGCGCCCGGGCGAGATGCCCGCGTGGCGCTTGAAGGCCTCACCGAAGGTGCTGAGCGAGCCGTAGCCCAGGCGCTCGGCAATCTCCCCGAGTCGGAGCCTTCCTTCGCACAGAAGGCGGCGCGCGAGAGCCATGCGCCATGCGAGCACATACTCCATCGGCGCCATGCCCACCTCCCTGCAGAAGCGATCGTGAAACGCCGAGCGTGACATCGCTGCCGCACGCGCGAGTCCCTCCACGGTCCAGCGTGCCTGCGGCTCGCGATGCAGCGCGAGCAGCGCCTGCGAGAGGCGTCGATCCGCCAGCCCGCGCGCCAGGCCGGCCGAGGCCTGCATGGTGCTCGCCGAGCGGAAGGCCTCGATCAGCAAGACCTCCAGCAGTCTGGCCATGATGACCTCGCGGGCGGGGCGCTCCGTGCGGTACTCCTCGTCCACCAGCTCAGCCAGGCGCGCCAGACGTGCATCCTGGCGCACATGCAGCCACCGCGGGAGCAGGGACACCAGCAGCGCCGCGTCAGCCGAACCGAAGATGCAATAGCCGACCTGCAGGCGCACGGTCACCGGGGCCCGCGGGTCGCCCACGCGTGCTCCGCCGTCATGGGGAACGATGGGGCTCTGAACAGGCTCATGAGGGCCGGGAGGCGTGCGGTCGACACTGCTCGCGGCGAACGCATGCGCAGCCGGGATGAGCACGAAGTCACCCTGGTCCAGCGTGACCATGTCGGTTTGCCCATGCGCCTCGATGCGCAACCGGCAGGAGCCTTGGAGCGCCACCAGGTAGAACGGGCGCCTCACTTCGGCGCGCCTGACGGCCCAGGGGTCCGACGCGATGACCTGCTTGGAAAAAGGCGCGGTCGGCTCGAGCAAGGAGACGACTTCGGACAACGGATCGAGTGTCACTGGACGATTGCTGGAAAAAAACCGACGTTTACCCGTGGATCGTCCTGATTGTGCGCCCTAGAGTCTGGACCTGCCCAAGCTCCAGGACTTGCTGGATGGCCTGCATAGGAGAGAGTGAGAGATGAACGATGGAATCAAGCTGCTGCTGCTTCCCGGCCTGCTGAACGACGGCCGTGTCTGGCAGAACCAATTGCCGGTGCTGCGGTCCCGCCAGCGCGAAGTCGTGGTGGCGACGACCTTCGCGCAGGAGACGGTGGCCGCTCTCGCGTCCGAGGCGATCGCAGGGATGCCTGCGGGCCCTTTCGCGGTCGCCGGGTTTTCCCTGGGGGGCTATGTAGCCCTCGAAGTCTTTCGGCAGGCGCGCCACCGCGTGGTGGGCATGGCCTTGCTCGATACGGGCGCAAGGGTGGATTCCGAGCAGTCGAGGCAATTGCGCCAGCGGATGATCGACGGCGTCGCCACAGGCAGTGCAGACTTTTCAGCTGTGGCCGCCAGCTTTCTTCCACGGCTCGTGCATCCGTCTCGCGTCGAGGATTCGTCCTTGACCGAGTTGCTGATTTCGATGGCGAGGACGGTCGGCGCCGAAGGCTTCGCGCGGCAGCAGCGAGCTGCCATGGCGCGGCCCGACAGCGTCGGCATGCTGCATGAAATCACCTGCCCCACGTTGATCCTGTGCGGGCGCGAGGATCAGGTGACCCCGCCCGAATGGAGCGAAGAAATGGCTCGCAGGATTCCCGCTGCGAAATGGCTCGTGATCCCCCATTGTGGGCACATGGCTCCACTCGAACAACCTGGCGCCGTCAATGCGGCCATGGAAGCCTGGCTTGCGGGAATCGAAGGCGACGACAGCGAGCGCGTCGCCCTGGAGGGTTGATCCTCCGATACTCGAGAGCATCGGTGCCGCGAGGGTATGTGTTCGACGCGCGCAACTGCTTCGCTGCAGCTTGCCGCCTTCGGGGCATCACAATATTCCCCTCGCTCATTCGTCTACCTGGCATGGACGCCGTTTCCAGCCTGCCGCCGCCAGATCCCTTCCCCATGCCCGCCAACGCCGCGCGTTTCACCGAGATCGTCAAGCGTGAAGGTTCGCGGTTGGGCCATTTCATCCGTCGCCAGGTGCGCGATGCGGATGAGGCCGAGGACATCCTGCAGGACGTGTTGCTCGAGTTCTACGTGACCACGGATGCCATCGAGCAGGCCGGCGCATGGCTGTTTCGAGTCGCCAGGAACCGCATCATCGATCGCGCGCGCCGAACGAAAAGGGAGCCTTTGCCCTCCACCGATGACGACGTGGGCCGCAGTTGGCTCGAAGAGAATGTGGCAGTGGCACTCTCGTTGCGGCAGGGATGGCGATGCCTCCGGTCCGACCGCACCCCGTGGGGATTCCTCCTCGAAAGCGGGCGCTCGCCCCCCCGCACCGGACGAGCAAGCCTGAGGCTTGCCGGCTCCAGACCCTTCCCTTGACCCCCTCACCTCCCTTCGGAGACCATCATGAGAATCTTGCCTGTCGCACTCATCGTCATCGGCCTGCTCGGCATTGCCAAGCATCTGGGCCTCATCCCGATCGGGATGATCCCATTCATCGCCCCGCTCCTGTTGATCGCAGTCGGCGTGGCCCTTTTGTTTCGCCGCCGGCACGGCTGCCACGGCGCATGGCAGGCCCACTGTGGTGACAGGACCGCAGCGCCGCCGCCCGCCGGACGGGTTTGACGCCCTGCCAAAAAACACCCTGCTCGATCCAGCAAACCGCCATGCCCAAGATACTGACACCTGCCCAGGCGATGGAACATCTCGCGCCGCTTGGCCTATCGGTGGGCGACTGGAATGAGATCAAGGATCTGAACGTGCATCCGGATGAGTACCGCTGGCAACAATTCCGGCCCGGTCGAGATGTCAACCTCTTGCACAATTTCGCGCTCTGGGCGCTGAGCAGTCTTCCATCCGGGGAATGGAAGATCCTTCAGTTCGACAATTCGACCGCGCTGGGAGAGGTCGAACACGCGTTGATCGGCAAATTTCTGGCTTCCCCGGACGTTGGTGCGCCGGACATCCATCGTGAGAAGACATTCCTGTTCGATTGCCAGGAACCGATCGTCGGCGACATCCTGATTGCGAACTTGATCTTCCTGGTTCTGATGTTCGAGGGCCACGCCTACGTGACTTCGTCAGAATCGAGGAACGGAGAGCGCCTGGCGATCCAGGACGGCTTTGTGGATTTTCTATCGCGAGGAAATTTCGATGGGTGGCAGCGATCCATCGAGAATTTCGAGCGCGACCCCATGCGCAGGCCGAGCAGCTTTCAAGGCCTCGAGTAGTCTGGCTGCGCGGCGGGGCCGCGAGGCGCGGATCGCGCGAGGCTGCTACCTTATGCGTGATTTGCCATGTTTCGGGCAGCGCCACAGGCAGTGGCACAGGCAGTTGCCCGCTTGTTTTCTTCCACCACACCACAGGAGGCCCATCTTGTTCAGTCATGTCATGCTCGGCACCAACGATATCGAGCGATCCAAGCGCTTCTATGACTCCGTCCTCGGTGTGCTCGGACTGGGAGCGGGAACCGAGAGCACGAACAAGACCGGCCAGCGACGCCTGTTCTACCGACATGATGGCTCCTCCTTCGGGCTGAGCGAACCCATCGACGGTCGCCCCGCCACGGTTGGCAATGGGGGCACCATCGGCTTCAAGTGCAGCTCGCCCGAACAGGTGCGCGAGTTCCACGACGTTGCCGTCGCGAACGGGGGCACGTCCATCGAAGAGCCGCCGGGCCCCCGCACGGGACCCACGGGGGTGCTGTATCTCGCCTACGTGCGCGACCCGGACGGCAACAAGCTTTGCGCTCTCCATCGCCCCAAGGCCTAGGCAGGCGGCGGCGCAGGTCGGTGTCGGCCAGCGCGGGCCGCGCGGCGGGCGGCATGGAGCAGCAGGCTTCAGCTGTCGACGTCCCGCGAGTAGCCCCCGGCACCGGCCCCGGAGCCCGCCCACAGCAGGGCGGGCGTGAGACGTGGGGGTGTGAGCAGCGGAACCTTGCCGCTGAAGGCCACGGTTGCGAGCACCATCACGGTGGTCAAGCTCCACCGGGGCCAGGGGGATCGAGTGCGCGGCGGATGCTGCCTGGGGGCTACCCGGCTTCGTCGTACGCCCGCATGCGCGGGCCATGGCTCGGCCCTGTGCATTGTCGGTTTTCTGGCTTTTTCACGACTTTGCATGTCGTTATCATAAGAGCGTCGCGCGCCAGGGTCGCGGCGACGCGCAACGTCCGGACAAGGTGTACGGGCAATACGAAGCCATGATCCAAACGCGCAGCCCCATGCACCGCAAGACCCTGCTTTCCTGGAGCACCGGCAAGGACAGCGCCTGGGCCGTTCAGCTGCTCCGGCGCGATCCCCGCGTCGAGCTGGCCGGGCTGTTCTGCACCGTGAACGCGGCCTTCCAGCGCGTGGCGATGCACGGCGTGCGCATCGAATTGCTGCGCCGCCAGGCCGCAGCGCTCGGCTTGCCGCTGTTCCTGATCGACATCCCCTTCCCCTGCAGCAATGCGGAGTACGAATCGGCGATGCAGGCCTTCGTGCTGCAGGCCCGAGCCGACGGTGTCGAGGCTTTCGCCTTCGGCGACCTGTTCCTGGAGGACGTGCGGCGTTATCGCGAGCGGCAGCTGGAATCCAGCGGCATGGCCGCGCTGTTTCCCCTCTGGGGCATGCCGACCGCCGAGCTGTCCCGAACCATGGTCGCCGGCGGCCTGCGGGCGGTGATCAGCTGCATCGACCCGAAGCGCCTGCCGCGCGAGTTCGCGGGGCGCAGCTACGACACGGCCTTCCTGGCCGAGCTTCCCCTCGGTGTCGATCCCTGCGGTGAATTCGGCGAATTCCACAGCTTCGCCTTCGACGGGCCCATGTTCGAGCGCCCGGTCGCGCTACGCGTGGGCGAAACCGTCGAGCGCGACGGCTTCGTGTTCACCGACCTGTTGCCCGCGGATCTGCCGGCGGACCTGCCGGCGGCCTGAGTTGGACATACAAGGCGCCGCGAGCCCGCGGGTGCGGGAAGCTCAGGCTCCCGGAGCCCGGCCCGAGGCGCGCAGTTCCAGGTGCCCATCCTGCTGGAGCATGCGCATGCGCGACAGCAGGTTCATGCCCAGCAGCGCGGTGCCTCCGGACAGATGGGGCAGCACGGCGACCCGCACGTCGCGGGCGGTGAAGGGACCGAAGCGCAACTCGCGGGCCAGCGCCAGGCAGCCCGATGTGCTGCCGTTGGCGGTCTGCGAGGCGATGCCCTGGCAACCCGAAAGGCCCATGCGATCGGCCGCGCTCGCGGATACCGACACGGTGGATGCGCCGGTGTCCACCAGGAAGGTGACGGGCACGCCGTTGATCGTGCCGGGCACCGTGTAGTTGCCCGAGCGATCGGGACTGAGCAGCAGTTCGTCGGCCTGCGATGCCTGGATGCGCAGGGGCGCGAAGCCCGGCACGAAGGAGCGCACCATCAGGTACAGCGCCCCGCCGATCAGGCACCACAGCAGCACCATCCAGAGCACGCCTGCCGGAGGCCGGCGCGGAGCCACGTAACCCGGAGGCGGTGGCGCCGGGATCCGGGGGCCGCCTGGTTTCATGCCGTCGCGAGGGTCGATTCCCATGGGCGCATTGTGCTCCCTTCGCAGCTCCCTGCTCCCCTACGGGGACCATGGACGTTCAGGCGCCCAGCCCCCCTGCGCGGGAGGCGGCCTTAGACTGAAACCGGATTGAAACATATTGTAACTGTTCGCACTGGCTCGCAAGCCCGAGCCCTCCAGGAGTCCTTCATGCTGAGATGGGTGGTGTTGTTTCTTCTCGCGGCGGTGGTGGCCTCGGTGTTCGGGTTCTTCGGCGTGGCATCGGCCGCGGTCGGAGTGGCGAAGCTGATCTTCTTCGTCTCGCTCGCCGGCTTCGTGATCAGTCTGGTGTTGCATCTGGTGAGTCTGCGGAACCGCTGAGGTTCCTGCCTCGCCCCGCCCTTCCCCTCTACCGATGGAGCTGCCCATGCAGACCGGAACCTTCGCATTGCTCGTCAAGGACCATGAACTCGTCAAGGGAATCATCGAGGAACTGCTCGATACCCCGGTGTCGGCCAGGAAAAGGCGCCAGGAACTGTTGAACACCCTGAAGCAGGAACTGCAGGTGCACGAAAACCTCGAGGAACGCCTGGTGTATCCCGCGCTGGAGGCGCGCAAAAGCACCCACGCGCTGACGCTGGAGGCCTACCAGGAACACCATGTGGTGGACCTGCTGCTGGAAGAGCTGGAATCCGCGGATTTCCAGGACGAGGATTGGAAGGCCAGGCTCAGGGTGCTGCAGGAGAACCTGCTGCACCATGTCCGCGAGGAAGAGGACGAGCTCTTTCCCAAGGCGGAAAAGGTGCTCACGAAAGAGCAGCTCCAGCGCATCGAGCAGCAGATCGGCCAGGCCAAGGAGGCCTGAGCGCCCCGGCGGGGTGGGAGCCGCGGCGCCGTTCAGTCCGCCTGCTGCGCGCCCTGCAGGGCGCGCAGCTTGAGAAAGGCCATGGCCGCCATCTCGGCGTCGTTGAAGGGGTCGTGCGCATCGCGCAGCGGCAGGTCCAGGTCGCGCATAATGGCTTGCAGGCGCAGGTCGATGCGCACCTGGCCCTGGCGGGCCCACTCGGGCAGCTGGCGCAGTTTGTGGTCGTGGTACAGCGCGGAGACCTCCACGCGATCCTGCGGCAGGCCGATGCCCAGCCAGGGGCGCAGCTCGCGCTCGATCATGCCCACGTCGAACTCCAGGTAATAGCCCACCAGGGGCCGGCTTCCGACGAAACGCAGCAGCCGGTCCAGAGCCTCGCGCAGCGGCAGGCCGTCCGCGAGGTCGCGCCCGCGCAGGCGGTGCACGCGGGCGCTTTGCCCTGGTTCGCCGCGTGGGCGCACGAGCAGGTGCAGGCGCTGGCTGCTCAGGATGCGTGTCCCGACGATGCGTACGGCGGCCAGGGCGATGATCTCGTCGCGGCGCGGGTCCAGTCCGGTGGTCTCGCAGTCCAGCGCCACCCACTCCTGAGGCGGCGGCGCCTCGAACAGGAAGGCGTAGCGGGGGTCGCGCAGGCGTCGCAGGCCCCGGCGTGCGCGCCAGGCTCGGAGCAGGCGGGTGCCGGCGGCGTGCATGTCAGGAACCCCAGGCCGGGCCGCGCTCACAGGCGGTCGAGCTGGAAGCGTCGATGCAGCATGCCCCGGAAGCGCCTGACCACACCCAGCGCGTCCTTGAGCAGGCTGCGATCGAGGGAGCCCAGCTGCTGCGGCTCCAGCAAGCCGGTCACGGGTTGGCGCCGGTCGATCTGGTCGAGCCCGGCCTGCAGGCGCAGCTGCATCAGCACGTGCAGCGCCTGCAGCAATTCCTGCGCCTCGGCATGCGCGAGCTGGCCCGCGGCGGCCAGCGCCTCGAGGCGTTCCTCGGTGCCGGTGGCCTGGATGCGATGCGCCAGCGCCAGGCTGCGCACCCCATGCACCAGCGCGAACATGCCCTCCTTCTTGAGGTCGATGGCTTGCTGCGCGTCGCCGAGCAACCGGGTCCACCAGGCCGTGCCGGCGCCGAAGGCGTCGATGGCCGAGGCGAAGCGGGCCAGCAGGGCGTCGTCGTCCAGGGCCTCGCGGAACACCCGCTCGCGCAGTTCGCGCAACAGCTGCACGTCGCCGCACACCGCGCGAGCATCCAGGAAAATGGCCAGGTCCATCAGTTGTTCGGGCGCGCGATCGTGCAGCCAGGCGCGCAGCTTGCCGGCGAAATCCGAGGCGCTCATGCACCAGCGCGGCCGGTCCAGCATCACCCCGCCGGGGCATGGGGGATAGCCGAAGTCCGCGAGGGCAGCCGTGAAGCGCCCTGCCAGCTCGTGCAGGTTCTCCGGCGGCGCGTAGCCGTCGCGCAGCACCAGGGCGTTGTCCTGGTCGGTCTTCAGGATCTGCTCTCCCCGGCCTTCGCTGCCCATCACGAACAGGCAGCTGTTGTCCACCAGCGCGGGCGGCGCGATCAGGCTCCAGGCGCGCTGGAACAGGCGCGTGTTGAGCTCGGTGACCAGGCCGGCGATCAGCCCGATGCGTGTTCCGCCCCGGTGCAGCAGCGACACCATGCGCGTGATCTTCGAGGCGGCATCTGCCAGCGCCGCGAGATCCTGCGCCATGTCGATCTGCACCGTGATCAGGTAGGAATGGTTGGCCAGGAAGCTGAACAGATCCAGCGCCTCGAGCACGCCCGCCACCTGCCCCTCGCGCAGCACCACCAGCCGGTGCACGCGCCCGCGAAGCATGCGCGCCAGCGCCTCGCCGATGGGCTCCTCGGGCGTGGTGGTGAGCAGATCGAAGGTGGCGAAGCTCGCCGCAGGCAGGCGCGCGGGGGGCCTGCCGTCCAGGATGGCCCGCTGCAGCGAGGCCCGGGTGAAGATCCCCAGGCGCGCCCCGGCGCTCGCGGATTCGCGCACCAGCACGCTGGAGACATGCTCGGCCTGGAAAATGCCGGCGACGGCGACGATGTCGGTGCCGGCGTCCACCACCTGCACCGGGCGCACGAAGGCGTCGGCCACACGAGCCATGCCCAGCGCCTGAAGCTCGTGCCGGCTGCGCAGCTGCGCCAGCGCGCCCAGCTTGTCGCTGAGCTCGGCGAACAGCAAGGCGCCGAAGGCCGCGTTGGATGCGATCAGCTCCTTCACGGCGTCGCGCGGCAACTCGTAGGCCAGCACCTCCTCGCGCGCCACGAAGCGGCTGCTGCTGCGTCCGGCCATCAGCGCGCGGGCGTCGAAGCAGTCCTGCGGACCATAGCTGGCGACCAGCTGCTCGCCGTCATGCTGGGCCACCACGCCCTTCATCACCACGTACAGCTGGGTGGGCACCGAGCCCACGTCCAGGATGGTGCGCCCCTGCGCGAAATACGCCACGTCCACGGCGTCGCGCACCAGCTGGCGCTCCTGCGGACTCAGGCAGTCGAAGGGCGAGGCCGTGAAGTCGAAGGCATTGGGCATGTCGCAGGTGGTTTCGGCCGGCCGGGAAGGCGCTCGCGGCCCGCCGCCCGGTCCCGGCGGGCCGCGCGAGGCGGGCGCGAGCCCGCCCCGTGCCCGGGCGTCAATGCCTGGAGGCGGTCTCGGCCCCCAGCCCGGTCTCCGAGCGCACCTGCTGCGCTTCGAAGGCGTCGCGCTCGGCCTGCGCCGCCGCGCCGCGGTCGAGCAGCGAGAACACCCAGATGCCCACGAAGGCGATGGTCATCGAGAACAGCGCGGGCGAGGCATAGGGAAACAGCGCCGAGCCCTTCGGGAATCCCAGCGTGGCCTCCCACACCGAGGGCGAGACGATGGTCAGGGCCACCGACGAGACCAGTCCGAGGAATCCCCCGATCACCGCGCCGCGGGTGGTGCAATCCTTCCACAGCACCGACAGGAACAGCACCGGGAAGTTGGCCGACGCGGCCACCGCGAAGGCCAGGGACACCATGAAGGCCACGTTCTGCTTCTGGAACACGATGCCCAGCAGCACCGCGACCAGACCGAGCACGACGGTGGTGATGCGCGAGACCTTCAGCTCCGAGGCGCTGTCGGCCTTGCCGCCGCGTATCAGCGTGGCGTAGATGTCGTGCGACACCGCCGAGGCCCCTGACAGGGTCAACCCGGCGACCACCGCCAGGATGGTGGCGAAGGCCACGGCCGAGATGAAGCCGAAGAACACATTGCCCCCCACCGCCTTGGCCACCAGCACCGCCGCCATGTTGGCGTTGCCGGCACCGCCGCGGATCACGCCCTTGGCCACGTCGGCCACCGCGGGATCGGTGAGCACCAGCGCGATGGCGCCGAATCCGATGATGAAGATCAGCACGTAGAAGTAGCCGATCCAGGTGGTGGCCCACAGCACCGACTTGCGCGCCTGGCGCGCGTCGGGCACGGTGAAGAAGCGCATGAGGATGTGGGGCAGGCCCGCGGTTCCGAACATCAGCGCCATGCCGAAGGAGATCGCGGAGATCGGATCCTTGACGAAGCCTCCGGGGTTCATCACCGACAGTCCGGCCGCGTGCGCCTCCTCCGGGCTCTTGCCGGCGGCGGCAGCCACGGCGGCCTTGACCTGCACGGCGCGGGCGAACAAGGCCTCGGGGCTGAAGCCGAACTGGGCCAGCACCATCACCGCCATGAAGGTCACCCCGGCCAGCAGCAGGCAGGCCTTGACGATCTGCACCCAGGTCGTCGCGGTCATGCCCCCGAACAGCACGTAGACCATCATCAGCACGCCCACGAGCACGACCGCCACCCAGTAGTCCAGCCCGAACAGCAGCTTGATCAGCGAGCCCGCGCCGACCATCTGGGCGATGAGGTAGAAGGCGACGACGATCAGCGTGCCCGAGGCCGCGAAGGCGCGGATGGGCCCCTGGCGGAAGCGGTAGCCGGCCACGTCGGCGAAGGTGAAGCGCCCCAGGTTGCGCAGGCGCTCGGCCATGAGGAAGGTGATGATCGGCCAGCCCACCAGGAAGCCGATGGAATAGATCAGGCCGTCGTAGCCGCTGGTCATGACCGCCGCGGAAATGCCCAGGAAGGAGGCCGCGGACATGTAGTCCCCGGCGATCGCCAGGCCGTTCTGGAAACCGGTGATCCCGGCGCCGGCGGTGTAGAAATCGGCCGCCGAACGGGTACGCGAGGCGGCCCACTTGGTGATCCACAGCTAGGCCGCCACGAAAACCGCGAACAGGATGATGGCGGTCAGGTTGGTGCCCTGGCGGGTGGTCTCGCCGACGGCGGGCCCGGCGGCCCGGGCGGCGCCGGCGGCCAGCAGCAGGGCCGGGGCCAGGAAGGCTTGCAGGAGCTTGTTCACTTGGACACGTCCTTGAGGATGGCTTCGTTGAGGGCGTCGAACTCGCGATTGGCACGACGCACGTACACCGCGGTGATGACGATGGTGAACACGATCACCGCCATGCCCAGGGGCACGCCCAGGGTGGTCACGCCGGCGCCGATGGGCCGGCTCAGCAGGGCCTTGTCGAAGGCGATCAGCGCGATGTAGCCGTAGTACACCAGCAGCATCAGCAGGGTCAGGGTGATTCCCAGCGAGTTGCGTCGCCGGCGCAACTCGCGGTAGCCGGGGTGGCTCTGGATCTTGAGCACCTGGGGGTCGGTCATCTGGGGTCTCCTCAGTTGTAACGTAATCTGACGGAAGTGTCCGTACGTTACCTGACCCGTCGCTTACGATTTGCTACAAATGACCTGATCGCGGCCCCGGGCTTTCCCGGAGGCCGGGCTGCCCTACCATGTCCGGCTCGTCCGCCACGGCCGCGCCCTCCCCGCCTGTACCCCACCTTGAACCGCCGCCTCGACCCCTGGTTCCTCGCCCTGCTCGCCGGCCTGGGCCTGCTGCCCTTCGTGCCCTTCGCGGTGCCCATCGTGGCGGCGCTCGCGCTGGCCGCCGCCAGCATTCCCTTCCAGCTGCGCCTGGAGCGGCGCATGCCGGCCTGGCTGGCCGCCACCCTGGTCACCCTGGCGTGGACCCTGCTGGCAGCACTTCCGCTTGCGGCCATGGTCGCGCTGCTGGCGCCGGCGCTGCCTCGCCTCACACAGACCCGGCTGGACGTCGAGGCGCTCACCCATGCCGCGATCAGTGCCCCCTGGGTGGGGCCGCTGGCCGCCGCCCACCAGGATGCGGTGCGTGCCTGGCTCACCGAGAACCAGCCCGCGCTGCTGCTGCAGCGTCACGCCAACCAGATCCGCCTGGTGGGCGAGCATGTGCTGGCGCTGCTGATGCATGCCCTGCTGAGCCTGGCCATCCTCTGGGCGGTGCTGTGGAAGCGCGAGCATGTGGCCCACGGCCTGCGCAGCAGCCTGCTGCGCGTGGTCTCGGCACCGCTGGCCGAGAGGGTCGAGCACCATGGGCTGCGCGCCACCCAGGCCACCATCGTGGGCATGCTGGGCCTGGCCATCTGGGACACCCTGCTGTGCCTGCCGATGTTCGCGCTGGCGGGCATGCCGCGCTGGTATGCCTGGAGCATCGCCGCCGGCATGCTGTCGGTGATCCCGGGCGGCACCGGGGTGGTGCTGGTGTCGGCGGCCGCGTTGCTGGCCGCGCAAGGCCACCTGCTGCCCGGCCTGGCCGTGCTCGCCATCGGCCACGTGATCATGTTGTCGGGCGACGTGCTGGTCAAGCCCAAGCTGATCGGCGCGGCGGGGCATGCGCCCTTCCTGCTGGTGCTGCTGGCGATTTTCGGGGGACTGGCGATGTTCGGCATGGTCGGCCTGATCCTGGGGCCGGTGCTGGTGCTCACCGCACGCGCCGTGGTGTTCGAGGACTGAGTTCCCGCGGGCATGCGGCCGCCACGGCGGCCGGGCCGATATCCCCGGCCAGGGCGTGGGGCCTTGGCCCCCATCGGCGCTACGCGCGAGCACAATCGGCGCCCCGTCGTCGAGTCTGCCCATGCCGATGCCCCGCCCCGCTCCTCCTGCCACGGCCCGTTGCGCCGCGCAGCGCGGCAGCACCCTCGCCGAAGCCCTGGTCGCCTGCCTGGTCCTCGGCCTGGGCGTGCTGGCCTGGCTGCGCCTGCCCGCCGTGACCGCGGGCGAACTGGCCGCCGCGGCTGCGCGCCAGGACGCCGCCCGCGCGGCCGGCGCGCTGGCCGCGGCGCTGCACGCGCAGCACGACTACGGCGCCGATCCCGTCGCGCGCAGGCTGCATCGCAGCCTGCTTCCGCTCGCGGGCCGCCCACCGAACGCCTGCCTCGAGTCCGACTGCACGCCCGAGCAGATGGCCGACGCGCAGCTCTGGCTGTGGGGCGAGATGGTCTCGGCACGCCTGCCCGGCGCGGGCGCCGAGCTGGATTGCGCCGCGGCCCCGACGCCCGCAGCCGGCGGCCGTGCCTGGCCCGGCGACTGCACGCTGCGCATGCACCTGCCCCGCGCGGGCATGCAGGAATCCGCCCTGCTGACCTGGCATCTCCACCCATGAGACGCATGCTCGGCGCCAGTCTTCCCGGCTGCCTGCTCGGCCTGGGCCTCGGCCTGCTGGTGCTGCAGGCCCTGCTCGACGTCGTGGCCAGCGCCCACCAGGCCTTGCAGACCCAGCGCCTGGAGCTGCGGCGCCAGGAGAGCGAAGGGATCGCGCGGCAGATGCTCGGCGCGGTGGCCGAGGCCTCGCGCCGCCAGGCACTGCACGCGGCGGGCGCCGATGCGGGGGCCCGGGCGCTGGCGGTGCATCCCGGCGCGCAGGGCGAGGTGCTCGAAGCGCGCTTCATCGCCGACGGCGCGCCGGGCGCATGCGGCGAGGCCGCGCCCGCCGCGGGCACCGAGCACCGCTACCGGCTCGATGTCGACGGCGCGGGGACCCTGCGCTGCGCGCTGGACGGGCATGCCCCCCAGCCCCTGGCGGACGGGCTTGGGGCCTGGGAGCTGGAATTCGTGGAACTGCGCGGCGAGCCCTGCGCGCCCGATGCCGCGGCCTGCCGGCCCACGCTGCGGCGCGTGCCCGCGGCAGGGGTGCGGGACTGGAGCCGCGTGGTGCTGATGCATGCACGCCCGCGCAAGCACCCGCCGGGGCCGCCCGCGCCGCCCCCGCCGGCCATGCCGTCCTGGGTCGCGTTGCCACTGCTGGGAGGGGGCGCCCGATGAACCCCGCGCGCGCCGGAGCCGGACTCGCGGCACGCAGGCGGTGCCGAGGCCTGGCCTTGCCCGGCACCCTGCTCATGCTCACGCTGATGGCCCTGGCCATGGCCGCCGCGCAACGCGGCGCCGTGCTGCAGTGGCGTGCCGCACGCTGGGAATGCACCCGCCTGCAGGCCCGCGAGGATGCCTGGGCGGCATTGCGCGCGGCCCAGGCCTGGGTCGACGCCCAGGGCAGGCGCCTGCGCGTGCAGGACTGCTCCACCCCGCTGGTCGCCGACGACCCCGGCGATGGGCGCCTGTGCGCGCAGGCCCCCGGAGCACCCGGCGACGCGTCGTGGACCCGGCTGTCGCCCGGGACGCAACCGTGCACGCAGGCCTGTGCCTACCACGTGCAGCTGCTCCAGGCCCCCGGCGTGGGGGAGGACGCGCGGGACGGCTCGCCCGTGGGTTCGCAGGTGGATTCGCCGGTGGGTCCGACGCTGCCCCCCGCCCTGCGCCTGAGCGCCTGGGCCGGGGGCCCGAGTACCGCGCTGCTCCAGCTCGATCTGCAGTTGCACAGCCGCGCCGGCCAGGCGCCACGCTACGTGCCGCGCGCCTGGCGCGCCCTGCGATGAGCCCGTCCTGCCCCGGCCTGCGGCCTGGCGCCGCGCACCCGCATCGGCGCCGCTTGCGCCGCTCCGGCCGGCGGCACGCGCGGGGATGGAGCCTGCCGGAGCTGATGCTGGTGCTGCTGGTGGCCGCGATGCTGGCGCAGCAGGCCGTGAGTCCCTTCGAGCACGCACTGCACCGCGCCCGCCGCGCCTGCGCGGGAGCGGCGATGCTGGAGCTCGCGCTGCGCCAGGAACAGCACCACGCACGCCGGGGACATTACGCCGGTTCCCTGGTCGCCCTGGGCTGGCCGAGGGCGCAGGGCAACGAGCTGGCCTGGCCCGACGAGCGCCGCGCCTGGTACCGCCTGCGCATGCAGGTGCCCGGCGCGGGCTCGGCGCCGGCCGCCGGCTACGAGGCCGTGGCGGTACCGGTGGGCCCGCAGCGCGGCGATGCCTGCGGCAGCCTGCGCATCGACCATCTCGGCCACCGCGAGGCTCGGGTGCCGAACTGCTGGTGAGCCTCTGGCGGAAAAGGCGATGCGACAATCGACGTGTCGCTCCAGACGCCCATTTCCCGTCGCCAACTCGTCGCCAACTCGTCGTCAGCTCGTCGCCGGCTCGCCTCCACCGCACCGCCATCCCCATGCCATTCCTGCACGCTCCGGCGCGCGCGCTCGCGCGTGCGGCCCTCATCCTGTCCGCGGGCCTGGGCCTGGGGCTGATGCGCCTGGCCGGTGCCCAGGCGCTGCCATGGGTGACGGCGTGGGAGGCGGCGCCGCAATCCATTCCCCAAGGCCCCGGGGTGCCGGCCTTCCGCAAGGCGCCGCAGCTGCGCGACCAGACCCTGAGGCTCGTGGTGGTACCCGAGTTGTCGGGAAGCTCCTTGCGCGTGCGCATCAGCAACCGCTGGGGCCGGCAGGCGCTGCGCATCGGCGCGGCCGGCGTGGCCAGGGCCGGGGCCGATGGCTCGATCCTGGTGGCGCCCCAAGCGGCTGAGGCACGCGGCGGGCCGGATTCGAGGGTTCCGGCCCCGGCCACGCTGCGCTTCGGGGGGCGGCGAGAGGTGGTGATCGCGCCCCATTCCGCGATCTGGAGCGACCCCCTGCCCTGGCCGGTGCAGGCGGGGCGGGCGCTGGCGATCAGCCTGTACGTGCCGCAGGCCACCCTGCCCGGTACCTGGCACAGGCTGGCGGGGCAGGTGCAGTTCATCTCCGGCCCGGGCGATCATGTCGGCGACCGCAGCGGCTCGGCCTTCCCCCGGCGCATGACTTCCTATCTCTGGCTGGATCGCGTCGACCTGCGCCCGCGGGCGCCCGCCGCTGCACTGGTGGCCATCGGCGATTCGATCACCGACGGCATGCGCTCCACGCTGAACGCGCAGCGCAGCTGGCCCCAGCAACTGGCCGCGCGCCTGCGCGCCGACGGCGTGCACGACCTGTCGGTGGTGAATGCCGGCATCAGCGGGGGGCGCCTGCTGTCGGACTCGGCCTGCTGGGGACCGCCCCTGCTGCAACGCTTCGGTCGCGACGCGCTCTCGGTGGCCTCGGCGCGCGCGGTGGTGGTGCTGATCGGCATCAACGACATCGATTTCGCGCACACGCCGCAGCGACGGGGGCTGGATTGCGACGCCCCGCATCTGCACGTGGACGCGGCGCTGCTCGAGCAGGGCCTGGCCACCCTGGCGCGCGAGGCCCATGCCCGCGGGCTGCGCGCCTACGTGGGCACGCTGACGCCGGCCTCGCTGCCGGCGTCCAGCGAAGCCCTGCGCGGGCAACTCAATGCGTGGATCCGCTCCCAGCGGGATTTCGACGGCGTGATCGACTTCGACGCCGCGCTGCGCGATCCCCGGGATCCCCAGCGCATGATGCCGCGCCTGGACAGCGGCGACCACCTGCATCCCTCGGATGCCGGCTACGCCGCCATGGCCGCAGCGGCCCTGCCCTCGGCGCTGCATGAGGCGGCGCTGCTGCGGGCCCCGGCGCGGGTCGCCCCGGCGTCGCGGTGAGCCTTGGGGAGCAAGCCGCGGGCTCGCGGTCTTTGTTACCAAAGCGTACAAAACTCGGTTGTCTTACGCTGCGTCATCCGCATTTTTGGTCGACTGAGAAAAGGAGCGAACAATGGCAAAGATTCTGGTTCTCTACTACAGCACCTGGGGACATGTGGAGCGCATGGCGCAGGAAGTCGCCGCGGGAGCGCGCGAGGTCGAGGGGGTGGAAGTGACCCTCAAGCGCGTGCCCGAGACCATGCCGGCCGAGACCCTGGCCGCCATCCATGCGAAGACCCAGCAGGAAGCGCCGGTGGCGACCCCGGCGGAACTCGGCGACTACGACGCCATCGTGTTCGGCACGCCGACCCGCTTCGGCAATATGTGCGGGCAGATGCGCAATTTCCTGGACCAGACCGGCGCGCTGTGGCAGCAAGGAAAGCTGGTGGGCAAGGTGGGCAGCGTGTTCGCCAGCACCGCCACCCAGCATGGCGGCCAGGAGACCACGATCACCTCCTTCCACACCACCCTGTTCCACCACGGCATGGTGGTGGTGGGCGTGCCCTACGCCTGCGCCCAGCTGACCAATATGGACGAGATCACCGGCGGCACCCCCTACGGCGCCACCACGCTGAGCAAGGGTGACGGCAGCCGCATGCCCAGCGCCAACGAGCTGGCCATCGCGCGCTACCAGGGCCGCCACGTCGCCGGCATCACGCGCAAGCTCTTTGCTTGATCCGTTCCCCCCCGGTCGCGCCTGCGGCTTGCGTACCATGGGCCGGCTGCGTGACCAAGGGGGGTGAAGGATGGCGAGCAACGTCGGCGATCAGACCGACTACATCATCGTGGGTGCCGGCTCCGCCGGCTGCGTGCTGGCGAACCGGCTCAGCGAGCGCGCCGACACGAGCGTGTGCCTGTTCGAGGCCGGCGGGGAACATGCCTCGCCGCTGATCGACACGCCCATGGGAATCGTCGGTCTGCTGCGTGGCAGGCGACACAACTGGTACCTGCAGACCGAATCGCAGCCCGAGCTGGGCGGGCGTCAGCTGTACTGGCCGCGTGGCAAGGTGCTGGGCGGCAGCAGCTCGATCAACGCGATGATCTACATGCGCGGCCACCCGCGCGACTACGACGACTGGGCCGAGGCCGGCAACCCGGGCTGGGCCTGGAAGGATGTGCTGCCGCGTTTCCTGCGCCATGAGCGCCAGCAGCATGGCGCCTCGCCCACGCACGGCGCGGCCGGCCCGCTGCATGTGTCGGACCTGCGCAGCCCGAACCCGCTGAGCCAGGCCTTCATCGAGGCGGCCGCGGACTGCGGGCTGCCGCGACGCAACGACTTCCACGACACCGAGGACACCGAGGGCTGCGGCCTCTACCAGGTCACGCAATGGCAGGGACGCCGCTGGAGCAGCGCGCGCGCCTTCCTGGACCCGGCGCGGCGCCGCGGCAACCTGCAGGTGCGCACCGATTGCCACGTCACCCGCATCCTGTTCGAGGGCCGGCGCGCGGTCGGCGTGGAGTACCTGGGTCCGCAGGGCCTGCGGCGCATGCGCGCGCGCGCGGAAGTCCTGCTGTGCGCGGGCGCGGTGCACTCGCCCCAGTTGCTGCTGCTGTCCGGACTCGGCGAGGCCCCGGTGCTGCGCGCGCTGGGCATCCCGACGGTCCTGGAACTGCCGGGGGTCGGGCGCAACCTGCAGGATCACCTGGACGTGACCGCGAGCATGCGCGAGCATTCCCACGCCTCGGTGGGGGTGGGCCCGCGCATGGTGCCGCGCCTGCTCGCCGCGGCGTGGACCTATGCGAGGAGCCATGACGGGCTGCTCAGCAGCAACGCCGCCGAGGCCGGAGGCTTCGCGCGCTCGCGTGCCGGCCTGCAGCGCCCGGACCTGCAGTTGCATTTCCTGCCTTCGCTGTTGCGCGACCATGGGCGCAGGCTGGTCTGGGGCTACGGGGCCACGCTGCACGTCTGCGCCCTGCGCCCGGCCAGCCGCGGGCGCATCAGCCTGCGCTCGCCCGACGCGAGGCAGGCGCCGCGCATCGACCCGGCCTATCTCAGCCACCCCGAGGATCTGCCGGTCCTGCGTGCCGGGCTTCGCCTGGCGCGACGCCTGCTCGCCTCGTCGGCCTGGGGCCGGCACGCGGGCATCGAGTTGTCGCCCGGCAACGCGGTGGGCGACGACGACGCCGCGCTGGACGCCTACATCCGCGCCAACGCCGAGACCATCTACCACCCCGTGGGCAGCTGCCGCATGGGGCAGGACGATCTGGCGGTGGTGGACAGCCGCCTGCGGGTGCGCGGGGTGGATGCGCTGCGCGTCGCGGATGCCTCGGTGATGCCCACGCTGGTGGGTGGCAACACCAACGCGCCCGCGATGATGATCGGCGAGATGGCCGCCGATTTCCTGCTCGGCAAGGCCTGAGCGGAGGGGCGCGAAGGGGTCGGCGCGGCCTCAGCCGTGCAGGCCGCGTTCGTCGGGCTCGTCGGTGGAGGTGGAGATGACGCTGACCGAGCGCCCCTGCAGCTTGCGCCAGACGTACAGGCCGTAGCCCGACAGCGCGTAGACGCAGAACAGGCCGAACAGCACCAGCGGCGGGCGGTAGGCGATGAGCCCGATGAGCAGCACGATCAGGAACAGGGTGATGAACGGCACGCTGCGCCGCAGGCTCACCGCCTTGAAACTGTAGAAGGGCACGTTGGTGACCATGCTCATGCCGGCGAAGGCGGTGACCGCGAAGGCCCCCCATTCGATGCGCATGCCGCTGACCTGGGAGTCGGCGAGCACCCAGATGAAGCCGGCCACCAGGGCCGCCGCGGCCGGGCTCGGCAGGCCCTGGAAGTAGGTCTTGTCCACCACCCCGATGTTGGTGTTGAAACGCGCCAGGCGCAGCGCGGCACCGGCGCAGTACACGAAGGCTGCCAGCCAGCCCAGCTTGCCCAGGCCGTGCAGGGACCACTGGTACATGATCAGCGCCGGCGCAGCGCCGAAGGAGACCATGTCGGCCAGGGAGTCGAACTGGGCGCCGAATTCGCTCTGGGTGTGGGTCATGCGGGCCACGCGCCCGTCCAGGCTGTCCAGCACCATGGCCCCGAAAATGGCCACCGCGGCGCGCTCATAGTCCTGGGCCATGGCCATCACCACGGCGTAGAAGCCCGCGAACAGGGCCGCGGCGGTGAAGGAGTTGGGCAGCAGGTAGATTCCGCGGCGCCGGCGCCCGGCATGCGCGAGATCCTCGACGGGATCGGGCAGCCCGGGGTCCAGCCCGGGATCCTCGTCGGCCGAGGCGCGCAGGCGGGACTTGGCGCGGCTGTCGGGAAAGCGGCTCACATTGCGTGCCATCGCGGACTCCTCAGGCGGACTGCGCGGACTGCGCGGACTGCGGGGCCAGCATGGGCGGCGCGAACTCGGCCAGCACCGTGCTGCTGGCGTGCACCTTGTCGCCGATGGACACCAGCGCGCGGGCATCCAGGGGCAGGTACAGGTCCACGCGCGAGCCGAAGCGGATGAAACCGAAGCGCTCGCCGCGGCGCAGGCTCTGGCCCGGCGCGACGTAGCACAGCACGCGCCGCGCGATCAGCCCGGCCACCTGCACCACGGTGACGGTGCGCGAGTCGCAGCGCAGGACCACGGCATTGCGCTCGTTCTCCAGCGAAGCCTTGTCCAGGTCGGCGTTGAAGAAACGGCCGGGGAAATAGTTCACCGACACCACCTCGCCGTCCACCGGAGAGCGGTTGGAGTGCACGTTGAACACGTTCATGAACACGCTGATGCGCAGGGCCTCGCGCTGCGCGTAGGGATCCTGCGCGCGCCCCAGCGAGACGATGCGCCCGTCGGCGGGCGAGAGCACGGCCAGCGGATCGGCGGGAATCGGGCGCGGCGGGTCGCGGAAGAACTGGATCACGAACACCGACACGACCCACAGGGGGATCGACCACGCGAAGCCGGCGAAAATCCACGCCAGCACGGAAGCCACCAGCACGGCGGCGATGAAAGGCCAGCCCTCGCGGGCCAGGATGGGATGCGGATAGTCCATGGTGCAAGTGTAGCCGCCATGGGGTCCGCGCCCGGCCGCCAGGCGCGCGGCTGCTAAGCTTCGCGCTGATCTTGCCACCCCCGAAGGACCCTCGCATGCCGCTACTTTCGCGCATCCTCCGGCCGGCGGGCCTCGCCGGCGCGCTGCTCGGCGTCTCGCTGCTTCCCATCGGCTCCGCCGCCCTCGCCGCCGGCTCGCAGACCCTGCGCCCCGGGCTCTGGGACTATGCGCTGCAGAGCCGTCGCGGCAACGGTCCGGAGATGAACCTGGCCCAGATGCTCAGCGCCATGCCGCCTGCCGCACGGCCGCAGATCGAGGCGCAATTGCGCAAGCAGGGCATGCGCCTGGATTCGCACGGCGGGCTGCAGATCTGCCTGGATGCGAAATCGGTGGCGGCGGGCCATCCCCCGCTGCACCTGGCCGGGCAGTGCAAGGTGGACTGGAAGCACCCCGACGCCGCGGACTGGAGTTTCCACTACTCCTGCACGGCCCCTTCGGCCGACGGCCAGGGCATGCTGCACATCGCGTCGCCCACCGCCTACGACTCGGCCTATCAGGTGACGGGCGCGCAGGGCCCGGTGTCGGGCCAGGCCCAGGCCCGCTGGGTGGCCCCCGCCTGCGGCAGCCTGCCGCCGATGCGCGACCCCGGCTGAGCCCGGGGCGCCCGGCGGGAGCGACACCCTCGCGGCCCGCCGGAGCGCCGCCCATGCGTTTACATTTTTTTGCACATAAACGAAACGGTACGGTTGCGTTGCGTTAAAGGAGCGTCTACAGTGCAGCACATGGATCGATCAAAGCGATCGTCCGCAGCCAGAAGGAGCAGCATCATGAACGTACCGCGCATTCCCCGCATCGCCCTGATCGCCGGTGTCGCGCTGGGCCTGGGCACCGCCGCTCCGGCCTGGGCCGACGGCTACCACCACGACCACGATGGTTTCGGCCCGGCCGCGGCGATCGTCGGCCTGGCTGCCGCGGCCATCGCCGCGCCGTACATCTTCGGCGGAGCCCAGGTGGTCGCGCCGGCCCCCGTCTACGCCGCCCCGCCGGTGGCCTATGCGCCGCCCCCGGTGGTGTACGCGCCCCCGCCTCCTCCGCCCGCCTACGTGTACGCGCCGGCCCCGACCTACGTCTACCGTCCGGCCCCCGTCTACTACGGGCGCGGCGAGGGCTGGCACCGCGGCTGGCACCGTGACGCCTGGCACCACGACGACGATCGCTGATGTCCGCCGTAGACGCCGCGCCGACCAGCTCGCGCGGCGGCCGCCCTTCCCGAGAGGCCGCCGCCCAGCTGGGTGAGCGCATCCTCGACGCCGCCATGGAGCTGATGCTTGACCAGGGCTATGGCGCCACCAGCATCGAGGCGGTGGCGGCCCGGGCCGGGGTTTCCAAGCGCACCTTCTATCACCGCTTCGCGGACAAGGCGGCACTGGTGCAGGCGGTGGTGGCCCGCGTGGTCGAACGAGCGCGCCCCGCCCAGGCCGCGCGCCCGGCGTCCGGCGACCCGGAGCAGGCCGCGGCTGCCGTGGGCGTCGACGCCTTGCGCCTCGGCCTGCAGGATTTCGGCAACCGCACGCTGCAGGCCGCACTGTCGCCGCAGGTCCTGGCCCTGTACCGCCTGATCATCGGCGAATCCCACCGATTCCCCGACCTGCTGCGCGCCGTCGCCTTGTCCGGCGGCCGCGCGCAGGCGGTGCGCACCCTGGTCGACCTGATGCGCCAGCACCTGCCCGCGCTGCCCCCGGCCGAGGCCGAATTCGCCGCGCAGCAATTCCTGCAGATGCTGGTCTCCCTGCCCCAGCTGCGGGCCATGGGCATCGGCGACGCCATGTCCCCGTCCGACTGCGAAACCTGGGTCCGCCGCAGCGTCGACCTCCTGCTCGACGGCATCCAAGGTCGATCCGCCTGACGGCTGCGCCCCTGCCTCCCTCCCTCGCTCCCGCACGAGCGGCGGCTGGGGCGCGCGGGCGGGCGGCGACGGGGTGGTCGGCCCTGTCGGGCCGACTGCGCTTGCGCTGCTCGGGAGGCAGGCGTGCGGCAGAACTCGCTACGCGCTATCGCGCTGCGCTCAGACAGCTGCCGCAAGCATGATGGTGGAAGCGCGCTGCGCGCGCCGCCTGCCCCCCTGCGCTGCTCGCCACCCCGAACGCCGCCCGCCCACGCGCCCCAGCCCCCACTCGCACCACCAGCATGGCCCACGAGCCGAAGGCACCCCGGCACCCATCGAGCCCGCATGAAAGTCTCCTCCCACGCGCGACGGCCCAATGCCAGGACCACGCCCGCCTGAGCGTCCCCCTTCCACGCACGACGCCCCAATGCCAAGAGCACACCCGCCGCAGGGCCGCCCCAAGGCGGGGTGCGTCCCCCGCGGGGGGATGGAGCGGGGGTCGCCCCCCGCGACGGAGGGGGCAACCTCTGCCGCCCCAAGGCGGGGTGCGTCCCCCTCGGGGGGACGGAGCGGGGGTCGCCCCCCGCGACGAAGGGGGCAACTCCCCCGGGGTCGTCAGTTCTTCGACTTGTCGACCAGCTTGTTGGCCTTGATCCAGGGCATCATCGCGCGCAGCTGCTCGCCCACCACCTCGATCGGGTGCTCGCGGGTGAGGCGGCGGCGCGAGCTCAGGGTCGGGGCGCCGGCGCGGTTCTCCAGGATGAAGCTCTTGGCGTACTCGCCGGTCTGGATGTCCTTGAGGCACTGGCGCATCGCTTCGCGCGTCGCGTCGGTGACCATGCGCGGGCCGGTCACGTACTCCCCGTACTCGGCGTTGTTCGAGATCGAGTAGTTCATGTTGCCGATGCCGCCTTCATAGATCAGGTCGACGATCAGCTTGAGCTCGTGCAGGCACTCGAAATAGGCCATCTCGGGCGCGTAGCCGGCTTCCACCAGGGTGTCGAAGCCCGCCTTGATCAGCTCCACGGTGCCGCCGCACAGCACGGCCTGCTCGCCGAACAGGTCGGTCTCGGTCTCCTCGCGGAAACTGGTCTCGATGATGCCGGCACGACCGCCGCCGTTGGCCATCGCGTAGGACAGCGCCAGGTCGCGCGCCTTCTTCGACTTGTCCTGCGCCACCGCCACCAGGTGCGGCACGCCGCCGCCCTGGGTGTAGGTGCTGCGCACGGTGTGGCCGGGGGCCTTCGGCGCGATCATGATCACGTCGAGGTCCTCGCGCGGAACGACCTGGCCGTAGTGGATGTTGAAGCCGTGGGCGAAGGCCAGAGCGGCACCCTTCTTCGCGTTGGGCTCCACATGGTCGCGATACACCTGCGCGATGTTCTCGTCGGGCAGCAGGATCATCACCACGTCGGCGCCCTTGACGGCGTCGTCGACTTCCTTGACCGTCAGGCCGGCCTTCTTGGCCTTGTCCCACGAGGCTCCGCCCTTGCGCAGGCCCACCGTCACCTTCACGCCGCTCTCGCTCAGGTTCAGCGCATGCGCGTGGCCCTGCGAGCCGTAGCCGATGATCGTGACCTTCTTGCCCTTGATCAGGGAGAGATCACAGTCCTTGTCGTAATAAACCTTCATGCTTGCTCCTCCGGGCGAAAGTCGATCGGAACATTCCCACGAGCCTTTCGCCCGTCGTGAGTTCCCGAAAAGCAGGGACGGCCCGTGGCCTTCCAGGGAAATCGTGGGAATGGGGGGCGGGGCCGCCCTCGTTCGGTGGGTCTCAGACCCGCAGCACCCGCTCGCCGCGGCTGATGCCGCTGGCGCCGGTGCGCACGGTCTCCAGGATGGCTGTCCGCTCGACGGCCTGCAGGAAGGCGTCGAGCTTGGCCTCGTCGCCGGTGAGCTCGATGGTGTAGCTCTTGTCGGTGACGTCGATCACGCGGCCGCGGAAGATATCGGCCATGCGCTTCATTTCCTCGCGCTCCTTGCCGACCGCGCGCAGCTTGATGATCATGAGCTCGCGCTCGATGTAGTTGGCCTCGGTGAGGTCGACCACCTTGACCACGTCGATCAGGCGGTTCAGGTGCTTGGTGATCTGCTCGATCACGTCGCTGGAGCCGCGCGTGACGATGGTCATGCGCGACAGCGAGGCGTCCTCGGTCGGGGCCACCGACAGGGATTCGATGTTGTAGCCCCGCGCGGCGAACAGGTCGACCACGCGCGACAGGGCTCCGGGCTCGTTCTCGAGCAGCACGGCGATGATGTGTTTCACGGATTCAGTCTCCTCCCCGGGCTTCGCGCACCACCGGTAAGTGGCGCCTGGCTCCGGGGCCAGCGCATGAACGCCGCCGCGTCATGCGGCGGCCACGGAATTCAAAGGTCCTCGGAACCCAGCAGCATGTTGGTGATGCCCTTGCCCGCCTGCACCATGGGCCACACATTGGTGGTCGGATCGACGACGAAGTCGATGAACACCGTGCGGTCCTTGAGCGCCAGCGCACGGGTGAGCGCCTCGCGCACCTGCGAGGGCTTGTCCACGCGCATGCCCACGTGGCCGTAGGCCTCGGCCAGCTTGACGAAATCGGGCAGCGAATCCATGTAGGAATGCGAGTAGCGTCCCGCGTACTCGATCTCCTGCCATTGGCGCACCATGCCGAGGTAGCCGTTGTTGAGCAGCAGCACCTTCACCGCGGTGCCGTACTGCAGGCAGGTGGCCAGCTCCTGGATGTTCATCTGGATCGAGCCGTCGCCGGTGATCACCACGCATTCGGAATCGGGGCGTGCCAGCTTGATGCCCATGGCGTAGGGCAGGCCCACGCCCATGGTCCCGAGGCCGCCGGAGTTGATCCAGCGTCGCGGATGCTCGAAGGGGTAGTACTGGGCGGCCCACATCTGGTGCTGGCCGACGTCCGAGCAGATGTAGGTCTCGCGGTCGCGGGTCAGCTCGTGCAGGGTCTGGATCACGAACTGGGGCTTGATCAGCTCGTCCGACTTTTCGTAGCTCAGGCACTCGCGCTTGCGCCACTCGTTGATCTGCTTCCACCACGCGGCCATCGCCTGGGCGTCGGGCTTGCGCCCTTCGGCCATCTGCTGCTCGATCTGCTCGATCAGCTCGGAGAGCACCTCGCCCACGTCGCCGACGATGGGCACGTCGACCTTCACGCGCTTGGAGATGCTCGACGGGTCGATGTCGATGTGGACGATCTTGCGCTCGATCTGCGCGAAATCCTTCGGGTTGCCGATCACGCGGTCGTCGAAGCGCGCGCCGACGGCCAGCACCACGTCGCTGTGCTGCATGGCCATGTTGGCCTCGTAGGTGCCGTGCATGCCCAGCATGCCCAGGAACTTGGGATCGCTGCCGGCGATGGCCCCGAGGCCCATCAGGGTGTTGGTGCAGGGCAGCTGCAGCAGCTCGGCGAGCCGGCGCAGCTTGTCATGCGCGCCGGCCAGCACCACGCCGCCGCCGCTGTACAGGTACGGACGCTTGGCCTGCAGCAGCAGCTGCACGGCCTTGCGGATCTGTCCGCCGTGGCCCTTGCGCACCGGGTTGTAGGAGCGCAGGCTGACCTCGTCGGGGTAGTGGAAGCCGGTGGTGGCGATCGACACGTCCTTCGGAATGTCCACGACCACCGGCCCCGGACGCCCGCTGCGCGCGATGTGGAAGGCCTTCTTGATGGTCAGGGCCAGGTCGCGCACGTCCTTGACCAGGAAGTTGTGCTTGACGATGGGACGGGTGATGCCCACGGTGTCGCATTCCTGGAAGGCGTCCAGGCCGATGGCGTGGGTGGGCACCTGGCCGGTGATCACCACCATGGGGATCGAGTCCATGTAGGCGGTGGCGATGCCGGTGACGGCATTGGTCGCGCCCGGACCGGAGGTGACGATGCACACGCCCACGTCGCCGGTGGCGCGCGCGTAGCCGTCGGCGGCATGCACCGCGCCCTGCTCGTGGCGCACGAGCACGTGCTGGATGTCCTTCTGCTTGTACAGCGCGTCGTAGATGTAGAGCACCGCGCCACCTGGGTAGCCCCAGATGTGCTTGACGCCCTCGCGCTGCAGGCAGCGCACCAGGATCTCGGAGCCCGTGATTTCGGCGCCGGCTCGGCTGGATGCGTGGGAGGGGGAATTCTCGGCCGTGGAGGACGGCTGGGCCGCGCCGCGCGCGGTGGCAGTTGCAGTTTCCATGAAAAGCCTCGTTGAATTTCTCTGACGAAAAACCGTAGGCGCCTCTCCAAACAGGCTCGTGACCTGCTTTCGAGACTCGTTCCCCGGATTCGCCGGCACCGATGGCATGCCTGCCGGTCCGCGCACCCCCTCATCCTGCACCGGAATCGGGGCCTCGCGCGGGAAGCGCCGGCCCTTTGGTGATCAGCCGGCGTTTGCTCGGTCCGTGATCGACACGAACCCAGGAACTGGACGCAGTGTAATGCGGCGGCGCATCATGGACAAGGATTTTCAGCCGGCAGCGCGACGCAGCAGGCACACCGCGCTGGCCGCGATGCCCTCCTGGCGACCGACGAATCCCAGGCGCTCGGCGGTCTTGGCCTTCACGTTCACGCAAGGCGGCTCGATGCCCAGCGCCGCGGCGATGGCCTCGCGCATGGCTTCGCGGTAGCCCGCCAGGCGCGGAGCCTGCGCGTGGATGGTGCAGTCGACGTTCACCGGCTCCCATCCCTGCTGCCGCACGCCCTGCACCGCCTGCTCGAGCAGGGTGCGCGAATCGACGCCGCGCCAGCGGGGGTCGTCATCGGGAAACCAGGCTCCGATGTCTCCGAGGCCGGCGGCGCCCAGCAGCGCGTCGGTGATCGCATGCAGCAGCGCGTCGGCGTCGGAATGGCCCAGCAGGCCGGCATGGTGCGCCACCTGCACGCCGCCGAGCATCAGCGCCCGGCCCGGCACCAGCGCATGCACGTCCTCGCCCAGGCCGACCCGGTATTCCCAGTGGGCTTCGCTCATGCCGCCTGCTCCGCGGCCTGCGCGATCCGGCGGGCGCGCAGCAGCGCATCGGCCAGTTCCAGGTCTCCCTCGAGGGTCACCTTGAAATTCGAGGCGTCCCCCGGCACCAGCAGGGGCCGCAGGCCCAGGGATTCGATGGCCGAGGACTCGTCGGTGACTTCGTCGGCGGCGCAGGCGTCGAGCGCGTCGGCCAGCATGCCGATGCGGAACATCTGCGGAGTCTGCGCCTGCCACAGCCCGGCACGCGCGACCGTGGTGTCGACCCGCGGCACGGCGCGCTCGGCCCCCTGGCGCTTGAGGGTGTCGGCCAGCGCCAGCGCGAGCAGGCCGCCCACGGCGTCGCCCACGCAGGCGTCGATCAGACGCTGCACCGCCTGCGGCGTGACGCAGCAGCGCGCGGCGTCGTGCACCAGCACCCAGTCCTCGGCGCTCGCGCCATGCTCGAGCAGCCAGCGCAGCCCGCCCCGCACGCTGGCGGCGCGGCTGGGGCCCCCGCAGCGCGCCAGCGCGAGTCTCGGGTTGCTGCCCAGCAGGGCCTGCGCCTGCACGTCATGCGCCTGCACGACCACGACCACGCGCCGCAGCGCCTCGCAGTCCAGCAGGGCACGCAACACGTGCACGAGCATCGGCTCGCCGGCCACCGGGAGGTACTGCTTGGGCACGCCGGCGCCCATGCGGGCGCCGCTGCCGGCGGCGGGAATCAGGGCATACATGGCAAAAATTCTAATCCGCGGCGCCGCGCCGCCCGCCGTGCGGGGTCGCGGGCGGACCCACGCCTGCCCGCCAGTGCTGCGAGAATCTCGGGATGTCCCTTCCGAGTTCCTCCGAATCCCTGCTGGTGGCGCCCGCGCTGCCGCAACTGCAGGCCGGGCGCCGCATGGCCCTGGCCCGCCCTCCGGGCAGCGCGGACGCCCTGCTGCTGGCCGAGCTCGGGCTGTCGCGCCGTCCGGGCGGCCCCTGGCTGGTGGTCACCGCGGAGCCCGCCGACGCCCAGCGCCTGCTGGACGAGATCCGCTGGTTCGCCCCTTCGCTGCGTTGCGGCGTGCTGCCGGACTGGGAAACCCTGCCCTACGACGCGTTCTCTCCCCACCAGGACCTGGTCTCCGAGCGCCTGGCCACGCTGTGGGCCCTGCACCAGCGCGAGCTCGACATGGTGCTGGTGCCGGCCGCCACCGCGCTGCAGCGCCTGGCCCCGGCAGCCTTCCTCGCCGCCACCACCTTCCGTTTCGACAAGGGGCAGCGCCTGGACGAGGCCAGCCTGCGCACGCAACTGGTGCTGGCCGGCTATGCGCAGGTCACGCAGGTGGTCGCGCCGGGCGAATACGCGGTGCGCGGCGGCCTGCTGGACCTGCACCCGATGGGCAGCGCCCTGCCGCTGCGTGTGGACCTGTT
The DNA here is from genome assembly GCA_021846965.1 of Pseudomonadota bacterium. Classification (GTDB taxonomy): domain Bacteria; phylum Pseudomonadota; class Gammaproteobacteria; order Burkholderiales; family Burkholderiaceae_C; genus Thiomonas_A. Next base: position 16,511 of record JAJZWA010000022.1, on the reverse strand, counting down.
CGGCGACACCATCGATTCCATCCACACCTTCGACCCGGACAGCCAGCGCAGCCTGTACCCGGTGGAGAGCGTGCGCCTGCTGCCCGGGCGCGAGTTCCCGCTGGACGAGGCCGCGCGCCAGCGTTTCCGGGCCCAATGGCGCGAACGCATCGAGGGGGACCCCAGTCGCAGCCCCTTGTACCGCGACATGGCCGGCGGAGTCGCCGGGCCCGGCATCGAGTACTACCTGCCGCTGTTCTTCGAGACCACCGCCACGCTGCTCGACTACTGCGGGCCCCAGGCCGGCGTGGTCATGCTGGGCGACGTGGCCGGCGCGATGCGCCGGTTCTGGACCGACACCTCGGAGCGCTGGCGCCTGCTGCGCGCGGACCCCGAGCGTCCGGCGCTGGCGCCGGCCGAGCTCTACCTGCGCGAGGAGGAGTTCTTCGTCGGCATCCAGCCGCTGGTGCAGCTGGCGCTGCGGAGCGGCGCGGAGCCGGAGCCGCAAGCGTCGGGGGCACAGGAGCAGGAGGCGCAGCAAGCGCAGCGGGAACCCGCGGCAGCGCGGGCGCTGCCCGGCGCGCCGGCCTTGGGCGCTGCCTTGCCGGAACTGGCCATCGAGCGGCGTGCCGAGCAGCCGCTGCGCCGCCTGCAGGAATGGCTGGCGGCGGGCGCGCGCGCGCAGCCGCCGCTGCGCGTGCTGCTGTGCGCCGATTCGCCCGGGCGGCGCGAATCCCTGCTGGAGCTGCTGCGCGAGGCTCGCCTGGAGCCGCGCGGGGTGGAGGACTGGGCGCAGGCGACGCGGGGCGAGCCCGGCCTGTCGCTGACAGTGGCTCCGCTGGCGGCGGGCTTCCAGCTGCCCTCGCACAGCCTGGCCGTGCTCACCGAGACCGAACTGCTCGCGCTCGGCGCGGCCCAGCGCCGTCAGCGCAAGCAGGAGCGCGCCAGCGACGTCGAGAACCTGATCCGCGACCTGTCCGAGCTCAAGCCGGGCGACCCGGTGGTGCACCAGCAGCACGGCATCGGGCGCTACCAGGGCCTGGTGTCCATGGACCTGGGCGACGGGCCCACCGAGCTGCTGCACATCCTGTACGCGAAGGAGGCTTCGCTGTACGTGCCGGTGGCGCAACTGCACCTGATCGCCCGCTACAGCGGCGTGGATCCCGAGCACGCGCCGCTGCACACCCTGGGCTCGGGCCAGTGGGACAAGGCGCGGCGCAAGGCCGCCGAGCAGATCCGCGACACGGCGGCCGAACTGCTCAACCTGTACGCACGGCGCGCCAGCCGGCCCGGCCACGCCTTCGGATTTCCGGCGCAGGACTACGAGGCCTTCGCGGCGGGCTTCGGATTCGACGAGACCGCCGACCAGGCCGCGGCCATCCACGCCGTGGTGCAGGACATGGTGTCGGGCAAGCCGATGGATCGCCTGGTCTGCGGCGACGTGGGCTTCGGCAAGACCGAGGTGGCGCTGCGCGCGGCCTTCGTCGCCGTCATGGGGGGTCGGCAGGTGGCGGTGCTGGCGCCCACCACCTTGCTGGCCGAGCAGCATGTGGAGACCTTCCGCAACCGTTTCGCCGACTGGCCGGTGCGCATCGCCGAGCTCTCGCGTTTCCGCAGCGCGAAGGAGGTTCGCACTGCGCTGCAGGGGCTGGCCGAGGGCACGGTGGACATCGCCATCGGCACCCACAAGCTGCTGTCGCCCGACGTGCGCTTCGAGCGCCTGGGCCTGGTCATCGTCGACGAGGAGCACCGCTTCGGGGTGCGCCACAAGGAGGCGCTGAAGGCCCTGCGTGCGGAGGTGGACATGCTGACCCTCACCGCCACGCCCATCCCCCGCACCATGGGCATGGCCATGGAGGGCCTGCGCGACCTGTCGGTGATCGCCACCGCGCCGCAGAAGCGCCTGGCCATCAAGACCTTCGTGCGCAACGAGAGCAAGGCGGTGATCCGCGAGGCCGTGCTGCGCGAGATCAAGCGCGGCGGACAGGTCTATTTCCTGCACAACGAGGTCGACACCATCGAGCGGCGCAAGGAGATGCTGCAGGAGCTGATTCCCGAGGCGCGCATCGAGATCGCGCACGGGCAGATGCACGAACGCGAGCTCGAGCGCGTGATGCGCGACTTCCACGCGCAGCGCTTCAACCTGCTGCTGTGCTCGACCATCATCGAGACCGGTATCGACGTGCCCACCGCGAACACCATCGTGATGAGCCGCGCCGACAAGTTCGGGCTGGCCCAATTGCACCAGTTGCGCGGGCGGGTCGGGCGCTCGCACCACCAGGCCTACGCCTACCTGCTGGTGCCCGAGGTGCAGTCGCTGAGCAAGACGGCGCAGCAGCGCCTGGAGGCGATCACCCAGATGGAGGAACTGGGCGCCGGCTTCTACCTGGCCATGCACGACCTGGAGATCCGCGGCGCCGGCGAGGCGCTGGGCGAGGCGCAGTCGGGCAATGTGCAGGAAGTCGGCTACCAGATGTACCTGGACATGCTGGGCGCCGCCGTGAAGGCCCTCAAGGCCGGGCAGGAGCCCGACCTGATGCAGCCGCTGGCGGCGACCACCGAGATCAACCTGCATGAGCCGGCGCTGCTGCCCCAGGACTACTGCCCGGACGTGAATGCGCGCCTGAACCTGTACAAGCGCATGGCCAGCGCCGCGAACGAGCAGGCGCTGCAGGAAGTCGCCGAGGAGATCGTCGACCGCTTCGGGCGCATGCCCAAGGCGGCGTTGAACCTGATCGAGACCCACCGGCTGCGCCTGCTGGCGCAGGCCTGGGGGGTGTTGCGGGTGGACGCGGCCGAGCAGCACACATTGCTGCAGTTCCGTCCCGATCCGCCAGTGGACGCCGCGCGCATCATCTGGCTGGTGCAGAACCACCGCCACGTGCGCCTGGCCGGCAACGACCGCCTGCGCATCGAGCGCGAGACCGCCGATGCGGCAGCGCGCGCCCGCCTGGTGCGCGACACCCTGCGCCTGCTGGGCGAACCACGCTCGACCCCTGCGGCGTCGCCCGCGGCCTCCGCCCATTGACGCCCGCCTGCTGCCGCCCTCAGCTGCCCTCGACGGTTTCCCCCAGACCCATTCGTACTTCCTCACCCTTCCATGTCCGCGAATCCCTCTGCGCTGCAATCCCCGATGCCCCATCTCGTCCTGCAGGTCCCCGCCCCCTCACGGCTCGATCCAGCGCTGCTCGAACACATCGCCGCGCAGCTGGGAGCGCGCGCTCCGCAGGCCGGCGAAGCAGCGGCCGCGCAGGCCGGCGCCGTGCGCCTGCGTGACGTCGGGGTGGAGCCCTCGGCGGTGCGTGCGCTGCTGTCGCCCCTGGCCGAGCAGCATGGCTTCGACTGGGCGCTGGTGCCCGACGGGCGGCGCCTGCGCGACTTTCGGCTACTGGTGCTGGACATGGACTCCACGCTGGTGAACATGGAGACCATCGACGAGCTGGGCAGCGCCACCGGCATGAAGGCGCGCATCGCCGAGATCACCGAGGCGGCCATGCGCGGCGAGATCGCCGACTATGCGGAAAGCCTGCGCCGGCGCCTGGCGCTGCTGGCGGGCACGCCCGAGAGCGTGCTGGAACAGGTGTGGCAGCGCATGCAGATCAACCCCGGCGCCGAACAGCTGATCGGCGCCGCGCACGCGGCCGGCCTGCACGTGCTGCTGGCCACCGGCGGATTCACCTGGTTCGCCGAACGCCTGCAGCGTCGCCTCGGGCTGGACAGCATCCGCGCCAACCAGCTGGACATCGCCGACGGACATCTGACCGGCCGCACGCGCGGGCCCATCGTCGACGGGGCGGCCAAGCGTCAGGCGCTGCTGGACGCCTGTGCCGAGCTGGGCTGCGAGCCCGGCCAGGCCATCGCCGTGGGCGATGGGGCCAACGATCTGCCCATGCTGGGCGCGGCCGGGCTGGGCGTGGCCTATCGCGGCAAGCCGGCGGTGCAGCAGGCCGCCGACGCGGCGCTGAACCACTGCGGACTCGACGGGGTGCTGCGCCTGTTCGAGGACGCCTGAGCCGGCGCGGGGCCTCGCGCCCGGGGCCGCTTCAGGCCCGCGATCCCGGGCCGCCGCTGACCCGCTGGTCGAACTCCGCCAGCGCGGCGGCCAGGCTGTTGGCGTTCTCGGCCACATTGCGCGCCTGCTCGCGCTCCAGGTGATCGATGCGATCCATCAACTGGCCCTGCACGGCCTCGATCTGCGAGGCCAGGCGGTTGGTGGCGGCATCCAGCGCGGCCTGCAACTGGGTCAGGCGCGAGGTCTCGGCCTTGTCCGCCAGTTCGCGCAGCGACTGCTGGGCCTTGACCTGACGCCGCAGTTCCATCAGCGAGCGGGTGTGGACCCACAGCGCCAGCCCGCCCAGGCCCAGCACCAGCAGCGCGCACAGGCCCAGCATCAGCAGTCCCAGCGGCGCCTGCACGCTGACCAGACCCAGCGTGAGATGGGTGGGCGCGGTGAACGCGCCCCAGTTGGCGACCGCGAAGGCGGCCAGCAGGACCAGCAGCACGACGACGGCCAGACTTCGCATTCCCATCAGGCAACTCCGGTTCGGGGGCCCAGCGCCGCGTGCAGCGCCTGTTCGAGATCCGCGATCAGGTCCTCGGGGTGCTCGAGCCCGATGTTCAGGCGCACCAGGTAGCGCGTCTCGTCTTGTTCCGGCGCAGCGCTCGAGCCGACGGGAGGCGACAGGGCCGCGCGCGCATGACGCAGTTCGTAGGGTACCGCAAGGCTGACCGGCCCGCCCCAGGAATAGCCGATGCCGAACAGGCGCAGCGCGTCCACGAAGGCATCCACCCGCGCCGGCTCGAACTCGGGCCGCAGGACCACGCTGAACAGACCCGCGGCGCCGCGGAAGTCGCGCTGCCAATACGCATGCCCGGGGCTGCCCGGCAGCGCCGGGTGCAGCACCTGCTGCACCTCCGCGCGGCCTTGGAGCCACTCGGCGATGCGCCGAGCCGAGGCATCGTGCGCGGCGTAGCGCAGCGGCATGGAGGCGAGCCCGCGCAGCATCAGCGCCACATCGTCGCCGCCAACCCCCAGGCCCAGGCGCATATGCGCGTCCAGCAGCGCATCGTGCAGCGCGTCGTCGCGCACCAGCACGGCGCCCATCAGCACGTCGGCGCCTCCCGACTGGTATTTGGTCAGCGCCTGCATGGACAGGTCGATGCCCAGCTCGAAGGGCTGCAGCGCCAGGCCCGCCGACCAGGTGTTGTCGATGGCCGTCAGCACCCCGGCCTCGCGCGCGACGGCCACCAGGGCGCGCAGGTCGGGCATTTCCATGCTCACCGACCCGGGGGCCTCCAGCCACATGAGGCGCGTGTTCGGGCCGATGCGCTCGCGCGCGGAGCCGGGGTCGAGGGGGTCGTAGATGCGCGTGCCGATGCCCCAGGCTTCGAGCATGTTCTGCGCCAGTTCCCGCCCTGGCGCGTAGGCATTGCAGGGAATCAGCACTTCGTCGCCCTTGCGCAGCAGCGCGAGGTCGACCAGCGCAATCGCCGAAAGACCCGAGGGGCACAGCAGGGCATGCCGCGCGCCCTCGATGTCGGCGAGACGGCTCTCGAGCGCGAAACTGGCCGGCGTGCCGTGCAGGCCGTAGGTGTAGCCCGACTTGTCGCGCCAGCGGCGTTCGCGCATCTGGCGCACGTTGTCGAACAGCACCGTGGAGGCGCGGTACGAGGGCAGCTGGGGACTGGCGAAACCCTGCGGCGCCCGATAGGGGTGATGCTGGAGCAGCGTGGCCGGGTCCAGGCGCCGCGTCGGCCCCCGGGAGACCTCGTCTTGAGCTGTCACGGAAGTCTGCTCTAATCGGGAACCATGTTCAACATTGGACATGGGTGAAGGTTCTCCTGCGCGAATTCGTGCGCGAAGCTGGATGCGGGCCCGCGGCACCATGCCGCGTCCCCAGGCTCCAGCATAAGAGCAGCGCAGGCCGGACGTACACGCCCTTGCCCCCGCCTTGGATCCCGACCCTGCCACCCCGATCGCGCCGACCCTCCCCGGCGCCCGCCGCAACCTCCCCGCGAGGCCCCCTGCTCCCCGCCCGCCCGGCACCCCGGTGCCCGTCCAGGAGGATCGCACGGTATGAGTCAAGCCCTGGTTCTGCTGTTCCTGATCCTGCTCAACGGCCTGTTCGCGATGGCCGAGATCGCGCTGGTCACGGCGCGCCGCGCACGCCTGACCGCGCTGGCTGAATCCGGAAGCGTGCCCGCGCGCGCCGCGCTTCAGCTCACCGAGCAGCCCACGCGCCTGTTGTCGACGGTGCAGATCGGCATCACCTCGATCGGCGTGCTCAACGGCATCATCGGCGAGGCGGCGTTTTCCTCCGGCATCGGCCAGTGGCTGCAGCGCCTGGGCATGTCCGCCAGCGCCTCGTCGGTGGCGGCCACGGCGCTGGTGGTGGTGGTCATCACCTATCTGTCCATCGTGGTCGGCGAGCTGGTGCCCAAGCGCCTGGGCCAGCTGGCACCCGAGCGCATCGCGCTGATCACGGCGCAGCCCATGCTGCTGCTGGCGCGCACGGTGGCGGTGTTCGTCAAGCTGCTGTCGGTGTCCACCGACCTGCTGCTGCGCCTGCTGCGCGTGCGCACCGACCAGCCCAAGCACGTCACGGAGGAGGAGATCAACGTCGTGCTGGAGGAAGGCTCCGACGCCGGGGTGATCGAGGTGCAGGAACACGAGATGGTGCGCAATGTGTTCCGGCTGGACGACCGCCAGATCGCCTCGCTGATGACCCCGCGCAACGAAATCGAATTCCTCGACGTCGAGGATCCGCTGGGCGACAACCTGAGCAAGATCGCCCAGAGCTCGCACTCGCGCTTCCCGCTGGTGCGCGGCGACCTCGACGACGTGCTGGGCCTGGTCTCGGCCAAGGAACTGCTGGGCCGGTTCATACGCCGCGAGGGCATCGACGACCTGGTCAAGGCCTCCAGCCCGGCGATCTACGTGCCCGAGAGCCTGACCGGGCTGGAGCTGCTGCAGACCTTCAAGCAAAGTCCCGATCACACGGCGGTGGTGCTGGGCGAATACGGCCAGACCCTGGGCATCGTCACCGTGCAGGACATCCTGGAGGCCATCGCCGGCGAGTTCAAGAGCCATCCCTCCGAGGAACCCTGGGCCATCCAGCGCGAGGACGGCTCCTGGCTGCTCGACGGCCTGATCCCCGTGGGCGACCTGAAGGACAAGCTGGCGCTGCGCTCGGTTCCCGAGGAGGAGAAGGCGCGCTACAACACCCTGGCCGGCATGCTGATGCTGCTGCTGGCGCGCCTGCCGCACACCGGCGACGTGATCGAGTGGGAAGGCTGGCGCTTCGAGGTGGTCGACATGGACGGCAAGCGCATCGACAAGGTGCTGGTGTCGCGCCCCGCGCTGGAGCCGGCCGCCTCCGGCGCGCCCGAGGGCTGAGGGGCCCCGCGCCGCGGCGCCCCGCCCCTCAGCGTCCGGGGCGCGCGCGGGTGCTCAGGCGCGCGCCCAGCTCGCCGATGATGCCGCGGCGGAAGGCCAGCACGCACACCACGAAGATTCCGCCGATCACCATGCCCACCGAGTCGGCCAGGTGGGAGAACCAGGACAAGCCGGTGACGTGCACCAGGAAGCGGGCCACCAGGCCCATCTTGTCCTCCAGCACGGTGATGATCAGCGCGCCCAGCACGGGTCCGAGATCGGTCCCCAGTCCGCCCACCAGGGTCATCAGGATGACCAGCCCCGAAGTCGCCCAGTGCACGTCGTCCAGGGTCTCGAAGCCCATGACCACGGCCTTGAGCGCCCCGGCCAGCCCGGCGAAGGCGGCCGACAGCAGGAACACGCCCAGCTTGTAGCGCGCGGCGTTGTAGCCCAGGGAAACGAGACGCGGCTCGTTCTCGCGCGACGCGCGCAGGATCTGCCCGAAAGGCGAACGGTTGACCCGGCGCAGGAACCACCAGCTCAGCGCGAACACCGCCAGCACGAACTCGTACATCACCCGGTCGGACTGCAGGGGCAGGCCCAGCAGCGTGCCGCGCGGGATGCCCTGCAGGCCGTCCTCGCCCCCGGTGAAGGGCGCCTGCAGGAAATAGAAGTAGACGATCTGCGCCAGCGCCAAGGTGATCATGGAGAAATAGATGCCGTGGCGCCGCACGGCCAGCAATCCCATGATCCATCCCACGCCCAGCGCGAACACCATGCCGAGCAACAGCCCCACCGGGGTCGGCAGATGCCACTGGGCCAGCGCCTGGCCGGCGATGTAGCCGGCGCCGCCGAACATGGCCGCATGGCCGAAGGAGATCAGCCCGCCATAGCCCGCCAGCAGGTTGAAGGCGCAGGCCAGCAGCGCGAAACACAGGATGCGCATGCCCAGCACCGGATACAGCCCCAGCCACGGCGCCAGCGCGGCCAGCGCCAGCAGCAGCCACAGCCAGGCTCCCCGCAGACCCGGCTTCATTTCTGCCTCCCGAACAGTCCGGCCGGGCGCAGGGTCAGCACCACGGCCATGAGCACGAACACCACCGTGTTGGCCATCGGCGCGTACAGCACCTTGGTCAGGCCCTCGACCAGGCCGAGCAGCAGCCCGGAAACGATCGAGCCCATGACCGAGCCCATGCCCCCGATGACCACGATCGCGAACACGGTGATGATCAGGTTCGAGCCCATCAGGGGCGAGACCTGGATCACCGGGGCGGCCAGCACGCCGGCCAGCCCGGCCAGCGCGGCGCCGAAGCCGAAGGTCAGCATGACCAGCAGCGGCACGTTGATGCCGAAACACTGCACCAGCGCCGGATTCTCGGTGCCGGCGCGCAGGTACGAGCCCAGGCGGGTACGCTCGATCAGTGCCCAGGTGAGCACGCACATGACCACGCTGGCCAGCACGGCGAAGGCGTGGTAGACGGGCAAGAACATGAATCCCAGGTTCAGCACCCCGCCGAGCTGGGACGGCGGGTTGAAGGGCTGGCCGGCCACGCCGAAGGCCGAGCGAAAGCCCCCTTCGAGCAGCAGGGTCAGGCCGAAGGTCAGCAGCAGGCCGTAGATCGGGTCCATGCCCCGGAGCCGGCGCAGCATCAGACGCTCGACCAGCATGCCGAAGGCCCCCAGAAGCAGGGGCGCCAGCAGCAGCATCCACCAGTAGCCCAGATGGAAGTACTGGCCGCCGATCCAGGCCAGCATCGCGCCCATCATGAAAAAGGCGCCATGCGCGAAATTCACCACGTCCATGAGCCCGAAAATGACGGCCAGGCCCAGCGACAGCATCGCGTAGAAGGCGCCGTTGACCAGGCCCAGCATCAGCTGGCCCAGCAGCAGCGGGAGGGGAAATCCGAACAGCTCAGTCAATCGAGGCCTCGATCGGGCAGGAAGCGGCGCGCAGCGCGCGGAGATGGCACGGCGCGAACGCGGGCCCTGCCCGCGCTCGCGCCGCAAGGCCGTTTACTTCACCAGCGGGCAGCCGTAGTCGGCGATCGGGCCGAAGGCATCGGCGCCGGGGATCTTCTGCACGATGTTGTACAGGTCCCACTCGCCCTTGGACTGCGCGGGGGTCTTGACCTGGGCCAGGTACATGTCGTGGATCATCAGCCCGTTGGGGGCCATATGACCGCCCTGCATGAACATGTCGTTGACCTTCATCTTGCGCAGTTCGGCCATGACCTTGTCACCCTCGGTGGTACCCGCCGCCTTCACGGCCTTCAGGTAGGTCAGGGTCGCCGAGTAGTCGGCGGCCTGCACGAAGGTGGGCATCACGTGCATTTCCTTGTAGAAGCGCTGGGCCCATGCGCGCGACTGCGCATTCTGGTTCCAGTACCAGGGCGTGGTCAGGTACAGGCCCTGGGCCGCGGGCAGGCCGATGCTGTGGATGTCGGTGACGAACAGCAGCAGGCCCGCCAGCTTCATGGTCTTGGTGATGCCGAACTGGGTCGCCTGCTTGATGGAGTTCACCGAGTCCCCGCCGGCGTTGGCCAGGCCGAGTACCTGGGCCTTGGAGGCCTGGGCCTGCAGCAGGTAGGAGGAGAAGTCGGACGAGGCCAGCGGCGCGTACACCTGACCCAGCACCTTGCCTCCGTTGGCCTCGACCACCTTGGCCGCATCGCTCTGCAGCGACTTGCCGAAGGCGTAGTCGGCGGTCAGGAAGTACCAGGTCTTGCCCCCCTGCTTCACGATGGCCTTGCCGGTTCCCCGGGCCAGCGCGGTCGTGTTGTAGGCGTACATGTCGGTGTAGGGCGTGCACTCCTTGCCCACGATGGTCGAGGCGCCGCCGCCGATGTCGATGAAGGGCTTCTTGTAGGTCGCCGCCACCCGCTCCATGGCCAGCGCGGTGGCGCTGTTGGTGCCGGCGATCAGCATGTCGGCGCCGTCCTGGCTGAAGAATTCCTTGGCCTTGCCGGCGGCCAGGTCGGCCTTGTTCTGGTGGTCGAAGGTCATCAGCTCGACCTTGCGGCCCAGCACCGATCCGCCGAAATCGTGGATCGCCATCTTGATCGCGGCCACGCCACCGGCTCCGTCCAGCGCGGAGTACACGCCGGACATGTCGGTGATGAAGGCCATCTTCACCGGAGCTGCGGCTTGCGCCGAAGCGGCGCTGAGCGCCAGGACGCCGGCCACGGCGAGGGACAAACGGCTCAGTTTCATGTCAGTCTCCTTGTTTGTTGTACGTCGATGAACCACCACTACACCCCGAGCAGCTCTTCCAGCCGCTCGCGTTTTCCCGGCAATTCCTCGCGCGAGAACTGCTCGACGATGCGTCCACGTTCCATGACGTAGAAGCTGTCGGCCAGCCTTGCCGAGAAATGAAAATTCTGCTCCACCAGCAGGATCGAGAAACCCCGGTCCCGCAGGGAGGTGATGGCGCGCCCCAGCGCCTGCACGATCACCGGGGCCAGACCCTCGGAGATCTCGTCCAGCAGCAGCAGGCGCGCGCCGGTGCGCAGGATGCGCGCCAGCGCCAGCATCTGCTGCTCGCCGCCGGACAGGCGCGAGCCGGGGCTGCGCGCGCGCTCCTTGAGATTGGGAAACAGCGCGTCGATCTCCTCCAGGCTCAGGCCCTCGAAACCCGTGCGCAGCAGAGGGGGCAGCAGCAGGTTCTCGCGCGTGGACAGGCTCGCGAAAATGCCCCGCTCCTCCGGGCAGTAGCCCACGCCGAGCCCGGCCACGCGGTGCGGCGCCACCTTGTCGAGATCCTGTCCGAACACGCGGATGCTGCCGCTGCGCGCGCTGGTCAGGCCCATGATGGCGCGCAGCGTGCTGGTGCGCCCGGCCCCGTTGCGCCCGAGCAGGCACACCGTGCGCCCCACGGGCACCTGCAGGTCCACGCCATGCAGCACGTGGGATTCGCCGTACCAGGCGTGCAGGCCGCGGATGTCCAGGGCGAGCTTCGCGCCGTCGCCGGCCGCGGCGCCCTGCGCGGGCTCGCGGGTCGGGCTGTGGGTGGAATTCATGCCGACAGTTCCTCCACCGCTTCGCCCATGTAGGCGCTGATCACCTCGGGATTGGCGGAGACCTCCGCGTAGCTGCCCTCGGCCAGCTTGCGCCCGCGCTGCATCACCGTGACTCGGTCGCAGATGCGCGAGATCACCGACATGTTGTGCTCGACCATCAGTACCGTGCGCCCCTTGGCCACGCGCGCGATCAGCTCCGTCACGCGCTCCACGTCCTCGTGCCCCAGGCCTTGCGTGGGCTCGTCGAGCAGCATGAGCCGGGGCTCGAGCGCCAGCGTGGTGGCCAGTTCCAGCGCCCGCTTGTGGCCGTAGGGAAGGTTCACCGCCAGCTGATCCGGCCGATCGCCCAGCCCGACCTGCTCCAGGTAATGCAGCGCGCGTTCGTTCAGCCGGTCCAGTCGCGCCGGGGAGGCCCAGAACTGCCAGGCCATGCCGGCCGCGCGCTGCATGCCCACGCGCACGTTGTCCAGCAGGCTCATGTGCCCGAAGGTCGCGCTGATCTGGAACGAGCGCACCAGCCCGAGGCGCGCCACCTGGGCGGGTTGCATGCGCGTGATGTCGCGGCCATCGAACTCGATGCTTCCGGAGCTGAGGTCCAGGAACTTGGTCAGAAGGTTGAAGCAGGTGGTCTTTCCGGCCCCGTTGGGCCCCACCAGCGCGTGGATCGAGGACTCGGCGATGTCCAGGTCCATGTCTTGCACTGCAGCAAAGCCGGCGAATTGTTTGGTGAGGCCGCGGGCCCGCAGAATCAGATTTGTCGGCATGTTGTGGGCGCGAATGAACGCCGCATTTTGCGGCACTGCGGCGAGGCCTTACAAGCTCCGCCGCCCCGGGGAAACCCTGGCGCATGGCCTCGGCAGGCACCCGGACTTGCACCAGCCCGCACTCGAAGACCTTGTGAACGAAAGGCCTTAACGAACTACAGGACAATCGCGCGATGGCCCTCGACTTCCTCGCCCCGACCGACTCGACCGCCGACCCCGGTCCCGCTGCGGCCGATGCCCTGCCCCATGACACGCAGGCCCGGCCGCAGGCGCGCCTGCTCGCGCTGCGCCAGACCTTCACCCGACTCGGGCCCGAGTTCTACAGCAGCCATGCCCCCCAGGGCCTGCCCCAACCTCGGCTGCGCCTGGTCAGCGAGGACGCGGCGCGCCTGCTCGGGCTGCGCGCGCCGCGCCCCGAAGAGCCCCTGGATGTCCCGTCCTGCGCGCAGTGGGCCCATCTGTTCAGCGGGAATGCCGCTGCAGCCGAGCCGGCCGAGCGCGAAGGCTGCGAGGCGATCAGCACGGTCTACGCCGGTCATCAGTTCGGCAACTGGGCCGGGCAGCTCGGCGACGGTCGCGCGCACCTGCTCGGGGAGGCGCCCGCGCCGGATGCCGAGCAGGCCCAGGGCCACGGCTGGTGGGAGGTGCAGATCAAGGGCGCCGGGCGCACGCCCTGGTCGCGCCATGCCGACGGCCGCGCCGTGCTGCGCTCCTCGCTGCGCGAATTCCTGTGCAGCGAGGCCATGTGGCATCTGGGCGTGCCCACCACGCGCGCCCTGTGCCTCGTGGATTCGGACCTGCCGGTGCGACGCGAAGGCATCGAGAGCGCCGCGGTGGTGGCGCGCCTGAGTCCCAGTTTCCTGCGTTTCGGGCATTTCGAGCATTTCAGTCATTCGGGCCGCCACGACGCGCTGCGCAGGCTGGTCGACTACACCGTGGAGCGCCTGTATCCGCAGGCGGCGCAGGCCTCCAACCCGGCGCTGGCCCTGCTGCGCGCGGTGAGCGAGGCCACCGCGACGCTGGTGGCGCGCTGGCAATGCGTGGGCTTCGTGCATGGGGTCATGAACACCGACAACATGTCGATGCTGGGCTGGACCATCGACTACGGCCCCTTCGGCTTCGTCGACGCCTTCGATCCCGGCTACACACCCAACACCACCGATGCCTACGGACGCTACGCCTGGGCGCGCCAGCCGGCGGTGGCGCGCTGGAACCTGCTCGCGCTGGCCCAGGCACTGCTGCCGCTGATCGGTGACGAAGCTTCCGCGCGCGACGCGGTCGAGGAATTCGCCGACCACTTCATGCCTGCGATGCGCGACGGCATGCAGGACAAGCTGGGGCTCGGCCCGGCACGCGACGACGACCCCGACCTGGTGCAGGACTGGCTGGACCTGCTGGCCGCCTGCCGCGCCGACTGGAGCATCGCGCATCGGCAACTGGCGCATTGCGTCGCGCAGCCGCAGGCTGGCGTGCCCGGCGCGCTGCAGGCCCAGTTCGCGGCCTGGCCGCAGCGCCTGCAGGACTGGCTGGAGCGCCTGCAGCGCCGGCTCGACGGGCTCGATGCCGCGCAGCGCGCCGAGCGGGCCGCGCGCATGCGACAGGTCAACCCCTGCTATGTGCTGCGCCATCACCTGGGCCAGGCGGCGATCGCCCAGGCCCAGGCGGGCGAGTTCGGCGCCGCGCGGCGCCTGCAGCAGGTGCTGCGCCGGCCCTACGAGGAACAGCCGGGCTGCGAGGATCTGGCCGCCGCGCCGCCGGCCGACGCGGGGCCGCCCGTGCTTTCGTGCTCGTCCTGAGCCAGATTCGGTGCCCCGGCCGCGAACGTAGGACAATGTGAGGCGGAGCGTCGCGCGCCCCAGCCCGGCACGCGCAATCCCCCCGAGGAGTGAACATGTCGACCCACCCTGCCCCCCCGACGGACCCCGAGCAAGACCGTGCCTGGCGCGAGCGCCTGAGCCCGGAGCAGTACCAGGTCACGCGTCGCAGCGCGACCGAGCGCCCCTTCAGCGGGAAGTACTGGGACCACCACGAGACCGGCGCCTACCGCTGCGTATGCTGCGGTGCAGCATTGTTCGAATCCGACGCCAAGTACGACTCTGGCTGCGGCTGGCCCAGCTTCACCGCGCCGGCGCCGGGCGCGCGCGTGGCCGAGCACATGGACCGCAGCCACGGCATGGTGCGCACGGAAGTGCGCTGCGCCAACTGTGAAGCCCACCTCGGGCATGTGTTTCCCGACGGCCCTGGCCCCACCGGGCTGCGCTACTGCATCAATTCGGCCTCCCTGGACTTCGAAGCCGAGCCCGGCAAGCCGCCGGCCTCCGAGCCTTCGAGGGATTCCTCCCGCTGAGCCCCCGTCGCGCCCCGCGCTGGCCGCCTCCGTCGCCCCACCCAGACCCTTCGATGAAACTGCTGTTCGATTTCTTCCCGATCATCCTGTTTTTCGTCGCCTTCAAGTTCGGCGGCATCTACGTGGCCACCGCGGTGGCCATCGCGGCCACCGTGCTGCAGATCGGCTGGGTGTGGCTGCGCCGGCGCCGCGTGGAACCCATGCTGTGGGTCAGCCTGGTGATCGTCGTGCTGTTCGGCGGGGCCACGCTGCTGCTGCACGACGAGACCTTCATCAAATGGAAGCCCACGGTGTTGTACTGGGTCTTCGCACTGAGCCTGGCCGGCGGCCAGTTGCTCATGCGCCGCAACCTGATCCGCTCCCTGCTGGGCAGCCAGCTGGAGTTGCCCGAGGCGGCCTGGACCAGGCTGAACTGGTCCTGGACCGGCTATTTCGCGCTGATGGGCGTGGTCAACCTGTGGGTGGCCTACACCTTCTCGACGGCCGCCTGGGTGAACTTCAAGCTGTTCGGCAGCCTCGGACTGACCCTGGTGTTCGCGGTGCTGCAATCCCTGCTGATCGCCCGCTACCTTCCCTCGAAGGCGCCCTGAGGTCCCGATGACGCGCCAGCAACGCATCGAGCAGGCCCTGCGCGAAGCCTTTCCGGGCGACCAGGCGCTGGTCGAGGACCTGTCCGCGCAGCACCTCGGGCACGCCGGCTTCGACTCCCAGGGCAGCCATTTCAGGGTGTGCCTGCGCAGCGCGCGCTTCGCCGGCCTGGGGCCTCTTGCGAGGCATCGCCTCGTGTATGATGCCCTGGATCCTCTGCTACGGCAGGAAGTCCATTCGGTGACGCTGGACCTGCGCCCTCTCTGAGAGCGCGAGAGAGGCGACTTCGATGCTCGCATGCGCACAGGCAGGCTGCCGGCGCGGGCGACGCGGTCGAAGCGCCGGCGCCCCGGCGCCGCTCTTGCCCTGCTGGTCGAGAAGTCCGTTGATCCTACGTTAATCCGCGGTTTTTGCCACGTTCCTCCAGGCTGATTGCCCCATGACCCTGCTCCGTACCAAACTCCTTCCCGCCGCTGTCGCGCTGGCCCTGTTCAGCCCGCTGGCGATGGCGCAGAACGCCGCCACCGTCAATGGCAAGCCGATTTCCGAATCCCTGGTCGACGCCGTCGCCGCCAACATGGCCAAGCAGCAAGGCCAGCAGGTCACGCCCCAGCTCAAGGAGCAGATCAAGAAGGAAATGATCCTGCGCGAGGTGATGGTGCAGCAGGCCGAGAAGCTGGGCCTGCTCAAGAAGCCCGAGATCCAGGACGAGCTGGAGATCAACCGCCAGAACGTGCTGATCCGCGCCGTGCTGGGCGACTACCTGAGCAAGCACCCGATCACCGACGCCCAGGTGAAGGCCAAGTACGACCAGTTCGCCAAGTCCTTCGGCAGCACCGAGTACGAGGCGCAGCACATCCTGGTGCCGACCCAGAAGGAAGCCGAGGACGTGATCGCCCAGCTCAAGAAGGGCGCGAAGTTCTCGGCGCTGGCCAAGAAGTATTCCAAGGACACCGGCTCGGCCGCCAACGGCGGCAAGCTCGGCTGGTCCACCCCCGGCAACTTCGTGCCGGCCTTCGCCGACGCGATGACCAAGCTCAAGCCCGGCCAGTACACCACCACCCCGGTGCAGACCCAGTTCGGCTGGCACGTGATCAAGCTCGACGCCACGCGCCCGGCCAAGCCGCCCGCGATGGAACAGCTGCGTCCGCAGATCGTGCAGGAACTGCAGCGCGAGGAAGTGCAGAAGTACCAGCAGGAACTGCTGGCCGGAGCGAAGGTCACCCAGTAATCCCGGGGACCGATTCGCCGCTGCGAGCCGACCCGCGGGTCGGCTTTTCTTTTTCCTGGAGGACGGCGCAGAATCCGTCGCGGATCCCCTCCGCGACTGCAACAGCCCGCCCGCCTCGCTGCCCATGGCCGTCAACTTCGAACTCCACGATCTGATCGCCTTCCGCGCGGTGGCCGAGCTGGGCAACTTCCGCAAGGCGGCGGAGGCCGTG